>DHWX01000108.1 GCA_002413395.1 Polaromonas sp. UBA5171 | reverse complement strand
CCGGGAGGCATCCATATAAGACAACATGAATGCAAAAACAGTCAACCGCGCGTTACTGACTTCGGTGGCGCTTGCCGCAATGCTTGCGAGCGCTTCCGCTGCATTTGCCGCCGACAAGGTTTCCATCATGATCGGCGGCTACGAAAAGCAGATTTACCTGCCGGCCAAGCTGGCCGAAGGACTGGGTTACTTCAAGGCTGAAGGGCTTGATGTGGAACTGCTCAATGAAGGAGCTGGCGTGAATGCTGAAAACGACATGCTGGCCGGGGCGGTGCATGGCGTTGTCGGTTTTTACGACCACTGCGTGGACCTGCAGACCAAGGGCAAGTATGTGGAATCCGTGGTGCAGTTCAGCCAGGCGCCGGGCGAGGTCGAGATGGTGTCGAACAAGCACCCTGAAATCAAATCCATGGCGGACCTCAGGGGAAAAAGCCTGGGCGTGACAGGCCTGGGCTCATCCACCAATTTTCTGAGCCAGTACCTGATGGTCAAGTCCGGCGTCCCAATCAGCGAGTTCTCTACCCTTCCCGTGGGCGCCGGAACCACCTTTATCGCAGCGCTGCAGCAAGACAAGATTCAGGCTGGCATGACCACCGAGCCCACCATTTCCCGCCTGCTCAAGACCGGTGACGCGCGGGTGCTGATTGACATGCGAACGATTGAAAAAACCAAGGCGGCACTGGGCGGCACCTATCCGGCAGCCTCGCTCTACATGCCGACAGAATGGGTTGAAAAGAACAAGCCCACGGTTCAGAAGCTGGCCAACGCCTTCGTCAAGACCCTGAAATTCATCCATACGCACAGCGCAGCCGAGATCGCTGAAAAAATGCCGAAAGATTTCTACGTCGGCGACAAGGAGGGCTACATCAAGGCGCTCAATGACGGCAAAGGCATGTTCACCCCCGATGGCGTGATGCCGGCGGGCGGCCCCGAGACCGTGCTTGCGGTGCTTTCCGGTTTTTCAAAAAACGTGAAAGGCAAGACGGTTGACCTGTCGAAAACCTACACCACCGAGTTTGTCAAGAACGCCAGGTAAGCCATTCCGAAATCCAGACATTCACCGCTACACACGCTTGGACCGGGCATGGCAAGCGCATCCACGCAACTCATGCCAGTCCATGCGCCGGCTTAGAAATAATTTCATGCCAGAAAACTCCTCGATCCAGGGCCCAGCGATTGAACTGATCAATGTTGGTCGGCGCTTTGTCACGCCAGACGGCAAGTCCATGACCGCGCTGCGCGATTTCAATATGACGGTCGCCCGCGGCGAATTCGTTGCCGTGGTCGGCCCCACCGGCTGCGGCAAATCAACGACGCTCAACCTGATCACAGGACTGGCCAGGCCGTCCAGCGGCGAAGTGCGCGTGATGGGCGGGCCAGTGACCCGCATCGACCCGGGCATCGGCTTTGTCTTCCAGACTGATGCGCTGTTTCCGTGGCGCAGCGTGATCGACAACGTGGTGGCCGGGCCGCTGTTTCGCGGCATACCCGAAAGCCAGGCCTACGACAGCGCACGGCGCTGGCTGGAGCGCGTCAATCTCTCGGGCCACGAATCGAAATACCCGCACCAGCTCTCAGGCGGCATGCGCAAACGCGTCTCGCTGGCCCAGACCTTTATCAATGAGCCGCAGATCCTGCTCATGGACGAGCCCTTTTCCGCGCTCGACGTACAGACCCGCGTCCTGATGCACGAGGAACTGCTGCAGCTCTGGTCCCAGGCCAGGGCATCTGTCGTTTTTGTGACGCATGACCTCGAAGAGGCCATTGCTCTGGCCGACAAGGTGTATGTGCTGACGGCCGGCCCGGCGACCGTGAAGTCGGTTTACACCATTGATCTCCCGCGCCCCCGCGTTGTCAGCGAAATTCGCTATGACAAGGCATTTATCGATATTTCACACACCATCTGGGAAGACCTGCGCGATGAAGTGCAGCGCAGCGCGGCACGCCAGGAAGCCCTGGTAGCCTGAGGTAAATCATCATGACTGATACCACCATTTCTTCCGGCATCCTGTTCCAGCCCGGCACCTCCGATGCCGAAATCGAGGCCGCGGCAGTGCGCTCGGCGCGCAAACGCAAGCAGGCCGTCTACTTCTGGCGCTACTTCATTCTGGTGGTCGTTCTGGGTGGCTGGGAACTGCTGACCCGCACCAGACTGATCGATGAATTCTTTTTTTCGAAGCCTTCAGCGGTTGTCTTGCGGCTGTATGAATGGATGACCGAAGGCACCGCCAACGGCTCGCTCTGGTACCACTTGTGGGTCACCATGGAGGAGTCGCTGCTCGGCTTCTTCAGCGGCTCCATCGCCGGCATCATCGCCGGCATCGCATTGGGCCGAAACCGCATGCTGTCCGATGTTTTTTCAGTCTATATCAAGGTTTTCAATTCGGTTCCACGCGTGGTGCTGGCACCGATTTTCATCATGCTGTTCGGCCTTGGGCTGACCTCCAAGGTCGCGCTGTCGTTTGTGATGGTTTTCTTCGTGGTCTTTTCCAACGCTTTCCAGGGCGTGCGGGAAGCCGACCGCAACCTGCTGGCCAACGCCCAGATCCTGGGTGCCAGAGACTGGCAATTGACCCGCTCGGTGGTCATTCCCTCGGCCATGAGCTGGATTTTCGCTTCGCTGCATGTGAGCTTCGGCTTTGCCATCGTCGGCGCCATCGTGGGTGAGTTTGTCGGCGCGCGCTACGGCATCGGCCTGCTCATCAACATTGCCAGTGGCTCGTTTGATGCAGCCGGCATGTATGCCGCCATCCTGATCATCATGGTGGTGGCTCTGGCCGCGGAATACGCCATGACCCTGGTCGAAAACCGTCTGGCCAAATGGCGCCCGGCCCCGCTGCAGGACAGTTACTGAGACTACTGAAACACCTACACGCGCGATGTGCATCCAGACGTGCGCATGACGGTTATTGCGGGTCGGAGGGAGCGGCTTCGGGTAAACCTGAACCGAAGGGAAATTTGATCGACGTCAAGACCCGGGAAGGCGCACGACCGCCAAAAACAGTTCCTGCAAGTCGTTCAGAAAATCAAAACCGCGCCCGGTCGGCTTGACGCGAACAAAATCGCGTTCAATCAGCCCCTTGCGCTCGGCTTCTTCCAGCCCCGGCTCGATGGCGGTCAGGGGCAGACCGGTCTTGTCAGCAAAATCCTGCAGCTTGAACCCTTCCCTGAGCCGCAAGGCGTTAAGCATGAATTCAAACGGCAGGTCGCCACGGCTCACCTCTGTGTCCATGCGTCACGGCATCTCCGGCCAGGGCTTTTTCCATATAAAGCCCGGGCTCGCGGTAACGCACCTGGCGAATCACCCGGTGGGGGAAGCTGAGCTTGCTGTGCGCGCCCGCGCCGATTCCCAGGTAATCGCCAAATTGCCAGTAGTTGAGATTGTGAAAGCAGCGGTGCCCAGGCTTGGCGTAAGCCGACACTTCATAGCGCGCAAGTCCGGCATCCTCGGTCATTTCGGTGATCCGGTCGAGCATGGCGTAGGCCAGATCTTCCTCGGGAATCACCGGCGGAAATTTCGCAAAGTAGGTATTGGGCTCGATCGTCAGTTGGTAAATCGAAATATGCGGCGGCTGCAGCGCCAGGGCCTGGCGCATGTCCTGCTCAAGATTTTCCAGCGTCTGGCCGGGCAGCGCATACATGATGTCAAGGTTGAAAGTGTCAAACGCTTGCGCCGCTTCTTCAACGGCGGCCAGCGCCTGGCCGCGGTCATGCACGCGGCCCAGCGCCTTGAGGTGGCGATCGTCAAAACTTTGCACACCGACGGAAAGGCGCGTAACGCCAGCGCTGCGAAAGGCCTTGAAGCGGTCTTTTTCAAAAGTGCCGGGGTTGGCTTCCAGCGTGATTTCACAGTCGGCATCAAGCCGCAGCCGCGCGCGGATATCGCCCAGCAGACGGTCAATGGCCTGCGGTGAGAACAGGCTGGGCGTGCCGCCGCCAATAAAGATGCTGTGCACCGCGCGACCCCAGATCAGCGGCAGTGAAGCCTCCAGATCGGCCACCAGCGCATCAAGGTAGCGCTGCTCTGGCAATCCCTCAGTCAGCGCGCTCGACAGTTCATGCGAATTGAAATCGCAATATGGACATTTTTTCAGGCACCAGGGCAAATGGACATAGAGCGACAGGGGTGGCAGCGCGCGAAGTTGCAGCGTGCCGCTGCGCATGTAGTGTTGAATATCTTGACGAGCCATTATTTACAGCCAGCGCTCGCGCATCAGCGCCAGCATCTGCCGGGCCGCCTTGCCGCGATGGCTGTTGGCGTTTTTTACCTCGACCGGCAGTTGAGCAAAGGTTTGGCCGAACTCGGGAATGAACATCACCGGATCGAAGCCGAAGCCGTTGTCGCCTTGGGGTGCAAGGGCAATTTCTCCTGCCACCCGCCCCGACGCTATCAGTGGCTCCGGATCGTCCGCGGAACGCACCGCCACCAGCGTGCTCACCAGTGCGGCGCGGCGCTGGGACGGCCGCATCAAACCCGCCATCTGCTCCAGCAAGGCTTTGACATTGTTATCGTCGCCCTTGGCGTAGCCAAACTGCATGGCATAAAACGCCGTATCCACGCCCGGCAAGCCGCCGAAAGCGTCCACGCACAAACCAGCATCGTCGGCCAGTGCGGGCAGGCCGCTGAGCCTGGATGCGTGGCGGGCTTTGGCGAGTGCATTTTCGAAAAAGGTGCGAAAAGGCTCCTCGGCCTCGGGGATGCCCAGCTCAGACTGGCGCAGCAATTCCAGACCGAGTGGTGCCAGCATGGCCTGCAGTTCAGTAAGTTTGCCCTGGTTATTCGATGCAAGTACGATTTTCATGAGCAAGAACTGGAATTAACCCATACATGATATGCTTAATTAGCTACTATTTTGATAGTGAATATTTCTGGATGGCGACCAACTCGGCAATGCCCTTTTCAGCCAGCACCAACAGCGCGTCCATTTCCTTGCGCGAAAAAGCAGCGCCTTCCGCCGTGCCCTGCACTTCCACATAGTGTCCGGCACCGGTCATGACGACATTCATGTCAGTGCCTGCGGCCGAGTCTTCGGTGTATTCCAGGTCCAGCATGGGAGCACCCTGCACAATGCCGACCGAGATGGCGGCCACGTGGTCGAGAATTGGCGATTGCTGGAGCTTGCCGCTGGTGAGCAAGGTGTCGACGGCATCCTGCGCGGCCACAAAGGCACCGGTGATGCTGGCCGTACGGGTGCCGCCATCGGCCTGAATCACATCACAGTCGAGTTGAATCGTGCGCTCGCCCAATTTTTTCAGGTCAAACACGGACCGCATGGCGCGGCCGATCAGTCGCTGGATTTCCTGGGTGCGGCCGCTCTGCTTGCCGCGAGCGGCTTCACGATCGCCGCGCGTGTGGGTGGCGCGCGGCAGCATGCCGTATTCGGCAGTGACCCAGCCTTCGCCGCTGCCTTTTTTATGGCTAGGGACCTTCTCCTCAACTGAAGCAGTGCACAGAACCCTGGTGCCACCAAATTCAATCAACACCGATCCTTCGGCGTAAGCGGTGTAATGACGCGTGATGCGCACTGGGCGCAGGGCATCCAGGGCGCGTGCGCCGCTTCTGGAAAACTGACTCATGATGAATGACTTTCTGGCATAGAACGCCGGATCAATGGAAAAAGGGCACGCTGGCCAGCGCCAGCGTGTGACCCGGGTGATGTCAGGCCTTTCTTGCGGCCGTGCGGCGAATAGCCTCGTTGATTTCGGCAATCGACTTCTCGATCGTTGCCTCATCAAGATCATCGACCATGGTATCGAGCAGGCCAGCCTGGATGGTCGAGGCGAACACCCCATCCATCATACTGTCGGTGGACACGCCCAGGGTCGAATCAAAGGCATCCGGGGTTTCCCACTCGATGGCCAGAGCGGTCACGTTGTCACTGTGCTCACCAGCACTGCGCAGGGCCGACTCGACCAGATCAGGCACCGCATCGGAAACGCTCTTGCTGGCCAGATGCCTGACAATTTCGGCATCGCTCAGGGTCCCCCACAGGCCATCCGAACACAGCAACAGCTTGTCACCCTGCTGCAGGACGACCGGGCCCGCGATATCAAAGATGGGCTTGGTTGGTGAACCCAGACAGGTAAACAGGATGTTGCGGTTGATGCTGTCAAGCTTGATGACTCCGGTGCTTTGCTGCTCAAGATAGGAATGATCACGGGTACGCGTCAGCAATTCGCCGTCGCGCACGACATACAGGCGCGAGTCTCCACAATGCACCCAGGTGGCCCCCGCGCCTTGCAAAATAGCCGCCACCACAGTGGTGCGAGGTGTATCCAGCATGCCTTTTCCGCTGGCATAGCGAATGATCTGATGGTGCGCAGCCATCACGGCGGTTGACAGGAATTCTGTCGTGTCTTTAATGACAGGCCGCGCCTCTTTCTGGTACAGCGCCGCAATGGTCTGTAGCGCCAGTTGCGCCGCCACTTCACCTTCGGGATGTCCCCCCATGCCGTCGGCCAGAACGAGTAGGCCCGATTCGCGCGTGTAGCAATAGCCCATGCGGTCTTCGTTTTTTTGCCGCCCGCCCTTGCGACTCACCTGAAAAACAGAAAATTTCATTTGAATCTGGTCGCAAGGGCAGTTGCCTTGCGCGCGGTTTTTTTGGTATCAGATACTATGTTGTCAAATTGCAGGCGCACTTTTTCGCTGACGGTGAGTTTGGTGTAACGACGCTCACCTTCCCGGCTCAATTCCTTTTGCAACGCAAACACCGATTGGGGTCGGGACAGTGGATCCAGCGACATGCACCACTCGACAACTTCAATCAGGTTGTCCGAATAAACGCCGCGCATGCGGGACAGCGCCAGCGACAGACGGTCTTTTTCAAGGCGCTGCGGCGCGTCATTGGGCGGGTAACCCTGCATCGAGGCGTAAATGCAGGCGCCAATCGCATAAATATCGGTCCAGGGACCCATCGACGCATCGCGGCGGTACATCTCTGGCGCGGCAAAACCGGGGGTGTACATGGGCCGGATGAAGTTGCCCTCTTTGGAGAGCACCTCGCGCGCCGCGCCAAAATCAATCATCACGGCCCGGTTGTCATCGGTGATGAAGATGTTGGCGGGCTTGATATCCAGATGCAGCATCTTGTGCTGGTGCACGATGCGCAAGCCGCGCAGGATTTCGTCAAAAAGCGAGCGAATGGTCGATTCGCGAAACACCTTCTGCTTTTTCAGCTCACGGGCGGTGATGATGAAGTCCTGCAGGGTGCAGCCCTCCAGGTAATTCATCACCATGTAGACCGTTTCATTCTCGCGAAAGAAATTCAGCACGCTCACCACCGAGCCGTGTGAAATCTGCGCCAGTGAGCGGCCCTCTTCAAAAAAACTTTTCAGTCCCAGGCGGTACAAGGAGAGCTTTTCCGACTGAACCTGCGGCAGCAGCTCGCCTGGCGCACGGCTGGCCAGCGAAGATGGCAAATACTCCTTGATGGCAACCTGCTGGCCTTCGTTGTCAACGGCCAAGTAAACTACCCCAAACCCGCCGGCCGAAAGCTTTCGCACAACACGATAGCCACCAATGACGGTATCGGGTGGCAATGGCGCAGGCTTGACCTTTGACATAATTTTGGGTGAACCACGGTGACCGTGTCACCATTCGTCTTGTATTTTCTTTTGTAAAGCGTACTTATAAATGCCAGTTTATAGCATGACAGGATATGCGGCCATGCAGTCAAGCATGACGCAGTCTGTCCCGGACACTGATACACGCCTGGATGCCAGTTCCCGGCTTGGCGTCGAGATACGTTCTGTCAACAGCCGCTTTCTGGACTTGGCCTTCCGGCTGCCCGATGAATTGCGGCAGGCTGAGCCGGCCCTGCGTGAATTGCTGATCGGCAAGCTCAAGCGCGGCAAGATAGAACTGCGGGTGTCGCTTGAAAACGCATCAGCGAGCAGCTTGCGCTCCCCCTCGTCGGTGACCCTGCAGCGCCTAGGCTCGCTCGAAGACAGTATCAAGTCATGGTTGCCACAAGCCGCTGCGCTCAGCGTGGCCGACATCCTCAGAATCGCGACCAACGAAGACAAAAAACCGCACGACTACAGTGAAGAACTGCTTAAACTGGCGGAGCAAGCCCTTCATGAACTGATGGCAGCCCGCGAGCGGGAGGGCGCACGTCTGGCACGCATGCTGCTGGACCGCACCGCGCAATTGCGCGCATTGGCGGCGCTGGCGGTTCCCATGGTTCCCAGGCTGGTTGAGCAGCAAAAGGCGCGCTTTCTGGAGCGCTGGAAGGAAGCCATGGGCTTGCAGGGCAACACCACCCTGCCGGAACTGGCCCAGGACCGGGCTCTGACCGAGGCCACTGCCTTTGCCATCCGGATCGATGTGGCCGAGGAAATTACCCGCCTGTCGTCACACCTCGAGGAAATCGAGCGTCTGCTCAGCGCAGGCGGCGAGTTGGGCAAACGCCTGGATTTTCTGATTCAGGAACTGCACCGCGAAGCCAACACCCTGGGCTCCAAATCCGCCTCCCTTGAGCTGACACGCATTTCCGTGGACATGAAAGTACTGATCGAGCAGATCCGCGAGCAGGTGCAGAACATCGAGTAAGCCCCTGTTCACTCTTGGATTGATAGCAACATACACCAAAAATACATGGACTACCCAGGGAATCTATTTGTTGTCGCCGCGCCCAGTGGCGCGGGCAAGTCCAGCCTGGTGAAAGCCTTGATGGAACTCGACTCGCGCATCCAGCCCGCCGTGTCCCACACGACGCGTCCGCCGCGCGGGCAGGAAAAGCATGGCAGGGAATACTTTTTCCTGTCTTCCGAAGAGTTCGACGGCATGGTGCTGCGCGACTCCTTTCTGGAATGGGCATATGTTCACGGGCACCGTTATGGCACGTCGCGCCAAACCATTGAAGAGCGCATCGCGCACGGTGCGGACGTGATTCTCGAAATTGATTTTCAGGGGGCTCTCAACATCAAACGGATTTTTGCAAATGCCGTCCTGATTTTCATTCTTCCCCCAAGCTGGGAGGAATTACGCTCCCGGTTGCAGCGACGTGGTGAAGACAGCCCGGAAGTCATTCAACTGAGGCTTGAAAATGCGGCCACCGAGATGGCACAGGCCTGGGAATTCGACTTCGTTATAATCAACGAGTTATTTGAGCGGGCAGTTTTCGATCTGAAAACCATTGTTCATGCCCAGCGGCTCAAGTTTTCGGCCCAGCGACGCACCCAGGCCGAGATATTCAAGGCCCTTCATATTCCTTGAGTTACCGACCCACACCGAAAGAATCATCATGGCCCGCATTACCGTCGAAGATTGCCTCGAAAAAATCCCGAACCGTTTTCAACTGGTTTTGGCTGCCACGTACCGGGCCCGCATGCTCAGCCAGGGACATGCAGCCAGGATTGAAAGCAAGAATAAACCCGGCGTCACCGCCTTGCGCGAGATCGCCGCAGGAAAAATTGGACTGGAAATGCTGAAGAAGGTACCCGGCTGACCTTGCCCGCGCATCCCTAAAAAAGCACCGACCCCGGTGCTTTTTTGCATTTTGACGTTTATAAATGCCATTTTTTTCATATTTTATTCATGCCGCGATACATTTGAGGCATGAGCGCCATGCTTTCGTCCGCCGCTTCGATCAAGTCAACACCGGCCGCCAACGCAGCAGCGGCCAGTTTTGCCGCGCTCACTGCCAGGCTGGACTACCTGAGTGCTGCAGACATTGAGAGCATTCGACAGGCTTACCGCTTCGCCGACGAAGCCCATCTGGGACAGTTGCGCAACAGTGGCGAGCCGTACATCACCCACCCTATCGCAGTCGCGCAACAATGCGCGGAGTGGAAGCTTGATGCGCAGGCGCTGATGGCCGCCCTGCTGCACGACGCGATCGAAGACTGCGGCGTAACCAAGCCCGAGCTGATTAAGCGTTTTGGGGCACCCGTGGCCGAACTGGTGGATGGCCTGACCAAGCTGGAAAAACTGGAATTCAATACCCGGGAAGAAAACCAGGCCGAGTCCTTCCGGAAAATGTTGCTGGCGATGGCACGCGACGTACGTGTCATTTTGGTCAAACTGGCTGATCGAACCCACAACATGCGCACGCTGGACGATGCGCCGCGCGACAAATGGACCCGAATCTCGCGCGAGACTCTGGATATCTACGCGCCCATTGCACACCGCCTGGGCCTGAACACGACGTACCGTGAACTGCAAGAGCTGTCATTCCGGCATTTGCATCCGTGGCGCTACACGACTTTGAGCAAAGCCCTGCTGCGCGCGCGCGGCCGCAGGCGCGATGCGATCAAACGGGTGCAATCCGACGTAGAGTCCGCATTTGTCAACGCCGGCATCCCGATCCGTATGGATGGCCGCGAGAAGACGCTTTACTCGATCTACCGCAAGATGGACCAAAAGCACCTGTCTTTTGCCCAGGTCACGGATATCTATGGTTTTCGGATCATCGTGCAAAAACTGACAACCTGTTACACCGCCATGGGTGTTCTGCATCAGCTCTTCAAACCCCTTCCAGGAAAATTCAAGGACTACATTGCGATTCCGAAGGTCAACGGTTACCAGTCGCTGCACACCACGCTTGTGGGTCCATTCGGTACCAATATCGAGTTTCAGATCCGTACCGAAGCCATGCACGTGGTCGCCGAATCCGGTGTGGCCGCTCACTGGCTCTACAAGGCCACAGACCCGGAAAGTGACGCCTCAAAGAAGATGGGAACGCAATGGCTGCAGTCACTGCTGGATATCCAGCAGGAAACCGGCGACGCCGCCGAGTTTTGGGACCACGTCAAGGTCGACCTTTATCCTGATGCGGTTTACGTGTTCACCCCAAAAAGCCAGATCAGGGCGATGCCCCGTGGTGCCACCATTGTGGATTTTGCCTACGCCATTCACAGCGATGTAGGGCACCGCGCAGTAGCCGCCAAAGTCAATGGCGAGCAGGTTCCGCTACGTTCCGAACTGCACAACGGTGATGTGATCGAGGTCATTACAGCGCCCACCTCCAGCCCCAATCCGGGCTGGTTGGGGTTTGTTCGCACTGGCAAGGCACGCTCCAAAATACGCCAGTACCTCAAGACGATAGCATTGAAAGAGCTGCAAAATCTGGGCGAAAAAATGCTGGCCCAGGCGCTTCGGGCCGAAGGCATCAACCGGGAACACCTTTCCGAGGATGACGAAACCCATCACCTGAGGTGGGAAAAAATCCTGCGCTTTACCGGCAACCGGTCACGCGCTGATTTACTGGCCGACATCGCGCTGGGCAAGCGTGTCGCCAGCATCATAGCCAAGCGCATTGTGACCCTGCTCGCGGAGTCCGGCGAAAAACCCGATGCCCTGCTCATGAGCCGCGAACGCTATACCGCACATGAATCCGTCTCGCAGGGAGCGCTGGTGCTTGATGGCAGCGAAGGGGCCTCCGTTCAGTTTGCAACCTGTTGTCGCCCGATTCCGGGCGACAGTATCGTTGGCTATCTGGGCCGTGGTGAGGGCCTCTTCGTACATACCGACGATTGCGCCGTCGCCCGGCGTCTGCAGCAGCGCGACAGTGAACGCTTCATCGCAGTCGATTGGTCAGACGAGCCGGTACGCGCCTTTGAAACCAACCTTCTGGTAACCGTAGCCAATGGCAAAGGGGTGCTCGCACGCGTGGCGGCGGCCCTGGCCAGCGTCGAAGCCGACATCACCCATGTGGACATGAGACAGGAGCCTGCGCAGGATGCAACAGACCTGCGCTTTCAGGTGGCGGTGCGCGATCGCGTTCATCTCGCTGCAGCGCTACGCAGCGTCAAGCACACCCCTTCCGTGCTACGGGTACAGCGCGCCAAATCCGCGGAATGAATCTGGATCAAAAGCCCCGTACACCCCAGGTTTTTCACGGCATACGCTACCGTGGCACATCAAGGGGCGGATAGTCCACGCTCAAAACCTCAAGCAAATGCAAGCCTTGGGGTGTCACCAGGTTGACCTCATCACCGACGCGTGATTTAAGCAGCGCTCTGGCCACCGGAGATATCCAGCTGACCTGACCCAGGGCACTGTTGGCCTCGTCGATTCCCAGAATCGTGACGGTACGCTCCACGCCGCCGTCATCTACATAGGTTACGGTAGCACCAAAAAACACCTGATCGCTGCCGTGATGCAGGGACGGGTTACTGATTTCCGCAATTTCCAGCCTTTGGGTCAAAAACCGGATCCGCCGGTCAATCTCGCGCAGACGCTTTTTCCCGTAAATGTAATCGCCGTTCTCGGACCGGTCACCATTGCTGGCGGCCCAGTGAACCAGTTCCACCACTTGGGGCCGCTCGTTGTCAATCAGATCAAGCAGTTCACCGCGCAGGCGTTCATAGCCCCGTGGCGTGATGTAATTTTTACCGCCTGCCGGCAAGGGTGCCGGCACCAACTCGTCATCGTCCGGTTCGGTTTCTTTGGTAAAGGCTTTGTTCATGTGCTGCCCAGAATAGCATTTGGGATGATCCGGCAGGACCAGGTGCGGCTGGCAGGAATTGAACCCACAACTCCTTGGTTTGTAGCCTGCCTAAAGTAAATCAGCATCAGCAAAATAAACGACTTAGGCGTCACGTGAAAATA
>DHWX01000087.1 GCA_002413395.1 Polaromonas sp. UBA5171 | reverse complement strand
CACAGAAATTCTGACACTCCCCGGTGGCGGCCTAAGCTTGAGCTAAGTTTGTCCAGGCAGACTGGCCTCAAAACTCATTCGCCTTGCCCGGAGACAACCCCATGAATACGCTAACCACCCCTACCGCATCAAACTGGCTCAACAAGGTTCCTGAAGTAGCGCTTTCGTTCTGGATTATCAAAATAATGTCCACAACAGTCGGAGAGACCGGGGCCGACTTTCTGGCTGTCAACGCAGGCTTGGGCCAGGGAGTGACGCGTGCAGTGATGGGTGCGCTGTTGGCTGGCGCCTTATTCATGCAGTTGCGCACGCGGCGTTACACGCCCTGGATTTACTGGCTCACCGTCGTGCTGGTCAGCGTGGTCGGCACCCTGATTACTGACCTGCTCACCGACGGGCTGGGTGTAAGCCTATATGTCAGCACCTCGGTATTTGCCGTGGTGCTCGCCGGGATTTTTGCGGTTTGGTATTGGGTGGAACGCAGCTTGTCCATTCACGAGATTTTGACGAGGCGCCGAGAGCTCTTTTACTGGTCTGCCATTCTTTGCACGTTCGCACTTGGGACGGCGGCAGGTGACTTGGCGACTGAATCGCTCGGCCTTGGCTTTACATGGGGAGCGGCGTCATTCGGCGCACTGATCGCCATGACCTATGCAGCATGGCGCATGGGTGGCAACGCCGTGCTGACCTTCTGGATTGGTTACATCCTGACGCGTCCCTTTGGTGCCGCCCTCGGTGACCTGCTGACGCAGGCCAAGACCTATGGCGGCCTCGGCATGGGCGCCATGTGGACCAGTGCCCTGTTCCTGAGCGTGATCATGATGCTGGTCGCTGTCGCGCAGTTCAGCGCTGGCAGCAACAGGAATTTGCAAGTCGCCGAATAGGCTCCGGCCAATATCTCAAGGAAAAATCATGCACCCACTTCATTCGCTGATCCGTCCGGTTGCCGCTCTAGCGGTGATCTCGCTGCTGGCCCTGACCGCCGGATGTTCCAAGCCTGGCGACACGGGCACCGCTGGAACCTACAAAACTTGTGTACAGCTGACCAGATAGGTTGGTGCAGTAAAACGATGACTTAGGCCGTCTGTAGGCGCGAACGAAGTGGTGTGACCTGAGTTGCCCACCGCGGCGTCCGGTACGTCGCAAGCGCCTACCGCCGCCGTGGACAACTCTGCACCAGTGTTGAATTCTTATCAGGCCGCCAACGCCAGCCTTTCGTCGATCGCGGTCAAAGGTTTGATCTCTTTGATGATTGCCTTCAAAACTTCTTTTTCTGCGATTTTGAGATCATAGGCCTGCTGCAGGTTGAGCCACGATTGCGCATCTCCGCCAAAGAATCGTGCCAGCCGTAGCGCTGTTTCGGTTGTGACGCCGCGCCGCTCCAGAACGACGTCGTTCATGCGACTGGCGCTCACATGCAGTTCCTTGGAAAGGGCGTTAACACTCATCCCCAGCGGCTTGAGGTAGTCTTCGCGCAGAATCTCCCCGGGATGTACCGGGCGCATGCCATTCTTGATCATGTTGCACTCCATTGTGTTGATTGGGTCAGCCGTGGTAATCGACAATTTCGACGTCCTTGGGGCCGTCCTGCGTCCAAACGAAGCAAACGCGCCACTGTTTGTTGATGCGAATGCTGTGCTGGCCTTTGCGGTCACCCGCACAGCGTAACGGTTCCGGACTCTTTACCCTGGAGCAGTCAAAATCGGCAGCCTGAGTCAAAAGGTCGTCGGCCGCAACACGATTCTCATAGAAAGAATTATCCGTGTTTGTAAGCGCGTGGTGAAAACACATTGACTGCGCATTGCAGCGGGTCGCCTCACACCGTGTCATAACGTACCACGCCAAA
Source organism: Polaromonas sp. UBA5171 (assembly GCA_002413395.1). GTDB lineage: Bacteria > Pseudomonadota > Gammaproteobacteria > Burkholderiales > Burkholderiaceae_C > Polaromonas. Next base: position 2,549 of record DHWX01000087.1, on the reverse strand, counting down.
CGATGGGTAGGATGATGGGTAGAAGGGGCGGATTGCCCGGGAGCCCTTGGGAAACAAGGCCCGATGGCGGTGGGCGCAGTCTGGTGCGAACCCGTCTTAGGTGGATTTTCCCGCTAACAGGGAAATTAACAGGGAAAAATGAAAAATCCCAGCGCTAATTTCAGCACCAAACTTCCGCAATGCCAGTCCTGGCGGGGCCTGCAGCCGGGCCGGCCAATATTGAGCCTGAAAATTAACAGGGAAAATTTCTTGACGTATCAGGGAATCGTTTTTTGGTAACAGGGCAAAATTTGACAGGAACAGGTCAGCGTTGGTCAAGCAAAGTAGGGTCTCCTTGGCGTGACAGGCCTCCAGCGTGATGGCGACCTTGTGCGTCAAGACCCGGCGACTGGCTACGTCCACGACCGCAGTGAGATAGACAAAGCCCCGGGCCATCGGGATGTAGGTCGTGTCCAGCGCCCAAACTTGGTTGGGCCGCGTGATGGCCAGATTGCGCAACAGGTAGGCCAGCAGCACGCCGCGCTCGCGCAGCTCGCGCAGCTCGCGCCGGTTGCGCCGGTTGCGCCGAGGGTAGTCAAAAACGCCTGAGCACCGCGCTGATGTGCGCATAGCGTTCGCAGTCACCGCCTGCATCGGGCTTGAATTCAATGAACGCGCTGGCGCTCAAAAACTCCTCGATTTGCGCGATCGTTGTCAGCCTGGATTCGTTCATATTGATCACCATCCTTGGGATGATCAACCCCCCACCGTTTGACTCCAAAACATCCCTCAGGCTGATTGCTGGGTGGAAATATGCAGCTCGCCCAGGCTCACTCCACGTTGGACAGGGCTAGGGCTTGAAGCACAACCGTCACCAGCGTAGAATCGTCCTTTGACGGGGTCAGGAATTGCAACTCGTCGACACCAAACAGGCCGCCGCCGACGATGGCCTGCCAAAGCGCGCATTCGCCCGGCAAGTCAGCCTCAGAAATGCGAACCTTCCCGCTTTGAATTTCTGGCCGAGCCAGTGGTCGCAGAATCTGCGAAACGCTGCGCTGCGTCCCTACCAGCACACTGGTGAATGGAACGAGCGGGACGATCCCATGCCCAGGGCCAAGCTGCACTTTGCCAATCTCGCCCAGCGCGCGAGCAAGCGCGCGTCGCCATCTGGTTTTCCCTGTGCCTGCGGGTCCGGTGATGCAAGTTGGCATGAACGGCTCAATCTCGATCGAGTCTGAATTGGCCCGAGCCAGCATGATGGCTGGGTCAGAGTAGTGGATCGACGCGTGGGCATGCGCTCGCGCGATTTCATTGCGAATGAGAATAGCGATGTTTGAGGTTGGAACGAAAGCCTCTGACAGCGCGTTCACCCGGCGATCACGGGAAGACCGAGTTACCACCCGTCGGTACTTCTGAAGCTCTACATCTACGGCCACCTCAACCGCATCCAATCCAGCCGCCTGGAGCGCGAGTGCCAACGTAATGTTGAACTAATGTGGGTGACGTGCCGTATGGCAGCGGACTTCAAGACCATCGCGGATTTCCGCAAGGACAACGGCAAGGGTATTTGCAATGCGTGCAAACGCTTTGTGGGGTTGTGCCGCGTCGGCGGGCTGGCCGGTACTGTGGTTGCCAGCACGCCGGAAAATCTGGTCGAGCGCCGCGCCAACGGCTTTGTCTTTGACGAGTTTTCTGCGCAAGACTTTGATCGGGCCCTTCGCCGCGCCTTCGCCCGGTACGCGCGTGCGGAGGACTGGGCCGCCGTGGTCCGGGGCGCGCTGCAGCAAAGTTTCAGATGGAGTCCAGCGAGGCCAAGTAACTGGCGCTGTACCGACAGATCGCCTGAGGCGTTTCCCCGCGGGCCGCATTAAAACAAAAAACGATTTATCTTCTAAAGATAGATAACGATCATTCCTTTTATCAATCGACAAGGCCAAAATCACGTCATCAAGTGAGCGTGGCGGCCATGCGTTGGCTGAAGGCAAGCCCCGCGCACCGGTTCTTATGTCAATACAAAGGAGACAATATGGTCAAGCGTCAATCGCATGCAGTGCGGCGCAAACTCTTTAGCACTGTCCTGGCCATGGGCCTACCCCGACAAGCCGGTCAAGGCCGAAAAATGAGCTGTTCACGAGCCCGCATTTCCATCAAACCATCATGACCATGACAAGCCACCTTGATTCCAACCAGCCGCCCGAAGAAACCGGACTGAGAAAAGGCTTGACCAGCTACGGCGACCAAGGCTTTTCGCTGTTTCTGCGCAAGGCTTTCATCAAAGGCGCGGGCTTCACCGACGCAGCGCTGGACCGGCCCGTAATCGGCATTGCGAATACCGGCAGCTCCTACAACCCCTGTCACGGCAATGCGCCGCAGCTGATCGAGGCCGTCAAGCGCGGCGTCATGCTGGCGGGGGGATTGCCCATGGATTTCCCCACGATTTCCATTCACGAAAGCTTCGCTGCTCCGACCAGCATGTACTTGCGCAACCTGATGTCCATGGACACGGAGGAGATGATCCGTGCCCAACCCATGGACGCGATTGTCATGATCGGCGGCTGCGACAAGACGGT
>DHWX01000085.1 GCA_002413395.1 Polaromonas sp. UBA5171 | reverse complement strand
AATGGTGGCTTAAGGAGTACGGAAAACAGGGGCAAGATCAAGGGCACGACGCACAATGCAACTGACGGCACTCGGACCTCGCAGGGCGCGTCGCGGTGCATGGATTTGGATGAACACGTTGCGCGAGGCGCAGGCGGGACGCCCATGGCGCAAGTAGTCAACCAAAGCCGCACCGACATCAGCAGGCAGCGGTAGACGGTCGACACGTTGTGCCGGGCCTCGGATACGAATGAAACCTTCGGTCCAATCGATGTCATCAAGCGTCAACTCGACCACTTCACTGGCACGCAGTCCGAGTCGTGAAATCAACAGCAACATGGCATAGTCACGACGACCGGCGGCACGTTGTCGGTCGCACCCGACCAGCAAGCTATGCACCTGCGTGGGCGATATCGTCTTGGGGATCCCGGCCATTGACCAGTTCGCCACCGTCGGCACACAAGTTTGCAAATCGACGACGATCGCGCCGCAGTAGCGCCCATACTGCAGGAACGAGCGCAAAGCGGTGGTCATGACTTGGGCACGCTTTGGATGGTGTAAGCGCGCCGCATCGGCTTGCACGAAGCGAACAACATCAGGCGCGGTGAGTTGGTCGAGTCGAACCTCTGCGGCACCAAAGGCGCTTTCAAGAAAGCGCCCGACCGAATCACCGTACAAGCGAATCGAAGCAGGGGCGAGCCCACGTTCGCGCAACAGATACTGCTCGAATTCTTGGCGAACTCGATGAACTGGCGAAATCGCTATGCCCTGCTCAGAGCCTGCCTTGTACCCATCGGGAGCAACGAACCGGGCGAACGCATGAAGCGTGAAAGCGTCGCCACGCTTGCGGCGACGCTCAAGCCATCGATCATCGAGGTAGTCAGCTACATGCTTTGCCGAAAGACTGTGGCCCTCGGCACCACGCTGATCGAGCCAAGTCGTGAAGTCCTTGATCAGTCGGGTCAATGTCTTAATCGAAGCCGCTGCGTACCCTTTGGTTTGCATCTGTTGGACAAACGCATGAACGGAAGCTGAAAGCGAACCCTCATGCGCTTGGCAGCGCGGGCCCTTGAATGTCTGAGTCATCATCATCTCCAGTTGCACCACGAAGCGTGGCTGGTGATGAAACTATGCCGGGCGAAATGCGTCAACTTAACCTTGCACCAGGGGCTTCCTTAAATCGGTCGGCATATTCCGGGACACGGGATAGTGCCTGAAGGCGTGCATACCCAGTAGGCAGGCTTTGGGCGTTTCGTCTCGCAGCCCGGTGTCGCGCAATAGCTGGCGGAACCACTTTTCAGCTTCGCCGCTGGCCCTTTTGTTAACCGGCTCCCACTGAGGAAACAGCAGCTTTGCCCCAGCGGCCTTGATTCGCGCAACGTACTCCAAAAAGCCTAGAGCAACCAGCATTTTGTGGATAGGAACCTTGCGGGAGTCACCCGTCTTGACCGACTTCCTGACCCTGGGGTCGGCTTCGGTCTCGGTCGTGATCCATAGGTGCCACGTGCCGGACGCTGGGTCGGGAAGGATGTCTGTTTGTGGGTTCACTTGGCATAACTCGTTGACTCGGGCGCCAGTGAACAGCCCCAAATGTGGCAACCAGAACAAGTGGGCCAATGCCGGGTCGTTGGCGAAGCCCTGAATCTCTGGCCCTACAAACAGGCGCTTCAGCTCGCTGGGTGTTAAGGCTCGTTGTTTGTACTCGCCCTCTTCGCGGTCACCTGTGTACTCGGTGCCCTCAGTCGTCAGACCGAGAGGAAAACCTTCATCTTGAAAGTTCTTCTTCGCGGCCTTCAAGAAAGGTCGGACACTGGCGACATAGGTGTCCTCGAAAGTCTTGGGGCCTATGGTGACCTCATGTTCAAGTTCTGCCAGTTGGCGCACTCCAAGTCCTTGCCGCCGACACTGATCTACCCAGCGTGGTGGCAGTTTGCCAAGTAGCTCAAAGAAACCATTGATGTCGGACTGCCGAAGTTCATCAACTGGCTTGTCGCCGACCACATCCAGCAACATTGCCAGGACTGGCTTGTGCTTCTTGAACATTGCAGGTTTTTCCCCCTGCTGGTATCTGCTCAAGAAGTCGTCTATAACCTGGCTGAACATAGGCGTTGTAGCACCTCTGGCAGGTCGTGGCGCGTCGATTTGAATCGGCTGGGGGTCTACTTGCACCGAGACGTTTCGGCGTGCCTGGAGGCTGTTTGTGAGTGCGGTCTGGATTGCCGAGTCCACGGCTGCTTGTTCATGCGGCTCAGCCTGAACCTTTAAACGCTTTGGCAAGCCTAGATCGTCAAGCTCAATTTCAAAGATATACCGAAGTTCGGTAGATTCGTCGTCGGGATTGTTCTTGTGTCGGGTCATCCCACGTAGCCTGTTGAATAGCACTTTTGCCTGATGTGCCAATGATAGCGCCAGCGGTATGGCAACTCGGCGGTCTGCCGTTGGCAAGGCTTTGGTTATTTCCCGAGCGTTCAGCATGGGCCGCAAGTCCAGCGGGACAGCGATTCGGAAAGTTAGACCATAACCCCTGCGCTGCAAGTAGGGCGCTTGACGTGCCATCGAAGATCCGTAGCTAGAGCGCTTATGTAGCACTCTCTTGTAGGAAACAAGAAAAACCTACGAAAAATCAATGACTCACAAGCAAACTCAATGACTTAGAGCGCTTGGCGGTGGGCGCAGTCTGGTGCGAACCCGTCTCAGGTGGATTTTCCCGCTAACAGGGAAATTAACAGGGAAAAATGAAAAATCCCAGCGCGAATTTCTGCACCAAACTTCCGCAATGCCAGTCCTGGCGGGGCCTGCAGCCGGGCCGGCCAATATTGAACCTGAAAATTAACAGGGAAAATTTCTTGACGTATCAGGGAATCGTTTTTTGGTAACAGGACAAAATTTGACAGGAACAGGTCAGCGTTGGTCAAGCAAAGTAGGGTCACCGGCTTGTCGCCTGCGCCCTTGTGTTGGCCTTTGCTGTTGAGCCTGACCCAGTTCTCCAAGGTCGCCTTGCCGACACTCAGGGTGATTAGGTTGTCGGTCCGGAACGGGCACGCGAGAGTCGGCCATGAACGGCGGCTGGCAGGTCTTCGAAATCGTGAAATTGACGTGCCCGATACCGGTTACTGGCGAAGGTCGGGTAACGCTGCTTATGCAAATCTTTCCATAAGCAGCGTTTGCAGCCGGTCGTCGGTGTCCGCTTACCGGCAACCTAGTTGATTTCCGCTCACCGGTCGTTCATGACGGCTCTTAACGACCCCGTTGTGGCAGATTGCGGGCGGCGAAAGCAGGCTCTCAGAAGGCTCGTAATTCAGAGATGGATGGGCCAACGTGTTGCAGGTGCTCGGCATTTAGCTCGCAAGCGGTCACTTTCGGCGCTTTTAATGATAATGAGCGGGATTAGACTTGCGCGCCCTGTTGCGACACACGGCAGAGCTCACCTCTTCGACGCCTCCCCGTGCAGCCATGTCAAAAACGCTTCGACCGGTCGTCTGCGGGCGTGCCTTGCGGGATACACCACGAAATGCGCCTTGACGCGGATCGCTTTGTCGAGCCCGAAGACCGGGGACAACCGTTTGTCGGTGAGATGCCGACTAGCAATTGTGGAACTCTCGAGTGCGATGCCGAGACCCTGTGCAGCGACGTCTAGGGACATGTGAGCACGGTCGAATCTGAGCATGAAGCGCTCAGGCGCACGGTGGTTGGTAAACGCTGCAAACCAGTCTGACCATTGGACAACGCTGACGGTGCTTTGGATCAACGGCACGTCCGTCATTTGCTCCGGACGTTTGAGGCGGTGCATGCGGATGAAAGCTGGACTCGCGAGCGGAACGATCCGCTCCTCGAAGAGTGGTTCGACCACCATGTCGGGCCATTGGGGCACGCCATAGCGGATGTCGAGATCAGTCTGCCCGAGCGCGAAGTCGCTGTGTGTGTGCGCGGCTGAAAGGTTCAGCGTGATTTCCGGATAGGCCTCAGAAAAGGCTCGTAGGCGTGGCACCAGCCACTGGCTGGCGAAGCTGGGCGTCGACTGCACCGAGAGACTGTTTTCAACACCTCGCTCTAGGTCGTCAGTCGCTGCTAACAACGCAGATAGCGCTCCGCTGATGCGCATCAGGTATTGATCGCCCACCGAACTCAATCGAACGCCGTGCGCACTGCGCTCGAACAGCTGTACGCCGAGTTGCGCTTCGAGTCGCGAGATCTGATGGCTGATCGCCGAGGCCGTGAGGTGAAGCTCGACGGCGGCATATGCAAAGCTGCGCCGACGGGCCACTGCCTCGAAAGCTCGGAGGTTGGTTACGGGGGGGATAGTGGCCATCGGGTTAAGCCTGTGGTTGGATGACAGACGGTCATCTTAGGTTGAAAAGACTTCTCTTGTCGTCATGTCATTTAACGACGAATATTCGCTCCGCAGAGCAAGGCAAGTCCGCTGACCGTATTGACCTCAATTTCGAGAAGAGCGCCGCCGGGGCGAGCATCTAAAGACAGCAGGAGACAAGCATGACTGAAACGAAGACAGGCCTTCCGCAAAGCAGCGGCCGATGGAGTTTGCGATGAGCAGCCTGCTGCTCGACAACCACGCGGTCGAACCGGGCGCGCCGTTCGCGGCCAGGGCCGAGGTGTGGCTGGGCTACGCCATCGAGGTGCCTGCAGCCGCGCTGGTGGTCGGCGAAGTCGTCGTCCTGTTGGCCGGCGTGATTTGGCGCTACATCCTTAACAGCCCGATCCCATGGACTGACGAATTGGCGTCCATCCTGTTCCTGTGGCTTGCCAACTTGGGTGCGGCCGTCGCGCTACGCCATGGGGCACACATGCGCACAACAGCGCTCGTCTCGCGCTGGAGCCCACGGGCACGGGGCTGGGCCGAGGCCCTAGCAATTGCCGTGCCCTGCCTAATGCTCGTGATCCTGATCGGCCCGATGACCGAGTACGCCCGAGACCAATGGGTCGTTACGACGCCCGCATTGTCGTTGCCGGACACGTTCCGCGCCGCCGCCGTGCCGGTGGGCAGCGCCTTCATGATCGCGATCGGCCTGCTGCGCCTCGCGCGGTTGGGGCTGGCCGACCTCGCCGGGGTCGTGCTGACATTAGCCGTGCTGGCCGGCGTCCTGTACCTCGGCGCCAACTGGCTGCAGAACATCGGCAACTGGAACCTCGTTATCTTCTTCGTCCTGATGCTCTGCGCCGGGGTGCTACTCGGGGTGCCGATCGCATTCTGCTTCGGCCTTGCTACGGTGGCCTTCCTGTTGTGCACTAGTTCTACGCCGCTGGCGGTGGTCAGCGGGCGCATGGACGAGGGCATGAGCTCGCTGATTCTGCTCGCGGTGCCGCTGTTTATCTTGCTGGGGCACCTCGTCGAGATGACCGGTATGGCCAAGGCGATGGTGGACTTCCTGGCCTCGTTGCTGGGGCATGTGCGCGGCGGCCTGAACTACGTGCTGTTGGGGGCGATGTTGCTGATTTCAGGGATATCAGGCGCGAAAACCGCCGACATGGCCGCTGTGGCGCCGGTGCTGCTACCCGAGATGAAGCGACGCGGCATTCACGAGGGGGAAATGATTTCGCTGCTCGCCGCAGCGGGCGCGATGGCCGAGACGATGCCACCGTCGCTCGTGCTGATTGCAATCGGATCCGTGGCCGGCATCTCGATCTCCGCGCTGTTTACGGGCGGCTTGCTGCCGGGTGTCGTGCTGGCCGTGATGTTAGCGGTGCTGACGCGCTTTCGCAGCCCGGAGGTCGCGCAGGATCTGAAGCGCGCGCCAATGAGCGTGGTCGGCCGCACGTTGCTGGTGGCCCTGCCGGCGTTGGTGCTGCCGGTACTCATTCGCACTGCTGTAGTTGAAGGCGTGGCCACCGCCACCGAGGTGTCGACCATCGGTGTCGCCTATGCGGTCGTGGCGGGCTTGTTTATCTACCGTCGCTTCGACTGGCGGCGCCTGTATCCGATGCTGGTCGATACCGCGGCGTTATCCGGTGCGATCCTGTTCATTATCGGTACGGCGACTGCCATGTCCTGGGCACTGACGCAATCTGGCTTCTCGCAAGACCTCGCGCACCTGATGACGATCGTGCCTGGTGGCAAGTACGGTTTCCTGCTGGTGTCGATCCCGGCCTTCATTGTCCTTGGTAGCGTGCTTGAAGGGATTCCGGCGATGGTGTTGTTTGCGCCGTTACTGTTTCCGGTGGCGCGCGCGATCGGCGTGCACGAAGTGCAGTACGCCATGGTCGTCATCCTCGCCATGGGCATCGGCCTGTTTGCGCCACCCTTCGGCCTGGGTTACTACGCAGCTTGCACGATTGGCCGCGTCAATCCCGACATCGCGTTGCGGCGCATCTGGCCCTACCTGGGCGTGCTGTTCGTTGGTGTGCTGATTGTCGCCTTGGTGCCCTGGATCTCCATCGGCCTGCTTCACTGACGCCGGCGTAACAATTTTCAACTGACGAGAGGCTTTCATGACTGATCTGGCAACCACTCTTCGCGGGCGTGCCTATCGCATCCGCCGCTACGCCCTACGCATGGGTGAGGTGCAAGGGCAAGGCTACATCGGCCAGGCGCTCGGATGGGCCGATGTTTTGGCGGTGGCTTACGGCCACGCGCTGAACTACCGGCCCAACGAGCCGGAATGGGAGGGTCGCGACCGGTTTTTGCTGTCGCACGGCCACTACGCGATCGCGCTCTATGCGGCGTTGATCGAGGCGGGCGTCGTTGCCGAAAGCGAGCTCGAGAGCTATGGCAGCGACGACAGCCGCCTGCCGATGTCGGGCATGGCCACCTATACGCCTGGTATGGAAATGTCGGGCGGCTCACTCGGTCACGGGCTGGGGATCGGCGTCGGCATGGCGCTGGGCCTGCGGCAGAAGAACAATCCGGCCTTCGTCTACAACTCGATGTCCGACGGCGAACTGGACGAAGGTTCGACCTGGGAAGCGGCGATGGGCGCAGCGCACCATCGGCTCTCGAACCTGATCTGTCTGGTCGACATCAACAACCAGCAGGCCGACGGCCCGTCGGGCAAGGTGCTCGGCTTCGAGCCGCTGGTAGACAAGTGGACCGCGTTTGGCTGGCATGTACAGCGTGTCGACGGCAACGATCTGGTTGCGGTACTGAAGGCCTTCAACACGGCCCGTTATTTGACCGAAGCTAAGCCACGTGTGATCCTGTTTGACACTCTGATGGGCAAGGGGGTGCCCTTCCTTGAGCAGCGCGAAAAGAACCACTTCATCCGCGTCGAGTCGCCCGAGTGGCGTCTGGCGCTCGAGATCCTCGACCAATCGCAAACCGAAGGAGCACTGGCATGAACGCCCCTGTCATTGAGAAGAAGCCTCGCCTGACCACGTCGGCGATGATCGCCTCAATCGCCACCGAAGGGCAGCGCGTGAAAGCGGCGCCGTTCGGGAAGGCCTTGGTCGAACTGGCGGCCAAGCGCCCTGAAATCGTCGGCCTGACGGCCGACCTGAGCAAGTACACCGACCTGCACCTGTTCGCGCAAGCCTACCCCGATCGCTTTCACCAGATGGGCATGGCCGAGCAATTGCTGCTGGCCGCGGCCGGCGGCATGGCCAAAGAGGGACTGGTGCCATTCGCCACGACCTACGCCGTGTTCGGTACGCGTCGCGCTTACGACTTCATCCACCAGGTGATTGCCGAGGAGAACCTCAACGTCAAGATGTGCTTTGCGTTGCCGGGCCTGACCACAGGTTATGGCCCCAGTCACCAGGCGACCGAAGACATCGCAATGATGCGTGGTATCCCGGGGCTGACCATCGTCGATCCCTGCGATGCACTGGACGTTGAACAGGCCGTGCCACAGATCGCCGCGCACAAGGGCCCGGTCTACATGCGGCTGTTGCGCGGCAACGTCCCGCTGGTGCTCGACGAATACGACTACAGCTTTGAACTCGGCAAGGCCAAGTTGCTGCGTGACGGCGACGACGTGCTCGTTATCTCCAGCGGCTTCATGACCATGCGTGCGCTTGAAGTTGCGCAGACGCTGGCGACCGACAAGATCGGTGTCGCGGTGTTGCATTGCCCGACGATCAAGCCGCTCGACGAGCCGGCCATCCTCGAAGCCGTGCGGTATCGGCACCGGCTCGTTGTCGTGGCCGAGAACCACTCGGTGATCGGTGGTCTAGGCGAAGCTGTGGCGAGCGCGCTGTTACGCCACCGCGTGCAGCCCGCAGCCTTCGAGTTGGCGGGTCTGCCCGATGCCTTCCTCGAAGCGGGCGCATTACCGACCCTGCACGAGCGCTACGGCATCAGCCGCGATGCGCTGGCCGCGCGCATCAAGGGCTGGCTCAGCTGAAGACGCCAGTCGCATTCAATTCCATCGCTTCCTTTCAACGCTTTCACTTCAGGAGTTAAAACCATGATTCTTACTGACAAAGTTGCCCTCGTCACCGGCGGTGCCGGTCCGAACGGGCTGGGTTTCGCCACCGCCCGCATGATGGCCGCACAAGGCGCGCGCGTCGTGATTCTGGACCTCGAACGCGCCGACCCAGCCGGTGCCGCCGCGAGCCTTGGCCCGCAGCATGTAGGCGTCGTGGCGAACGTGACCGACAAGGCCTCTTGCGAGCGGGCAGTCAAGGCGGCCCTCGATCAATGCGGTCGCATCGACATCCTGGTGAACAACGCCGGGATTACGCAGCCGCGCAAGTTCGTCGATATCACCGCTGCCGACTATGACGCGGTGCTCGATGTCAGCCTGCGCGGCACTCTCCACATGTGTCAGGCCGTGCTGCCAGCGATGCGCGCAGCGAAGTCCGGTTCCATCGTTTGCATCTCGTCGGTCTCGGCACAGCGCGGAGGCGGCATTCTGGGCGGGCCGCACTACTCGGCGGCGAAGGCCGGCGTGCTGGGCTTGGCACGTGCGCTGGCGAGGGAGGCCGGCATAGACGGCATCCGCGTCAACTGCGTGACGCCGGGCCTGATCGCCACGGACATTAACAAGGGCCTCATCCCCGAGGACCGCATGCAGGGCATCCTGGATCAGATCCCGCTGAATCGCATCGGCGAGCCCGCCGACGTGGCCGGCTGTGTCGTGTTCCTGGCCAGCCCTCTCGCCAAGTACTGCACCGGCGTCACGCTTGATGTGAACGGTGGCATGTTGATTCACTGAGCGCACAGTACGCCCCGACTTCCACCAACCAAGGAGATAACAATGACCCATAGTAAGACCCCTCGCTGCGGCCTGAGCCGCCGCCAGTGCCTGACCGGCGCAGCCGCGCTTCCGCTGTTTACGATTTTGCCGCAGCGCGCGTTCGCAGCCCAGTTCAACTACAAACTTGCCACCGGACAGGATCCTAGTCACCCCGTCAACAAACGCGCGCAGGAGGCGATCGATCGCATCAAGGCCGCCACCAACGGCCGGCTGGATATCCGCCTGTTTCCCGCCAATCAGCTGGGCTCGGACACCGACCTGATGACCCAGGTGCGAAACGGTGGTGTGGATTTTTTCAACCAGGCGAGCTCGGTGCTGTCCACGCTAGTGCCCGCGGCCGGCATCCCCAACACTGGATTCGCGTTTCGTGACTATGAGCAGGTGTGGAAGGCCATGGACGGTAGTCTGGGCAAGTACGTACGTGCGCAGATCGAGAAGGTCGGATTGCTCACGATGTCGAAGCCTTGGGATAACGGCTTTCGCGAGATTACCACCTCGTCCACGCCGGTGAGGACGCCCCAGGACTTGAAGCAGATGAAGCTGCGGGTTCCCGCATCACCGATGCTTTCTTCGCTGTTCACCGCGCTTGGCGCCAGCCCGACGCCGATCAACTTCAACGAGTTGTATTCGGCGCTGCAGACCAAGCTGGTCGAAGGCCAGGAGAATCCACTCGCCATCATCGCCACGGCGCGCCTGAACGAAGTGCAGAAGTACTGCAGCCTGACAAATCACGTGTGGGACGCATACTGGATTCTCGGCAACCGAAATTCCGTGGGTCGCCTGCCCAAGGACATTCAGGAGATCGTTTTTCGCGAGTTCGATAAGTCGGCAGGCGACGAGCGCGCCGACATCGCCGCGCTCAGTCAGTCTCTGCGTGGGGAGCTGGAGGGCAAGGGCCTGCAGTTCATCGTGGTTGACCCAAAGGACTTCAAGGCCGCGCTTGGCAAGACGAGCTTTTACAAGGATTGGCGTGGCAAGTTCGGCAACGATGCCTGGAAGTTGCTGGAGGATAACGTGGGCGTCCTGCCCTAGGCGGTCTACATCGAAATTGTCTTAGCTACCACTGCCCTGCGCTCGACGCGGGGCGGAACGGAGAACTCTTGTCATGTCTGAATCTACCAGCCCGCAACTAGCCAACGCCATCCGCTTCCTCGCTATCGACGCCATCGTGCGCGCGACCGAGGGCCACCAGGGTGTGCCGCTCGGCATGGCTGAGATCGCGACGGCGCTGTACACACGACACCTGAAGTTCCTGCCTGCCGACCCGACCTGGCCTGACCGCGATCGCGTCGTTCTGTCCAATGGCCACGGCTCAATGTTGCTCTACGCGCTGCTGTACCTGACCGGCTATGCGGAGATTTCCATCGACGAGATCAAGCGCTTTCGCGAGCTGGGTTCGCGGTGCGAAGGCCACCCTGAGATTGACCCGAACAAGGGCATTGAAGTGACGACCGGGCCGCTGGGTCAAGGCATCGCAAACGCCTTCGGCATGGCGATTGCGGAGGCTTACCTGAGCGCGCGCTTCGGCAGTGCGCTGGTCGACCATTACACCTATGCCTTTGTCGGCGACGGCTGCCTTCAGGAGGGTGTGGGTCAGGAGATGATCTCGCTGGCCGGCCATCTGAAGCTGGGCAAGCTGGTGTTGCTGTGGGACGACAACCGCATCACCGACGACGGGAGTACAGTGCTGTCGATTAGCGAGAATGTGGCCGAGCGCTTCCAGGTGGCAGGCTGGCATGTGGTGGAAGTGGACGGCCACGACCTTGAAGCCGTGTCGGCGGCACTGACCGCCGCGAGGCTGGACTCGCGGCCATCCTTGCTTGCCTGTCGCACGGTGATCGCGCGCGGCATCGCGCGCCTTCAGGGGCAGCGCGGTGGCCACAGCGCGCGGCTCCATCCTGAGGACGCCGACATGGCGCGCCGTCAGCTCGACTGGCCGCACGGGCCATTCGAGATCCCTGCGCCGGTGCTCAACGCCTGGCGCGACGCAGGCCGGCGTAGCCTGGCAGAACACGAGGCGTGGCAAGCACGGCGCACGGCACTGCCCTTCGCCGAGAGGGCCGAGTTCGACCGCGTAATGGCCGGCGAACTCCCCATGGGCTGGCGTGACACATTGCAAGCGTACAAGAGGGGCGCTGTCGATCTGAAGGAGGCGCCGGGCGGAATCATGATTTCGGCTGAAATCAATGACCGCCTGACCGATATTTTGCCGGAACGTATGGTTGGCTGCGCCGATCTCGAAGCCCCGACCAGTCACAAGCGCCGTCTGAAGGCCTTCACCGCCGACGACCGAAGTGGCGCCTATGTCCACTGCGGCGTGCGCGAACATGTGATGGGTGCCATGGCCAACGGCATGGCCGCGCATGGAGGCGTGCTGCCGCTGGCCGTGACATATCTCGCCTTCGCAGATTACGAGCGTCCGGCAATGCGAATGGCGGCACTGATGGGCCTGCCGGTGAAGTTCGTCTTCAGCCACGACTCTATCGGTGTTGGCAAGAATGGACCGACGCACCAGCCGGTCGAGATACTGGCCTCGCTGCGCGCGATGCCGAACATGTTGGTCCTTCGCCCAGCCGATGCGGTCGAGGCCGCCGAATGCTGGGAGATTGCGCTCGAACGGCGTGACGGCCCGACGACGCTGGTCTTCGCGCGCCAGGTGCTGCCGACCGTGCGACTTGTGCATGTGGCCGACAACCTCTCGCGCCGTGGCGCCTACGTCCTGGCGGAGGGCGACGACGGTGTGCGTGCCGTGACGCTGCTGGCCACCGGCTCCGAAGTGGCGATCGCCATGCAGGCGCGCGAGCAACTGCAGGCCGACGGAATCCCGACAGCGGTGGTGTCTATGCCCTGCTGCGAGCGCTTCGACGTCCAGGACGCCGCCTACCGCGCCGAGGTGCTGGCGCAGGGTAGCGTGCGGGTGGCGGTCGAGGCGGCGGTGCGCTTCGGCTGGGACCGCTATCTCGGTGAAGGCGACGGTTTCGTTGGCATGACCGGCTTCGGCGCGTCTGGCCCTGCGGACGCGTTGTACGAACTTTTCGGTATCACGGCAGTGGCGGTCGCTGCCGAGGCGAAGCGCTTGCTGAATATTCACCACTAACCCATGGCCGGAACATGCACAAGATCGTCTTCGGTTTTGTTGCATTAAGGACTGGTGTGTTGCCGCCGACCGAAAATTGACCACGTAAAGGCATAAGCGCCGATCCAAAATTGACCAGGGTGTTCCACTGACCTGCTGAAATATTCAGCAGGAGACAAAGGTGATCACCATGGAAATGATAGGCAAGGTAAGGCGCATGAAACTGCGCGACAAACTCTCCAACACCGCAATTGCAAAGCTCACCGGGCTGTCACGCAACACGGTCAAGAAATGGCTTAAGGCACCCGGCGACGTTGTACCCAAATACAGCAGGGAAAGTCCCGCAGGCATCCTCAGCTTCAGGCTGTGTTGTTGCAGTATCTGGAATCCATCAAAGCGGTTGAAGGAGAGAAACCGATCCAACTGTTCGTGACGAGCCATTCGCCGAACTTCGCCAGCATTGCCAACTTGGACAGTCTGGTCTGTCTGGTCGACACCGGCACGTCGGTCGAGACCTTTTTCCCACGCGACGTCGCCTTCAAGAAAGGTAAGCGCGAGAAGTTGGAACGCTACCTGGATGTCACCCGCGCCGAGTTGTTTTTCGCGCGCCGGGTCATCTTCATCGAGGGTGCGGCCGAACTGATGATGATCAGCGCGCTCGCCAAGCGCATCGGATTCGACCTGCGCCAGCATGGCGTGAGCTTGATCAGCGTCGAGGGGTTGAACTTCGATTCCTTCCTGCCGCTGTTCGGCGACAAGGCGCTGAAAATCCCCGTTGCCGTCCTGACTGACGCTGATCCGGTCGCTCCCAAGGTTGTCACCAAGGCTGATGGCGAAGCTGGTGCCGCGGAAGGCACGGCGGACGATGGTGAGGACGATGACGATGCGGAGCCTATCTATCCCGCGCCTGGAGATTTGATCACCGTGTCAGCCAATACCGCCAAGATGAAGTCGCGCGAGGACTCGCACGTCAAGGTGTTTCACGGCCTCAAGACCTTCGAGTACGACCTTGCACTTGAGCCCGCTAACAGCGGCCGCGATGCTTACGGCACTGAATGAACTGCACCCGAAGATCGCCAAGAGCCTGACGGCCACAGTCGACGCCAAACCAGACGACGCAGCCAAGGCTCGCGCGCTGTTCTGCGGCATGTTCGAGCGACCGAAGAACAACGTGCAAAAGGGCAGTTTCGCCCAGTCCCTAGCGCAGGTCATTTCAGATCCCAAGGTTCCGTTCACTGTACCCGGCTACATCGAGTCAGCAATCCAGCATGCCTGTCAGGCAGAGGCCAAGAAGGCCTGAGCATGCTGACGCCAGAGCAGCAAGCAGTCGTCGACGCCCCCATGGCGCCGTTGTGCGTCGTCGCGTGCGCCGGTAGCGGTAAAACCAAGACGTCGGTGCAGCGTCTCGTCCAGATGCGCCGGAACTTGGGCAACGCGCGTGGACGTGTCGCCCTGCTGTCGTTCTCCAATGTGGCCGTTGACACGTTCAGAAAGGCCTACGAAATCCTGGCTCGCGACCTTCCCGCTGGCTTTGGCCGTGAGCGTGTGGACATTGATACGCTGGACGGCTTCATCACCAGCTGCATCCTGCGCCCTCATGGGCATCGAACGATGGGGTCACTGCAGGCGGCCTACCTGGTCACGGGCAGTGAGTCGTTCCTGGACGGTTTCACGTTCAAGACGACGTCCTATCCGCTGCCGATCACGAAACTGCACGTAGCGTTTGTCGCCGGCAACGAGTGCTTCTTCTGCCAACGCAACGACAACCTCGAAGTGGTGGCTAGCGCATTACGTTTTGCATGATCCGCTGACCCGCGCGTTGGTTTCTGACGAAGATATTGCAGTTATCAGCACAAAGTGAACGCCGGCATTCTTTGTGTATCACTTTGTACGACGGCCTGTCAGTTTCCGACCGTTTCCGTAGCAAAATATCGACGCGGCTCCATACCCAGCGTGCGCTTGAACATCGCGGCGAAGGCGCTGGCACTTCGGTAGCCGAGCTTTTCTGCAACACGCGCAACTGGCACGCCGTTGGCCAGGTGGCCAAGTGCTTCGACCAGCCGCGCCTGCTGTCGCCATTGCCGAAAACTCATGCCGGTTTCAAGGTGGAATTGCCGCGCAAGTGTGCGGCTGCTGGTGGCTTGCTGTTCGGCCAGCATTTCCAGCGTTTTGCGGCTATCAGGGTTGGCAACCAACTCCTGGCACAGGCGGTGCATGCGCGTTTCGCCCGGCATCGGCAGGTACAGCGCTGGGATTTTCAGGAAGAGAAGCTCGTGCAACGTCAGTTCGGCGATTCGACCGGCCCGGCCAGCCCGGTCATAGGCCAAGGGTTCTTCGAGCAATGCGAGGATCAATGCCCTCAGCAGCGGGCTGACTTCGAGTAGACAACAGACCTCCGGCAGGTCAGGGGCGGCATCCGGGCGGATGTAGAGGGTGCGCATTTCGACTGTGCCGAGCATGATCACCCGGTGCGCTGTATTAGCCGGAATCCACACACCGCGCACCGGCGGCACGACCCAGCAGCCGACCTCGGTCTCGACCCGCATGACCCCGCTGCCAGCATAAAGCAACTGGGCACGCGGATGGCTGTGCGCCGGTGTTTCGCCACCCCGGTAATTGCGTGCCTTGGCGGTGACCGGATGCGGCAGCGTCTGGTGCTCGTCGTCGTGACCCCAATGAGCGGGATGGCTGGTAAATGTCCAATTCACGATATTTTCTGTCAGGACAGTATTGGATCGGTCATTCTAGACTATCGCCTCAGAAAGA
>DHWX01000096.1 GCA_002413395.1 Polaromonas sp. UBA5171 | reverse complement strand
CAGCGTCTGGGGGCCGAACACCACGTCAACGTACGGTGCGCGCTGGATGATGGCCTCGCCTTCCTGGCTGGCGACGCAGCCGCCCACGCCGATCAGCACGCCCTTTTCCTTCAAATGCTTGACGCGGCCCAGGTCGCTGAACACTTTCTCCTGAGCCTTCTCGCGCACCGAGCAGGTGTTGAACAAAATCAGGTCGGCCTCTTCCATGTTCTGCGTCGGCTCGTAGCCTTCGGCGGCATGCAACACGTCGGACATCTTGTCCGAGTCGTACTCGTTCATCTGGCAGCCGAAGGTTTTAATAAAGACTTTTTTACTCATGAAATGCTACAAAAAAGAGAGCTTAATGCAACCATTGCATATTGGCGGAGTCGGTTTTTATTGGGAAACAACCGGCCGGTCGGCTACTGTCCATAGGGTGCTGGGCCGTTGTTGGCAGGTGTCGCAGGATATCCGCTGCTGAAATTGAAAATGGTGGCGGTCGCGCCGCGCCGCTTTTCCAGGGCTTCTTCGCTGTTGAGGATCCAGACGTGGTGCACCTGGCCGGTGCTTTCGCGCAGGTAGTTCACTACCAGGTTCTGGTTGACCAGCGCGGCCGACAGCACCAGGTGGTTGTTGGCGTCATGGATGCGCGCGCCCGGCGACAGCCGGTCCGGCTTGCCATCGATGGAAATGTTCGGCGGTGCGAGCACTACCATTTCGCCGCGAAGGGCATTTTTTGGGAATTGCCTGACCTGAGGCTTGACCTCGTAGGTCTGGGCGGCGACAGGTGCCATTGCAAGGCCGACGGTTGCCAGCATCAATGCAGCCATCAGGCGGGGTGCGCAGCGGTTCATGGTATGTTTCCAGAGGCTGTGAAGCAATAAAGCCTCGGAGGGAAAAACTTCCGAGGCTTTAGGGATATTCGTGGTGGTGATAGGTGGATTTGAACCACCGACATCAGCATTATGAATGCTGCGCTCTAACCAACTGAGCTATATCACCGCGCGACCGGTATTATAGCGATTCGCAGCGGCAAGTCAGCGGTTTGTGAATGCGGGTTTGCGCTTGTTGACGAACGCATCCATGCCTTCTTTCTGGTCCTGGGTGGCAAATAGCGCCTGGAACAGGCGCCGCTCAAACATCACGCCGTCGCTCAAGGTCCCTTCAAAGGCGCGATTTATGGCTTCCTTGGCCGCCATGACACTTGGCTGGCCATGGCTGCAAATGGTCAGCGCAGCGCCCAGTGCTTCATCCATCAGTTGGTCAAGGGGAACCACCCGGCTCACGAGGCCTGCACGTTCTGCCTCGGTGGCATCCATCATGCGACCGGTCAGGGCCATCTCCATGGCCTTGGCCTTGCCGACGGCGCGCGGCAGGCGCTGGGTGCCACCGGCTCCCGGAATGATGCCAAGCTTGATCTCGGGCTGGCCGAATTTTGCGTTGTCGGCGGCAATAATGAAGTCGCACATCATGGCCAGTTCGCAGCCGCCGCCCAGAGCAAAACCGCTGACGGCGGCAATCACCGGCTTGCGGATGCCGCGGATCTGCTCCCAGTTGCGGGTGATGTAGTCGCAGTTGTACACATCGGAAAAATTGTAGTTCGCCATGGCGCCAATGTCTGCGCCGGCGGCAAAGGCTTTTTCGCTGCCGGTGAGGATGATGCAGCCGACGCCGTCGTCGGCGTCAAAGGCCTTGAGCGCGTGGCCCAGCTCATCCATGAGCGCATCATTGAGCGCGTTGAGCTGCTTGGGCCGATTCAGTGTCACGATGGCCACTTTGCGGGCGTCCGGGCCTTCGGTGCGGGTCACAATCGATTCGTAGTTCATGAGACGTATTTTCCTTTGAATGGAGGGAGGGATCAATCTATGAGTTCAGTCCTGCGGTGCCAGCCACGCGTTCACCAGCGTCTCATCCCGCACCGTCAGACGCCAGGTCGTGAGGTCGGCTGGCAGCGTTAGATTGAGCCGCAGCAGGCGTTTGTCGCGCGACACCAGGGCGATCACTTTTTGCGCCTTGCCAGCATAGAGCATGAGGTCGTCGAGCTGGCTCATGCGCCAGCCGTCGGTTGAATTGGGTGCCTTGCGCCGTACCGTGGTGACTGGCTCCAGACCCAGCCATTCGTCGCCCGCCGCAAATCCGGCGTGTTCGGCCGCGCCGCCACGCAGCACGGTTTTGATCTGCACGCTGCCCAGAGTTTCGCTAACGCGCAGGCCCAGCCGGTGCGCCAGTTGGGCCGGATCCTGTTGCACCGCCACGCCATGCTGATCGAGCAGGGTTTTAAGCGGAAGCTCTCCCTTGCCATGGACCCATTCGGCCAGCTCTGGCGCAAACGAACGCTGGCCCGCGGCCTGGAGCGCATCGGCCACATCGGCCTGGCGTAGCGGCCCGGCCTTGCAGCGCAGCCAGAGCGCGCGCATCACGTCATCCAGCGTTGCCCCTTGGGTAGCGCGGCCTTCGCTGCGCAGCGTCAGGTCAAGGCACAGCGCCACCAGCGCGCCTTTGGTGTAGTAACTCACCGTGGCGTTGGGCGTGTTGTCATCGGGCCGGTAGTATTTCACCCAGGCATCAAAGCTTGCTTCGGCCACTGACTGCACCAGACGCCCCGGCGTCTGCATCACCTGGTTGATGGTTTTGTTGAGCAGTTTCAGATAACCCGC
This sequence comes from Polaromonas sp. UBA5171, assembly GCA_002413395.1. Lineage (GTDB taxonomy): Bacteria > Pseudomonadota > Gammaproteobacteria > Burkholderiales > Burkholderiaceae_C > Polaromonas. Next base: position 21,250 of record DHWX01000096.1, on the reverse strand, counting down.
GTTGTCGAGCAGGCCGGCGCGGCGCAGCAGTAGGGCGTCGTAATAGCTGGTGAAGCCCTCAAAAAACCATAGCAGTTCGGTGTAATTTTCACTGTCGTAGCGGTAATTTTCAAACTCCGCGGGGCGCAGACGCTTGACGTTCCAGGCGTGGAAATACTCGTGGCTGATCAGGCCGCGCAACGTGCCGTAGCCCTCGGTGGTTTTCGATTCGCCCAGGCGCGGCAGGTCTTTGCGCTGGCAGATCAGCGCGCTGGAGTTGCGGTGCTCCAGTCCGCCATAGCCATCGTCCATGGCGTTAAGCATGAACAGGTAATCCTTGAAAGGGGGCTTTTTGTGGCCGTTCCACAGGCGGATTTCGACCTCGCAAATTTTCCGGGTGTCGGCCAGTAGCCGATCCCCGTCAAAAGTGGCGGCCGCGCCGGCCACCACAAAACGGTGCGGCACACCCCGCGCGCTAAAGGTGCCGCTCCAGAACGCCCCCATTTCCACTGGGCAATCGACCAGTTCGTCGTAGTTGGCTGCCACATAGGTGCCAAAGCCGTGCTGGTTGATTTTTTGCGGCATCAACCCGGTCGCTACCGACCATCCAGCGATTGCCTTTGGCACTGGCAATTCCAGTGCATGAGGTTCCTGCTCCTGGCCTTCCACCCGCAGGCACAGGCTGGTGCCGTTGAAAAATCCACGCTGGGTATCAAGCCAGGCGGTGCGTACCGAGTGGTCATGGGCATAGACCTCGTAGCTCAGCACCAGCGGCCTGATGGGGTCGCACTGAATGTGCCAGCTGGACTTGTCGAGCTGCTTCCAGGATGCCGGCGCGTGGGCACCCTGGCGGGCCTGCAAGCCCTGCAGGTTTTTGGAAAACTCGCGAACCAGATAGCTGCCCGGTATCCATACCGGCAACAAGACCCGTTGCAGCGCCGCGGGCCGGGCAATGGTGAGAGTGATGCGAAACAGATGGGCGTGCAGTCCGCCGATCTCGACCCGGTAGTGAATGGGAGTGGAGGTGTTTCTCTTGGAGCCTGACATCTTGGACAGAGAATACGCCAAGTCTGCCGCGGATGGCGCCGTCACCAATCGCTATCTGGTTTTGGCAGCAACCAGCATTTTTTCGATCTGCTGGGCGCTGATGGCCCCTGGCGCCCGCGAGCCGTCGGCGAAAAATACCGTGGGTGTGCCGGTGATTTTGTGTTTCTTGCCGAAGTTCACATTGCGCTCAAGCGCGGTCGTGTCGCAGGTAGCTGCCGCAATGGGCTGCTCGCGCAGCATCCAGTTGACCCAGGTCTTGCCCTTTTCCTTGGCGCACCAGATATTGCCGGATTTTTCGACGGAGTCCTGGCCCAGGATGGGATAAAGGAACACGTAAATTGTTACGTCGTTGACTTTTTCGAGGTCACGCTCCAAGTGTTTGCAATAGACGCAGTTCGGATCTTCAAACACGGTCATCCGGCGTTTTCCAGTGCCGTGCACCACGGTAAAGGCATCCTTGAAGGGAAGAGCTTCAAAATCAATGGCACTGAGCTTGGTGATGCGTTCCTCGGTCAGATTGCGTTTTCCCCGGGTGTCGAACAATTGGCCCTGGAGCAGAAAGTTGCCTTCAGCATCGGTGTAAAAAATGTCGCTGCCATTGATGCGAATTTCATACAGGCCGTTCATCGGCGTGCTGCTCACTTCGTCGATCTTCGCCAGGCTGGGCAGTCTTTCCGCAAGATTTTTGCGGATCGCCGCCTCCTGCGCAAACGCCAAGCCGAGGCCGCCTGTCATCAGGCACAGCAAGGCAAATGCTTTCAGTAATTTCATGTTCGTTCCCGTTTTTTTTCAATAAATCGTCAACTACTGTTTTCAACATCTCATAACCCGGCCGCCTGGCGCGTCAGCCAGCTCTTGAGAAGGTTGCTGCGGGCAACCCCGTTCATGCCCCAATTGCGCAAAACCTGCCAGGCTCCGTCGGTTTGCGCAAAGAGGCCGTGCAAACCGTCGGTCACTGCGCCCATGGCCGCTACATCGGCCTTACGTGCCCTTTCGTAGCGGCGCAGCAGCTTTTCATCACCCAGCTCGCGCCAGTATTCACGCTGCGCAATCACCTCGGCCAGACAGGCCGCATCCGCCAGACCCAGGTTGAGCCCCTGCCCGGACAGAGGGTGTATGGTATGCGCAGCATCTCCGGCCAGCGCCCAGCCCGGTCCGACCCAATGCGCTGTGCCGGACAGCGCAAGCGGCCAGCTGGCCCGCTCGCTGGTCAGGCGCAAAACCTCCACGTCCTGACCACATGCAGCTTGCAGCGTCGCGCAGAATTCTTCCGGCGGCAAGGCTTCCAGCACACTGGCGCGCGCCATGGAGACAGACCAGACCAGCGCCACGGAGTTCCCGTTTGGCCCAGATAAAGGCAAAAGCGCCAGGATCTCGCCATGGGTAAACCACTGGCGGGCGATGCCGGCATGGGGCTGGCCCAACTCGATCCGGGCAGCGAGAGCTTTTTGCGGGTACGGCTTGATGGTCCACTGAACGCCAAACTGATCCCGGCTGCTGCTCTTTTTCCCTTCACATATCACGTTGAGTGCAGCCGGGACGGGGTGCGCCACGGTCTCGATGTGTGGCTGGTAGCGAATTGCCTGAATCAGTTGCTGCTCCAGGGCGGGCACATCCACAATCCAGGCCAGCGCTGACTGCGCTACGCTTTGCGCCGTGAAATCGATCCTTCCGCCGTCGTCGCCCCATATCTGCATCTCTTGCACGGGGGTGACAAAAGGCGCTTCGGGCCAGGCCCGTAGAGTCTCCAGCAGATTTCGGGAAGCGGTGTTCAAGGCATTAGGCGCGCACATCGGGATGAGCCGCCGCGTCAGGCTGCCCGGTCGGCGCGCTGTGGGGTTGTGTGACCAGGGCCACGCGCAAACGCTCGCGCGCCAGTAGCAAGGCCAGTGCGCGACCCACCACACCGTCACCGCGGATACAAACATCAAAGGACTTGGACATGCCCCATTTTAGGAGACGGTGCAAAATTAGGCTTTGGGGACCGCATGAACCCCTGAATTTCCCCGGCCAGACAAGGACTTGATTAAAAGTGAACGATTTCTCCAGCCACATCCCGTCTGATACGCTTGCCGAGATGACGGCCGTCATCTCGCAACTGTACGTGTATCCGGTCAAGTCCTGTGCCGGCGTGCAGGTGCAGGAAACCCTCCTGACCGAAACCGGGCTGGAATTTGACCGCGCCTGGATGGTGGTGGACACCCAGGGGCAATTTCTTACGCAGCGCGCGCTGCCGCGCATGGCGCTGGTTCAGCCGCAACTCAAGCGTTACGACATGGTGCTACGCGCCCCCGGCATGCTGGCGCTGCACATCGCGCTGGATGCGGTCGAAGCGCCGCTGCGTGTGCGTGTCTGGGATGACGACGTACCCGCTTACGACATGGGGGCCATCGCCGCCCAGTGGTTCAGCGATTTTCTGGGCACCCCGGCGCGCCTTGTTCGCTTTGACCCTGATTACCAACGAATCTCAAATCCAAAATGGACGGCGGGGATTGAAGCGTTCAACCAGTTCAGTGACGCCTATTCACTGCTGATCATCAGCCAGGCCTCGCTGGACCATCTCAATGGGAAGTTGCTGGCTACAGGTGCTATTGCCGTGGGCATGGCACGGTTTCGGCCCAACATCGTGCTGGGCAACCCGGCTGACGTCAGCGTGGGCGGCGCGTTGTCACCGCACGATGAAGACCGGCTTGAAACGTTGCAGATCAGCACGGATCAGGGCGCGGTGCAGCTCAAACCTGTCAAGCCCTGCGCGCGTTGCCCGATTCCCAATATTGATCCGGCCACCGCCATCAGCAGCCCGGAGGTCGGTGACATGCTGCAACGCTACCGGAAGGACGTTCGTGTCAATGGGGCGGCAACTTTTGGTATGAATGCCATTGTGTTGCGCGGCACTGACTGCCGGCTCAGGGTTGGACAGATCGTGAAGGCCAACTTCAATTTCTGACGCGTCAAATGCCCTGGCAATGCCGTTAGGTTTTACCTGTTCCCATATTCGCGCCCTAATGTAGTGCTCGATGGGTACTGAACGCGCTGATCCGGGGCGTCCGCTTGTCGTGAGATCACGCAGAACGGTGAAAATGGCAGAAATGGCAGTCCAATCAAAAATGTAAACTTGCCCGGATGAAAAGATTTTTCCTCTTGATACTGTTCTGTCTGGCAGGGATGACTTCCCTTGCCTTCGCGAAAACTCCGGGTGAGGTCGAGGTCGGCGGCTTTCTTCGGGAAGCGCAAATGCAGGGGCTTTCCGGCCCTTCCAAAAAGCTCTCTGCCTTTCGCGGCAAGCCCCTGATGATCAACGTCTGGGCCAGTTGGTGCGGTCCCTGCCGGGAGGAAATGGGATCATTGCAAAGACTTTCACGTCGCTATGGGGGCAAGCAGTTTGATGTCATAGGCATCTCAACTGACGACTACCCGGACCGTGCCGCGGCGTTTCTAAAACAATCCCGCACCACCTTCAGCAATTTCATCGATAGCAAGCTGTTTTTGGAAAACATGCTGGGAGCCGACCGGCTGCCCCTGACGCTGCTGGTTGATGCGCAGGGTCGGGTGATCGGGAAATTCTACGGGGCCAAGCAATGGGACGGTCCTGAAGCGTTGGAAATTACCGCAAAGGCATTTCGCATCAAGATGCAGCCATGAGGCAGTGCAATCAGACTCAGTCTGAAGCAAACGCGGGTGGCAATGCGGAAATCCCAGCCGCGCTACAAGCCGGACAGTGGTACCCGGGAATCGGCCGATTCCATTGATAAAAAATAGCTCTCTCCTTTTTGTAACGGCTGCTATCGGCGATTCAATGAATCATTATTTGCCGCCCCATGACGGGCGTCAAAACTACCAGTCCACCAGGCTCAGTACGGTACGCCTCCGGTTGTAGTCCAGCAGCCAGTCCAGCCGGACCTCGAGCCGCGCCCATCAGGTAAACGCGGTTCCAGCGCGCGATAGCTGCAGCGCTTGCCCATTGGACTGGTGCACCACTCCCAGGCCGGCAAGCCGGTAGCTCCAGCCACCGGCCAGCGGGATCTGGTGCGGGTAGAGGTAGATCAGTTCGGGTTCATGGTCGGTCACGCGAAACGGCCGCGACAATGCTGCGTTGAAAAACTGCCAGTAGCTTTGCTGGGTGTAGCCAAACCACAGCGAGTCGTGGTTGTCATCGGCGTTGGAGCCGCTTTTGAGCAGACCCTTGGCGCGCTTTGGGCCTGCGCCAAGCCACTCGTCAGCAGGCCGACCCAGAGCAGGCGCATTGTGAAGGTCGATCGCCTTGGTGTCATGGCGTCAGCCGTCGGTCAAGGTCGCTGGGTCAGGATAATTTGGCGCGTGTAAAGAGAACGCTGGATGCATTCCCGGCAGCCCAGCAGGCAGATGGGTAGAGCGCACCGCCCACAGCCCTTGCAACTGCACCGCTTTCATGGCTAGAGGGGGTAGGCAGCCGCCGCCGCCCGGGCGGCGAGGGACTTTTTGGCAAATTCAGCGCGCAGGGCCTTGATTTTCTCGCGCGGGTCTTCCTTGAGGGTAGCTTGGTCGAGCGCCATCTCGGCAATGAAGCGGCTCGGCACGCCGGCGATCAGGGTGCGGCCTTTCTTGCGCTTGCGCAGCCAGTTCACGGCCAGCGTGCGCTGGGCGCGGGTAATGCCCACATACATCAGGCGACGCTCTTCCTGCAGGCGCTGTGCAATGCTGTCGGCGTTGCTGCCGTCGTCGTCATCCAGTTTGAAGGGCAACAGGCCTTCGACGCAGCCGGCCAGCACCACATGCGGCCACTCCAGTCCCTTGGCGGCGTGCAGCGTGGACAGCGTTACCACATTTTTTTCCCCTTCGCGCTCGCTCATGGTGGATAGCAGGGCGATTGTTTGCACCACTTCGAGCATCGATTTCTTTTCCGTTTCGACAACCGCGCCCGAGGTGTCATCTCTGTGCCCGCCGCAGCGCAGCGCCATCCAGTCGCAAAATTCCATCACGTTGGTCCAGCGCGCGGCCGCCAGCTTGTCGCTGTCCTCGCCGTCGTACAGATGCTTTTCGTAGTCGATGTCCTTGAGCCAGTCGGAGAGAAAAGCGCGCGAGTCTTGCGTGCCCATGGTTTTTCTGGCGCGGTATTCCAGGTCGTTCACATAGCGGCCAAACTCATGCAGCGAGCCCACCGCTTTGGCTGGCAGCACGGAGCCTAGCGAGTTGCTGAACAGAGCCTCGAACAGGCTGAGCCGGTACTGGCTGGCAAAGTTGCCGAGCGCTGCCAGGGTCGTGTGGCCGATACCGCGTTTGGGCGTGGTCACGGCGCGCATGAAGGCCGGGTCGTCGTTGTTATTGACCAGCAGGCGCAGCCAGCAGCACAGGTCCTTGATTTCGGCGCGGTCAAAAAAGCTTTGGCCGCCCGACACCTTGTAGGGGATTTGCGCCTTGCGAAAGGCTTTTTCAAACGGCTTGGCCATGTGGTTGGCGCGGTACAACACGCAAAAGTCTTTCCACTCCTTGAACTGGCTGCCCACGGCCTGCAGCTCGGTCCCGGCACGCAGACTCTGGATGCGGGCGACCACGCGTTCAGCCTCATGCTCCTCGCTGTCGCAGTCGACCACGCGCACCGGCTCGCCTTCGCCGAGCTCGCTGAACAGCGTTTTTGGGTAGAGCTTGGGGTTGGGGCCAATCACGTTGTTGGCGGCGCGCAGGATGGCGCTGGTGGAACGGTAATTTTGCTCCAGCTTGACCACCTTCAAGTTGGGATAGTCTTGCGGCAACCGTCTCAGGTTGTCCAGCGTCGCGCCGCGCCAGCCATAAATCGACTGGTCGTCGTCGCCGACTGCCGTGAAGCGGCCACGCATGCCAACCAGAAGTTTGAGTACTTCATACTGTGTGACGTTGGTGTCCTGGTATTCATCGACCAGCACATGGCCCAACGACTGTTGCCACTTGTTGCGCACGCTTTCATGCTCTCGCAGCAATTTCAGCGGCAGGCCGATCAGGTCGTCAAAGTCCACGCTCTGGTAGGCCGTCAGGCGTTCCTCGTAGCGCGCCATGATGCGCGCGATCACCCGCTCCTCATCGCCGCTGGCCTGCGCTTCGGCTGCGGCGGCATTCAGCCCCATGTTTTTCCAGCGGCTGATGGTCCATTGCCACTGTCTGACCGTGGCTGCGTCGGTGCTGCCGCCCGCGTCTTTCAGGATACTGGTGACGTCGTCGCTGTCGAGAATCGAAAACTGTGGCTTCAGGTCCAGCACTTGCCCATCCTGCCGCAACATGCGCACGCCAAGCGCATGGAACGTGCAGATCAGCACACCCTTGGCCTGCTTGCCGATCAGGCTCCTGGCACGTTCGCGCATTTCGGCGGCGGCCTTGTTGGTGAAGGTGATGGCGGCGACCTGCTCGGGTTTGAGTCCGGCTTGAATCAGTCGCCCGATCTTGTGCGTGATGACCCGCGTTTTGCCTGAGCCCGCTCCCGCCAGTACCAGGCAGGGACCATGCAGGTAGTTGACGGCTTCTTGTTGGGCGAGATTGAGGCCGGCAGCGGCTGAAGTAGGGGAGGGTGACGACATGCAGAGGGGGGAAACCGGGAAAAATGAAACGTGACGGGGATGCAGGGCAGGGCCAGGCGAAAAGCCAGCAGCAGCGGACATCATAGTCAGTCAGTCAGGCGAGTGCTGATGCGGCCAGCGACAATACGCTTTGTGTTAAGCATTCTCCTGGTTACTTTCCCCTTTTTCGCGCTGGTGCTGGCGGGCTACCTGGCCGCGCGGTGGCGCATGCTGCCGCTACAGGCCATTCCGGGGCTCAATGGTTTTGTGCTGTATTTTGCGCTGCCTTGCATGCTCTACCGTTTTGGCGCCAATACGCCGATTGCACAGCTGCTTGATGGCAGTCTGGTGATGGTGTATTTGCTGTGCGCCGTGCTGATAGTAGCCTTCACGATTGCCGTCACGCACAATGACCGTATCGGCTGGAACGACGCCTCATTCGGCGCGCTGGTGGCGGCCTTTCCCAACACCGGTTTCATGGGCGTGCCGCTGCTGGTGGCCCTGCTGGGTGCCCAGGCGGCGGGCCCGGCGATTGTGACCATCATGGTGGACATGGTGGTCACGTCGTCGCTGTGCATTGCGCTGTCGCGGCTCGATGGCGCCGACGAACACGGCGTGGCCAAGGCGGCACGCCTGGCGCTCAAAGGGGTGTTGGTCAATCCCCTGCCGTGGGCGATTGCGCTGGGTACGCTCGCTTCGGGTCTGAGGTTTGCGCTAGCCAAACCCCTCATGGACACGGTCAGCCTGCTGGCCGATGCAGCGTCACCGGTCGCCTTGTTCACGATTGGCGCAGTACTGGCACGTTCCCAAATGAACAGCACGACCCGCATCCCCCTGGGCGACTATGTGCCGGTAGCGCTCATCAAACTGGTGCTTCACCCGCTGCTGCTGGGGCTATTGGGGCTGAGCGCCATCAGCCTGGGCCTGCCGCTGCAGCGTTTTACCCTGACCGTGCTGGTGCTGCTGGCAGCCTTGCCGAGCGCCAGCAATGTGGCCATGCTGGCCGAGCGTTTTGGCGCCGATAACGGGCGCATTGCGCGCATCATTTTGCTGTCAACGGTGCTGGCATTTTTTACGTTTTCGGGAGCCGTGGCGTTGCTCACTTGATGGTGCGGGAAGGTGGCGGGTCAGGACAGGCAGGCACTGACCCAACGGAGTCAGGTGGGATAGAGAAAATAGGCATCCAGCTTTTCGGCTAAGATTAAATTCATATGCGGCTAATGCGGCTCAACACATTCTCAAACTGTCGTCTGGCATGGCTGCTGGCGCTCGTGTTGCTTCTCCCTCTTGCGCAAACGGCTGCTACTTTGCATCTGTTGTCACACGTTCACGCCGATCAATCCAGCCAATCGGACGGCAATCACGCCATTCACATTGACCACTGCAATCTTTGTCTGACTGCAGCGACGTTAACGGGTAGCGCTCCCCCGGTTCAATCCATTGCGTTGGCACCCGTCATGGGGCCAGTAGAAGCGCCACGGTTCCAACCCAGCCCGATCTGGTTCGTTCGCCTGAAGCGGCTCTACGAAAGTCGCGCTCCTCCTTTCGCCCCGGTCTGATCCTTGCCTTCTGGCATCCTCGGCGCGCTGTGCGCGGCTGGGGTGCCGTTCATTTTCATTGCCCGGAGCAAAAATTCATGAAAAAGTTCATGCCGGTGAGCATTGCGCTCGCCTTGGCCGCGCCATTGAGCGCCATGGCCCAAACCGCCCCAAGCACACCCACTGAAATCCAGCGTCTGCGGCAGGAAATCGAGGCGATGCGCGCGACCTACGAAGCGCGCTTGCAGGCCCTTGAGAAGCGCCTTGTGGTGGCCGAACATGTGGTTAACACCGCGCCTGCATTACAGGGCTCGAAGGCAACACCCACCCAAGCAATTCCGGCTGCCACGCTGCCTGCCGCATCCGAAGTCTCCGCCCCGGTGGTATCGACTGCTGGCGGAGCCAACGGCTTCAATCCGTCGCTGTCGCTGATTCTCTCGGGAGGTTATACCCGCACGTCGAGAGATCCGGCAACCTACAGCATCACAGGTTTTCAATTGCCCCAAGGGTCCGATGCGGGTCCGGGCTCGCGCGGCTTCAACCTTGCCGAATCGGAGCTTGGGCTGGCTGCCAGTATTGATCCTTGGCTGCGTGGTGCAGCGAACATCTCGTTGCACCCGGACAACACGGTGTCGGTCGAAGAAGCCTTTGTCCAGACCACCGCATTGGATCATGGCTTGTCCGTCAAGGCAGGCCGATTCTTCTCGGGTGTGGGCTACCTCAACTCGCAACACTCGCATACGTGGGACTTCGTGGACAACCCCCTGGCTTATCAGGCTTTCCTTGGAACACAGTACGGTGATGACGGCGTACAACTCAGCTGGCTGGCGCCCACCGATCAATACATCGAACTGGGCGCAGAGCTTGGGCGGGGGCGCAGCTTTCCAGGCAGCGATACGGGGAGAAATGGCGCCGGCATGACCGCGTTGAGTGCTCACACTGGCGGCGACATCGGCGTCAGTAACAACTGGCGTGCGGGCATTTCCATGCTGAACGCCAAGGCCGACAATCAGGCTCTCAGCGCGCTCGGCACCTCGAACAATTCGGTCACCAATGCCTTCACCGGCAGTACCCGTGTATGGGTTATGGACGGGATTTGGAAGTGGGCGCCGAACGGCAACGCGACGCGAACCAACTTCAAGCTGCAGGGTGAATACCTGCGCAGCTCGCGTACCGGCGACCTCAGCTACGCCGTGACCGACGCGAATGTGACAGATGCCTACCAGGCCGTGCAATCGGGTTGGTATCTGCAAGGTATTTATCAATTCATGCCGCGCTGGCGTGTCGGCCTGCGGACCGAGCGTTTGAACCCTGGAACACCAGACTACGGGATCAATACCGCGGCACTGGCCAGTACCGATTACCGGCCTGGCAAAAATTCACTGATGATCGACTTCAGCCCCAGCGAATTCTCTCGGTTCCGCCTGCAACTCGCGCAGGATCGTTCCCGGCAAGGACTGACAGACAACCAGGTCCTTCTGCAGTACCAGATGAGTCTGGGTGCGCACGGTGCCCACAGTTATTGAATTTTCCCTATTTCAGGAGCTATCCATAATGAATCGGGAAACTTTTTTTGCCATGCTTGCTGCACCCCTGGTACTGCTTGCGTTTCCTGCGCAAGCGGCGTTGCGCGTTTTTGCCTGCGAGCCCGAATGGGGTGCTCTGGCACAGGAACTCGGCGGCAACCTTGTAGACGTATCAGTGGCAACCAATGCGTTTCAGGATCCGCATCAGATCCAAGCCAAACCCAGCCTTATTGCGCGGGCGCGCAGTGCTGATCTGGTCGTTTGCACAGGGGCTGAGCTTGAAATCGGCTGGCTGCCCGTTTTGCTGCAACAATCTGGCAATGCCAAAGTTCAACCTGGACTCCCTGGTAATTTTGCAGCTGCGGATTATGTGCGTAAGCTAGAGATACCCAGCCAGCTGGACCGTTCACAGGGGGACGTTCATGCGGCCGGGAATCCGCACATCCAGACCGATCCCCGCAATATCGCCGTTGTGGCATCAGCGCTTGGCGCACGGCTGCAGCAAATCGACGCCACTCACGCCAGCCAGTATGCGCAACGCCTTGCCGCCTTCTCCCAACGCTGGCAGCAAGCCATCAACCGCTGGACTGCTCAGGCCGCACCGCTCAGGGGAGCGGCCGTGGTTTCACAGCACAAGGCATTCGTCTATCTCTACGACTGGTTGGGTCTGAAAGAAGTTGCTGTGCTCGAGCCCAAGCCTGGCGTCGAGCCCACCGCCTCGCATTTGCAGGAGGTGCTGGCCTCACTGAAGAACAGGCCAGCGCGCATGACCTTGTACTCGGCGTACCAGGATCCCAAACCTGCGGAATGGTTGAGCAAAAACGCAGGTGTTCCAGCAGTCAAGGTACCGTTCACCGTGGGCGGTACTGATGGCGCGAAGGACTTGTTCGGGCTTTTTGACGACACGGTGGCCCGCCTGCTGGCTGCCGGGGGCAAGCGATGAACTGGAGTGCCCTTGACTGGGGCATTCTGGGCCCTGCATTTATCGCCGGACTGTTGGTTCTTGTCACGCATGTACCGTTGGGAACACAGGTGCTGGACCGGGGGATCGTTTTCATTGATCTGGCGATTGCTCAGATTGCCGGGCTCGGCGTCATCGCAGCCGACACATTTGGCCTCCCCGAGGGGGGCGTTGCAGTGCAGATCTCAGCGGTGGTTGCAGCTTTGCTTGGTGCCTGGCTGCTGACCTGGACCGAACGCAAGGCACCACAGCAACAGGAGGCGCTGATTGGGGTGATGTTCATTCTCGCCGCATGTGCCGGAATCCTGCTGTTGTCAGGCAACCCACATGGCGGCGAACATTTGAAGGATCTGCTGGTTGGTCAAATCCTTTGGGTCAATACGTCCCAATTGCTGTGGCTCGGGGGGGTGTCGGCGCTGCTGTTGTTAGCGCTTTGGCGGGGGTGGGTACGCAAGCTTGGGCGTTTCGGGTTTTACGCCGTGTTTGCACTAGCGGTCACCGCCTCGGTACAACTGGTGGGTGTGTACCTGGTGTTTTCAAGCCTGATCATTCCGGCTTTGGCGACACGGTCTCGAACGGGGAGCAACCGATATCGTATAGCTTATGCGATAGGGGTCATCGGCTATGCGTCCGGGCTGGCTTTATCCGCACTGCTTGATCTTCCCTCTGGCGCCGTCATTGTTTGGACGCTCGCGGTGTGCGCCCTGATATGGGCGACCGCCTCGGGCTCGAAAGGCGTGCAGTCTTGAAGCGTTTGAACGTCTGCAGTCCAGGATTCGCTTTTCTGGACAGTGCTGGTCGATGAGAAACCGTTGGAAACGGCCTGACCTCATCCATCAAATGGCCAGCGGGTCCACATCCACCGCCCAGCGAATCAAGCCCTTGCTCGCAGGCTGCGCGCGAGTAGCATGCAGCACCGATTGCCAGCCGCTCAAAAAGCGCTGCAGCGCAGCGCGCGAAGGGCTTTCCACCAGCATCTGGGCGCGCTCCACATTGGCCACGCGCTGAATGCTCATGGGCACGGCGGGGTACAGCGTGACCTGTTTCAGTAAATCGGACCAGCCTTCCGACGGGCCGAAATCGGCGTGGGCGGCGGCGCTGGCCGCCGTCAAAAATCCCTGGGCCAACTCTTGGGTATGGGCCTCGGCGCGCACCAGCGCCTGGGCACTGAAGGGTGGCAAGCCCGATTGCGCGCGCTCCCGCAACTGGGCCTGGGCGAAGGCCGGGTAGTCGTGCGCCCTGAGTGCCGCAAACAGCGGATGCGCTGGGTGAAAGGTTTGCACCCACATTTCGCTGGCTGCGCTGTGCCTGGCATCGCGGCCCGCCCGGCCCGCCGCCTGCATCAGCAGGCTGAACAATCGCTCGGGCGCGCGGAAGTCGCTGGAGAACAGCGCGCCGTCGGGGTTGATGGCGGCCACCAGTGTGATGTGTCTGAAGTCGTGGCCCTTGGCAATCATTTGCGTGCCTACCAGCACATCGACTTCGCCCGCGTGCACGCTGGCCAGTTGCGACTCGAGTGCGCCCTTCAGGCGCGTGGTGTCGGCGTCGATACGCGATACCCGCACGGCAGTTCCATCGGGCCGCGTCACATCCGCCAGCAACTCGCTCAGGTGTTCTTCGAGCCGCTCGGTGCCGCGCCCCACGGGTGCAATGTCGATGTTGCCGCAGTTCGGGCACGCGCGCGGCACGCGTTCGGTGAAGCCGCAGTGGTGGCAGCGCAGCGTGCGGTCGATTTTGTGAAACACGCGGTAGGCACTGCAGTGCGGGCACTCACTTTTCCAGTCGCAATCGTGGCAAGCGAGCACGGGCGCGTAGCCCCGGCGGTTTAAAAAGATCAGGGATTGCTCGCCGTGCGCCACGCGCTCACTGATGGCCGCCAGCAGGGGCGGTGCAATCACGCAGTGTTTGGGCTGGTGGTTCATGTCTACCCGCCGCACATTGGGCAGACGGCCCTGGAATGTGGCCCCCAGGCTCGTCGTTTGGTCGGATGGCGCGTCGGCGCCAATACGCTCACTCATGGTCAGGCGCTGGTATCGGCCGGTGAGGGTTGCCTGCCAGCTTTCCAGCGAGGGTGTGGCTGAACCCAGCATCACGCGACAGACTTGGGGGGTGCCCTGTGAAGGTTCGGCTTCTTCAGTTTCAAGCTTGGCGCGGTACACCGCCAGATCACGCGCAGAATAACGTGCGCCTTCTTGCTGCTTATAGCTGGGGTCGTGTTCTTCATCGACTACCAGCAGCCGCAAATGGGGCATTGATGCAAGCACTGCCATGCGCGTGCCCAGAACCAGCCGGGCCTGCCCCGCATGGGCAGCCAGCCAGCTCTTGAGCCGTTGCGCCGGCGTGAGACCGCTATGCAGCGCCACCACGCGTTCCCGACCCAGGTGGGCAAAGCGCGCTTCAAAACGGGCCTGCAACTGGGGCGTGAGGTTGATCTCGGGCACCATCACCATGACCTGCGCGGCCGGGTCCTGCGCCAGCACCCGGGCCGCAATGCGCAGGTACACCTCGGTCTTGCCGCTGCCGGTGGCTCCAAACAGCAGGGCGGGCCGTTTATTTCCCAGATTTTCTGCATCAAACTCGGAAATTACCCTGAGTTGGTCTGTATTGAGTGCTATCAGATCCGATGTATCCTGCGGGCCGCTGGTATCCACCGTCGGGCGCTTGAGTCGCCGCGCCAGTTGCACGGCAGTGAGTTCACGCAACTGGGGCGGCAGCGCGGACAGAGCCACTTCGCCCAGCGAGCGCTGGTAATAGCCGGCGGTGAAGGTCACCAGTTTTCGCCAGTTTGCAGCCAGCGGGGCCAGTCCGTCGAGCACGCTGGTGATGCTGCGAGCTTGCGCCTCGGGTAGTTCGCCGCTGTCCGGCAACACGCTCCACACAACCCCCAGCACTTCGCGTTTGCCCAGTGGCACCCGCACCAAGGTACCGGCACACAGGAGTACCTCACTTTTGTAGGTGAGCGGCCTGGCAATGGCGCTGTGCGCAGGCGTGGCAACCACCACCTGGAGCCAGTAACTCATTCAGGATGCCTCCGCCTAACTTCCAATGTGCCGCTAGAGTAATCATATGTATGCATTTCTTCAAAACTACATCGGAATAATGTCCTAAGTCTTTGATTTTTCACCGCTTTGCAGATTTCCAGATTTTCTGTGGATAACTATGTTGACAGATCGGTGTGGTGTCGTGCGAAGCCTTGTAAATCAAGGCTTTTCTTAAAATGCCCGGAAAAATGGCAAATCAAAGAACCTATATAAATCAACAACTTACACGCGCTATGGCTTTGATAGCAGGGTTCAGACTGAAGACTGCATCATGCGGCACCGCAACAAGACTTTTGTGCATAAGTCCTAAAATCAGTAGCAGATTGTGTGCTAGACATAACCCAAAAAATCCCTCGATTGGCGGTTTTCGGCTGCCCGCAAGGATTTTTAGGTCCGGGTTGCGCGCATGCTGCGAGAGTGAGCATGCACTGCGTCCACCAGCACTTTGACGTTTTCTGGCGGTGTGTGCTGGCTGATGCCGTGGCCCAGGTTGAAAATATGGGTTGGCCCGGTCTGGCTGGAGTCGGTGTGGGGGCGGCCAAAACTGTTGAGCACATTGACCACTTCAGCTTTAATTTGAGCCGGATTGGCAAATAGTGCGTTGGGGTCCATGTTGCCTTGCAGGGCCTTGGCCTTTTGACCCAGCCCTTGCTCGCCCACCTGTGCCCGCGCCTTGGCCAGATTGACGGTCCAGTCCAGTCCCAGCACCTCGCAGTCAAGCTGGCCCATCGCCTCCAGCCACATGCCGCCGCCTTTGGTAAATACCAGGCGTGGGATGATGGCTCCTTCATGCTGGCGCTTGAGCTGGCGCAGCACCCGCGCGGTGTAATCCAGGCTGAACGTGTGAAACGCCGCGTCGGCCAGCACGCCGCCCCAACTGTCAAAAATCATCACCGCCTGGGCACCGGCCTCGATTTGCGCGTTCAGGTAGGCGGCTACCGCATCGGCATTGACGGCCAGCATTTTGTGCAGCAGGTCGGGACGCTGATACAACATGGTCTTGACGAGTCGGTAGTCGTCCGAGCCTGCGCCTTCCACCATGTAGCAGGCCAGCGTCCAGGGGCTGCCTGAAAAGCCAATCAGCGGCACCCGGCCATTGAGTGCCTTGCGGATCGACGTGACCGCGTCAAACACATAGCGCAGCTTGGCCATGTCGGGTACTTCCAGTCGGGCAACCGCCGCTTCGTCGCGTACCGGGGTGGCGAAGCGCGGGCCTTCACCCTGCACAAACGTCAGGCCCAGCCCCATGGCGTCGGGCACAGTCAGAATGTCGCTGAACAAGATGGCGGCATCCAGCGAGTAGCGGTCCAGCGGCTGCAGTGTCACCTCGGTGGCAAAGTCTGTGTTGGTGGCCAGCCCCATGAAACTGCCGGCCTGGGCCCGCGTGGCGCGGTACTCGGGCAGGTAGCGACCGGCCTGGCGCATCAGCCAAACGGGAGTGTAGTCGGTAGCCTGGCGTAGGCAGGCGCGTAGAAAAGTGTCGTTTTGAAGTGATGCAATCATGACTAGATTGTCGCAGGTGCGAGCGGTCCAGGATTTTGCAACAGTCCGCTTGACAGCAGTACCCTGTGATCAATCTTGATGCAGTGGTCCTGCACTACCAGCAGCCCTGCGGCTTCGGCCTTGGCGGCTGCGGCCGCATTGGCAATACCGAGCTGCATCCAGACTGCCCTGGCACCGATGGCAATGGCTTCATCGACGATGGGCGGAATGTCTTCGCTGTTGCGAAAGCAGCTCACCAAGTCGATCTTCTCGTGCTGCGCCGCCTCCAGCAGCGTGGCATAAGCCTTTTCGCTCAATACCTCGCCCTGTACCGCGGCCACATTCGGGTTGACGGGGATGATGCGGTAGCCGCCAGCCTGCAGGTAGCGCGCCACATCATAACTGGCGCGGTGCGGTTTGGGTGAAAGGCCCACCACCGCAATCGTACGGCAATGGTTGAGGATGTACGGAATGCGTTCGGCGTGGGGTATCGGGTTCATGGGTCTCGGCTCCTGTCATGTTCAAGGGGGAAGGGCAGTCGCCGGGCCGGGTTCTGAGCCCGATCACAGCTTGGCGAGCTCGGCCCTGACGTCAGCCACCGTCAGAATTTCTGACAGCAACCTGGGTGCGTGGCCCGGTTTGTATATCACATACACCGGCACGCCATTGCGGCCCAGCTGGGTCAGCGCGGTGGTTACCGCTGGATCGCGGCGGGTCCAGTCAGCGCGTAGCAACACTACATTTTTTGCCGTGAAATCGGCCAGCACCGATGCGTCGGACAGCGTGGCTTTCTTGTTGTACTGACAGGTTACGCACCAGGCTGCGGTGAAGTCCACAAACACGTTCTGGCCTCGCGCGGTGAGCTGCTCCACCCGGCCCGGCTCCCAGGCCTGCCAGCCGCCGGAAGCTGGCGTTGCCGCGGCCGTGGGAGTTTCCAATGGGTGGATGACATTTTTACCAAAGGTCCATACGCCGAGGGCGCCAAACGCTATTGAAAAAGTAGCGACCAACACTCGGGTCCGGCCCTTCAGCGTCAGCGACCACAGCACCAGCGCCAGCAACACCAGCAGTGCCAGCAGCGCGCCTGCGCCGTCAATACCGCTTTGCTGGCCGAGCACCCAGACCAGCCAGGCGACGGTGGCAAACATCGGAAACGCCATCAGCTGCTTGAAGGTCACCATCCAGGCACCGGGGCGTGGCAGTGCGTTGGCCACCGCAGGCACCATGCTGGCGGCCAGATAGGGCAGGGCCATGCCTGTGCCAAGAACAGCAAACACAGCCAGCGCCAGCGCTGTCGGCAAAGCCACGGCATAGCCCAGCGCGGCTCCCATGAAAGGCGCGGTGCAGGGTGAGGCGATCGCGGTAACCAGTACGCCCGACAGAAAGGCATTGATCGTGGGGTTTTTTGCCTGCAAGGCGGTCACGCGGCTGGGCAGAAGGTTGCCAAACTCAAAAACACCCGCCAGGTTCAGGCCGAGCAGCGTGAACAGGGCCGCCAACAGGGCAACCACCGTCGGGCTTTGCAACTGAAAGCCCCAGCCCAATTGTTCGCCTGCGGCGCGCAAGCCCAGCAGCAGCGCACCCAGCGCCAAAAATGACAGCACCACGCCGACGCTATAGGCCAGGCCGCTTTTGATGCGGGTGGTCTGGTTTTTCACGTGTACAAAACTGACCACCTTGAGTGCCAGCACCGGGAAGACGCAGGGCATCAGGTTCAAAATCAGCCCGCCCAGCAAGGCCCCCAGAAGCGCGAACAGCAGGCTCAGGGGCGGCGCACTGGTTGGCACGGGAGCCACATCGCCCGCCGGATTGGAGCGCGGCGCCGCGTTGAGTGCTGGCGACACGGCCGTGGCAGCGACTGCAGCGGGCCAGTCGCCTTTGACCGGTACATCCATGCGGTAAGCCGTCTGGCCGACTGCCACCACTACCGGCAGCATGTGCGGGCTTGCGCTGCGCTCGCCAGACAGCGGCAATTGCGCCGTCCAGACCGCGCCCTGCCAAACTTGCTGCCAAGGTGCGGCGGGATCAATCAGACTGCCGATTTCGGGGAAAATATCCAGGGTTTTGCCCTGCAGGGCAGGCGGCAAACCCGCCAAAGAGATCGTGATGGCATTGGCGCCCGCTTCAATTTGGCTTCCTTCGCCGCGCAGTGACTTGGGACTGGCGGCAAAGCTGGCGGCAAATGCGTTGCCGTTCACGGCGCTTGATTCCTTGACCGGCAGCCGCAGCGCAAATTCGCCTTCCTGCGGAATGCATACTTCCTTGCAGATCAGCCAGGAGGCCTTGAGTTTGATATCGAGTTGCGCAGCATTGAAATCTGGCGCGACCGAGAGCGGCACGGGCAGCAGCGTGGTGCCTTCATAACCATAATTGGCCAGTGTACCAACCCGTATTTTTTGGGGCGTGGGCCAGGCAATCTCGCCCGCCGTGATGCCGGCGGGCAACTGCCATTCAAGCTGTGTTGGCAGGCCGGAGTCGCCCGGGTTTTTCCAATAAGTGTGCCATTTGGGCTGGTGCGCCAACTGCAAACCCAGCCAGACCGGCTTGCCTGCCTGGACGCCCTCCGGTGCCCAGGCCAGCAATTCGGCACGCACCTCCCCGGTGCTGACGACGGCGCCTTGAGTAAGCTGGCTGGTAAAGCTTGTTTGGGAAAGTGCACCCGTGGAAAGGGTGCATGCAGCCATAAAAAAAATGGCAAAAGGAAAGCGTTTGAAGATCATGCTGAGAGTCGGAGCCGCAGCCCGGTTGTTAGTTCCTTGGGTGTGACCATGGTTCGCACTGCCTCAGTTCCCGTCCGGCAGCATCGAGAGTTGCGCGAACACCGCGGGCAGCTTTTTTGGCGCCTTGATGCGCAATTGTTTGTTCACGTTTTCCCGGCCAAACACCACCTCGATGTTGGACGTCGCCACGCCAAACAAGGGGGCCAGAAAGCGCACCATGTGGTCGGTTGCCTTGCCTGCGACCGGCGCGGCGGTCACGCTCACCTTGAGCTGCGTGCCTTTGACCTTGCCGATGGCATCGCGCGCGGCGCTCGGTTTGCCCAGAATGTTGACCACCAAAACATCGCCTTCCCAGGCAAAGAAGCAGTCGCCGGTTGAATTACTGGGTCGCATTGAAGCAGGTTTCAAGGGGCAAAGCCGAGCACCACCCGACGGGTGCTCGCGCTCTTTTTCTCGATTTTGGTGACAATCACCGCGCCTATTTCCCCTGTATTCGCCACATGGGTACCGCCGCAGGGCTGAAAATCGATTATCTGTTCAGTGCCTATGCGTATGGTGCGAACATGGCCGCTGCCGCGCGGCGGCTGCACGCTCATGCTTTTGAGCAGGGCCGGATTCGCGTCCAGTTCCTCGTCGGTGATGCGGCCCACGGTGACCGGGTGGGCGGCTTCCACTAGGCGCGCGATGCCTGCTGACAGCGCTTCCTTGTCCAGCGGGTCGGTCATGTTGAAGTCGAGCCTCGCATAGTCGGGCGTGATCGAGCAGCCGTTGACCAGTTGCGGTACCAGGTGGCACAGCAGGTGCGTGGCGGTGTGAAAGCGCATCAGCCGGTGCCTGCGCGGCCAGTCGATGCGAGCCGTGACCTGACCGCCCACTTTCAGGCCGCTATCCAGCAGCAGATCGAGCACCGAAGCGGCCGGGTCCGGCAGCGCGGGCAGATGGCAAATGGCCAGCGTGAACTGCCCTTCGGCATTTTTGCCCTTGCGGGTGTCGGCAATGGTGAGCAACCGACCGTCGGCCAGCACCAGCACACCGGCATCCCCGGCCTGGCCGCCGCCCATCGGGTAAAACACGGTGCGGTCCAGCACGACGCCGTGTTCAGTCAGCGCAGTCACCGTGGCGCTGCATTCGGCAAGGTAGGCATCGTCGCGAAACAAGGTTTGGGTCATGGTTTGATCATACTTGGCCGCCACCAGGCTTATGACTCGGCGCCGGTCCGCCAGGCGGGTCAACGCATTTTTCATCACACAGACACGTGCCGCGCAATTTCCAGTTGAATTTTCCGCTCGGACAGTTGTTGCATGAGTTGTTTTGCCAAGTCACCCAGTGGGTCACCGCCCATGGCTTCGGTTTCTTCTATGGTTTGCTTTAGCTCAAAAATCTCTGTCTGTTGCACAGCGTCCATTTGCTGTTGCACTTCACCCATGCGGCGGCGTAGCTGTGCGATGCGGCGGATGGTTTTCACGATGCGTGATGCCACATCTTCGCCGACAATCGCCTCAGGGTCTTGGCCGTATTCCTTGACAAGTTTTTCAATGGCCTTCTGGTCACCGCGCTCATAAGCAAGATTCACTTGCGCCATCAGCTCAGTGCGGCGCAGACGCTCAGGATCTGTGGTGGCGCGGTCAGGGTGCATCAATTTGGCAGCTTGGCGGAAAGCGAGCTTGAGTTCGGGCGTAATCACTGGCGGCGGGGCAGGCTGCGCTTCAATCAAACCAGCTTCTTCAGCAGATGCTTTCGCCTGTTGTTCTGCTGCCTGCGCATGCGCTTGCGCGGCAGCATCCTCGGGGGATAGTCCTGCCTGCACCTTGGCAATTTGTGCGTCCAGTTCATCTAACTGCGCATACAGCCGCCCTACAGTTTGATGGTAACGATGCTGAAATTGCGCTGTCTCGGTTTTGCTGGTTTCCAGCATCAACTCAGCCGATGTCACTTGCTCCTCAAGCTCGGCTTGTTCAGCTTCTAGGCGAATCAGTTCTTGTTCTTCGGGGAGCATTATTCAATGCCTAATTTTCTTGGTTGGTTTTAAGGATATGAAATTCAACCGCACAATCCCAAGTATTCATGCCCGCTGCACTCTGGTCAATGCCGATTTTTATCATCGAATCCCCAAGAGCGCAGCAGACGTTCCAGCCCCATTCGTGGCAACGGCGTCGGAAGCACAGGGGGCTTGGTACGGCACGTTTGACTGCGGCATTCATGGGACAACCCCATCCTGGTCGAGTAACCAGCCTGATTCGATATTCCGTATTGCATAGGCCCCCGGTTCTGCTGGCATGGCCGCCAGAAGGGGAGTTAGCAGCTGACATGGAATTGATTGAGGCATGCGCCCTGAGCGGTTTAGCCTCTCGACGCTCAGAAGACTTATTCCGCCGCCGGGTAATTACCCTCCCTATCACAGGTCATTGCCGTACCGCGACGGCCAAATGTCGAGCAGCGAGTCCACCGCTTCC
>DHWX01000007.1 GCA_002413395.1 Polaromonas sp. UBA5171 | reverse complement strand
CCGGGAGGCATCCATATAAGAGAAACATGAAGAAATTGGAAAGCAAGACTGTGATCGTGACCGGTGGCGGTGGCGGCATCGGCGGCGCGACCTGCCGTCGGCTCGCCCTTGAAGGCGCCAAAGTCGCCGTGTTCGACATGAACCTGGAGGCAGCCCAGCGCGTGCTGGCCGAGATCCAGTCGGCCGGTGGCACGGCGGCGGCCTACAAGTGCGATATCACCGATCGCGCTGGCGTGGACGCCGCCGTGGCGGCTACCGAAGCCCAACTGGGCCCGGTGGACGTGCTGATCAACAACGCCGGCTGGGACGTGTTCAAGCCCTTCACCAAGACCGTTCCGGCCGAATGGGACAAGCTCATTGCCATCAACCTGATTGGCGCACTGCACATGCACCACGCCGTGCTGCCGGGCATGGTCGCTCGCAAGAGCGGGCGCATCGTCAACATCGCTTCCGACGCGGCCCGTGTCGGCTCGTCGGGTGAGGCGGTGTACGCGGCCTGCAAAGGCGGCCTGGTCGCATTTTCCAAGACCATCGCCCGCGAACACGCCCGTCACGGCATCACCGTGAACGTAGTCTGCCCAGGTCCGACCGACACGGCGCTGCTGGCCGGTGTCGCCGAAGGCGCGCCCAGCCCGGAGAAGCTGCTGGAAGCCTTCGCACGCGCCATTCCGCTCGGCCGTATCGGCCAGCCCGAGGACCTGGCCGGCGCCATTGCCTTCTTCGCCAGCGACGACGCCAGCTTCATCACCGGCCAGGTGATCAGCGTCTCGGGCGGCCTGACCATGAACGGTTGAGCCGAAACAAGCTTCATTTCACCACACCCCCCCTTCAAGGAAACATCATGCAATTCGAAGACATTCTTTACGAAGTACGCAACGGCGTGGCCTGGATCACCATCAACCGGCCCGAGAAAATGAACTCTTTCCGGGGCCAGACCTGCGACGAAATCATCAAGGCGCTGAACAAGGCCGGCTATGACAAGAGCGTTGGCGCCATCGTGCTGGCCGGTGCCGGCGACCGGGCGTTCTGCACCGGCGGCGACCAGTCCGCCCACAACGGCAACTACGACGGGCGCGGCACCATCGGCCTGCCGATGGAAGAACTGCACACTGCGATTCGCGACGTGCCCAAGCCGGTGATTGCCCGCGTGCAGGGCTTTGCCATCGGTGGTGGCAACGTGTTGTGTACCATTTGCGACCTGACCATCTGCTCCGACAAGGCCGTCTTCGGCCAGGTCGGCCCGAAGATGGGCTCGGTCGATCCCGGCTACGGCACCGCCTTCCTGGCGCGTGTCGTCGGCGAGAAGAAGGCGCGCGAGATCTGGTACCTGAACCGCCGCTATTCTGGTGCCGAGGCGGTCGCGATGGGTCTGGCCAATGTCTGCGTGCCGCACGACCAGCTCGATGCCGAGGTGCAGAAGTGGGGTGAAGAGATGTGCGAGCGCAGCCCGACCGCGCTGGCCATTGCCAAGCGCAGCTTCAATGCTGACACCGCGCACCAGAGCGGCATCGCCGGCCTGGGCATGTACGCGCTCAAGCTCTATTACGACACCGAGGAATCGCGTGAAGGCGTCAATGCGCTGAAGGAAAAGCGCAAGCCCGAGTTCCGCAAGTACGCGAAGTAACGTACCTTCCCATAGGCACTCGAAGGAGACACGATGAGCCCCTACATTGACGAAGACCTTGCGGTCCTGGCCGAACACGCGCGCCGCTTTGCCACCGGGCGGGTCGCGCCCGGCTTTCTGGAGCGGGACAAGACGCGCATCCTTGACCGAACGCTGATGCGCGAAATGGGCGAAATGGGCTTCATCGCGCCCGAACTGCCCGAGGAGCATGGCGGCCAGGGCCTGGGTTGCTTGGCCGCTGGCGTGATTCATGAAGAAATCGCGCGCGCCGACCTGAGTATTTCCTACATCAATTTACTGGCCTCGCTCAATGGCCAGATTCTGTCGCACCACGGCCAACCCGAAGTGGTCAAGCCCTGGCTGACCAAACTCACGCAGGGCGAGGCGCTGTTCGCCATCGCACTGTCCGAGCCGCGCGGCGGCTCGGACGCCGGCAATTTGCGCTTGCGCATTGAAAGGGTTGGCGATGACTATGTGGTCAACGGCGAGAAGACGTCCATTTCGGCGGCCGACCAGGCCGACGCGGCGGTCGTGTTTGGCCGCACCGGTTCGGTCGAATCCGCAGCGCACGGCGTGACGGCCTTGCTGGTGCCGATGGATCTGCCCGGGGTTACCACGAACCGCTTTGACTGCCACGGCCAGCGCGCCATCGGCCGGGGTTCGATCTTCTTTGAGAACGTGCGCGTGCCGGTGAACCACCGCCTGGGTGACGAGAACAAAGGCTTCGTGCAGGTGATGCAGGGCTTTGACTTCTCGCGCGCCCTGATCGGGCTGCAGGTGCTGGCCGTGGCCCGCGTGGCGCTGGAAGAGACCTGGGAATACGTGGCGCAGCGCGAGGCCTTCGGCAAGCCGCTGTCGGCCTTCCAGGGCGTGTCGCATCCGCTGGCGGATTTTGACACCCAGGTCACGGCGGGCCGCCTGCTGTGCCAGCAAACGCTGTGGCTCAAGGACAAGCATCTGCCCCACAGCGCCGAGGCCGCCATGTGCAAATGGTGGGGGCCCAAGCTGGCCTACGACTGCGTGCATCAGTGCCTGCTGATGTTTGGCCATGGCGGCTACGACCGGGGTGTGATGGAGCAACGCCTGCGTGACGTGCTGGGCTTCCAGATTGGTGACGGCACGGCCCAGATCATGAAAACCATCATCGCGCGCACCCGCGCCGGGCGCGCTGCCGTTCCGGCCTGAGACCTTGCAGAACAGACCGCAGACTGCGCAGCAGGCCAGCTCGGTCCTTAACTGATCAAGCGTCATCAGCAAAAGAGACCAGGAGACAAAATCATGGAATTCAACGCCGTTCTT
>DHWX01000128.1:137-65471 GCA_002413395.1 Polaromonas sp. UBA5171 | reverse complement strand
GGGATCCTGAAAAATGAGTGATCTTTATCAAATCAATTAAAACAATGATATTGTATTTACATATATAATATTTGAAAATATACTGTACTCAGTGCAATAAGCCAAGGCTCTCATGACAGCTCCTGATTTCGATGTGAAGCAAATGCGCGATGCCGCTGGCCAAGCTACTACCATGCTGCGTGTGCTGGCCAATGAAGATCGCCTTTTACTGCTGTGCCAACTCACGCAAGGGGAGGCCTGCGTGAGCGAGCTTGAAGAACTCCTTGAGATCCGCCAGCCGACGCTGTCGCAGCAATTGGCCATTTTGCGCAACGAAGAGATCGTGTCAACCAGGCGCGAGGGCAAAAAAATCTTTTACAAGGTTAGCGACCCGGGGGCTGTCTCGGTGTTGACAACGCTGTATGGTTTGTACTGCCCCGTGCCGACATCCATGCGGCGCTCAACGCGTTTGGTATCACAATCATGAAATTCAGACTTTTCTTGCATACCCAGAGCGAGCTGGAAATGAAAAATAGCAACAGGCACCTGCGATCTGATCGAACGCTTTTCTCCGCACAACGGAGAGCGCGCCCTGGCGTTGTCGTCGCGGCATTTTTGCTTGCTATAGTCATGTCGGGGACGTTGGTGCCACAAGCCCACGCGGCCGAACCATCGCCCGCTGCACCGGCTGCTCCTGCCGCGTCCTATGTGCTCGCCTATCGCGATATTCCAGAGGTGATTAGCGCTGAGGGGGTGGTTGAAGCCGTCCGTCAATCGACCCTTGCGGCGCAGATTGCGGGCCAGATTGTTGAACTTAAAGTCAAGGTGGGCGATAGTGTGAAGGTTGGCCAGGTATTGGTCCGCATTGACCCGCGTGCAGCCGAGCAGGTTGTCTCTGGCAGCCAAAGCCAGCTCGCCGAAGCACAGGCGGGGTTTACCAATGCACTGCGCAGTTATGAGCGAAGCAAGCAGCTATTTGCGCAAAATTTCATTAGCAAGGCCGGTCTTGATCAGGCCGAGCAGGATTACAAGGCGGCGCAGGCGCGCGTCGGTGCGCTGCAGGCCAATGCCGGACAAGCCACCACCGCCAAGACATTCACCACTATCACAGCGCCCTATGCAGGCATAGTCGCCGCCACGCCGATCGAAGTGGGCGACATGGCCACGCCCGGGCGAGCGCTCGTTACCGTCTTTGATCCCGCCAGCATGCGTGTCATTGCCACGCTGTCGCAGTCGAGTCTGCGCGATGTGAAGCTCGAAATGCCGGTACAGGTCGAAGTGCCTGCCGCCAAACGCCGCCTGACGGCAAAACAGGTCACGCTCGTGCCGCTGGTTGACAGTCGCACGCACACCGCCAGTCTGCGGCTTGAGCTGGGCGATGCCGCAGGCTTGTTGCCAGGACAATTCGCCCGTGCCTATTTCACCACCGGCGTTGCGCGCAAGCTGGTCATCCCGGCGAGTGCGGTGCTGCGCAGAAGTGAAGTGACTGCTGTCTATGTATTGACTGCAGGCGGTCAGCCGCAGTTGCGGCAGATTCGGGTTGGCGATGCGTCGGTTGACGGCCATGTCGAGGTGCTGGCCGGATTACACGAGGGTGAGCGTATCGCGCAAGAGCCGATCAAGGCGGGTCTTGCAGCAGGCGGGGCCACAAGCCCGGCAGGTTCGGTAGAAAAATAGTCCAGTTAACCTATTCATTAAAATTATTCGGAGACAACATGGCTCATATTGTCATCTTGGGTGCAGGTATCGGCGGCATGCCGATGGCCTACGAACTGAAACCCGTGCTCGGTCCGGGGGATCGCATCACAGTCGTCTCCAATACCAATACCTTCCATTTTGTGCCTTCCAACCCGTGGGTCGCTGTCAATTGGCGCACGCGCGATGTGATTGAATTCGAGGTGGAACCCTATCTGAAACGCAAGAACATTGCTTTTGATGGTGCTGGCGCCAAGCGGGTTCATCCGGAGCGCAACCAGGTTGAACTGGGTGATGGCAGGATGCTCGATTATGACTTTTTGGTGATTGCGACCGGTCCGAAACTCGCCTTCGATGCCATAGAAGGCCTGGGGCCAAACGGGTACACACAATCGGTCTGCCATGTTGATCATGCGGTCGTCGCGGGTCAGGCGTGGGACAAGTTCGTCGCCGCTCCCGGACCGATCGTGGTCGGCGCGGCACAAGGCGCCTCATGTTTTGGTCCCGCTTACGAGTTTGCATTCATCATGGACCGCGATCTGCGCAAGCGAAAAATCCGGGACCGCGTGCCCATGACCTATATCACGCCCGAGCCTTATATTGGTCACCTTGGCCTTGGCGGTGTTGGCGATTCAAAATCCCTCATGGAATCGGCCATGCGGGAGCGCCATATCAAGTGGATCTGCAACGCCAAGATACTCAAGGTCGAAGACGGAAAGATGCTGGTTGCCGAGCATGACGAGAATGGCACAGTCAAGAAGCAGCATGAGTTGCCGTTTGCGTATTCGATGATCTTGCCCTCCTTTAAAGGCATTGATGCAGTATTTGGCATTGAAGGATTGACCAATCCGGGTGGTTTCATCCTGATCGACGAACATCAGCGCAATCCGAAATTCAAAAATATTTATGCGGTTGGTGTTTGTGTGGCGATACCACCGGTTGAAGTGACGCCAATACCCACCGGCACGCCCAAAACGGGCTACATGATCGAATCGATGGTGACCGCTACCGCTCATAATATCCAGGAACAAATGAAAGGGCGTGAGCCCAGCGCGAAAGCAACATGGAACGCGGTCTGCCTAGCCGACTTTGGCGATAGCGGTATTGCATTCGTCGCAATGCCGCAGATTCCCCCGCGCAATGTCAACTGGTTCGCGCAGGGCAAATGGGTGCATCTGGCCAAGATCGCCTATGAAAAATATTTCATGCGAAAGATGAAAAACGGCACCTCCGAACCGATTTACGAAAAATATGTCTTCAAGGCACTCGGCATCTTGAAGCTCAAGAGTAAATAGCACCATGGGCATTGCTGGCCGTCTCTCAAAATTCTTCTTGCACTCGCAACTGACGCCGCTCATTGCGCTGGTGGCGTTGCTGCTTGGCTTGTTTGCCGTGCTGGTGACGCCGCGCGAGGAAGAGCCGCAGATCAACGTCACCATGGCCAATGTGCTGATTCCGTTTCCTGGTGCGTCGGCGAAAGATGTGGAAGCGCTGGTGGCCACGCCGGCGGAGCAGGTCATTTCTCAGATCCAGGGTCTCGATCACGTTTTTTCGGTGTCCAAACCGGGCATGGCGATCATCACCGCGCAATTCAAGGTGGGCATTCCACGCACCGAAGCGCTGGTGCGGCTGTATGACACGGTCAATTCGAATCGCGACTGGCTGCCGCGTGAATTGAATGTGGGCGAACCATTGATCAAACCCAAGGGTATCGACGACGTGCCAGTGGTATCACTGACGCTCTGGACCAAGGACAGTCAGCGCGGCGCGTATGAGCTCGAGCGCGTGGCGCACGCCATGGAAGCCGAGTTGAAACGGGTGCCTGGCACGCGCGAAGTCACTACCCTGGGCGGCCCCGGTCGGCTCGTGCGTGTGCTGCTGGATATCGACAAGCTCAATGCTTACCACTTAGCGGTCAACGACATTCGCCAGGCGCTGCTGGGTGTCAACGCCGCATTGCCGGCAGGGCAACTTGCCGCTGATAACGCCACGGTTGAAGTTCAGACCGGTAATTTTCTGGCGAACGCCAAGGAGGTTGGTCAACTGGTTGTGGGCGTAAGCGAGGGCAATCCGGTGACCTTATCGGATGTTGCGCGCATTGTGGATGGTCCGGGGCAACCCTCGAAATACGTCTGGTTCGGCGTGGGCAAGGCAGCGGCAACGCAAGCCACGGCCATGGGCAGTGAATTCCCGGCGGTGACGATCTCGATCACCAAGAAGCCCGGTGAAAACGCGGTGCAGGTGGCGGAGCAAATTACGCAGCGGGTTGCCGAACTGCGCAACACCGTCGTGCCAGCTGGCGTGGAAGTCAGCGTTACCCGGAACTACGGAGAAACCGCCAATGACAAGGCGATGAAGCTGATTCAAAAGCTGATTTTCGCAACCTCCGCCGTGGTGGTGCTGGTATTTTTTGCATTGGGCATGCGCGAGGCAGCCATCGTTGGCATCGCGGTGATCCTGACACTGGCCGCGACCCTGTTTGCCTCATGGGCCTGGGGCTTCACGTTGAACCGGGTCAGCCTGTTTGCACTGATTTTTTCCATTGGCATCCTGGTCGACGACGCGATTGTCGTCGTCGAAAATATTCATCGGCATCGTGAACTGCACCCCGACAAATCGCTCGCCCAGATCATTCCTACAGCAGTCGATGAGGTGGGGGGCCCCACCATCCTCGCCACCTTTACCGTGATCGCGGCCTTGCTGCCGATGGCTTTCGTGACCGGCCTGATGGGTCCGTACATGAGTCCGATTCCGATCAATGCCAGCATGGGCATGGTGATCTCTTTGGTGATTGCCTTTACCGTGACGCCCTGGCTGGCGCATCGGCTTTCCAAGGCGCATGTCGGCGATGCAGCGCATGCGGCGCATACCGACAGTCGGCTGCACCGCTGGTTCAGCCGACTGCTGCTGCCGTTTCTTGCTGACAAAAAGGCCGTCCGGAATCGCCGGCTGTTGTGGGTCGGCATCCTGGTGGCGATCCTGATTTCAGTCAGCCTGGCTGCCGTGCAACTGGTCGTCTTGAAGATGCTGCCTTTCGACAACAAGTCGGAGTTTCAGGTGGTAGTTGACATGCCTGTCGGCACCCCGGTCGAAAACACCAGCGCAGTATTGCACGAAATGGGTGCCTATCTGGCAACGGTTGATGAAGTCACCAACTATCAAGGCTATGCAGGCACGGCGGCACCAATCAATTTCAATGGCCTGGTGCGGCAATACTATTTGCGCCAGGCGCCGGAACTGGGCGACATGCAGGTGAATCTGGTGGACAAGCATCAGCGCTCGCGCAAGAGTCATGAAATCGCCGGTGCGGTGCGCGCGAAGCTTGAAGCGATCGCGGCCCGGCATGGCGCCAAGGTCAAGGTGGTTGAAGTGCCGCCGGGCCCACCCGTGCTGTCGCCGCTGGTGGCTGAAATCTACGGCCCGGATGAAGCCGGTCGGCACGCCTTGGCCAAGCAGGTGCGGCAGGCGTTTTCCCAGACCGCCGATATCATCGGCATTGACGACTCGATCGAGGATAACGCCCAAAAGGTAGTGTTGCGCGTTGATCAGCGCAAGGCGGCGCTGCTGGGTATTCCCGCCTCCGATGTGGTGCAGACCATGCGGGTCGGACTCGACGGTGAAGACATCACTGCGCTGCATGACGGCCAATCGAAATACAGCATTCCGGTGCGATTGAACCTGCCGCCGGAAAAGCAGGCCAGACTGAATACGCTGCTGACGATGACGGTGAAGTCCGCCGCTGGTGACAATGTGCCACTTTCAGAGCTGGTGAAGGTGCAACCGACCACGCGCGAGAAGACGATTTATCACAAGGACATGCTGCCGGTGACCTACGTGATTGGCGACATGGCCGGAAAACTGGATAGCCCCTTGTATGGCATGTTCGCGGTCCGCGGCAAGCTGGCCAGTCTGACGGCTGCACAGGGAGCACCACTGGGTGAATACTTCATCAAGCAACCCTCCGATCCCTATCGTCAATTTTCGCTGAAGTGGGACGGCGAATGGCAGATTACCTACGAGACTTTCCGCGACATGGGGCTGGCCTATGCGGTCGGCCTGGTGCTGGTGTACATCCTGGTAGTCGCGCAGTTCGGCTCATACCTGACACCGCTGATCATCATGGCACCGATCCCGCTCACCATCATCGGTGTGATGCCGGGCCATGCGCTGCTGGGCGCGCAATACACGGCGACGTCGATGATCGGCATGATCGCGCTGGCGGGCATCATTGTGCGCAACTCCATCCTGTTGGTTGACTTTATCAATCTGCAGGTCGCTCAGGGCATACCGTTTGTCCATGCGGTGATCAACTCTGCATCGGCACGCGCCAAACCGATTGTACTGACGGGTCTGGCGGCCATGATAGGGGCGGGCTTCATTCTGGATGACCCGATTTTCAATGGCTTGGCGATTTCTCTGATCTTTGGTATTTTCGTTTCCACTTTGCTGACGCTGGTGGTGATTCCGGTGCTGTACTACGCAGCAAACCGAAAGAAGTTTCCCTGAGTTTTATCCATTTTCAAAAGGACTGTCTATGAATACCAATCGCATGGTTCGCATGTTTGCCGGAATTTTCATTCTCGTTTCCTTGGCACTGGGTGTGCCAGAGAGCCCTCTTTTCGTGAGCAAATACTTTCTGTGGTTCACGGTTTTTGTGGGTGCGAATCTATTGCAGAGCAGCTTCACGCAGTTCTGTCCGCTTGAAATCATGTTGAAAAAAGCGGGCGTACGTCAAGGTTGATTGCGATGGTGGAACGCCGTTAAACGTGGTTTGCAAACGTTTTTTTCGAGGGAAAATTTTCATGGCTGAAACGGTAAGCATCACGATTACGCAGAAGCAGAACTACCAATTCATGGTGGATTTCGGGGAGGTAATACCCGACCTGCTCGCCGACGAGCCAGCACCGCTTGGCAAGGGCGAAGGTCCTTCGCCGAATCACATGTTGCTGGCGGCAGTAGCCAATTGCCTGTCGGCAAGTTTGCTGTTTTCGCTGCAAAAGTTCAAACAGGACGCCGGTGGCATCACAACCAGAGCGACCTGCGTCGTGGACCGTAACGACCGTAATCGGCTGCGTATCCAGCACATTGATGTGGCGATCCAGCTCGGAAATAAAGGCGCGCAATTGAACCATCTTGACCGTATCTTGGGTCAGTTTGAAGATTTTTGCACGGTCACGCAAAGTGTTCAGGCGGGAATTCCCGTGAAGATAAGTGTTATCGATGGCAACGGCGTGAGCCTGAAGTGATGTTGGCCGTCTTATAGTTGGTGGAATTGCATGGGGCCGCCTTCGGACAGTCCGTTGTGGTTCGTGCCCATGCACGAACTCATAGGATTCCTCAAATCAGACCGAACCAGCCGAGCAGTGCCCCGGCTCCAAGCAGCCAAAGCAGGTGAATCCTGCTGCGCCAGACAATGAGCGTGGTAGCCGCCGTGAGCAGCCAGACCGGCCAGTCTCTCAGTGAGCTGCCGTTGGACCCGGCCAGAATCCAGCTGGTGGCCAGCAGCAGCGCCACCACGATGGGCGCCATGCCTTGCTTGAATGCCCGCACCGCTCGCAAGTCGCGGTTCCGGTGGCCCCACCGGGCGGCGGTGTAGCTCAACAGGGTGCTGGGGATCAGCATGCCCAGCATGGCGAGGCAAACCCCCAGCAGGCCGGTCAGCATGCCGCCCGCGTTTACGCCGACATTCCACCCCAGCAGGGCGACAAACAACACGTTGGGGCCGGGTGCGGCCTGCGCAATGGCAATCGACGCGTTGAACTGAGTGTCGAGCAGCCAGTGCTGCTTATCGACCAGAAAACGGTGCATGTCGGGCGCCGTGCTGATGGCACCGCCGATGGAGAGCAGCGACAGCGACAGGTAATGCAAAAATAGGTCAAACCAGTCGCGCGTGTCAAAAACAAGATGCAGTGAATCGGTCATGGCCCGAGCTTGCGAAACGCCAGCATGCAGGCCACGCTGCCCAGACCCAGCAGCACATAGGCCAGCGGCCAGTGCAGCAGCGCGATGGTGACAAAGCAAAGCACGCCGAGCCCGATGCAAAGGCGTAGCCCCAGCACGTTGCTTTTCAAGGTTCCAAACAGCTTCAGACCGGTCGCCGCGATCAGTCCGGCAGCTACCGCACCCATGCCGCGCAGCGCGCCCGCCACGCCAGCGTGTGCGCCAAACCGGGCATACAGCAGAGCCAGCAGCAACACGATGACCAGTGGCACGGTCAGCATACCGGCCAGCGCAGCCATTGCACCCTTGAGGCCAAAGTAGCGCGTGCCAATCATCATTGAAAGATTGACCACGTTGGGGCCGGGCATGATTTGCGCCACCGCCCAGTCTTCAATGAACTCTTCGCGCGTCATCCAGCGTTTTTTTTCCACCAGCTCGCGCTGCACAATCGCCAGCACGCCGCCAAAGCCCTGCAGCGCCAGCAAGGTAAAGGAAACGAACAGATCAGTCAGGGATTGAGGTTGCGGATGATCTTGCTCAGGCGGAAAATTCATGGTGTGATTATGGCTGCTCGCGCGAGACACTGCAGGCATTTACATGCTATTAAAAATATAGCTTTTTAAACCTGTGTGGTATGGGCCAGATGGTAAAAAACTAATAAAAATCGGTAAAACACACGTCTCGCTCCTTACAATCGAAGCTCCCAAGTTTCACCTACGAGATCATGTCCGAAACCGTTGTAAGGCTCGCTCCTGACGAGCCGGAAACCCCTTTTGGCGTAGAGGGCGCGCGCAGCATCCAGGCAGCTGTTGGTCCAGAGCTGCATTTTCTTGTAGCCCTTGCTGCGCGCAAACTGGATGCATTCGTCAACAAGGCGCCCGCCCAGACCGAGCCCGCGCGCTTGCGGTGTGAGAATCAGCATGCGCAACTGGGCCACGCTGGCGGTCTTGCGAACCACAAACACCGCGCCGACCTGCTCACCATCGAGTTCCGCAATCCAGCATTTCCTTGATTCCGGCTGGACCTTTTCAAGGTATTTGCTCACGATGTTTGCCACGAGGGCTTCGAACTCGCTATTCCAGCCATACTCGCGCGCGTAAATTTCGCCGTGCTGCTGCACTACCCAGCCCATGTCGCCTGGCTTGGGATCGCGCAGCACAATGGTGCGGGTGCGGGTGGGCGTGGACTCGGTGACCGGAGCCAGCAGGCGCTGCATGGTTGCCATGGCGCTTACCAGTTCGCGTTGTTGTCCGGGCATGAGCGCGGCCAGCAGCGCAGATGCTTTATCGCTTGATTGCTGCTTCAGCGGCGCGAATATTTTGTGTCCGGCGTCGGTCAGCGCCAAGAGGCTGTGCCGGGCGTCGGCCGGCGAGGGCACGCGCGCCAGCCAGCCTTGACGTTCGAAGCGGCGCAGGATACGGCTCAGGTAACCGGCATCAAGCGCCAAATCGCGTCCCAACTCGGAGGCCGTGGGCTGATCGCGGTGCGCCAGCTCGTACAGGACCCGCACCTCGGTGAGCGAGAACTCGCTGCCCAGATAGGGATCAAGCACCCCGATACGCTGGGTATAAAAACGGTTGAAGCGGCGAACGGCCTGGATGTGCGCCGCACTGGATGGAGATGGGACGGGGGAGATTGAGGAAACCATGCGACGATCGTCAACCAATTGATTGACTTTGTCAATCAATTGAGATTGGGGCGCAACAACTCAAACCGACATGCCGCCCGACACCTCTATCACTGCGCCGTTGATGTAGCTGGCCTCGTCGCTCGCCAGAAAAGCATAGACATTGGCAATTTCCTCGGGTTGGCCCAAACGCTTGAGTGGCACGCGGTTTTCCATCTTCTTCAGGACGTTTTCCGGAATGGTGTTGAGAATGGGTGTGGAAATAAAGCCAGGTGCCACGGCGTTGACGCGCACACCCTTGGGGCCGAGTTCGCGGCTCCAGGTCTTGGTAAAACCGATGACGCCGAACTTGCTGGCGGCATAGTTGGTCTGGCCGAAGTTGCCATAAATGCCCACCACTGAACTGGCATTGAGAATGACCCCGGTGCCCTGCGCCGTCATGGTGTCCGCCACTGCCTGCGCGCAATGAAACACGCCGCGCAGGTTGACGTCGATCACGCGGTCGAATTGCTCCAGCGTCATTTTGACCAACCGTGCATCCTGCGTGATGCCGGCGTTGTTGACCAGCACGTCGATCCGGCCAAACTGCGCCTTGACTTTGGCCACCACGGCATCGACCACGGGGCGGTTCGTCACGTCCATCACATGGCCGACGGCTTGGGCGCCCAGTGCCTGGCATTGTTTGACCGCGTCGTCAATGGCGGACTGTTTCAGGTCGCACACGATGACGATGGCGCCCTCCTTTGCAAATTTGAGGGCGGTGGCCAGGCCGATGCCCTGGGCCTGCGCCGGTAATGATACTTATTTTGTTGCTGAGTCTTTGCATGGGGTTCCAGAAAAAATGCGGTGGGTGGATGGATGCCTGAAGTTTAATAAACCGGCTGGTGTTGACGGATCGAGTCCTTGACCGCGCTGCTCAAGGCGAAGCCCGGTCCGAACTGGGCTGCCAGTTCATCACAGCGTTTGATGAATGCGTTGATGCCCATGCCGTAAATGAACTGCATCGCGCCGCCCGTCCAGGCCGGGAACCCGATGCCGAAAATGGAGCCGATATTGGCATCGTGCACGGTGGTCAGCACACCTTCGCTCAGGCAGCGGGCGGTTTCAACGGCCTGGCGGTAGAGCAAGCGGTCCTTCAGCTCGTTGATGTCCCAGGCGGTTTCTGCTTTTTCAAACAGCGGTTTGAGCTCGGGCCACAGCGACTTTTTAGCGCCTTTCTCAAGGGAGTAGTCATAAAACCCGCCGCCCGAAGCGCGGCCGTTCCGTTTGAACTCTTTGACCATGCGCTCCACCAGTAGCTCGCCCGGCGTGGCGATGTAGGTCTTGCCCTCGGCCACATAGTCGGTACGTGTCTGGTCCAGCACATGAACGCTCAGCGACAGTGCGGTTTCATCGAGCACGGCCAGTGGCCCGACCGGCATGCCCGCCTGGATGCCGGCGTTTTCAATCGCAGCGGCCGGAATGCCTTCGCCCAGCATGGCCGCGCCTTCCATGACAAAGGTGCCAAAGGTACGGCTGGTGTAAAAGCCCCGTGAATCGTTCACCACAATAGGGATCTTGCCAAGCGCCTGCACATAGTCAAAGGCCCGCGCCACGGTTTCGTCGTCGGTCTGCTGGCCGCGAATGATCTCGACCAGCTTCATTTTGTCAACCGGGCTGAAAAAATGGATGCCGATGAATTTGTCGGGCCGGGCGCTGGCAGTGGCCAAACTGCTGATGGGCAGGGTGGACGTGTTGGACGCAAAAAAACCACCCGGAGCCAGCAGAGGTTCGGCTTCCTGGGTGACTTTGGCCTTGAGGTCACGGCTTTCAAACACGGCCTCGATGATGAGATCGCAACCGGCCAAATCGGCCGCCTTGCTGGTGGCCGTGATGCGCGAGAGCAGGGTGGCCTGATCCTCCGCGCTCATGCGGCCTTTGTCCACGCGCGGCTGGGTTACCTTGGCGCTGTAGGCCTTGCCTGCCTCGGCCTTGTCCTGGCTGACGTCCCTGAGGATGGTCGCAATGCCTTTGCTCGCCTGCGCGTAGGCGATACCTGCGCCCATCATGCCCGCGCCCAGGATTCCCACTTTTTGTGGCTTGGACGCNNCCCTTGGGCCGCGACTGGCCGCTTTTGATCGCGTTCAGGTTGAAGAAAAAGGTGTTGATCATGGCTTTGGCGTTGGGGCCGGTCATGAGCCTGGCGAGATAGCGGCTCTCGATGCGCAAGGCGGTTTCCACATCCACCAGCGCACCTTCGACCATGCAGGCCAGAATGGCTTCGGGGGCCGGATAAAGTCCGCGCGTCTGTTTTTTCAGCATGGCGGGCGCTACGCTGAGCGCTGTGGCGATTTTGGGGTTGCTTGGTGTGCCGCCCGGGATTTTGTAGTCTTTGGCGTCCCAGGGGTGCTGCGCGGTGGGATGGGTGTCAATCCAGGCCAGGGCCTTGGCCCGCAGTTCACCCGTATCAGTCACCAGTTCATGCACCAGCCCAAGTTCCAGCGCTTCACGCGGGCCAAAGAGTTTGCCTTCCAGCAGGTAGGGCTGGGCGCCTAGCAGACCCAGGTGACGCGTCATTTTGGTAATGCCGCTGGCCCCTGGCAGCAAACCCAGCGTGACCTCAGGCAGACCAAACTGGGTGCGTTTGTCATCGACCGCCACGCGGTGGTGGCCGACCAGCGCAACCTCCCAGCCGCCACCCAACGCCGTGCCGTTAAGGCAGCTTGCAACCGGCTTGCCCAGTGTTTCGAGGGTGCGGAAGTTTTTTTTCATGCGCTCGACTTCGACATAGGCTCTGGGTGCGTCGGAGGGTGTCATGCGCATCACAGCCTTGAGGTCCGCGCCAGCAAAAAAAGTGCTTTTTGCCGAAGTCAGGAGGATGCCCTTGATGGCGTCCTTGTCTTTCAGCACTTGCGCCGTGACTTCGCTCAAATCGTCCTGCCATTGCAGACTCATGATGTTGACAGCCGAGTCAGGCTCATCAAAAGTGAGGGTGGCAATGCCATCGGCGAGTTCGTACTTGATCGTTTTCATCAGATCGCCTCCACAATCGTTGCCACACCCATACCGCCGCCCACGCACAGCGTGGCCAGGCCATAGCGCAGATTGCGGCGGTGCAGCTCGTCCACCAGCATGCCTAAAATCATCGCTCCGGTAGCCCCCAGCGGGTGGCCCATGGCAATCGCACCGCCATTGACATTCACCTTTTCATGCGGCACCTTCATCTCCTTCATGAAGCGCATCACCACGGCGGCGAAGGCCTCGTTGACTTCAAACAGGTTAATCTGGTCAATCGTCATGCCGGCCTTGGCCAGTGCCTTGCGCGCCGCCGGCATGGGGCCTGTCAGCATGATGGTCGGGTCGGCACCGCTGAGGGCCGCCGCCACAATGCGTGCGCGGGGCTTCAGGCCATGCACCCTTCCCGCCGCTTCAGAGCCGACCAGTACCGCTGCGGCGCCATCGACAATGCCCGATGAATTGCCGGCATGGTGAACGTGGTTGATGCGTTCGACCTGCGGGTAACGGGTCAGGGCTACGCTGTCAAAGCCCATCGCGCCGAGTTGTTCGAACGCGGGCTTGAGGGATGCCAGGCCCTCCAGCGTTGTGTGGGGCTTAATGAATTCGTCCTGCGCCAGAATGATCTGACCCAGCGAGTCCTTGACTGGAACCAGCGAATGCGAAAAGTAGCCCGCCTCACGCGCTTTGGCGGCTCGCCGCTGGCTCTCCAGCGCAAAAGCATCCACATCAGCGCGGCTGAAACCTTCCATCGTGGCAATCAAGTCGGCACCGACGCCTTGCGGCACAAACAGCGTGGCGCTGTTGGTTTCCGGGTCTTGCGCCCAGGCCCCGCCGTCGGAGCCAATCGGCACGCGGCTCATGCTTTCGACGCCGCCAGCGACCACCAGGTCTTCCCAACCCGAGCGCACTTTTTGCGCGGCCAGGTTCACGGCGTCCAGGCCCGAGGCGCAAAAACGGTTGATCTGCACGCCCGAGGCCCTGAAGTCCCAACCCGCCTTGAGCGCTGCCACCTTGGCAATGACCGCGCCTTGCTCGCCCACCGGCGAGACCACTCCCATCACCACATCATCAATCGCTGCTGTGTCAAAACCGTTCCGCCGCTGCAATTCGGTGAGCACACCGGCCAGCAGGTTGACGGGCTTGACTTCATGCAGGCTGCCGTCTTTTTTGCCTTTGCCGCGTGGCGTGCGAATGGTGTCGTAAATGAATGCTTCAATCATGGTGACTTCCTTGAAAGTGCCGGGGAACGGGTGAAGGGGTTCTTGAAGTATATTCATTTCACAAAGCAGTCGCTTTGCATAAATACTTTTCTCTAGCCACACAAGGTAAGCCCATGATCGAACGCAGCCTCTTCAGTCCCGAGCATGAATCCTTTCGCGAAAGTTTCCGCCGCTTCATGGAAAAAGAAATCGCACCCTTTCACGCGCAGTGGGAAGAGCAGGGCTATGTGGACCNNGATCGAGGCGGGCAAGCAGGGCCTGCTCGGGCTCGAGGTCCCGGAGGCCTACGGCGGCTCGGGTGCTGACAAGCTTTTTTCGGTGGTGCAGATGGAAGAGCTGGCGCGCGGCGGCTTTTCGGGGATCGGCTATGGGCTGCACAGCGAAATCGTGGCACCTTACATCCTTCATTACGGCACCGAGGCGCAAAAGCAGAAGTACCTGCCGAAACTGGCTAGTGGCGAGATGGTCGGCGCTATTGCCATGAGCGAGCCCGCCGCCGGGTCTGATTTGCAGGGCATCAAAGCCACGGCGCTTAAACAATCAGACGGCAGCTATTTGCTTAACGGCAGCAAAACCTTCATCACCAATGGCTGGCACGCCGATCTGGTGATTGTGGGTTGCCAAGACCAAGCCAGCGGCTGGCGCGAAGGGAACCAGTCTGTTGCTGGTGGAACGCGGCATGCCTGGTTTCGGGGTTGGCAAGCGTTTGAAGAAACTCGGCCTCAAGGCGCAAGACACTTCGGAACTATTTTTTTACGACGTGAAAGTGCCCTTTGACAACCTGCTCGGCGGTGAGACGCACGAGAACAAGGGCTTCATCTGCCTGATGGAGCAACTGCCGTGGGAGCGTCTGCAAATCGCCATCACAGCCGTGGCCTCGGCGCAGGCCGCCATCGACTGGACACTGACCTACGTGAAAGAGCGCAAGGTGTTTGGCCAGCCGGTGGCCAGCTACCAGAACACGCGCTACACCCTGGCCGAGCTGCAGACCGACGTACAGGTGGCGCGGGTGTTTGTAGATAAATGCGTCGAGCTTGTCCTGCGCGACCAGCTCGACACCGCCACGGCCAGCATGGCCAAGTACTGGTGCAGCGACCTGCAATGCAAGGTGATGGATGAATGCGTGCAACTCTTCGGCGGCTACGGCTATATGTGGGAGTACCCCATTACCCGTGCCTACGCTGACGCCCGCGTGCAGCGCATTTACGGGGGCACCAATGAAATCATGAAAGAGGTGATTTCGCGGGCCATGGGGCTGGGCGCGAAATAACCCGCTCTGCAATGGGGCTGTATGGGCACAATATGCATTGCGGTGTATTTTTTTACTGGACACTCACAGAATGACCACTCCACTCAAAATCGACTTTGTCTCGGACGTTTCCTGCCCCTGGTGCGTGATTGGCCTTAAATCGCTGGAGCAGGCCCTGGCGCGTGTCGGCGGCGACATCACCGCCGAGCTGCATTTTCAGCCGTTCGAACTCAATCCCGGCATGGCTGCGGAGGGCCAGGAAATTACCGAGCACATCACGCAGAAGTACGGCATTACGCCAGCGCAAGCCCATGCCAATCGCGAAAATATTCGCGTGCGCGGCGCGCAAGTGGGCTTCAAGTTCAGCATGGCCGACGAGCCCGGGGGTGGGCGCAACCGCATTTACAACACCTTTGATGCGCACCGCCTGCTGCATTGGGCCGAACTGGAAGGGGCCGACCAGCAAAAGGCGCTGAAAGAGGCGCTATTCAAAGCCTATTTCACCGATGGCCAGAGCCCCGCTTCGCATGAGGTGCTGGCGCGCGTGGCGGGCGAGGTGGGCCTGGATGTGGCACGCGCCCGCGAAATTCTCGCCTCGGATGCCTATGCCGATGAAGTGCGCGAGCGCGAGCAGTTTTACCTGAATCAGGGCATTCACTCGGTGCCGGCCATCATCATCAACGACCGTCATCTGATCTCTGGCGGGCAGCCTGCTGAAGTCTTTGAGCAGGCTCTGCGGCGGATTGCAGCAGACTGACGCTGACTCTGAGCGATCTTTTTTTGGAGGGTTGTCATTCTGCCCCACATCTTCACGGCTGGACCACTGCAATAAAAATTGAAGAGCGTGCCTCGCGCCAGGCTTTTTTGACGCAGGTCATGAAATCAGTAATTTGCTGATAAATTGTGGCTGGCTCCGGTTCTTTGCAGGGTGTGCAGCGAGTAAACTCGCGCTCACCGGCAGCCAACAACCAGAGGCTTGCCAGATCAGGAGACAGCATTGCAACCCACCAATTCCGCCGATTCCACCTATTTCCATAAGGTAGTCGATTGTCAATGGGCCTGTCCGGCTCATACCCCCGTTCCCGAATACATTCGCCTGATCGGTCAGGGTCGTTACAGCGACGCCTACATGATCAACTGGGTATCCAACGTTTTTCCGGGCGTGCTTGGACGGACCTGCGACCGGCCCTGTGAACCTGCATGCCGTCGCGGGCGCGTCGAGGAAAACAATGGTAACAAGCCCGAGCCGGTGGCAATTTGCCGTCTCAAGCGCGTGGCGGCGGATAACAAGGGCGATGTCAAGGCGCGCATGCCTGCGTTGGCCCCACGTAACGGCAAACGCATCGCCTGCGTGGGAGCAGGGCCGTCGTCGCTGACGGTGGCACGCGACCTCTCACCACTGGGCTACGAAGTCACCCTATTTGATGGTGAGGCCAAGGCGGGGGGCTTCATTCGAACGCAAATTCCACATTTCCGCCTGCCCGAGTCCGTGATTGACGAAGAGACCGGTTATGTGCTGGACCTGGGCGTCAAGTTCAACAGCAGTCAACGCGTGGAGTCCATGAAGGAATTACTGACGCAGGGCTACGACGCTGTGTTTGTGGGCTGTGGCGCACCACGCGGACGCGAACTGGATTTGCCGGGACGCAAGGAGGCTGGGGAATACATTCATATCGGCATCGACTGGCTGGCCTCGGTTTCCTTTGGTCATGTGACCAGCGTCGGCAGGCGCGTAATCGTGCTTGGTGGTGGCAATACCGCCATGGATTGCTGCCGTTCGGCACGCCGACTCGGCGGATCTGATGTGAAAGTTATCGTCCGCAGCGGGTTCGAGGAAATGAAGGCTTCACCCTGGGAGAAGGAAGATGCCCAGCACGAGGGCATCCCCATCATCAACTTTCATGTTCCCAAGAGCTTCCGGCACGAGAATGGCCAACTGTTGGGCATGACGTTCGAGGTGGTGCGCGCGGTCTATGACGACAAGGGACGCCGCAGCCTGGTGCCCACGGGTGAACCCGAGGTGTTTTTTGCCTGCGACACGGTGCTGGTTGCGGTGGGGCAGGAAAACGCCTTTCCCTGGATCGAACGCGACTGCGGCATCGAATTTGACCGCTGGGGCCTGCCGGTTCTCGACAAGGATACTTTCCAGTCCACCGCGGCGCAGGTGTTTTTTGGTGGCGATGCGGCGTTTGGACCCAAGAACATCATTACCGCCGTGGCGCATGGCCACGAGGCGGCCGTCTCAATCGACCGCTTCCTGCATGGTGAGGCTTTGAGTCAGCGTCCGCCGCCAACCACCAACCTGATGTCCCAGAAAATGGGCATTCATGAGTGGAGCTACCATAATGATGTGTCGGGCGATACCCGCTTCAAGGTGCCTTGGGCCAAGGCCGAGGAGGCGCTGGCCAGCATTCGCGTCGAAGTGGAACTCGGTTTCGATGCCGCCACCGCATTCAAGGAAGCCAGTCGCTGCCTCAATTGCGACGTGCAGACGGTCTTCAACCGCGACACCTGTATTGAATGCGATGCCTGCGTGGACATCTGTCCAATGGACTGCATCACCTTTACCACCAATGGCGAGGAAACGGATTTGCGCACCCGGCTCAAGGCGCCCGCGCTGCACACGGCTCAGGACCTGTATGTTTCCGCCGAGCTGAAAACCGGACATATCATGGTCAAGGACGAAGACGTTTGCCTGCACTGCGGCTTGTGCGCCGAGCGCTGCCCGACTGGTGCGTGGGATATGCAGAAATTCCTGTTGAACACCACGCAGGCGGGGCCGCGCTGCCGCGACCCGCACCCCCTTTCCAATCGCACACTCCAAACGGAGGCCGCATGAAGCGCATTGAAGCCATCAACGATTTCGTCATCAAGTTTGCCAACGTCAATGGCTCTGGCTCCGCATCGGCCAACGAACTGTTCTCCAAGGCTGTGATGCGCATGGGTGTTCCGGTGAGCCCGCGCAACATTTTTCCCAGCAATATCCAGGGCATGCCTACCTGGTATGAAGCACGGGTTTGCGAAAAAGGCTATCACGGCCGACGCGGTGGCGTAGACATGATGGTGGCCATGAACCCGCAGACCTGGGACGTGGATGTGGCCGAGATCGCGCCTGGTGGCTACTTGTTTTATGACAGCACGCGTCCCATGCCGCCGTCCAAATTTCGTACCGACGTGCAGGTGATTGGCGTACCGCTGACCGAAATCACCAATACCGCCTATACGGAACCCAGGTTGCGCCAGTTGTTCAAGAACATCATCTACGTCGGTGCCCTGTCGGTGCTGCTTGATGTGGATGCCGATGTTTTTGAAAAACTCTTTGCCGAGCAGTTCAAGGGCAAGGAACGGTTGCTGGACTCCAACATCCAGGCGCTGCATTTGGGGCGCAACTATGTGAAAGAACACCTCGATGCTCCCCTGGGTATCCGCGTGCGCAAGTCCGACCAGGTAGGCGATCAAATTTTTACCGATGGCAACAGCGCCCTCGCACTGGGCTGTATCTATGGTGGTGCCACGGTGGCCGCCTGGTATCCCATCACGCCGTCCTCTTCGGTACCCGAGGCGTTCCAGAAGTATTGCGACAAATTTCGCGTGGACCCGGTAACTGGCCGAAACAACTTCGCCATCGTGCAGGCTGAGGACGAACTGGCCTCCATTGGCATGGTGGTCGGCGCCGGCTGGAATGGTGCGCGAGCCTTTACCGCCACCTCGGGTCCTGGCGTGTCGCTGATGACCGAGTTCATCGGCCTGGCCTATTTTGCTGAAATTCCAGTCACCATCATCAATGTGCAACGCGGTGGTCCCTCCACCGGCATGCCAACGCGCACGCAGCAGTCCGACCTTCTCTCTTGTGCTTATGCTTCGCATGGCGACACCAAGCATGTCTTGCTGTTTCCGCAAGACCCGCATGAGTGTTTTGAACATGCGGCGGCGGCGCTGGATCTGGCGGATCGCCTGCAAACGCCGATTTTTGTCATGACCGATCTGGACATCGGCATGAACCAGCGCCTTTGCAAGCCGTTTGTCTGGGATGACGCGCGCGACTATGACCGCGGAAAGATCATGACGGCCGCCGAACTTGAGGCCGGCAAGGACTTTGGGCGCTACAAGGATGTGGACGGTGACGGCATTCCGTGGCGCACGTTGCCCGGCACCCACCCAAGCAAGGGCAGTTTTTTCACGCGTGGCACCACCAAGGATGCTTATGCCCGTTACTCCGAACGCGGCCCGGACTATATCTACAACATGGAGCGGCTGAACAAGAAGTTCAAAACCGCTGCCGATCTGGTGCCGCAACCGGTATTGCGCAACGCCGCGCAAAAAACTCCCTGGGGCGTGATTTACTTCGGTTCCAGCAGCCCGGCCATGCGCGAGGCGCTGGATGTACTGGAAGAAGAGGGCGTTCACGTGGATGCGTTACGCCTGCGGGCGTTTCCATTCCCTGAGTCCGTGAACCGCTTCATTGCGGGACATGAAAAGGTGTTTGTCGTGGAGCAAAACCGCGACGCGCAAATGCGTTCCATGCTGATCAATGAACTCGAGATTGATCCGGCTCGACTGGTGCGTGTGTTGCACTATGACGGCACGCCAATCACCGCGCGTTTTATCATCCGCACCATTCGGCAGAGCGTGCATCCGGCAGCACTGCCGACTGCTGACCTGCCACGGCACAAGGAACTTGCATGACCTACATTGCCAAACCCCGGCTGCACCACCCCACGCTGACCTCCAACAAGGTCGGCTATACCCGACGCGACTACGAAGGTCCCGTTTCCACGCTGTGCGCTGGTTGCGGTCACGACTCGATTTCCGCGGCCATCATTCAGGCTTGCTGGGAACTCGACATCGAGCCACACCGCGTTGCCAAGCTCTCGGGCATCGGTTGCAGTTCCAAGACACCAACCTATTTTCTCGGCGCCTCGCACGGCTTCAATACCGTCCATGGCCGGATGCCTTCGGTACTGACCGGCGCCAACCTGGCCAACCGCGACCTGCTGTATCTGGGTGTATCGGGCGATGGGGACTCGGCTTCCATCGGCCTAGGCCAGTTTGCCAACGCCATGCGACGTGGCGTGTGCATGACTTATATTGTGGAAAACAATGGTGTCTATGGTCTGACGAAGGGCCAGTTTTCCGCCACTGCGGATCGGGGCTCCAAGAGCAAGAAGGGCGTGATCAACAACGACAGTCCGGTTGATC
Organism: Polaromonas sp. UBA5171; assembly: GCA_002413395.1. Classification (GTDB taxonomy): domain Bacteria; phylum Pseudomonadota; class Gammaproteobacteria; order Burkholderiales; family Burkholderiaceae_C; genus Polaromonas. The sequence goes on along the minus strand of DHWX01000128.1, from coordinate 45,565 downwards.
TGGTGGCGCTAGCCCTGCAATTGGGAGCCACCTACGTGGCGCGCAGTTTTTCTGGCGACAAGGCTCAGCTGGTGCCGCTCATCAAGGGCGCCATGGAGCATGGCGGAGCCGCGTTCATTGATGTCATCAGCCCGTGCGTGACCTTCAACAACCATGGTGGCAGCACCAAGAGTTACGACTATGTGCGCCAGCACAATGAGGCCGTGAGCCGCATCGATTTCATCACGCCGCGCAGCGAAATCACTACGGAATACGCGCCTGGCGAAGCGGTGGAAGTGGCGCAACACGACGGTTCCATGCTGCGTCTGCGCAAACTGCATCCTGAGTACGATCCCACTGACCGCTACGCCGCCATGAGCTACATGCAGGTGCATCAGGCGCGCGGGGAGATCGTGACGGGCCTGCTCTACCTGGATTCACTGGCCACCGATTTGCACCTGGCTCTCAATACCACCGACGAGCCGCTCAACACGCTGGGTGCGTCGCAGTTATGCCCCGGTGCACGGGCGCTGGAAAAAATCAACGCAGCCCTGCGCTAAATTGCTTGCCAGAACGTGAAAGATGGGGTCATATTGTCACTTGAAAGGAACGCTGCCATGGCTGAACGTACCGTTTTTCAATCCATGTCGCAAAAGCATGTTGTCAGCCTCGGATCGCATGCCAGCGTCTGGGATGCGGCCTGTGTCATGACCCGTGCCAACTGTGGCAGCGTGCTGATTGTGGACACCCCCGGCACCTTGCTGGGTATTGTCACCGAGCGAGACCTGATGACGCGGGTGCTGGCCAAGGCGCTCAATCCAGAGAAAACCATGGTCTCTGAAGTCATGACGCGCAGCCCCTACTGCGTTACACCGGAAACGCGGGTATCGGACGCGGTGCTCATTATGATTGAGCGTGGCTTCCGGCACTTGCCGATCATGAATGTGCAGGGCAAGATTCTTGGCGTGTTCTCGGTTCGTGACGCGCTGCCACGAGAAATCAGCAATGCGGTCGAATTGGCCGAGTTCAACGATCAGGTCAACGACGCGCTGGGTTGATAGGCGCCGCACCCTGTTTTAGCTATGGCGGCGCTACAATAAGCAGCCTGAATCGGATCAGCCGGGATGGCGTTCAGGCTTATGCCTATTGGGCAAAGCTGGCACGTATAAGTTGGATTGCAGTTGTTAGGAAAAACTTGAAAACAAGCGCTGAATTGCCATTCCAGAAAGATATCGGATTGGCACACCAGGACAAGAAGACCGCCTTGACACAAGTCTCCACGCTTCACAATCCAGCATCATCCCCGGTAGTGTGCCTGCCTGAAACGTCGCAATGCGCCTGAGGGTCTGACATCATGGGCGACCTTCCACCACTTGCACAGTGGCTCCATCTTGACTGGATACTGGTGGTTGTGGCGGGATGGCTGATTTCGGGTACTACTGGGGTGTTCGCCCTGCGCCGTTTCGCTCTGGTGTCACGCGTGCTGTTTCCAGTCGGCGGGTTGCTTGGGCTGGTGCTATTTGGCATTGCACTCGACGCCACCTTCGTCACGCCTGAGGTGGCTGTGTTGCCATTCGGTCTGCCAGGATTGCCGTTTCATTTCAGACTAGACAGTTTGTCTGCATACTTCCTGATGGTAATTGGTGGTGCGTCCGCGGGCATTTCCATTTTCGCGGCCGGCTACTTCCGTAAGGGTGAGGGTACACCACCCGGACTGTTGTGTCTGGAGTACCATATTTTTTTGGCTAGCATGGTTGGAGTGGTGCTGGCCGATGATGCCTACTCGTTCATGGTGATGTGGGAGACGATGGCGCTGTCATCATTCTTTCTGGTGACGGCAAATCATCGCATTGCGGAGGTGCGCAGCGCCGGTTACCTGTACATTGTGATGGCTCACGTTGGTGCTATTGCCGTGCTGCTATGTTTTGGCGTGCTGCAGGCAAACACCGGCGACTATACGTTTGCCAACATGCGCGCCCAGGTTCTGACACCGTTCTGGGCCTCGATCGGCTTCCTGCTGGCGGTGCTTGGTTTTGGGGCCAAGGCAGGCATTCTTCCGCTGCATGTCTGGCTGCCGGAAGCACACCCGGCAGCGCCGTCACCGGTGTCGGCCCTGATGAGCGGCGTCATGCTCAACACCGCCATCTACGGGTTGTTGCGCGTAACCCTTGACCTGCTGAATCTGCACTTGTGGTGGTGGGGTGGGTTGATGTTGATCATTGGCCTGGCCACGGCCCTGTTTGGCGTGGTCTTTGCGTCGGTGCAGACCGACATGAAGCGACTGCTGGCCTATTCGTCCATCGAAAACATGGGGCTGCTCTTTGTCGGCATGGGCCTGACGCTGATCTTTTCGGCCTACCACATGAAAGCACTGGCCGCGCTGGCCTTGACGGCCACGCTCTATCACGTTGCCAGCCACGCGGTCTTCAAGAGTCTGCTGTTCCTTGGCACCGGTAGCGTGCTGCACGCCACTTCCGAGAGAAGCCTCGGCAAACTCGGTGGCCTGATCCGCACCATGCCCTGGGTTGGCTGGCTCATGCTTCTGGGCGTGCTGACCAGTGCCGGCCTGCCGCCGTTTGGCGGGTTTGTCTCCGAGTGGCTGCTGCTGCAGAGCTTTTTGTTCACGCCTGGCCTGCCGGTGCCGCTGCTGACGATGCTGATCCCGGTGGTGGCGGCGCTGATCGCGCTGGTGGCGGCACTGGCGGGCTACACCATGGTCAAATTTTTTGGCGTCATCTTTTTGGGCCAGCCGCGCGAGGAAAAGCTCGCTTACGCCCACGATGCCGGGTACCTGGAACGCGCAGGCATGGTTTGGCTGGCGATCGGTTGCGTGGCGCTCGGGCTGTTGCCCACGCAGTTCATCCGCTTGATTGATCCGGTGACGCAGCAACTCGTTGGATCAGGCCTTGCCGCCCGGCTGGCGGCCCACGACTGGCTATTGGCGCCCATCAGCGTGAAGCAGGCGAGCTATGGGCCGGTCATCTTCCTGCTTGGCATCCTGGGCAGCTTTGCGCTGGCATATCTGCTGGTGCGCAAGTTTTACCATGGCCGGTTGCGGCGCGGCCTGCCGTGGGCCTGTGGCTTCCCGTGGGGCTCGGCGCGCATGCAGGACACCGCCGAAGGTTTTGGTCAGCCGATTCGCCAGATTTTCGAACCCTTCTTCCAGATGCGGCGTGAACTGCCGACCGCGTTCGACCAGCAACCTCGCTACCGCGTCACAGTCGAGGATCATTTCTGGCGCTGGATCTACCTGCCGATCATCAAACTGGCTGGCTACCTGGGGCGGCTATTCGGCCTGATTCAGCAGGGTCGTATTTCAGTGTACCTGCTCTACAGTTTTGTGACCCTGGTCACGACGCTGCTGGTGGTGATGCGATGAGTTTTTCCGGCTTTCTGTCACAGGTGTTCGAGATTGCCGTCGCGATCGCACTGGCGCCGCTTCTCACCGGATGGGTCAACCAATGTCGCGCCTGGCTGCAAAACAGGTCGGCACCCAGTCTCTGGCAACCGTACCGAATGCTGCACAAGCTGTTCAACAAGGAATCGGTGCTTGCCAGCAATGCGTCTTCGCTGTTTCGCGCGGCCCCTTACGTGGTGTTCGGCTGCATGATCCTGGCCACTGCCATCATCCCCACACTGTCCACCGATCTGCCCCTGGCAACGGCTGCCGATGCAATCGCGCTGGTCGGCCTGTTTGCGCTGGCCCGGGTGTCTATCTCACTGGCCGCGATGGACGTGGGTACCGCTTTTGGCACCATGGGCGCGCGACGTGAAATGCTGATTGGTTTTCTGGCTGAGCCGGCGTTGCTGATGGTGCTGTTTCTGACCTCGCTGATTTCCAAATCAACCTCACTCACCACCATCGTGCAAACGCTGGCCCATCGCGAGTTCACCATCGACCCGGGCCTTGCACTGGCTGGCGTCGCGTTCACGATGGTGTCACTGGCGGAAAATGCTCGCGTGCCGGTGGACAACCCGGCCACGCACCTTGAACTGACGATGATCCATGAAGCGCTGATACTCGAATATTCAGGGCGCCACCTGGCGCTGTTTGAGTGGGCGGCCAGCCTCAAATTATTCGCCTACTCGTGCATCGGTCTGGCACTGTTTTTCCCCTGGGGCGTGGCCGAGGCGCAGGCACCGCTGGCGATGCTGCTGGCGTTGCCGGCGCTGGTTTTCAAATTGACGCTGGGTGGCTTTTTGCTTGCGGTGCTGGAGACAGTCAGCGCCAAGATGCGCATTTTCCGCGTGCCGGAATTCCTGGCTACCGCATTTCTGCTGGCCGTCATCGGGCTGCTGGTTCACCTTTTGCTGAGCAAATGACCATGAGCACGCTACTGATCCAGTTTGTCAACCTGCTCGGCGCGGTGCTGCTGATGCTGGTGTTTGCAATGATCTCCCAGCGGCGCGTGCTGTCGCTGATCCAGCTGTTCACAATGCAGGGTGCCACGCTGGTGCTGGCCACCGCCGTGGTCGGCTACGTGACGAACCAGCCGCATCTTTATCTGTCGGCTGGTTTGACCTTTCTGCTCAAGGTCTTGTTGATTCCCTACCTGCTGCACCGGGTGATTGACCGTCTCAATATTCACTGGGATGTGGAAACACTGATCAACATCCCGACCATCATGCTGATTGGCATTGTGGTCGTGATTTTCTCCTTTAACCTGGCCAAGCCGATTGCACAGTTGTCCTCGACCGTGGCCAGCGGCACACTCGGCATCGCACTCGCTTGCGTGCTGCTCTCGTTCCTGATGATGATCACCCGCACCAAGGCGGTACCGCAGGTGATCGGCTTCCTGGCAATGGAAAATGGCCTGTTTTTTGCCGCTACTTCGGCTACCTATGGCATGCCGATGGTGGTTGAGCTTGGCATTGCGCTGGACGTGCTGATTGGCGTGCTGATCCTGGGCGTATTCATGTTCCAGATTCGCGAGCAGTTCGACAGCCTGGACATCCGCAATCTCGAAAAATTGAAGGAGGATTGAGGTGTACGCGTTAGCCTTTTTATTGGCGATTCCGATGCTCGGCGGATTGGTGCTGGCGCTGGTCGGTCATCGCGATGGCGCGCGTGATGTCAACGTTGCCTTCAGCCTGGGCACTTTCCTCGCAGCCTGCGCCCTGACCGCGCAGATCATCAACGACGGCCCGTTGCTGGCATGGAACAGCGAGTTCTATATTGACGCGCTAAACGTCTTTCTGGTCACGCTGACCGCCTTCGTGGGTTTGACCACCGCCATCTTCTCGCGGCCCTATATGCGGGTCGAACGCGACCACGGCAAGATGACATCGCCCCGGCTGCGCCTGTACCACAGCATGTACCAGTTGTTCAGCTTCACCATGCTGCTGGCGCTGACCACCAACAACATGGGGATTGTGTGGGTGGCGATGGAAGCGGCCACGCTGACCACCACGCTGCTGGTCAGCGTGTATCGCACTGCGGCCAGTCTGGAAGCCGCATGGAAATATTTCATTTTGTGTGGCGTCGGCATCGCGCAGGCGCTTTTTGGCACCGTGCTGCTGTATATGGCGGCCGAGAAAGTCATAGGCGCGGAGGGCGGTGCCTTGCTCTGGACCAATCTCAACGCGGTCAAGGCACAACTCGACCCGACCATCATCACACTGGCGTTCGCCTTCCTGTTCATCGGCTACGGCACCAAGGTGGGACTGGTTCCGTTGCACAACTGGCTGCCGGACGCTCATGCCGAGGGCCCTACGCCGGTGTCTGCCGTGCTTTCCGGCTTGCTGCTGAATGTGGCGCTCTATGCCATCCTGCGCTTCAAGGTACTGACTGATGGCGCGCTGCAAAATCACCTGGCTGGTCGCCTGATGATGGGCTTTGGGCTGTTGTCGGTGGTGACAGCGGTATTCCTCCTGATCCGGCAAAAGGATGTGAAGCGCATGTTCGCCTACTCGTCGATCGAGCACATGGGCCTGATCACCTTCGCCTTCGGGCTTGGCGGGCCGATTGCCAATTTCGCCGGCCTGCTGCACATGACCGTGCATTCGCTGATCAAGTCGGCGATCTTCTTTGCCGTCGGCCATGCCACGCAAAAGGCCGGAACGCAACTCATGGAGCACATTCGTGGCCTCATCAAGGTGAGCCCCACGGTGGCTTGGGGGTTGATGCTTGGTTCGCTGGCCATTTTGGGTATGCCGCCGTTCGGGGTGTTTGCCAGCGAGTTTCTGATCGTCACGACAGCAATGCGCGAGCAGGCCTGGGCCACGCCGCTCCTGTTGATTGCGCTGGGGGTGGCGTTTGCCTCGGTGTTCAGCCGCGTGCTGCCCATGGTGTTTGGGGAAACCAACCTCAAGCCGCTGGCGCATCCACCGGCGTTGCTGCCGGTGTTTGTGCACCTGGGGCTTGGCTTGATGCTGGGCCTTTATATTCCACCTTACCTTGTCACTTGGTACCGGCAGGCCGCCGCCATGCTGGGGAGCTGATCTTATGGCAGCACCACAACCTGAAATCAATTTACGCCCTCTGTCCGGGCTGGGCCTGAATCTGCAGTGCCTGCCGACGCCCTTGCCAATCTGGCATGGGGCGGTTGATCGCGGACAGTGGAGCGCTGCTGCGCAGGCCGTGATCGAGTCGAGTGGGCGCCTGGTCGCGATGTGGGGCGTGGACCGTTGCGGTGTTGGTGGCGGCATGCTCGCATGCGCAGCCTTCGCGGTGCTGGAAGGCCTGGTCTGGCTTGAACTCCCGCTTGACGAGACAACACCATCGTTTCCGGATTTATCCAATGCGTTTGCCTGCGCGGGCCGGATGCAGCGCGCCATGGCAGACTTGTCCGGCATTCACGCCGAAGGCGGCACCGATGCACGTCCCTGGCTTGACCATGGCGTCTGGCCGATTGCATCACCACCCTTGCAGCACGACGTCAAAACCACGGCCAACGCTGCGTTGCCTGCTGACTACCCCTTCGTGCGCGTCGAGGGCGACGGCGTGCACGAAATCGCCGTCGGGCCGGTGCATGCCGGCATCATCGAGCCGGGGCATTTCCGGTTTTCGGTGGTTGGCGAGAAGGTGCTGCGGCTGGAAGAACACCTGGGCTATACGCACAAAGGCATTGAACGGCGCTTTACCCAGCTGGCACCGCTCGAAGGTGCCCGGCTGGCTGGCCGCGTGTCGGGCGATTCCACCGTGGCCTACGCTTGGGCCTATTGCATGGCGCTTGAGTCAGCTTGGCGCTGCGAGGTTCCACCCCGCGCGCAGTGGCTGCGGGCCTTGATGCTGGAACGTGAACGGGTAGCTAACCATCTCGGCGATCTGGGCGGGATCGGCAACGATGCGGCAATGAGCTTCGGCCTGTCCCAGTTTTCGCGCTTGCGCGAAGACTGGCAGCGTCTGTCCCGAGAGGTCTTCGGGCATCGCTTGATGATGGACACGGTGGTGCCTGGTGGCACGGCCGCCGATCCGTCACCAGCGTTGCTATATCGGATTGGCCAGCAGTGCAATGCCATTGAGCGTGAAGTGAAGGCTCTGCGGATCGCGTATGACGAACACGCAGGTTTGCAGGATCGCTTTCTTACCACCGGGCGCGTCGCGCCGCCGCTTGCGTCACAGCTCGGCCTTACCGGTCTTGTGGGCCGCGCCAGTGCCCAGGCGTTTGACCTGCGTTGCGACCACCCCTGGTTTCCCTACGACAGCCTCACGGTGGTGATGGCTACGCAGCGCAACGGCGACGTTGCTGCCCGCGTGGCCGTGCGCTTTGATGAAACACTGGAATCGTTGCGCCTGATTCGCCGCCTCTGCGAAGGTTTGCCGGAAGGTTCCACGCGCGCTGAACTCACGGCCACTGGCATTCCCGCGCTTGGCATGGGCTGGGTCGAAGGCTGGCGCGGTGAAGTCCTGCTGGCTCTGGAGGTCGGGGCCGATGGCCGGATTGTGCGTTGCCACTGCCACGATCCTTCATGGCAAAACTGGCCAGTGCTTGAGCATGCCATCATGGGCAACATCGTTCCGGACTTCCCTCTCATCAACAAATCCTTCAACCTGAGTTATTCGGGGCACGATCTCTGATGTGGCACATTCTTAAACAAATTGTTCACACCGGTATCGTGACCGAGCCAGTGCCGAGTGTTGATGGGACTGCTCAGGCCTCGGTGCAGCGCATCCATCAGGACATTCTCGACATCCTCGGCCAGGCGCTGACCATCCGTGTCGTCGATGCCGGCTCGTGCAACGGCTGCGAGCTGGAGATCAACGCGCTTGGCAACCCTTACTACAACATCGAGGGGCTGGGCATCAAGTTTGTCGCCAGCCCGCGCCACGCCGACATGCTGTTGGTCACCGGGCCGGTGTCCAGAAACATGGAAGAAGCGCTGCGGCGCACCTACGACGCCACGCCCGAACCCAAGCTGGTTGTGGCAGTGGGCGACTGCGGCTGCACCGGCGGCATTTTCGGCGAAACCTATGCCAGTTGTGGCCGTGTGGCGAACGTGATTCCAGTGGACGTCATGGTCCCTGGTTGCCCGCCGCCGCCGCTGGAAATATTGCGCGGAATTCTCGGCGTCGTGCGCCGCGGCAGTCAAGGACGGTGAGCGGAACTGTAATGTCCATGCTCATGGCAAACCGCACCACGGCGCATCTCATATCAGTCCGTGCAGCAGGAAAGTTCATTTATATCTTTGAAGAAAGTCTGCGCGCAGAGCGTGCGCTAGATCACGCCGTCGAACATCATCACCTCCACCTCATCACCGACGGCGATGTTGCCTTGGGCGTGGTGCAACACGATCAGGCCGTTGGCTTCGGCCATCGAGCGCAGCACGCCCGAGCCCTGGTTGCCGGTAGTTTTGACCTGCAACGAGCCATCGGCCGCGGTCGAAACCCGGCCGCGCTGGTATTCGGTGCGGCCCGGCTTTTTACGGATCGCCTCGGCGCTATGCGCCTTGAGCAGTGGCAGCGGCGCACTGCTGGCACCCATCATCTGCAACAGGGCAGGGCGCACAAACGCCAGAAAAGTCACCATCACCGCCACCGGATTGCCGGGCAGGCCAAACAGAATGGCCGCCTCTGGGAGACTGGTCTTTTGGGAGTTGCTTGCGCCTGTCATAGCCGGGCTGGAAACCAGTTTGTTTGATGAAATTCGCCCAACGGCCATGGGTCGGCCGGGCCGCATGGCGATGCGCCAGAACACCACGTCACCAAGTTTTTTCATCATGGCCTTGGTGAAGTCTGCCTCACCCACACTAACGCCACCCGAGGTGATGATGGCGTCGGCCTGCGCCGCTGCTTGCGTAAACGCCGCCTCCAGCAGGGCCGGGTCGTCACGCACCACGCCCATGTCAATCACCTGGCAGCCCAGTCGGCTGAGCAGGCCAAAGACGGTGTAGCGGTTGCTGTCATACACGGCACCTTCGCGCGGTGCGTCGCCGAGCGACAGTATTTCGTCGCCAGTTGAAAAGTAAGCTACTCGCAGCGGCCGCCAGGTAGTCAAGGTTTCCAGGCCCAAAGAGGCGGCCAGTCCAAGACGGGCAGGCGTGAGTAGATCCCCTTTTCGTAGCGCCGGTTTGCCCTGCATAAGATCTTCGCCGCGCAGGCGACGGTTGTCACCCATGTGTACGATGCCGGGCGGAATCGTAATATGACTGGCCGCGCCAACCTGATCGTGTTTGACGAACTCCTGCGGTACCACGGTGTCGAGGCCTTGCGGCAGGATGGCGCCCGTCATGATCTTGAGGCACTGACCGGCGTGGACGCTGACTTGCCAGGCCTTGCCGGCCAGCGCCGTTCCCACAACCTGTAATTCCAGCGCCTTGCCGGAAGTCAATTGCCGGCCGTCAAACGCATACCCGTCCATCGCCGAGTTGTCATGCGGCGGCACATCAAACGGCGAAATTATGTCGTCCGCCAGCACCCGGCCCAGCGCTTCAAACAGAGGCAGCTTAATCACCGCCTGAACCGGCGTGACCAGCCTGGATAAAAATGCCTGCACAGCGCTGGCAGAGATAGCCTGCGGGTCGTAGCCCTGCAGCTCGGCGGCAATCTGCTCCAGTGTCTTCATGGCTGGCGCGACTCAAGCTGGTGTAGTTCCGCCAGCGTGTTGGCATTGAAAAAGCCGCGCGCGTTGTCGCCCGGCTGGTTGAATGGCACGGTGACGGTTTTGTGCTGCGCCGTCCACGCGTCAATTTTTCGACCTCCGCCTTTCGTGAAATGGACCAGACTTTCGAGCAGGCCGGCATGCATCAGGCAAAACACCGGCTGCTGCCGGAGTTGGCCGTCTTCCTCCGGCGCGGCAGCAACGGCAATCTCGGCGTCTTCCCGTGCCAAGGCCCGGGCCAAGCGTGCCACCATGTCCTGCGGAAACAACGGGGTGTCGCACGGCACTGTCAGCAGGTAAGGCGTTTCAACGCGCTCCAGCGCTGTGAGAAAACCAGCCAGCGGTCCAGCGTATTCGCCCAGGCCGGTGCTGTCGGGCCAAACCGGAACGCCAAATGATTCGTAAGCGGCCAGATTGCGGTTGGCATTGATCATGATCTCGCCCACCTGGGGCGACAGCCGCATCAGCGTGTGCAGGGCCAGCGGCACGCCGTTGAAATTTTGCAGGCCTTTGTCAACCCCTCCCATGCGCGAGCCGCGCCCTCCCGCCAGGATGACGCCAGTGATGGCTTCAATGTGCAGCGGGGCACTCATCTCTTTATTGACCAGATCAACCCCCTATATAGCTCATCTCGACTCGTTTTAATGCGCCATCAGTGGCGATGGTATCTGCGGGCAGTGCGGCGCGCAGTTCCGAATATCGGTCGCCACGCGCCTGCCAGACGGGACCCACTGCCGCCGCAATTTGCTCGTCGGAGTAGTCGCCCCGCAGCAGGGCGCGAAAATCGTGGCCCTGGTTGGTAAATAGGCACAAAAACAGTTTGCCTTCGGTGGACAGCCGGGCCCGGTTGCAGTCGCGGCAAAAGGCCTGTGTGACGCTGCTGATCACGCCGATTTCACCGGCGCCATCAGCATAGCGCCAGCGCCCGGCGGTTTCACCCACGTAGTTCGGGTCGATGGCGGTGAGGGGAAACTCGGCGTGGAGGCGTTCAATCACCTGGGCCGACGGCATGACCTCTTCCATGCGCCAGCCGTTGCTGGCGCCCACATCCATGTATTCAATGAACCGGAGCACCGCGCCGGAATGGCGAAAATGCCGCGCCATAGGCAGAATTTCAGCGTCGTTGGTGCCGCGCTTGACCACCATGTTGATCTTGATGGGCGCCAGACCCACTTGCCGGGCCACGTCAATGCCCTTGAGGACATCGGCCACCGGAAAGCCGACATCGTTCATGCTGCGAAAGATGGCATCGTCCAGCCCATCGAGACTCACGGTGACGCGTTGCAGTCCGGCGTCTTTCAGTGTCTGGGCCTTTTGGGCGAGCAGCGAGCCGTTGGTCGTCAGTGTGATGTCCAGCGGCTGCCCTTCCGGCGTGGTTAGCGTGGCCAGCATTTCAATCAAGGCTTCAATGTTCTTGCGCAGCAAGGGCTCGCCACCCGTCAGCCTGATCTTTTCAACGCCATGCGCCACAAAAATGCGTGCCAACCGGGTGATTTCCTCAAAGCTCAGCAGCGAGTTGTGGGGCAGGTAAGCGTAGTCCTTGTCAAAAATTTCCTTGGGCATGCAGTAGCTGCAGCGGAAGTTGCAGCGGTCTGTCACGCTGATGCGCAAATCCCGCAGCGGTCGGCCCAGCGCATCGCTCAGCAGGCCTGTCGGGGCCGATAGTTGAGCTGGAACCGACGGCATGCGGCTTGCGTAGCGCGTATCAGCCAGGGGAATAACCTTGTTTGCCTTGTATGTCATGGTGCAGGAGTTCAAGGGAGAGAATTTACTCCATTGGCCAAGCCAGCTTGTGCGGAGAGGCCTTGACCCTGATCTGTATTGGGTTTAAGCCGCATGAGCTCATCCGAAAAAAAAAGGCGCAATCACGTTGCGCCTTCCGGATTATTTTCAGGGGTCTGGCGATGTCAGCCCAGTCCAGCCTTGGCGGGTGCTTATTCGATCTTGGCCTTTTTACGCAGGTCGTCCTGGAAAGCAGCCAGTTTTTGCTGCTCCATCTGTTTGGCAATTTGGGGCTTGACTTCTTCAAATGACGGTAATTTGGCAGGGCGGATGTCGTCCAGGCGGATGATGTGGTAGCCGAATTGTGTTTTCACCGGTGTGTCGGTTGTCTGGCCCTTGCTCAGCTTGAGCATTGCTTCAGTGAACTCGGGCACGTAGCTGGACGGATTGGCCCAATCAAGGTCACCACCTTTGGCGCCAGAGCCGGTGTCTTTGGACTGTTTCTTGGCGATATCTTCAAACTTGGCCCCTTTTTTCAGGGCAGCGATGATGGCTTTGGCTTCTGATTCCTTTTCGACCAGGATATGGTGGGCTTTGTATTCCTTGCCACCGCTGGACGCAACAAACTTGTCGTATTCGGCTTTCATTTCGGCTTCGGTCACCGGATTTTTCTTCTCATAGTTGGCGAACAATTCACGGATCAGGATAGTCTGGCGCGCCAGTTCCATCTGGGTCTTGAAGTCTTCACTGGCGGACAGCCCTTGTTTTTCAGCCTCTTGCATGAAGATCTCGCGCGCGATGACTTCCTCGCGTAGCTGGCTCTGCATTTCCGGAGTCATCGGACGACCGGAGCGGACAATCTGTTGCGCCAGTGAATCCAGGCGGGATTGAGGTACTGCCTTGCCATTGACGATGGCAATATTCTGGGCGAAGGCAGCTTGTGCGCCCAAAGCCAGCAGGCTGGCAACGGCAGCGGCGAATAAAAATTGTTTTTTCATGATTTCCTTGGGATTTTTGGGTGATGGATGACTGTCGGCAGGTTGTTGCCGAGGTTGGGATTAACGTTTCAGAGCTTGAATTGGTTTCAGGGTGAATCAACAATTTCAATGGCCAGGGCGTGCAGGCCCTGATCGATGAAATTTTGCACTGCATCATACACAAGCCGGTGGCATGCGACGCGGCGCTTGCCCAGAAACCCGGGACAGGCAATGCGAATGCGAAAGTGCGAGCCAAAACCCTGCGCATTGGCACCCGCATGGCCCGCGTGGGCACCGGTTTCGTCCAGCACTTGCAGGTAGGTGGGTTGCAGCCGCGCCTGAAGCTGCCGTTCAATTTCACTGATCTGAAACGGCCTCGGCTTCGCGCTGCTGCCTGCAGTGATGCCCATGCTCATGGCGTGGCTCCCGGTTTTATGTGTTTGTTCAGGTAAATGCCCTGTACCAGTACAAACACCAGCATCAGTCCCAAGCCGCCAAAAAGCTTGAAGTTGACCCAGGTGCTGGTCGGGAAGTTGAAGGCCACCCACAGATTGAGAAACCCCATCAGGGTAAAAAATCCGACCCAGCTGAAATTGACGGTACGCCACACCGGCTCGGGCAGGCTCATTTGAGCATCCATCAAAGACTTGATGCCGTTTTTCTTGAATACCAGTTGACCAAACAGCAATGCGCTGCCCATGACCCAGTACAGTACCGTCGGTTTCCATTTGATGAAACTTTCGCTGTGGAAATAGATGGTGGCGCCACCCAGTACCACGACGAGGCCCAAGCTGACCCAGAGCATCGCATCAACTTTCCGGCCTCGAATCTTGAGCCACAAAATTTGTGCGAAGGTGGCCACAATCACCACCACCGTGGCCAGCAGCACGGGTGCTTCAATATGCCCGACCACGCCACCAGAAACCATGAAACCCAGCCAGTCGGTCGCGGTGCTGGCAGCCCAGTCCTGGTTTCCTTCGGCGTACTTGAACATGCCGAAAAAAAGGGCAATTGGCAAAAAGTCGAACAAAATCTTCATCGTGTGATTATCGCGGGAAAATTAGGCCCCTCAGGGGAACAGCGCAGCACACGAAGTGGCAAGCATGGGGCCACATTCATCGCGGTTTGAAGTCCAGAGAGGCGGAGTTCATGCAGTAACGCAGTCCGGTAGAGGTGGGGCCATCGGAAAACACATGGCCCAAGTGCGCGCCGCAGTTGGCGCAAACGGTTTCGCTGCGTGTCATGCCATGGGCGCGGTCCTCATGCTCTTCAATGGCACCCGCGTTGAGTTCCTGCGAAAAGCTGGGCCAACCGCAACCCGCGTCAAATTTGGTGGAGGAGTCGAACAGCTCGGCGCCGCAGCAGATGCAGCGATAGGTGCCGTCCGAGAAGTTGGTTTCATGCTTGCCAGTGAAGGCCCGCTCGGTGGCGGCCCGGCGGGTGATTTCAAAGGCGCCTGGCTCCGCGCCTTTTTCAAGCAGCAAGGCTTTCCATTCGGCGTCGGTTTTCTCAATTTTTGCGCTCATGCTTGTATCGCCATGTAAGTTTTTGGGATGTGAGACCTGGTTACGAACTACAACTGATTTCTATGGAAGCTGCCCAGCCTGGCGGAAAGTCTGCGTAACGTTCATGGCCAGGATGTTCGTCAAATGGGGCCTGCAGCAAGGTCAGCAAGGTGTTGACTTCGGAAAAGTCCTTCAGTTTCGCGGCGCGTATGGCTTCTTCGCCCAGATGGTTGCGCAGCACAAATTTCGGATTGTTTCCAAGCATCAAATGAGCCCGCAGCCCTTGATCCGTAATTGAAATTCGCTCTGAGTATTGCAGCGCCCAGGCGTTAAAGGATTCACGGTCAAGGAACATATCCCGTACTGGCTCGTGACCCTCTTGCGGCGTAAAGCCGCACAGGCGACGCCAGAAAATGGTGTAGTCAACCTGGTTGCTGGCCAATAGCCTGAAGATGTTTTCTATCAGGGTCTTGTCGTCCGGTTGCGCATCAATCAGGCCGAGTTTGGCGCGCATCCGGGCTTCCAGAGACTGAGGGAATACCGTTTTATACGACTCCAGCGCCGCCAGGGCCTGGTCTTGATCATCCATCAGCGGCAGCAAGGCCTGGCCGAGGCAAAACAGGTTCCAGTAGGCGATATTGGGTTGTTTGTTATAGGCATAGCGGCCCTGGCTGTCCGAATGGTTGCAGACGTGGCAGGGGTCAAATGCGTCAAGAAACTGAAACGGGCCGTAGTCGATGGTCAGGCCCAAGATGCTCATATTGTCGGTATTCATCACGCCGTGGCAAAACCCGACGGCCTGCCAGGCGGCCAGCAAATGTGCCGTACGCTCACTGACAGCTTCAAGCAGCGTCGCATAAGGCTGCCTGGCTTCGCGGCAAGCGGGGTAAAACCGGTCGATCACGTAGTCAGCCAGCGTTTTAAGTTGAGTGTGCTGGTTCCGGTAGCTGAAATGCTCAAAATGGCCGAAACGGATAAAACTGGGCGCCATGCGCGTGACCACGGCGGCTGTTTCGATTTCTTCACGTCGCACGAGTGCATCAGAGCCCGTGACACACAGTGCGCGGGTGCTCGGTATGCCCAGGCCGTGCAGGGCCTCGGAGGCCAAAAATTCACGAATGGAGCTGCGCAGAACGGCCCGGCCATCGCCCATGCGAGAGTAGGGCGTTTTGCCTGAGCCCTTGAGCTGGATTTCCTGCGGGCCGTGCACGGTTTCGATTTCACCGAGCAAGATCGCCCGACCGTCACCCAATTGACCGGCCCACATGCCAAACTGGTGACCGCCATAGACACTGGCCAGCGGCCTGGAGCCGGGCGGCAACTGGTTGCCGCTCAGCGCCGCCAGTGCGTCGCCGGAGTCCAGCCAGTATTCCTCCAGGCCAAGCTCGCGCGCCGCGGCCCGACTGCGCCCGACCCAATAAGGCGATGGCAGGGGCGTGGGCTGGAGTTCGGTACAAAAATCCGGTCCCAGCCGGGCAAAGCCGTTGACCCACTTCAGGTCCAATACGGCAGGGCAGGCGTCGATGGCAGCGGTCATGGGCGCATTGTGCTATGACGTGGACAGCCCTGCGCGATCAGGGGTAAAGGGCTGGTCGGTGTCGCCAAGGTGGCGCGGCTGGGGATTTCCCCGGGTCTGAACAGACGGCACGCACGGTACTATCCACGCACGGGACATTCGAGTTTTCAAGCACGCCCAGTCGGGCAAGAAAGGAACCAGACCATGTTAGGTTTGATGCAAAGCCAGCCCTTGCTGATTTCGTTACTGATCGAATTTGCCGAGCGCCATCACGGTAGCGCGGAAATCGTGTCGCGCCGGGTAGAGGGCGACTTGCATCGCTACACCTACAAGGACGCAGCCCACCGTTCCCGTCAGGTCGCTCATGCGCTGGATAGCCTGAAGCTCGGCTTTAGCGACCGTGTGGCCACGCTGGCATGGAACGGTTATCGGCACCTGGAGCTGTACTACGGTGTGAGCGGCTCTGGCCGGGTCCTGCACACCATCAACCCCCGGCTGCATCCTGATCAGATCGCCTGGATTGCCAACCACGCGGAAGACCAGGTGCTGTGTTTTGATTTGAGCTTTCTGCCATTGGTGCAGGCGGTGCACGGCAGATGCACCAGCATCAAACACTACATTGCCCTGTGCGATGCGGACAAGCTTCCGGCTGATTCAGGCATCCCCAATCTGCTGAGTTACGAAAGCTGGATGGGCGCGCAGCCAACTGACTACGCCTGGCCCATTTTTGATGAAAACACCGCCTCTAGCATGTGCTACACCAGCGGCACCACGGGCAATCCCAAGGCAGCGCTCTACAGCCACCGATCAACCATTCTTCATGCCTACGCGGCAGCGCTGCCCGACGTGATGTGCCTGAGCGCGCGCGATGCCATTTTGCCGGTGGTGCCGATGTTTCACGTCAATGCCTGGGGCATCCCCTACTCGGCGGCGCTCACCGGAGCCAAGCTGGTGTTTCCCGGCCCGGCGATGGATGGCAAGTCGATTTATGAACTGATTGAGGCAGAAAAAGTCACCTACGCCGCTGGCGTGCCCACCGTCTGGCAGATGCTGCTGACCCACATGAAACCTGAGGGCCTGAAGTTCTCCACGCTCAAGCGCACGGTGATTGGCGGCTCGGCCTGTCCGCCAGCCATGGTCCACGCCTTCCAGGATGGCTATGGCGTGGAAGTCCTCCACGCCTGGGGCATGACCGAGATGTCGCCTTTGGGCACACTGTGCACGTTGAAGAACAAGCACCTCGCGCTGTCTGCGCAGGAGCAGATGAAGCTCCGGCTCAAGCAGGGCCGGGCCATTTTCGGTGTTGACATGAAAATCGTCGACGCGGCGGGCAAGGAGCTTCCCTGGGATGGCAAGACCTACGGTGAGCTGTACGTCAAAGGCCCCTGGATCTTGCGCGAGTACTACAAGGGCGAAGGTGGCGATCCGCTGGTCGATGGCTGGTTCCCCACTGGTGACGTGGCGACCATCGACGCGGATGGCTTCATGCAGATCACCGATCGCAGCAAGGATGTCATCAAGTCGGGGGGGGAATGGATCAGTTCCATCGACATTGAAAATATTGCGGTGGCGCATCCGGCCGTGGCCATGGCGGCATGTATTGGCATTGCCCACCCCAAGTGGGATGAGCGACCCATCATTGCCGTGGTCAAGCGGCCGGGCATGAACGTCTCACGTGAAGAACTCCTCAAATTTTACGAAGGCAAGACCGCTAAATGGCAAATTCCCGATGACGTGGTGTTTGTGGATGCCATACCGCTGGGCGCAACTGGCAAGATGCTCAAGACCAGACTTCGCGATCTGTTGAAAGACTACATATTGCCGCTCTGAGCGACGCGCCGGGAGTCACCTAAGTGATAGCCCGGCAGTGCTCTAGGGGCTATCCCTGAGCACTCCGCTGCGCAAAACCCGTATGCTAGATACATTATTGCAATCAAGGAGATACTTATGAAATTCGCTATTAAGTCCGTAGCAGTTTGCGTGATGCTGGCGGGCACCGGCCTGGCTTTTGCGCAAAAGGGCGAGACGGTCAAAATTGCCTTTATTGAGGGACTGTCCGGGCCCTTCGCCAATGTGGGAACAAATCAGCTCAAGAGCTGGCAGTTTGTCGCACAACGCTTCAGCGGCGCCAACAATCCGGCGGGTGTGAACTTTCAAGTCAACCCTTTTGACTCGGGGGGCTCGCCGCAGGGGGCCGTGACCCAGCTGAAGGCTGCCACCGACCAGGGTTATCGCTATGTCACCCAGGGCAATGGCTCGGGAGCGGGTCTGGCCCTGGAAGATGCCGTGACCAAATTCAACGAACGCAATCCCGGCAAGGAAGTGATTTATTTCAACTACGCCGCGGTAGATCCTTCCATGACCAACGAGAAGTGCAGCTACTGGCACTTCCGCCTCGACGCCGATACCACCATGAAGATGGAGGCCCTGACCGCCTTCATGAAAGACAAGCCCGAGATCAAGAAGGTCTATATGCTGGACCAGAACTACTCGCACGGCCATCAGGTGTCCAAGTATTTTCAGGAAGACATGAAGCGCAAGCGCCCGGACGTGCAGATTGTTGGCGATGACTTTGTGCCAATGGGTCAGGTCAAGGACTTTGCGCCGTACGTCGCCAAGATCAAGCAGTCGGGCGCCGACACGATCGTGACCGGCAACTGGGGCACGGATTTGACGCTGTTGGTCAAGGGCTTGAATGAGGCCGGTCTGAAACTGCCGATGTACACCTACTACGCCCAAGTGTCCGGTACCCCGACGGCGCTCGCCGCGGGTGGTGACAGCCAGGTTTACGTGGTGGCCTATGGTTACGCCCAAACGACCGGCGAAATCGGCCAGATCGTGACGGACTTCAAGAAGAAGTTCAATGACGACTATTACACGTTGGCCACCTACAATGGCATCAAGCTGTTGGGCGCGGCCATAGCCAAGGCCAAGTCGACCGACGCGGTCAAGGTGGCGGCCGCCCTGGAAGGCCTGTCTGTCAAGAGCTTTGCCGGTGATGTGACGATGCGCAAGTCTGACCATCAGCTGCAGCAAACCATGTTCATTACCAAATGGCAAAAAGTGGACAAGAAGTATCCCTACAGCGTGGAAAACACCGGGTATACCTTTGCCCCCATCAAGCAAATGGACGCTTACGTGTCCAGTACACCCACCAGTTGCCAGATGAAGCGCCCTTCGGCGGGCTGAGTCAGCTGCGCCGGAGAAGCCGGGATCGCAAACGCCGTCCCGGCTTTTTTATTTCTGATCGCGTTGACTGACAATGCCACTGACCAGACGGGTACACCATGGAGTTCTATACCATCTCGATTTTGAACGGGCTGAGCTACGGGCTGCTTTTGTTCATGCTGAGCTCCGGCCTCACGCTGATTTTCAGCATGATGGGCGTGCTCAACTTTGCCCACGCCAGCTTTTATATGCTGGGTGCGTATTTTGGCTACAGCGTGACCGCGCTGATCGGCTTTTGGCCAGCCCTGGTGATTGCGCCGCTGCTGGTGGGGGTAATGGGCGCAGCGTTTGAAAAATACTGCCTGCGCCGTGTCCACAAATTCGGGCACGTGCCCGAACTGCTGATCACGTTCGGTCTCAGCTACATCATTGTGGAACTGGTGCAACTGGTGTGGGGCCGCAGCTCGGTCGACTACCGGATTCCGGCCGTGCTCGACGGCCCGCTGTTTACGCTGTATGGCACGCAGTTTCCGCTGTACCGAGGCTTCATGATGCTGGTGGCGCTCTTGATGCTGCTCGCCATTTGGCTGCTGTTGACGCGCACCCGCATCGGCCTGGTGATCCAGGCGGCACTGACCCATCCGCAGGCCGTGGAGTCGCTGGGGCACAACGTGCCCCGCGTCTTCATGCTGGTGTTTGGCGGCGGCGCTGCACTGGCCGGGTTGGCCGGTGTCATTGGTGGCAACGCTTTTGTGACAGAGCCGGGCATGGCGGTAGCTGTGGGCCCGGTCATTTTTGTGGTGGTGGTGGTCGGCGGCATGGGCTCGCTGGCCGGTGCATTCCTGGCTTCACTGCTGATCGGCATCGTCCAGACGCTGGCTGTGGGCATAGACAGTTCCCTGCTTGGGGGCGCGAGCATGTTGGGCCTGCACATCACACCGGACACCTTTGGTTACCCGCTATGGAAACTCCCGATCAGCCAAGTGGCCCCGATCCTGCCTTACCTGTTCATGGTACTGATTTTGATCTTCCGGCCCAAGGGGCTTTTGGGTACACGGGAGGGCTGACCGCATGACCACCAACGTCTATCAATTCAAGCCGCTGAACGTCGGGCGGTTCGTTCTCTGGGCCGCTTTCGCCCTGGTGCTGGCGCTGGCGCCGCTGCTGTTTACCAGCAGCCTGAGCCAGACCATGCTGTGCCAGATGGGCGTGGCCATTATCGTCTGCCTGAGCTACAACATGTTGCTGGGGCAGGGCGGCATGCTCAGTTTTGGTCATGCGGTGCACTCGGGCCTCGGATCGTTTCTGGCCATTCACACACTCAACCTGGTCAGTGCAGGCACGCTGCCGCTGCCGGTCAGCCTGGTGCCGCTGGCGGGTGGTCTGGCTGGCCTTGGTTTTGCCGTGCTGCTGGGCTGGGTCACTACCAAAAAATCGGGGACCACCTTCGCCATGATCACGCTGGGGATCGGCGAGTTGGTGGCGGCGATGTCGCTGATGTTCCCCGAAGTTTTTGGTGGCGAGGGGGGCATCTCTGGCGACCGGGTCACTGGCGCCCACCCATTGGGCATCACCTTCGGGCCGCAAATCCAGTTGTACTACCTGATTGCGGTCTACACCTTTGTCTGCACGGCACTCATGTTCGCCTTTACCCGCACGCCGCTGGGACGCATGCTCAACGCCGTGCGTGACAACCCGGAGCGTGTCGAATTTGTGGGCTATGACACGCAGAAGGTACGCTATTTTGCCTTCATTATTGCGGGCTTCTTCGCCGGGATTTCGGGCGGGTTAGCGGCGCTGAACTTTGAACTTGTAACCTCTGAAGTGGTGAGCGGCTACCGCTCTGGTGCCTATTTGCTGTTCACCTTTCTGGGTGGCGCCACCACCTTTTTTGGCCCTATCATCGGTGCGATTTTGATGGTGCTGGCCTTTGTGCTGCTCAGCGAACTGACCAAGGCGTGGCTGTTGTACCTCGGGCTCGTGTTCCTGTTCATGGTCATGTATGCCCCGGGCGGCATTGCCAGCCTGATCATGATGAACGTTCGCGTGGCGGCTTTTGGCAGACTCAAACCTCTCTGGCGCGACTATCTGGCACTGTTTGTAACCGGATTGATTGCCTTTGCAGGCGCCTCGGCCATGATTGAAATGATCTACCACTTGCAACTCAATGTTGCGATGGGTCCGCAACTGAGTTTCATGGGCCTGCAACTCAACACTACTGGCGTTGGCAGTTGGGCTGCAGCTGCGGCGGTGATGCTGGTGGGTCTTGGCCTTTTTGAACTGGCGCGCCGACGTTTTGCGCTGAAATGGGGCGATATCCAGGGGTCTATCGAAAATGAAATCAAGCGGCGGGAGGCGCTGTGAGCTCAGTACCCACTCAATCGGCACCACGCTACGCGCTGGAACTGAGGGACCTTCGGAAAAGTTTTGGTAAAACCGAGATCATTCGCGGCGCCAACCTGGCCGTTGCGCAGGGTGAGCGGGCGGCCATCATCGGACCCAACGGGGCCGGTAAATCCACGCTGTTCAACCTGATCAGTGGCCGGTTTGAGCCCAGCAGTGGCCAGGTGTTGCTCAATGGCCAGTGCATCAACGGCAAGAGGCCGTTTGAAATCAACCGGCTCGGGCTTTCGCGCAGTTTTCAGATCACCAATATTTTTCCCAAACTCAGCGTCTTTGAAAATTTGCGCTGCGGTGTCCTCTGGAGTCTGGGTTACAAGTACACCTTTTTGAAGTTTCTGGCGAATCTTGATGATGCCAACGAGCGGGCCGAAACCCTGATGCGGATGATCAAGCTCGATAAAAAACGCGATGTGCTCGCTACTTACCTGACCTATGCGGAGCAGCGCGCCCTGGAAATCGGTATCACCATCGCGGGCGGGGCCAACGTGATCCTGCTGGACGAACCCACCGCAGGCATGAGCCGCTCGGAGACCAGCCGTTTCATCAGCCTGATCAAGGAGGTCACCATCGGCAAGACCCTGCTCACGGTCGAGCACGACATGAGCGTGGTGTTTGGTCTGGCCGACAAGATTGCGGTGGTGGTCTATGGTGAAATCATTGCCTACGATACCCCGGAAGCGGTGCGCGCTGACAAGTGTGTTCAGGAGGCTTATCTGGGCTCTCCGGTTGCCGGCCAGCAGGCGGGAGGGCACTGATCATGCTGACAATACAAAACCTTCATGCCTTTTATGGCAAAAGTCATATCCTTCATGGCGTCTCGTTTAACGTTCAGGCAGGCCAAATTGTGGCCTTGCTGGGCCGCAACGGCTCGGGCCGTTCGACCACCGCCAAAGCGATCATGGGTCTGGTCGACTGTCAGGGTTCCATCAAATGGAAGACAAACCGGTTTGAGGGAGAAATTGTAGGCAGGAAAGCCTATCAGATTGCCCATCTCGGCATTGGCTATGTCCCGGAAAGCCGCGACATCTTCCCCAAACTGACCGTGCACCAGAATTTGCTACTTGGACAAAAGGGTTCCGGGAAAGGATCGCGCTGGTCCTTTGATGACATGTATGCCATGTTCCCACGACTGCATGAGCGCCACAACATCGAAGCAGGTGTCTTGTCGGGGGGTGAGCAGCAGATGCTCACGCTGTGCCGCACCCTGATGGGCGACCCCGATCTGATCATCATCGATGAACCGACCGAAGGCTTGGCACCGAAAATTGTGGAACTGGTGGGCCAATATCTGCAGACACTGAAAGCCCGCGGCATCTCGGTGCTTTTGATTGAGCAAAAGCTCACGATTGCCATGGCTATTTCCGACCGGGCACTGGTCATGGGGCATGGCAGCATCGTTTTTGACGGCACACCTGACAGCCTGCGGGCCGATGCGTACACGCGAAAAGAGTGGCTCGAAGTGTAAAAGAGTTCCCGGTTTGTCACGACAGGGACAAACCGGAGCAGATTGCGGCCATACAGTACAGGTCTGCTGATGTGAAGCCCCTTACAATCAAAAAAGAACGAACGTACTATTTTTCCGGATGCTCACTTCAGCACCCGGGCTCGGGGCAAGCGAAACTTCAATCAAGGAAAGAAATACTCCAATGACTACCCTCTATCAAGTTCACGGCAGCGTGGCGCTGATCAGCCTGAGCAATCCTCCGGTCAACGGCCTCGGTTATGTCACCCGATCAAGCCTGACCGATCACCTGCAGAAGGCCAATTCAGACGCAGCCGTCAAATCCATCGTGATCACTGGTGCCGGCAAAGCTTTTTCAGGCGGGGCCGACATCAAGGAATTTGGCTCGCCCAAGGCCTTGCAGGAGCCCAACCTGCACAGCGTCATTTTGATGATTGAAAACTCATCCAAGCCGGTTGTTGCTGCAATGCACTCTGTCTGCATGGGCGGCGGCTTGGAACTGGCGCTCGGCTGCCATTACCGCATTGCGGCACCGGGCTGCAGTGTTGCCTTGCCTGAGGTCAAGCTGGGCTTACTGCCTGGTGCGGGCGGCACCCAGCGCCTGCCGCGTGCGCTGGGCGTTGAACCAGCCCTGAACATGATCGTGAGCGGCGAGCCCGTCAAGAGCGAACTGCTGGCGCAGATTCCGGGGCAGAAATTGTTCGACAAAATGGCCAGCTCGCCGGAAACGCTGGTCGCAGAGGCGCTGGCTTTTGCCCAGTCGATTGCCGATGCCCGTCCCTTACCGCTGGTGCGCAACCTGCCGTGCAAACACCCAAATCGGGATGCCTACTTTCAGTTTTCCCGCAACATGGTCAAGGGCATGTCCAAAAACTTTCCCGCACCGCTCAAATGCGTTGATGCGGTGGAAGCGGCAACCAAGCGCAAATTTGAAGATGGTTTGCGGTTCGAGCGTGAGTTGTTCATCAACCTGATGTGGACCCCCGAAAGCCGCGCGCTGCGCCACATTTTCATGGCCGAGCGCGCTGCCTCCAAAATTCCCGATGTACCTGAAGACACGCCGAAGCGTGAAATCAAATCCATCGCCATGANNGTCGGCATCGTCGGCGCGGGCACCATGGGCGGCGGCATTTCCATGAACTTCCTCAACGCGGGCATTCCGGTCAAGATGCTGGAAATGAAGCAGGAAGCACTCGATCGCGGCATTGCCACGATTCGAAAAAATTACGAAGCTCAGGTCAAAAAAGGCAAGCTCAAGCAAGATAAGTACGAGCAGCGCATGAGCCTGCTCAGCACCACGCTGAACTATGACGACCTGAAAGATGCCGACATGGTGATTGAAGCCGTGTTCGAGGAAATGGGCGTCAAGGAAAAAGTCTTCACGGAACTCGACCGCGTTATGAAACCCGGTGCCATTTTGGCCTCCAACACTTCCACGCTCGATCTGAACCGGATTGCCAGTTTCACCAAGCGTGCGCAAGACGTCATCGGCACCCACTTCTTCAGCCCTGCCAACGTCATGAAGCTGCTCGAAGTGGTGCGCGGCGAAAAGACTGCCAAGGATGTGCTGGCCACCGTCATGGGTCTGGCCAAGAAAATCAAAAAAACAGCTGTAGTCTCGGGGGTCTGCGACGGCTTTATCGGCAACCGCATGATCGAGCAATACGGACGCCAGGGCGGCTTCCTGCTTGACGAAGGTTGCACGCCCGAGCAGGTGGACAAGGCCATCGAGAAATTCGGTTTTGCCATGGGCCCGTTCCGCATGGGCGACCTGGCAGGCAATGACATTGGCTGGGCGATTCGCAAGCGCCGGTATCTTGAAAAACCCGACATGAAGTACAGCAAGACTGCCGACCTGCTGTGTGAAAAAGGCCGGTTTGGACAAAAAACCGGCGCTGGCTGGTACGACTACGTGCCCGGCAAGCGCGATGCCATTCCCAATGCTGAAGTCGTGCAGATGATTGAAGCCCATCGTTCATCGCTGGGTATCACGCCACGCAAGATTGCCGATGAAGAAATCGTGCAGCGCCTGGTGTACTCGCTGGTCAACGAGGCGGCGCATATTCTTGAAGAAGGCATTGCCAACAAGGCCAGCGACATCGACATGGTGTACCTGATGGGTTACGGTTTCCCGATTTACCGCGGTGGTCCGATGCTGTACGCCGACGAGGTGGGCCTCTTCAATGTGGTGCAGGCCATGCACCGTTTTGCGCAGAACCCGCTGGATGATGAAAATTTCTGGAAACCAGCGCCGCTGCTGGCCAGACTCGCCGCCGAAGGCAAGACGTTTAACTGAAACGACAGTCTGCAGTGATCAAACGCATCATCGTAGTCCTGCTGGGCATTGTGCTTTTGCTGGCGGCTATCGTGACCGTCAACACGCTGCGCAAAGGGCTTTCGCCAGTTGGATACGTGGCGGCGGTGCTGGTTGACGAGCAGGCGGTCGCACCAGCGTCTTCTCACCCAGGCCGCCCAGCCCTAATTCAAACTCTGTCATCTCAAAGGACTCCTCCATGACATCTGCTGTTATTGTTTCCACCGCCCGTACCCCTTTGGCTAAAAGCTGGAAGGGTTCCTTCAACATGACGCACGGGGCCACACTGGGGGGCCATGCGGTTCAGCACGCGATTGCCCGCGCTGGCATTGAAGCGGCCGAAGTCGAAGATGTGATCATGGGTTGTGCCACGCCCGAAGGTGCTACCGGTGCCAATATTGCGCGCCAGATTGCCCTTCGTGCGGGCTGCCCCGTCACTGTGTCGGGCATGACGGTGAATCGCTTTTGCTCGTCTAGCCTGCAAACCATTGCCATGGCATCCCAGCGCGTGATGACTGGCGAGGCCGACATCTTTGTCGCTGGTGGCGTCGAGAGCATTTCCTGTGTGCAGCAGGAAATGAACACCCACATGCTGCAGGAAAGCTGGCTCGTCAAAAACAAACCCGAGATCTACTGGAACATGTTGCAAACGGCTGAAAATGTCGCCAAGCGCTACAACATTTCACGTGACCGCATGGATGAGTACGGCGCAGCCAGCCAGCAAAAGGCCACCGTAGCGCTGGCCGCAGGCCTGTTTGACGCCGAGATCGCACCCATCACCGTCACCATGGGTGTCGCTGACCCGGTGATGGGTCTGACAACCAGGCAAGTCACGGTGAGCAAGGACGAAGGCATTCGCGCGGGCACCACCAAGGAAGGTATCCACGGTTTGCGCTCGGCTGTTCCCGGCGGCCTGATTACCGCCGGCAATGCCAGCCAGTTTTCCGATGGCGGCGGTGCCGTGGTGGTGATGAGCGAAAAAACAGCCGAAAAAAAAGGACTCCAACCACTGGGCCGCTTTCTTGGTTTTGCCGTGGCGGGCTGCGAGCCCGATGAAATGGGCATTGGCCCGGTATTTGCCATCCCCAAGGTGCTGGCTCGGCTGGGTTTGAAGATCAGCGATATCGATTTATGGGAATTGAACGAGGCATTTGCGGTGCAGGTGCTGTATTGTGCTGACAAGCTGGGCATTCCAATGGATAAGCTCAATGTCAATGGTGGCGCCATCGCGGTGGGTCATCCCTACGGCGTATCCGGCCAGCGCCTGACCGGTCATGCCCTGATTGAAGGCAAGCGTCGCGGTGCCAAACGCGTCTGCGTGACCATGTGCATTGGTGGAGGCATGGGCGCAGCAGGTATTTTTGAAGTATTGTGAAATCTTGCGGGACAGACCGCCGTTACGCGCAGCGAACAAGCTCTGTCCTCAACTGATTGAGAAACCACTTCAACCTTATGAATGAAACTCTGTTCCTTCAGAAAGGGCAGGCGTTTCTTGCGCTGCAGCCTTTAAGCACACTGATTGGTGCCGAGTTGCATGCGCTGACGCCGGGATATTGCGAACTGCATGTTCCGGTGACCGAGAAAAATTTTCAACAAAACGGCTTTGTACATGGCGGCGTTGTCAGCTATGCGGCTGACAATGCACTCACTTTCGCGGGTGGCACGGCGTTGGGCGTTCCGGTGGTCACCTCGGAGTTCAAGATCAACTACGTCAGACCGGCCGTCGGTGAGCGGCTGATTGCGCGTGCCCAAGCGGTGTATGCAGGCCAATCGCAGGCAGTCTGCCGCTGTGACGTTTTTACGGTAATGAATGGCGAGGACAAACTATGCGCCGTGGCCCAGGGCACGATTGCCCGCCTGCCGGCCAAAAACAGTTCCACCTGACCCTCATCAAGATCGGATCGCCATGAGCCTGAGACCCACACTTGATTTTCTGCTGTACCAGTGGCTTAACGCTGAGTCGCTGAACCAGCGCCAGCGTTTCGCCGACCATTCGCGTGAAACATTTGATGCCGTGCTGGATACCTGCGAGCGCATCGCCCGCGAAAAATACGCTCCATTCAATCGGCTGGTCGATACGCAGGAGCCGAAGTTTGACGGCGAAAAAGTGATCCTGCCGCAGGCCACGCACGACGCGCACAAGGCCTACGCTGAATCCGGCATGCTCAGTGCCGCGCAAGACTATGACATCGGCGGCATGCAGCTTCCCTATACGGTGGAAGCGGCGGCCAATGCCTTTTTTGCCATGGCCTCGGTCAGCATCGGTTCTGGAATGCTGACCACTGGCAATGCCAATTTGCTGATGGTGCATGGTACTGATCTGCAGAAAAAAGTGTTCGCGCTGAACGAGTTTGCGGGGCGCTTTTCCGGCACCATGTGCCTGTCGGAACCGCAAGCCGGTTCCTCGCTCAGCGATGTCATGACCCGCGCCGTGCCTGACGGGGCGGATTTTGAAGCCGAGCCGCTGGGCGCACGCTACCGTCTCAGGGGCAACAAGATGTGGATATCTTCTGGCGAGCATGAGCTCACCGAGAACATCATCCACCTGGTGCTGGCCAAAATTCCTGGTGCTGACGGCAAGCTGATTCCCGGTACCAAAGGCATCTCATTGTTCATTGTCCCGAAGAAAATGGTGAACACCCGGGGCGAACTTACCGGTGAGCGCAATGACGTGGCCCTGGCCGGACTCAACCACAAGCTGGGCTGGCGTGGCACCACCAACACGCTGCTCAATTTTGGCGAAGGCAAGTACCCGGTAGGAGGCCAGGCAGGCGCGGTGGGCTATCTGGTTGGCAAGCCGCATGAGGGCCTGCGTTGCATGTTCCACATGATGAACGAGGCGCGCATTGGCGTCGGGCTTGCTGCCACCATGCTCGGTCTGGCTGGCTACCACGCCTCGCTGGACTACGCCAAGAACCGTCCGCAAGGGCGACCGCTCGGCGTCGGGGGAAAAGACGCCTCGCAAGCCCAAATCCGCATCATTGAACACGCTGACGTCAAGCGCATGCTGCTGGCGCAAAAAGCCTATTGTGAAGGCGCGCTGGCACTGGAGCTGTATTGCGCGCGCCTGGTGGACGAGCAGCATACCGCCGAAGCGCAGGCAGCCGACGACGCCCGCCTGCTGCTGGAGGTGCTCACGCCGATTGCCAAAAGCTGGCCCAGCGAGTGGTGCCTGGAAGCCAATTCGCTGGCGATCCAGATCCACGGCGGCTATGGTTATACACGTGACTTCCCGGTCGAGCAGTACTGGCGCGACAACCGCCTGAACATGATCCATGAAGGCACGCACGGCATTCAGGCCACCGACCTGCTGGGCCGCAAGGTGCTGATGGAAGGGGGCAGGGGGCTCGCGCTGCTGACGGCGCGCATTGGCGCGACGGTCGAGCGAGCCACACGGGTGCCGAAACTGGCCGATCATGCCAGGGCGCTCGGCAAGGCCCTGCAACAGGTGGGCAGTGCCACACAGGCCGCCTGGGCCACCGGCAACCCGGTGGATGCGCTGGCCAATGCGGTGCCCTATATGCAGGCCTTCGGCCATACCGTGCTGGCGTGGATCTGGCTCGATGTGGCGCTCGTCGCACTGGAAGCAGATGCGACAGGATCAACAGCTGCCACCCAAGGAAAACTGGCGGCTACCCGCTATTTTTACCATTACGAATTGCCAAAAACCAGCGCCTGGCTGAATGTAGTTGAGTCGCGTGACCTGACCTGTGCCGACCTGCCTGAAAAAGCGTTTTAATTTCCATTTTGATGAGTTTTTGATTGAAGGGCAACGCCCGGGATGCCGGTGTTTGAAGTCGCCATCAGGACAGCCAGGCTTGAAGAAAACGGCGATCTTGTGCTTTACTCTGTCTTTGAAAACAGCGCAGCACCAGCTGGTCTGCGCTATGGCAGGCGTATTGCGCACCATCTGTCATGTACTTGGATGACCAACCTGAAGGAAACAACCCGTGACACAAGTGACCCGCACCATTCAGCAGCTGTTTGATCTCAAAGGAAAAACCGCCCTCGTCACCGGCGGCTCGCGCGGCCTGGGCCTGCAACTGGCCCATGCGCTGGGCGAGGCGGGGGCCAAAGTGATGCTGAGTTCGCGCAAGACTGAAGACTTGATCGAGTCGGCGGCCGAGCTGAAAGCAGCAGGCATCGATGCCGACTGGATTGCCGCCGACTGTGCCAAGGAAGCCGACATCCGCGCGCTGGCCGATACAGCCATCCAGCGCCTGGGACACGTGGACATTCTGGTCAACAACGCCGGTGCTGCCTGGGGCGCGCCCGCCGAAGACCATCCGGTGGAAGCCTGGGACAAGGTCATGAACCTCAATGTCCGAGGCTACTTTATTTTGTCGCAGCATATCGCCAGGCACAGCATGATTGCACGCAAGTCAGGCCGCATCATCAACGTGGCCTCGATCGCCGGTCTTGGCGGCAACCCGCGTGGCATGAATACCATTGCCTACAACACGTCCAAGGGAGCTGTGATCAACTTCACGCGAGCATTGGCGTGTGAATGGGGTGCCTACAACATCAACGTCAACGCCATCTGCCCGGGCTTTTTCCCGAGCAAGATGACCATGGGCACGCTCAAGGCCATGGGGGAGGAAAAACTCTCCGCGCATGCCCCGCTGGGCCGACTCGGCGATGACGAAGACCTCAAAGGCCTGTGCGTGCTCTATGCCTCAGACGCTGGAAAACACATTACCGGGCAATGGCTGGCGGTGGATGGCGGCGTTTCCGTGGTCACCGGAGGCTGATATGGCCCCCACGCTTGTCACTTCGCTTACTACGCTGCCCCCCGTGGGGGCTGGCCTGGCTTGGGGTGGCCCCGCGCTGCGTACTTTTTTTGGGTCGCTATGAATTTCGGCGCGGAAATCCCCTTTGTCAACCACCTCGGCTTTGTGCTGGAACTGTTTGAGGGTGGTGCGTCGGTCATTGGTTACACACCGCGGCCAGAGCATCTGAACTCGTTTGCGGTGGCCCACGGTGGTGCCATCATGACGCTGCTGGATGTGACCATGGCCGTGGCCGCACGTAGCGTGCAAAAGGACATGGGCGTGGTCACCATCGAGATGAAGACCAGCTTCATGCAACCGGCGCCGGGCGACGGCAGCAAGCTCACGGGGAAAGGCCGTCTGCTGCACCGCAGTGCCACCCTGGCGTTTACCGAAGCCACACTGTATGACGTGCAGGGACACACTTGCGCTCACGCCACTGGAACGTTCAAATACGTCAGACGCCTGGGCAGGGAGCCTGCGGGCACGAATGACCCGCATGCGCCCGTCAGCCCTATTTCAACCGACTGATGTTTTTTTCAAAAAAATTGTGCTTTGGCCCGTATAAAAATGGCGTCTGAAGCTCCTAAACCAATAGCAAACAGGAATCAACATGCCTACCAACCAGCAAATTCTGCTCGACAACCGGCCCACCGCCGAAGCCGTCGCCAGCAACTTCAAGCTTGTGACCAGCCAGACACCCGCCTTGCAGGACGGTCAGGTGCTGGTACGCCACCACTTTTTGAGCCTGGACCCCTATATGCGTGGCCGCATGAACGACGCAAAAAGCTACGCCGCACCGCAGCCGCTCGGCGAAGTGATGGGCGGCGGCACCGCAGGCGAAGTGGTGGAAAGCCGCTCGCCCAAGTTTCAGCCTGGCGATCAGGTGGTTGGCATGGGCGGCTGGCAGCAGTACAGCGTGGTCAATGCAGACCAGCCGGGGGCCTTGCGCAAAGTCGATACCAGCCATGTGCCACTGTCCCATTATCTGGGCGCGGTGGGCATGCCCGGCGTCACCGCCTGGTATGGGCTGGTGAAAATCATCGAACCGAAGGCGGGTCAAACGGTTGTGGTCAGCGCCGCCACCGGTGCGGTGGGTAGCGCTTTTGCAGCCCTGGCAAAAGCCCGAAGCCTGCGCGTGGTTGGCATTGCCGGTGGCCCCGAGAAGTGCAAGTACGCCGTGGACGAACTGGGCTTTGACGCCTGCATCGATTACAAGCTGCACAAGGATGCGGCGTCGCTCTCCAAGGCACTCAAGGAAGCCTGTCCCGATGGCATTGATGGCTATTTTGAAAACGTTGGCGGCCTGGTGCTCGATGCTGTGCTCACACGCATGAACGCCTTTGGCCGCATCGCGCTGTGCGGAATGATTGCCGGCTACGATGGCCAGCCGATGCCCATGACCTACCCGGCGCTGATTTTAACCAACCGGCTCAAAATTCAGGGTTTTATCGTCAGCGAGCACATGGAGGTCTGGCCCGAAGCGCTCAAGGAACTTGGCACGCTGGTGGCCACCGGCAAACTGCGTCCGCGAAGAATCCGTGGCGCAGGGCCTGCAAGCCGCGCCGGAAGCCTTTTTGGGCCTGCTCAAAGGCAAAAATTTCGGCAAACAGGTTGTCAAGCTGATTTAAGGAAACCTCCCTGCCACCGGGGACCGCCTAGAGCTTCAAGCATTCAGGAGCGCCCGCCATGACTGAGTTGATACTTCACCACTACCCGACTTCGCCCTTTTCCGAAAAGATCCGCCTGATTCTTGGCTACAAGAATCTGACCTGGAAATCGGTGGTCATCCCGGCGATCATGCCTAAACCCGAGCTGGTAGCGCTGACCGGCGGCTACCGTAAAACGCCGGTGCTGCAAATCGGTGCCGATATCTATTGCGATACCGCCCTGATTGCCGACGTGCTGGAACACCTCCAGCCCCGGCCCACGCTATATTCAGAACCCGGCAAGGGCATGGCGCGCACGCTGGCCCAATGGGCTGACACCACGCTGTTCTGGACCTCCATGGCGTTCAACATGCAGGCCAGAGGCATTGCGCAGTTGTTTGAAAAAGCCGGGCCGGAAGTGGCCCGTGCATTTGGCGAGGACCGCAAGGCCATGAGCGTGGGCATGCTGCGCCTGCGTCCGGCCGATGCCGCAGCGGCCTACAAATCCTATTTGCGCCGCCTGTCGGACATGCTCACTGACTGGCCGTTTTTGCAGGGCGAGGTGCCATGTATCACCGACTTTGCGATGTTTCACCCACTCTGGTTCACGCGCGTGCGCACGCCGGTGCTGGCCGATATCCTGAACCTCACCCCCGCAGTGCTGGACTGGATGGATCGCATGGATGCCATCGGCCACGGGACGATGAAAAAATTCAGCGCGCAAGAGGCCGTTGCGGTGGCAGCGGCCGCCACGCCAGCGCCATTGCATGACGATATTTTTCAGGATGAACACGGCATCCCGCTGGGTAGCCGTGTGCTGGTCAGCGCCGAAAGCTTTGGCCCGGAGCCCACAGAGGGCGAACTTGTTGCAGCCACCCGCATGCACTACACGCTGCGTCGCAACGACGAGCGCGCTGGCACGGTTCATGTGCACTTTCCACGCATCGGTTTTTCGCTCAAGGCGGTAACACCTGCATGAGCGCTGCGACGGATGCCCTGACGTGGCGTTTTGTGACCTTTGATGCCCTGACGACCGCTGAACTGTATGAACTGCTGCAACTTCGAAGCGAAGTTTTTGTCGTTGAGCAGGCCTGTATTTTTCAGGACATGGACGGTGCCGATGTGCAGGCCATGCATTTGCTCGGAACAGACGGCGGGCGGCTGGTGGCTTACGCGCGCTGCTTTGCCGCTGGCGTCAAATTTACCGAGGCCAGCATGGGCCGCGTGATCACCCGGGGCTCGCTGCGCAGCGGCGGTGTTGGCCATGCCTTGGTGCAACAGACCCGCCTGCCTCTCGCGCCAATGGGGCGCGCAGCCCATCCGGATTGGTGCGCAGGTGCGACTGGAACCGTTTTATGCGCGGCATGGTTTCGTAAAAACCGGAAAGCCATATATTGAAGACGGCATTTTCCATATCGAAATGCTGCGGTCCATTTAATTCAATTCAAGGAGTTGGCAATGATCAAAAATTTCAAAGGCAAGACCGCCGTTCTCACTGGTGCGGGCTCGGGCTTTGGCCTGGAGTGCGCACGCATAGGCGCCAAACTGGGCATGAACCTGGTGCTGGTCGATGTACAGCAGGATGCGCTGGACCAGGCCAGCACGGAGCTCAAGGCAGAAACGAACGCTCATGGAGCCGAAGTGCTGCCCTTCAAGCTCGACGTATCCAATGCCGCGCAAATGGATGCAATGGGCCAGGCCGTCTTCGAGCGCTTGGGTGCGCCGCATTTTGTCTTCAACAACGCCGGAGTCGGTTCCGGCGGTCTGATCTGGGAAAACAGCGTCAAGGACTGGGAGTGGGTGCTGGGCGTCAACCTCTGGGGCGTGATTCACGGCGTGCGCATTTTCACGCCCATGATGCTGGCAGCGGCGGCAAAAGACTCAGCCTGGCAGGGTCACATCGTCAATACCGCCAGCATGGCCGGGCTGCTCAATCCGCCCAATATGGGCGTGTACAACGTGAGCAAGCATGCTGTGGTGTCCTTGAGTGAAACGCTGTACCAGGATTTGGCGCTGGTCACCGACCAGATCAGCGCCTCGGTACTCTGCCCGTATTTCGTGCCGACCGGCATCAGTCAAAGCCATCGCAACAGGCCCGAGCAATTTCCCGCGGAAAAGCCGACGCGTAGCCAATTGATTGGCCAGGCGATGAGTGAAAAAGCCGTTGGTTCAGGCAAGGTCACCGCGGCTGAAGTGGCGCAAAAAGTGTTCGATGCCATCGCGGCCGACCAGTTTTACATTTTCAGCCACCCCAAGGCGCTGGGCAACGTTCAGACCCGCATGGAATGCATCTTGCTTCAGAAAAACCCGATTGACCCCTTCGCCGAACGGCCAGAGATCGGACAGAACCTGAAGGCCGCGTTGCGCGCCTGATCGGCATCGCCGGGGCAGCCACGCTGATCCGGTGGCGATTTACTTAAGGTTCTGCCGTTTCCAGGGTTACAGGTTGCTTGGTCGAATGGGGATATGCCAATCGCCGTAACGGGTTACCTCATTTGGGCGATGCGGAGCGCTGTCTGCCGCCCCGGCCCCATGGATATCATGAATCAACATCAGCCTGGCCGGCTCAGGCAGGCATGTCACTTTTTGATTTTCTGAAAAACTTGAAGGTGGTGGTTGCAAGATGTGGGCAGAACTATTGCTTGTATCTTTTCCCGGTTTTTGTGGTATTTTTAATTGAAATGCAGAGTTTCCCTAGTTTGAGGTATTGGGCAAGGCGACGATATCTGCGCTATCCTCATATCTTTTCCCAATTTCTTCGGGCTACCGAGCTGCCATGATGTTCAAACGTTCCTTCATTTTCATCCCGGCAGCGTTGATTGCGGCCAGTCTGCTACTGGCGGGCTGCAATGACTCGCCCAGCACCGGTCAAGGTGACACAGTGAAAGCTGCTGCACCGGTTTCCATTGCTGCGATTGCCACCGAAGCCAAGGGGTTCACGGTTGGCGCGCCCATGAGCGCGCGCACTGTTTACGTTTTCTTTGATGCCCAGTGCCCGCATTGCGGCGCGCTGTGGGAAGCGGCCAAGCCGCTGAAGGCGCAAGCGAAATTTGTCTGGATCCCTGTGAGTCTTCTCAATCCGGTCAGCACGGCCCAGGGTGCCGCATTGCTGGCTGCTGCGGACCCGGCTACGGCCATGGATGAACACGAAGCATCAATGCGGGCCAGGCGCGGCGGCATCAGCGCTGGCAGCGACATCGACGCACAGAAAGCCTTCGTTGCAAACAACACGGCGATGATGAACCGGTTTGGCTTTACCTCTGTTCCGGTCATTGTGGCCAAGCAAGCTCAAACCGGTGATCTGGTGACCCGTGAAGGCTCTTTACCCACCGCCGAACTTGCTGCATTTTTGGGGCTACAGGCCCCTGCTGTTCAACTCGGAGAAACGGCGAATTCACCCGCAAAGCAGGTTACCCAGACTCAACCATGATGAGTGGTGGCCATTGGGTTTGGCTGCAACCGACGCCGCGCTGGGCACACGATCATGGAGAACCTGCGTGGAGGGTTCAACTCTTGTAATGCTGGTTGATTTTCCATATGGACCAGAGCGCACACAACATCACGGCTGGCATGCAGTCAGCTTTCCAATCCCTTGCTTAGCCGCCACTGCTTGACCAGCGCATAGATCGCCGGGATCACGGCCAGCGTCAGCACCGTGCTTGAGATCATGCCGCCCACCATGGGCGCGGCGATGCGGCTCATCACTTCCGAGCCGGTGCCGGTGCCCCACATGATGGGCAGCAGGCCGGCCATGATCGCCACCACGGTCATCATCTTCGGCCGCACGCGCTCGACGGCGCCTTCCATCACGGCCTCATAAAGGTCGCCCACGGTCGGCGTGCGGCCGGATGCGCGGCATCTCGTCTTGACCGCTTCCCAGGCACTATCGAGGTAGATCAGCATGATCACGCCGGTCTCGGCGGCCACCCCGGCCAGGGCAATAAAGCCGACCGCTACCGCCACCGAAAGGTTGTAGCCGAGCAGCCACATCAGCCAGATGCCGCCGACCAGGGCGAACGGCACCGAGAGCATCACGATCAGCGTCTCGGTAATGCGCCTGAAGTTGAGATAGAGCAGCAGGAAAATGATCAGCAGCGTCACCGGAATGACGATCTTCATTCTTTCGATGGCCTGCTCCATGTACTCGAATTGGCCACTCCAGGTGACGTAGTAGCCGGGTGGAAACGTGACCTGCTCGGCCACCGCCTTCTTCGCATCGGCGACATAGCCACCAATATCGCGTTCGCGGATATCGACGTAGATGTAGGCCGACAACAGCGCGTTTTCCGTGCGGATGCTGGGCGCGCCCTTGGCGACGATCACCTTGGCCAATTGTCCCAAGGGGATCATGGCACCGTCCGTCGTAGGGATCAGCACCTCGCGGGCAATCTGCTGTGGGTCAGACCGCAGCTCGCGCGGATAGCGCACGGTGACGCCAAAGCGCTCCCGGCCCTCGACGGTGGTGGTGACCGTTTCGCCGCCCAGCGCCGTGCCGATCACATCCAGCAGGTCGCCAACCGCCAGCCCGTAGCGGGCCAGTTGCTCGCGGTCCGGTTCGATGTTGAGGTAGAAGCCGCCGGTAATGCGCTCGGCGAAAGCGCTGGAGGTGCCCGGCACGGTCTTCACCACGGTCTCGATCTGCTTGGCCAGTTTTTCCATCTCGTCCAGATTCTTGCCAAAAACCTTGATGCCGATCGGCGTGCGAATACCGGTGGATAGCATGTCAGTGCGTGCCTTGATTGGCATGGTCCAGGAGTTCGCAACGCCGGGAAATTGCAGTGCTTTGTCCAATTCAGCAATCAGCTTGTCAATCGTCAATCCCGCGCGCCATTCGGACGGTGGCTTGAGGTTGATTACCGTCTCGAACATTTCGGTCGGCGCCGGATCGGTCGCCGTGTTGGCGCGCCCGGCCTTGCCGTAGACCGACGTCACTTCGGGGAAGCTCTTGATGATCTTGTCCTGTGTCTGCAGCAGCTCAGCCGCTTTGGTGATCGACATGCCGGGCAGGGAAGCCGGCATGTAGAGCAGTGAGCCCTCGTTGAGCGTTGGCATGAACTCCGAGCCGAGTTGGGAGGCCGGGTAGACCGTGAGGCCCAATACCACCAAGGCAAGGAAAATAGTCATCTTCTTCCAGCGCATCACGCCGGCGATGATAGGTCGATAGACCCAGATCAGGAAGCGATTCACCGGGTTTCTGGCCTCCGGCATGATCTTGCCGCGGATGAACAACAGCATCAGCACCGGCACCAAGGTGACCGACAGCAGCGCAGCGCCGGCCATGGAGAAGGTCTTGGTGTAGGCCAGTGGCGAGAACATGCGTCCTTCCTGGCCTTCCAGGCTAAAGACCGGCAGGAAAGAAACCGTGATGATCAGCAGCGAGAAGAACAGCGCTGGCCCGACCTCCTTGCAGGCGTCCAGCATGGCATCAAACCGGTCGCTGGTCGTGTGACCCTCGGGCAGGCGCTCCAGGTGCTTGTGGGCGTTCTCGATCATGACGATGGCCGCATCGATCATGGCGCCGATGGCAATCGCAATGCCGCCCAGGCTCATGATATTGGAGCTCATGCCCAACAGCCGCATGGCGATGAACGAGACCAGGATGCCCACCGGCAACATCAGGATGGCGACCAGCGCGCTGCGCACATGCAACAGGAAGATGACACAGACCGCCGCGACGATGAGTGATTCCTCCAGCAGCGTTCTTTTCAGGGTTTCGATGGCGCTGTTGATCAACTCGGAACGGTCGTAGACGGTTTGCACCGTCACTCCCGCGGGCAAGCCAGGGCCGATTTCAGCGATCTTTTCTTTGACGTTACGGATCACTTCCAGCGCGTTCTGACCATAGCGGGCCATGACGATGCCCGACACCACTTCACCTTCGCCATTGAGTTCGGTCAGGCCGCGTCGTTCATCGGGCACGAGTTCCACCCGCGCAATGTCACGGATCAGCACCGGCGTGCCCTTGTCGCTCTTGACCACCAGCAATTCGATATCGCTCTTGTCGCGCAAGTAGCCCTTGCCGCGCACCATGTACTCGGTTTCGGCCATCTCCACGGCCCGGCCGCCGACATCACGATTCGAGTCGCGGATCACCTGGGCCACCTTCATCAGCGGGATGTTGTAGGCGCGCAGCTTGACCGGGTCAACCGTCACCTGATAGGTTTGCACGAAGCCGCCGATGGATGCCACTTCAGCGACGCCGTGCGCTTTCGTCAACTGATAGCGCACATACCAGTCCTGGATAGAGCGCAGTTCGGCCAGCGTCTTGTCTTTGGCCAGCAACGCGTATTGGTAGACCCAGCCGACACCGGTGGCGTCGGGGCCGATCTGCGGCGTGATGCCCTTGGGCATGCGCCCGGAAGCGAAGTTGAGGTACTCCAGCACGCGCGAGCGGGCCCAGTAGATATCGGTGCCGTCTTCGAAGATGATGTAAACGAAGGACGCGCCGAAGAAAGAAAAGCCGCGCACCACCTTGGACTTGGGGACCGACAGCATGGCGGTCGTCAGTGGGTAGGTGACCTGATCTTCCACCACCTGCGGCGCCTGGCCGGGGTACTCGGTGTAGACGATGACCTGCACGTCTGAAAGATCAGGCAGGGCGTCGATCGGCGTTCTGAGGATAGCGAAGACGCCCCAGAGAACGATGAACAGGGTGGCAAGCAGGATGAGGAAGCGGTTTTTTCCCGACCATTCGATGATTCTGGACAGCATGCTGGCTCCCGGTCAGTGAGCGCTGGTAGCGGACGCGGGTGCGCTGGCCCCTTTGGCCAGAGCCATTGGTTTGACATCGGTGATGACCCATTCACCCGGCTGACGCTCGACGAACTGGAAAGCGACCTTGGCACCCGGCTTCAAGTCTTTGAGCAAGGCGTCATTGGCAACCTTGAACTCCATGGTCATGGCCGGCCACTTCAGGCTGGCGACCGGGCCGTGACTGAGGCTGACTGTGCCCGCTTTCGCATCAATGCTGTCCACCGTTCCTTCGGCATGGTGGCCTGATGCCTTGACGGCTGGCGGCTCTTGCTCTGCCGGCGTTCCCGCTTTGACTGCCGCTGCTGGGGCCGAGCTGCCGAAACCGCCGACTGCCGCCTTCAGATTGCTTTCGGCGTCGATCAGGAAGTTGGCCGCAACCACCACCTGTTCGCCGTCCTTCACGCCCTCGCGGATTTCAACGTAGTTGTCGCTGCGCGAGCCGAGCTTGACCTCGCGCGGCTCGAAGCGGCCTTCTCCTTGCTGGATCAGGACAATCTGGCGTGTGCCGCTATCGATGACCGCAGACACCGGCACGCTGACCACCGCCCCCTTGCCGGAAACCGACAATTCGACTTGCGCAAACATGGAAGGTTTGAGCAGCAGGCCGGGGTTGGCGAGCTCCACGCGCACCGAAACTGTTCGCGTCTCGGCCGTGAGGGTCGGGTAAATGTAGGTCACGGTGCCCGTGAACTCCTTGTCCGGGTAGGCGTCGATTTTGACCTTTGCTTTGGCGCCGGGTTTGACCAGGCCGATGTCCTGCTCGAAGACGTCTGCAACAACCCACACGGCAGATAAATCCGCGACCTGATAGAGCGCATCCCCAGGCATGAAGCGCATGCCCTGCACGGCCTTTTTCTCCATGACGATACCGGCCACCGGGGAGAGAAAGGTCAGGGTCCGTTTTGTTTCACCGGATTGGGCCAACGCCTTGACCTGTTGTTGCGAAATATCCCAGTTCCTGAGGCGTTGCAGGCTGGCCTCGGCCAGTTGCTTCATGCCCGCCTGTGCCTGGCCGCCCGCATCCTTGAGCGATTCCACGCCTTGCGCAGCAATGGCGTATTCCCGCTGGGCGGACACCAGTTCCGGGCTATAGACCTCGAACAGCGGCTGGCCCTTGCTGACCGACTGACCGGTAAAATTTACATACAGGCGCTCGACGTAACCCTCGAACTTGGGTGCAATAGCGTAGACGCGGCGTTCGTCCGGTTCGATCCGACCGGACGCGCGGACCAATCTGTCCATGGTGCGAAGCTGGGCGGCCTCGGTGCGGACCCCGAGTTTTTGAACCTTCGCGGTGCTGATCCTGATCTGCTTGGAGGAGGCCGGTTCAGCGTCTTCCTCACCCGTGTAGACCGGAATGTAATCCATGCCCATCGGATCTTTTTTCGGGGTCGGAGAGGTGTCGGGCAGGCCCATCGGGTTGCGGTAATAAAGAAGTTTTCTCTCCTTTTTTCCGGTGCTACCGACCGCATTGGCGGCACCGGCTGCCACCACGGCAGCACCCTGGGACTGGAGCGCCCCCTTGTTGCCTAACCAATAGCCACCGCTGGCGGCGATCAGCGCGACCACGGCCACGCCGATGGCAATTCCAGTCCCCTGTTTCATAGATCTTCTCCTAATAGCTTTTCAACTTCGGCGAGACGCGTTTGCGCCTCAAACTGCGCCTTGATCTGGTTTTGTCTGGCCTGGCGGATTTGTCGCTGGGCATCGAGCAGGGTGGCAAAATCCAGCTTGCCGTTTTCATAGCCAGCCAGGGCCGCATTGAATGTCAGCTCAGCTTGTGGCAGCAGGCTGGTCGTCGCCAACGCCTCCGTGCGTTGCGCCGCCTCCAAACCGGCCAGATTTTCCGAGAGTTCGGAGAGCACCTGATTTGCGCTGGCCTCCTTGCGTGAGCGGGCGGCCAACAGCATGGCCTCGGCTTCCCGTTCCTGCGAACGGCGTGAGGATTGTTGCAATGGAATGTTGATCTCCATCATCAATCCCCATTCCTTGATCGCACTGCCATACTGGACCGGGGCAATGCCGACGTTGAAATCCGGATAACGGTTCTTGTAGACCAGATCACGGCCTTTTTCGGCCGCCTTGATAAGCGCCTCATCGGTGAACAACTGCGGGTTGCGGGTGCGCACCCGCTCTTCCAGCGCCGCAGCGTCGAGTTGGCCTGGAACCGGCAAAGTACGCAGTTTTTCCGGCTGCGCCAATGGCGCTGTCGCGGGCCGCGCCAACAGGGCATTCAGGCGCGCATTGACCTGTCGGCTTTCGCTCTCCAGGGCAATCAGTTCATTCTTCATGTTGGTCTGCTCAATCTGCGCCCGGATGACGTCTTGTTGGGCGGAGAGGCCGTTGGCGTAGCGGCTCTGCGCGATTTTTTCCAGACGGACGATCAGATCGAGGATTTCCTGGGTCAATTTTTCGTTGCCATACAGAAAATAACGTTGGGCCTGCGCGGTCTTGATCTTTGCTGCCAGTTCCGACCAGGTTCCCCTGACCTTGCCGTGGCTGCCTTCGGCTTCGAATTCGGCAATTTTCCGCTTCAGGTCCCGCTTGCCGAACCAGGGCAGGTCCTGCATCAGCGTGTAGCGGGTGCTGCCGACATTGCTGGGCAAAAGGGTGGGGTTCTGCTCGCCCCCCCTGGTAATGTCCATCAATTCGGTGCGTAACCTGGGATCGGGCAAGGCGCCCGCTGGCGTCACGCGCTCGGCGGCGGCCTGCGCTTCGTAGCGCATGCTGGCATATTCGGGATTTTTCTCCCTGGCGATAGCGAGCAGGCTTTTCACATCCGCGCCTGGCGGCAGTTCCTGGGCCTGTGCCGCGAAGCACCAAATGCCGGCAACGGCAGCGAACAAGAGGCCCCGGGGGCTCTGGAATGACTTCATGCGAAGGTCCTTGTTTGTCATTTAATCCGGCCGGCATGCGCCTGACCTTGGCGGCTTACTTTACCAACTCGATGCGCTGCACAGTCATGCCGTCTTCTGGGTCGACGGCGAAGCGAATCTTTTGCCCTGGCTTTATTGTGTCGAGCCAGGCCGAATCCTTGACGCGATAGGTCATGGTCATCGCCGGCATGCCACCGGGCAGCGGGCCGTGGGACAAGGTAACCCTTCCCGTGGATTTGTCAATTTTCTTCACCACGCCATCAGTCAGAGGCGTTTCGGCGGCGGATGCCATCTGCATCACAGCGGGGCCGCCATGACTGCTGTGGTCCATTTGCATTTGGGCCAGACCGTGCGTAGAAAAGCCTGCGGTGGCAAGCACGATGAGAGCCGGGGTAATGAAAGTCTTCATGGTTTTTCTCCTGGGGTTTAGTGTCGGGCAAAAACAAGGGTGATTGACGTCTCGTAGTTTGCACACCTCGCACCAACAGAATGCTGACCGCAAGATTACATTTCTGTTATCTGCGCTGCGGAGCGGTCGAAGCAGCGCAGAATTGCGGCCACTTTGCATAAACAATGAAACTTTGCGGGACAGACCGGAGCGTAACGAAGCTCTGTCCTCAACTGATTAGGAGACGCTATGAAAATCCTCATTGTCGAGGACGAACCCAAGACCGGGGACTACCTGAAACAGGGCTTGGTCGAAGCCGGCTTCGTCGTCGATTTGGTGCGAGACGGCCGGGAAGGTCTGCATCACGGACTGACCGAGGCTTACGACTTGGCGATTCTCGATGTGATGCTGCCCGGAATCGACGGCTGGACGATCTTGCAGGGCATCCGCAAGGCTGGCAAGGACACGCCGGTCCTGTTCCTGACCGCGCGCGATCATGTCGATGACCGCGTCAAGGGTTTGGAACTCGGCGCGGACGACTATTTGGTCAAGCCCTTTGCTTTTTCTGAGTTGCTGGCCCGGGTGCGAACGCTGTTGCGCAGAGGCAGCAAGGCCACGGCGGCAGAGTTCCTGCATGCGGCAGACCTGGAACTCGACTTGATGCGACGTCGGGTCACGCGCGCAGGCAAGCGAATCGATCTGACGGCCAAGGAATTTGCCCTGCTTGAACTGTTGCTGCGCCGCCAGGGTGAAGTGCTGCNNGTGCTGCCACGCTCGCTGATTGCATCGCAGGTATGGGACATGAATTTTGACAGCGACACCAACGTCATCGAGGTCGCCATGCGCCGCCTGCGCGTCAAGCTGGATGATAATTTTGAACCCAAGCTCATCCGTACCGTGCGGGGCATGGGCTACGTTTTGGAGAACCCAGATTGCGCTTGACTGGAAGAACATCCATCACCCGGCGGCTGACACTGCTGTTCATCATCGCCTCGTCGGCCGTGCTGCTGGCGCTCGGGTTCGTGATCGCATCCTCGGTGGAAAAGCACTTCGTGGAACTGGACACGGAGGTTCTGGCGGACAAGATGGAACTCGTGCGTCATACCCTTGAGAAGTTGAAGTCGCAGGACGATCTCCATTCCATTTCGCAACTGCTGGACAACTCGTTCGTCGGACACCACGGCCTCGAAGTGATCGTCTTCGGCCCAAATCACGATGTCATCTTCGCCACGCCGAACGCCAAATTCCCCATCGACCTGTTGGCCGCCAGCGCCGCCCGAAATCCTCACGGCCTGGTCACCTGGACGATGGGGGAACAGACCTACCGCGGCATCGCGGCTGAACTGCCAACCGGCAGCAGCGGGCGCTCAAAGGTGATCGTGGCGGTGGCGACTGACATCATGCATCATCAGGCGTTCTTCAGTTCCTTCCTGCAGACGCTATGGATATTCGTTGCCGGCGCCGCTGCGCTGACCGGAATTCTCGGATGGGCTGCTGCCCGACGCGGCTTGGCGCCGCTTCGCGCCATGCGCGCGCAAGCGCAAGTGGTCACGGCGCAACAACTCAGCCATCGCCTGCCGGTGGAATCGGCACCGGTCGAGCTGGCTGAACTCGCGCAATCCTTGAATGAGATGCTGGCGCGACTGGAAGAAGCATTTCGCCGACTTTCCGATTTTTCTTCAGACATAGCTCACGAGTTGCGCACGCCGGTGAGCAACTTGATGACTCAAACCCAGGTTGTCCTGTCGCGCCCGCGTGGCGCAGACGAGTACCGCAGCATTCTTGAATCGAACACCGAGGAGTTCGAGCACATGGCTCGCATGATCTCGGACATGCTGCTGCTGGCCAAGGCCGAAAACGACCTGGTGGTGCCAGCCCGGGAAAGGCTGCATCTCGCAGCAGACGTTCTTGCACTGTTCGATTATTACGATGCGGTGGCCGAAGAAAAGGGGCTGCATCTCACGCTCGAAGGCGACGCCGAGGTGAGCGCGGACCGGCTCATGTTGCGCCGGGCATTGGGCAACCTGCTGTCCAATGCAGTGCGGCATTCGACGCCAAACACGACAGTACATGTGAGCATCAGCGCGACTCCGGACACGGTCTCGATTCGCATGGAAAACACCGGGGACGCGATTCCGCAGGAATATTTGGAGCGGGTTTTCGACCGCTTTTTCCGGGTCGACCCCTCGCGGCAACGCAGCAGCGAAGGCACGGGCCTGGGGCTGGCCATCACCAGGTCAATCATCACCGCCCATGGCGGCACAATTTCGGTCGCCTCAATTGGCGCAGTGACCACGTTCACGATCAGACTGCCGCGCGCACCCTAAGCATCGACGTCCCCAGCGCCGAGCTGCCGAAGGCGCTGGCGGCGATTCGTTAATTCATGCGCTGACAAATTACTGACCAATTTGTAATTTATCCGTCACGTTCTTGTCGGGGTCCGCTTTGTACAGTTAACTCATATCGCAATGTGGCGATTGAAGCTGGACAAGACGGTACACGATGACGACCGACCTGCCCGGAAATGTCTATCAACCTTTAAAAGGAATCATCATGAAGCTCAAATTTACGGCAACCGCATTGATCCTCGCTTCCGGCCTGATCGTTGGCAACCCATCCTTCGCCGGAGTCACTCGCGAACAAGTCAAGGCCGAACTCGCCGCAGCCGTTCGCACCGGTGACATCATGGCCGGTGGCGAGAGCGGCCTCAAGCTCAACGAGTTGTACCCGAACCGCTATCCAGCCAAGCAGGTGCAGTCAAGCGTCACCCGTGAGCAAGTAAAAGCCGAACTCGCGGCAGCCGTACGCACCGGTGACATCATGGCCAGTGGGGAGACCGGCGGCAAGCTCAATGAGCTATACCCGAGCGTCTATCCGGCCAAGCAAGTGCAATCGAGCATCACTCGTGAACAGGTCAAGGCCGAACTCGCCGAAGCCATTCGTACCGGTGACTACGTGGCCGGTGGAGAGAGCGGCGGCAAGTTGCATCTACCCGTGTGAGTTTGGACAGGC
Organism: Polaromonas sp. UBA5171; assembly: GCA_002413395.1. Taxonomy (GTDB): domain Bacteria; phylum Pseudomonadota; class Gammaproteobacteria; order Burkholderiales; family Burkholderiaceae_C; genus Polaromonas. Next base: position 1,032 of record DHWX01000128.1, on the reverse strand, counting down.
GTCACCTTGGATAGGCAGAAATACGCCAGATAAGGCACTCAGCAAACCGCAGCGGCTTGTTGCCGCTTCCCTGAAATCCCGCCCTCGTGGCGGGTTTTTTTCTTCAACTAGCAATTGCGTATTCCGGGGCTAGTTTGGGCGGGTCCGCGCTACAGCTCTGTTTTGGGGTGAATGGTGTTGGTCGGGGCGATTGTTAGCCTGACACCTGGAGACGGCCACCGCTTCGGCTTGGTTGTTCGCCGGGGTGTTCAGCGCGCTGCTCTGGCATGCTGCAGTATTTTACGGCTCCGGCCGTTTTTGGGCTCTGGGTCAACATTCAATCGGCGCCAACAAGCTGACCAGCCACACCCTTGAGAGGTGGAAGTCGCAAGACGATCTCGAACGCATTACGCAACTGCTGAAGCACTCGCTCGTCGGACACCACGGCCTCGAAGTGATTGTCCTCAGTCCGAATCACGATGTGATCTTCGCCACGTTGAACGCCAACTTCTCCCTCGACCTGGTGGCTACCAGCGCCGCCCGCAGCCCACACCGCCCGATCAGCACGACGCAGGGAGAACAGAACTACCGCAGCATCGCCGCTGAACTGCCAACCAGCAAAGCAGCGGAAGCCGTCTTTCCTGTTTGGCCATTCTATGAATCTATCTTGCCCGGTTCATGGTTTGTCTCAGCCGTTTCATTATGCAATCTTCTTTGGCTGTGTGCTGCCGCACAGACGCCGGAAGAAGGTCCGCATAGATTCGCTTTAGCGGCACGGATTCCGATGCCATTTTGTCATGCGCTTTAAGCGACTAAAGCAGATATCGGCTGACGGCACCTGAGGAGTTTGGACTACATTGCCCGGATTTGCCCGGCCGCACAATCAACTGTCGGTGTCACGCGCCCGTGTCGAACT
>DHWX01000128.1:0-130 GCA_002413395.1 Polaromonas sp. UBA5171 | reverse complement strand
TCCGGGGGCCAGGTTCCAGGTCTCCTCAGACAAAAATTCGGTTAGGTTCTAACCAGGGCATTGTTTGCCCCTCACAAAGGTCAAGGTAACTTCATGTATTACATAGTTAAAACCAACAAATCATTCAACC
>DHWX01000055.1 GCA_002413395.1 Polaromonas sp. UBA5171 | reverse complement strand
AACTGGCCCCCAGTCTAGCTTGTGGCCGGTTTACGCTCTGTACAACTGCCGGAAATAGGTTCAATGCACTCCAGGCCGGCAAGCAGCAGCCTGCCTTTTGCTGCGGTGCCTGTGGCCATCACAATGGGCTTGCGGCGGCTGGGGCTGCTGGAAAAATCGCAGCCCAGCAACAGCGGCGATGCTACCGGTGCCACGCCCCGCGCCAATGCGCTGCCGGGTGACTCAGGTCCGGCCAATGATGGAGGCCGTGGCCATCAACTCTTCCAGCAATGCCAGCGACACCTTGCCCGACACGGAATAGGGATCGAGCTCGGGTTTTTCCGCATATTTGAGCAGGATGGACTGGTTCAGTTTGCGCACGTTGACCTGCCCCATGGTCCAGCCACCAAAGCGACGCTCGGAAATTTCCTCGTAGTGAAGCAGCACCACATCCTTGTGGCGCGGGTCTCGCTGAATATGGCCGTAGAGTTCACTGACGGCCATGCGCCCGCCTTCAATGGCCTGCAGAAAAATACCGGCACCGTAACACAGAATGCCGGTAATGCCGCAGGTCGGGTTGTACTGGCGCGATTGCGCCAGAATGGTTTCAATGGCGTCCTGACTGGTGTCCAGGGCGCGGCTCGCGTAAAGCAGACGTACCAGCATCGAATCAGCCTTTCTGCGGGATCAGCGCCAGGAACTCGCGGCGCAGCGTCACATCTTTCAGGAACACGCCGCGCATCACCGAGTTGACCATCTTGCTGTCCATGTCCTTGACGCCGCGCCACGACATGCAAAAGTGGCTGGCTTCCATCACAATGGCCAGTCCATCGGGCTGGGTCTTCTCCATGATCAGGTCGGCCAGTTGCACCACGGCCTCTTCCTGAATTTGTGGGCGCCCCATCACCCACTCGGCCAGCCGCGCGTATTTGGACAGGCCGATCACATTGGTGTGCTCGTTGGGCATCACGCCAATCCAGACCTTTCCGATCACCGGGCAAAAATGATGCGAGCAGGCGCTACGCACCGTAATGGGCCCTACGATCAGCAGCTCGTTAAGATGCCCGGCGTTCGGAAACTCGGTGATCTCCGGTACCGCCACATAGCGCCCCTTGAACACCTCGTTCAGGTACATTTTGGCCACACGGCGCGCAGTATTGCGGGTGTTGTGGTCGCCCTCGGTGTCAATCACCAGGCTGTCAAGAACGCCCTGCATCTTGACCTCAACCTCGTCGAGCAGCTTTTCCAGCTCGCCCGGCGCCACGAACTCGGCAATGTTGTCATTGGCATTGAAACGCTTGCGGGCATGGGCCAGTCGCTCGCGGATCTTGACGGAAACAGGCGTACCCTCATCGGTGAGCTCTGGGGGGGGCGTAGTGGTTTTCATAAGCATGTCAGATATTACCAGCCATGCCGAAAAATGGTGTTTCCCGGATATTTGCAAAGTTTTTGGCCTCTTGCCCTTTCAGAATAAGCACATTGAGCTATCACTTAGCTGCCCTGGGCTCAGTACCGCTGCCCTGTCACCAGCAACGCCAGCCGCATCAGGGCATAAGCAATCCAGCCCTGCAGACGCTGGCTCAGGGGCCGATGGCTGTAAGCTGCCGGGTCCATGCGTTCACCATGACTGGCTATGGCCTGACGCAGGCGGCCTTGCAAATCTTCGGCAAACGGCCGGTCTTCGACCACCACGTTGGCTTCCCGCGCCAGCAGCAGGCTCAGGGGATCCAGGTTGGACGAGCCCACGGTGGCCCAATGCCCATCGACCACCGCCACCTTGGTGTGCAGATAGCTGGCGGTGTATTCGTAAATTTCCACCCCCGCCGCCAATAGTGCGCCATACACCGGACGCGCCGCATGGTACTGCATGAAGTGCTCGTACTTTCCTTGTAGCAGCAGCGTCACACGCACGCCGCGCCGGGCCGCCCTGACAAGGGCGCGACGCAGTTTACCGCCGGGCACAAAGTACGCATTGGCAATGATGACTTCATTGCGCGCCTGGCCAATGGCTTTGCGGTATGCGCGCTCGATGCTGCTGCGGTTGCGCAGGTTGTCGCGCAGGATCAGTGCCGCCTTGGGACCTGGCGCGCCGGATAGATGCGCCACCTCAAGATCCGCTGGGCCGCCAAGTTGCGCCGCATTGGTGCGTCCGCCGTACCCGGCGGCCTTGAACTTTTCCCATGCGGCACTCAGATGCCGCTGGCGTGCGCTGTACCCGGCCTGGACGCGCCACCAGAGCAAGGCCATGGCATCGGCCGCATCAAGCGCCAGCGGTCCGGTGGCGGCCACGGCAAAATCAAAACGCGGGGATTGCAGTTGACCCAGGCTGGGGTCGTAGAAATCGTCCAGCACATTGATGCCACCACAAAAAACCAGTTGCTGATCGACCACACACAGCTTGCGGTGCAGCCGACGCCAGCGTTCCGGCAGCAGCAGACCGAACCCACCCAAACCGTGCCGACCTGTGCCCAGTGGCGAATAAACGCACCAATTGACTCCTGTCAGAGCAAACTTCTTCTGCCACTCTGCGGGCAAGGGGTTGGTGCCAATGCCATCCACCAGCACCTGAACCGTCACGCCGCGTGTCGCGGCCCGGGCCAGGGCGTCGGCGACTTCAGCCCCAGCTCCGTGGAAATCGAAAATATAGGTTTCCAGCTGAATCCAGGTGGTCGCGGCATCAAAGGCCTTGATGAGTGCCGGAAAAAATTCCTGTCCACCGTCGAGCAATTGCAGTGCCTTGGACCTGTGAAGTGTGGGCATGGTCGACTCAAGCGGCGAACCGCGACAAAAGCAAAATAGCTTCAGCGTTGGAAGGAGAAAAGCACAAATCAGCGGCAACCCGGTACGGCAGCCACTGCCAGGCCACATGCTCGCGCGGATTCAGAGTCACAGCACAAGGATGAGGCAAGCACAGGCCAAACACATGCTCGGTGTTATGCGTCACGCCCGGCGCATAGCGGTGGCGCCAGGTTGGGTAAATTTCATAAGCATTGGTGAGCGCCCAGTCGCGCCATTGCGCCGACGCGGCGGCAATGCCGGTTTCTTCCATCACCTCGCGCCGGGCTGTCCGAGCAAGCGGCTCATCGGCCGTCTCCCTGGAGCCGGTGACACTCTGCCAGAACCCCGGCTGATCGGCTCGCTCGATCAACAGCACCTCAAGCTGGGGCGTGTGAATGACAACCAGCACCGACTCGGGTATCTTGAAGGCTTGCAACGTAAGCCCCTGAATGCCTTGAGCGGGCGCCCTGATGCACCGGATCAGACTGGCAGCGGATTGCGCAAGCGGATGTGCAACTCGCGCAATTGTTTTTCATCCACCGGGCTGGGCGCATGGGTCAGCAGGCACTGCGCACGCTGGGTTTTGGGGAAAGCGATCACGTCACGAATCGACTCGGCACCAGTCATCATGGTCACGATGCGGTCCAGGCCAAAGGCCAGGCCACCATGCGGCGGCGCGCCATACTGCAGGGCATCGAGCAGGAAGCCAAACTTCTGCTGCGCCTCTTCAGGACCAATTTTGAGGGCGTTGAAGACCTTGCTCTGTACCTCTGCACGGTGAATCCGGACCGACCCGCCACCGAGTTCCCAGCCATTGAGCACCATGTCGTAGGCCTTGGCAACGCAGCGGCCGGGGTCGGTATCCATCCAGTCTTCATGCCCGTCCTTGGGAGCGGTGAAGGGGTGGTGCACCGCGCTCCAGCGCTGGCCGTCCTCGTCGAACTCGAACATCGGAAAATCAACCACCCACAGCGGCCTCCAGCCCTGGGTGAGCAGGCCGGTCTTTTTGCCGAATTCACCATGACCGACCTTGAGGCGCAGCGCGCCCATGCTGTCGTTGACCACCTTGGCCTTGTCGGCGCCAAAGAAAATGATGTCACCGTTATAGGCTGCCGTGCGTTTGAGAATCTCGGCGATTGCCGCATTATGGAGATTCTTGACAATAGGGCTCTGCAGGCCTTCACGGCCCTTGCTGACATCGTTGACCTTGATCCAGGCCAGACCCTTGGCACCGTAAATTTTCACGAACTCGGTGTAGGCATCAATCTCGCTGCGGCTGATTTCCGCGCCTCCGGGCACGCGCAGAGCGACCACGCGGCCCCCGGGCGTGGTGGCCGGGGCACTGAAGACCTTGAAGTCGACATCCACCATGACATCGGTCAGTTCGGTGAATTCCAGGTTCACGCGCAGATCGGGCTTGTCGGAGCCATATCGGTGCATGGCATCGGCATAGGCCATAACCGGAAACTCGCCCAGATCGGTATTCAGCACTGTCTTGAAAATGCTGCTGATCATGCCCTGAAACAGATCGCGGATTTCCTGCTCGCCCATGAAGGAGGTCTCGATATCAATCTGCGTGAATTCAGGCTGGCGGTCGGCACGCAGATCCTCATCGCGGAAGCACTTGGTAATCTGGTAGTAGCGGTCAAAGCCCGCCACCATCAACAACTGCTTGAACAACTGCGGACTCTGCGGCAACGCGAAGAAATGCCCTTCATTGACGCGGCTGGGCACGAGGTAATCGCGCGCGCCTTCGGGCGTGCTTTTCGTCAGCATGGGGGTTTCAATGTCGACGAACCCGTTGGCGTCAAGAAACTTGCGCGTTTCCATGGCCACGCGGTAGCGCAGCATCAGGTTGTTCTGCATGTAGGGACGGCGCAGGTCCAGCACCCGGTGTGTCAGACGCGTCGTCTCCGACAGGTTGTCGTCATCGAGCTGAAACGGCGGCGTCACGCTGGGGTTCAGCACGATCAGTTCGTGGCACAAAACTTCGATTTTTCCGCTTTTCAGGGTCTCGTTGATCGTGCCTTCAGGACGGGCCCGCACCACGCCCCTGACTTGAACACAGAACTCGTTGCGCACGTCCTCGGCAGTTTGAAACATGTCGGCGCGATCCGGGTCGCACACCACCTGCACGTAACCCTCGCGGTCGCGCAGGTCGATAAAAATCACGCCGCCATGATCACGGCGGCGATTGACCCAGCCGCACAGGCTGACATGCTGGCCCATCAGGCTCTCGGTCACCAGACCGCAATAGTTTGAACGCATGGGAGAAACTTGTGTATCAGCGATAACCATAAAAATGCTCGAACTTTCGGCGCCAATGGCGCATTTGCGCGGGTTACAGGGGAAGGGTGCGCGGCTGGACAACTCGCGTTCGGGGAACAACCACGCCCATGGAAATCACATAGGTCAGCGCCTCATCAACACTCATTTTCAGTTCGATACAGTCCGCTCTTTTCAGCATCACGAAGTAGCCACCCGTGGGGTTGGGCGTCGTCGGCACATAGACACTCAGGTAATCACCCTGCAAATAATTAGCCACATCGCCGCCAGGCACACCCGTCAGAAAACCAATTGTCCAGACCCCCTCACGCGGCCACTGCACCAGCAAGGCTTTGCGAAAGGCGTTGCCGTTTTCAGAAAACAGGGTGTCGGACACCTGTTTCACGCTGGAATAGATGGACCGTACGATAGGAATGCGGTTCAGCAATGAATTGCCGAGGGAAACCAGCTTTTTGCCAAAAAAGTTGCTGGCGATGGCGCCCATCAACAACACAATCGCCAGTGCCAGCAGCACACCGAAACCCGGGATATGAAAACCCAGCAGTTTGTCCGGATGCCAGGCATCAGGAAGAATCAACAGCGTTTTGTCCAGTATCCCAACAATCCAGTCGAGCACCGACAAGGTGATGGCCAATGGCACCAGCACCAGAAGCCCGGACAAAAACCATCGGCGAATCGAGCTCATCACGGCGCTTTGGACGAAGAGTTGCCGCTGGTGCCCTGACTGGCTGTTGCGGTGGTCGCAACTGGCGCGGCCGCAGGCGTTGCCGTTGCGCTGCTGTTCGCCGGGGCTTTGCTGTCCGTGCTGCCACCGCCAGCGGATGCCGCGTCCCCGGGTTTGGCGGGCTGCGATCCGTCCTTGCCCCCCCGAAAATCGGTCACGTACCAGCCCGAACCCTTGAGCTGGAAGCCGGCCGCTGTGAGCTGCTTTGTGAAGCTCGAAGCCCCGCACTGCGGACAATCCGTCAATGGCGCATCGGACAATTTTTGCAGGACATCCTTGGCATACCCGCAGGACTCGCATTTATAGGCGTAGATTGGCATGGTGCTTTGAGGTTCTGGCTGAAAAATTGCACCCTGAAATGACTTTCAGGTGCAAAGTTTTTAATTATAAACGTTACCCTTGATCCTGGATAACGCAGCTGGAAAGAGCAGGAACGCGCGGATTGCTTTGTGAATACGAGCGTCAGAACACGCTGACCCGAAGCACAAACTGCATCACGATCAGGCCCAGCACAAAGCCCAATCCACCATAGATCAGGCTTTGCAGCAGTTTATTGGTTCGCCTTTGTTCGGCCAGCAATGCCTCCAGCTCGCGACGATTGATTCCTGGCGGCGCTTTCAGGTACTGCGACAGCAAACGCGGCAGGCCCGGCAGCAGCTTGGCATAGGTTGGCGCTTCAACCTTGAGCTGGGCCAGCAGTTTTTCAGGGCCGACCTGTTCCAGCATCCACTTTTCAAGAAAGGGTTTGGCGGTGCCCCAAAGATCAAGCTCGGGGTCCAGCTGGCGCCCCAAACCTTCGATATTGAGCAGGGTTTTTTGCAGTAGTACCAGTTGCGGCTGAATTTCCACGTTGAAACGGCGCGAGGTCTGAAACAGCCGCATGAGCACCAGCCCCAGCGAAATTTCCTTCAGCGGCCGGTCGAAGTAGGGCTCGCAGCAGGCGCGAATGGCGGATTCCAGTTCGTCCACCCTTGTATTGGCAGGCACCCAGCCTGATTCAATGTGCAACTCGGCCACGCGCTTGTAATCACGCCGAAAAAACGCACTGAAATTTTGCGCCAGATACTCTTTATCCACCTCGGTGAGCGTTCCCACAATGCCGAAATCGAGCGAGATATAACGCCCGAATGTTTCTGGTGCCAGACTGACCTGAATATTGCCCGGATGCATGTCGGCATGAAAAAATCCGTCGCGGAACACCTGTGTGAAAAAGATGGTGACACCATCACGCGAGAGCTTTTTCATGTCCACGCCGGCTTCACGCAAACGCTGGGTCTGACTGATCGGCACCCCTTTCATGCGCTCCATCACCATGACATCGGACTTGCAAAAATCCCAGAACATCTCCGGAATCAGCACGAGATTGAGATCCTTCATGTTTCGGCGCAGTTGCGCCGCGTTGGCCGCCTCGCGCAGCAAATCGAGCTCATCGTGAAGATAATTGTCAAACTCGGCCACCACCTCGCGCGGCCTGAGGCGCTTGCCATCAGTTGACGCACCTTGGACCCAGCCGGCCATCATGTGCATCAACGCCAGATCCTTTTCAATCGCTGGCAGCATATTGGGGCGCAGCACCTTGACCGCCACCTCCCGGCCGCCAGGCAGGGTGGCAAAATGAACCTGGGCAATCGAAGCGCTGGCAATGGGCGTGTTGTCAAACGTCTCGAAGATGCGCTCCAGAGGCCGGCCGAACGCTTTTTCAATCATGGCCACCGCGACAGCGGAATCAAAAGGCGGAACACGGTCCTGCAGGCGTGCCAACTCATCGGCAATATCAGGCGGCAGCAAATCCCGGCGGGTGGATAAAACTTGTCCGAATTTGACGAAAATTGGCCCCAGACTTTCGAGCGCTTCGCGAAGACGCTCACCACGGGGGGCCTTCAAATTGCGTCCAACTGAAACGATACGGGTCAGCAAGCGGACCCAGGGGCGCTCGAAGCTGGACAAAACCAGTTCATCGAGACCGAACCGCAGCACGGTCCAGACGATAACCCCTCCCCTGAAGAACCGGTTCATGCAGAAGCCTTGGGGGACGTGCTGGCCCCAACGCTTGTCGCCTCGCCAACTGCGCTGCGTTCTGGCACATAGCGCGATTCCGCGGGTGAATATGAGAATTCCGGGAACAGTGGCGCCTGGGCCAAAAACTGTTTCAGGGCTGTCAGCAGCCGCCTTCCGGCGTCAGCCAAGGCATGTGCCGGGGCATCCCCTATCAGTCGGGACAAATCTTCTTCGGCATCCCAGCGCAGATTTTCGGCCAGCCACCCGATTTCAGCCGCCAATTGCACATCGCCTTCAATTTTCACCGGAGGAGCCTTGCCGACCAATACCGACTGCATGACCAGCAGCGGTGACTCGGCGACCACTGAAAGCAGAAGATCAGGTTTGCCGCCAGGTATGGTCCGATCTACCAGACCGGCCGGGGTCACCACCAGGTCAATCGCAAACAAACCCCATTTCACCTGGATGACACGGCCTTTCTGACGTACAAGCCGATCCTGCGCCACCTTCTCCTGCATCAGGACATGATTCAGGAACAGGACCAGCCGCTGCTGGCCTTCATCAACCACCCAGGCAGGCGGCTGGAAACGGCGGGCAAGAGACTCCAGGAAGGGGAAAGTGGACGGGTTATTCATACCCACCGATTTTGCAGGATAAAAGGGCTTTCACTCCGAGCAACCGCCGTTTACCCGTTAATTTTCGGAATTTTCGCGGCGCGTCAAGCTGCATTAACCTTGGAACAACCCAAGGCGCGAAGACCAAAGACGGCCAGATTCAAATCACTGCAGCGCCTGCACACCAGCGACCAGCCAGCCACTGCCGCCATTACGCGGCTTGGTCATGTTCCAGACTTCGCGGAACGGGCTGGCACCGGCCGAAGCATCTTCGCGAATCATGCCCGAAAACTCGACGCTGGCCATGTACACATCGTTCAGTTCTTCAATCCCCAGCAATTGCGCATTGAGCATCAAAACCTCGGTTTTATTGGCAATGCCGCCGGTGTGGGAGTCCCGATCTGCCAACTGTGTCTTGATCTGCTCGATCATGTCGTCTGTCATCATCGCATGCAAATTCTGGACGTCGGCGCGATCCCAGGCATCTTGCAGCGTGACAAAATTCACCTTGCAGGCCTTGAGGAAGCCTTCGGCATCAAACCCAGCCGGCACCCCCCACGACTGGGATCCCAGCAATGCCGAGCCAATCAGGGACCCGGCGGCAGCTGGCTCGGCATTGGCATCAAAGGTCATGCCACTGCGCTCCCAAGGGCGCGCTGAAGCATCGTTGCCTACATTTTCGGGGCTGTAGCCCTTGGGTGTGGTGGCATTGCCGGCACCCTGGAAAGCAAAAGGGGGCTGCCCTCGCGGACTCCCCGGTGCGCCAACTGCTCCACCCTTGAGCTTGCGCATGATGAATCCAAGCGTACCCATGACCAGCAGCGCCAGCAAGGCAAACATGATGATCTGACCAAAAGCCTCGCCCAAGCCCAGCGACGATGCCAGCCAGGCCAGACCCAGACCTGCAGCCAGGCCGCCCAGCAGGGCTCCCCAGGGTTTTTTCGGTGCCTGGGCACCGGGCGTGGCAGCCGGAGCGGCCGAGTTGGCACCCCCCGGTGCAATCCGGCGTTGCGTGACGTTGGACGACTGCTTGCCAAATGACGCGCCACCGCCCAGCCGCTTGGCATCGGCATGGCTTCCTGTCAGGGTCAGGATTAACGCGAACACGGCGGAAAAAATTACCGGCCAGATTTTCATATCGTCTCCTTGATCACAGCTCAATCACCTTTTCATCGCAGGTTCAAACCGCATTAGCATCACTGTTTAACACTTGATTGCAACATGCAATGCCACAATCCCGCCCGTCAGGTTGTGATAGTCCACATGACCGAAACCACCTTTGCGCATCATGGCTTTAAGCTCTTCCTGTCCGGGATGCATGCGAATCGACTCGGCCAGATACTGGTAGCTGGCATCATCATTGGCCACCAGCTTGCCAATCTTGGGCAACACCTTGAATGAATACCAGTCATAGATTTTTTCCAGCGGCCTGGCCACTTTGGAAAACTCCAATACCAGCAGCTTGCCGCCGACCTTGAGCACGCGGTTCATCTCCCGCAGAGCCTCTTCCTTGTGGGTCATGTTGCGCAAACCAAAAGCCACCGTGACCACATCAAAACTGGCATCGGGAAACGGCAAATGCTCGGCGTCGCACACCAGCGTCGGCAGGCTCACGCCGGCGTCCAGCAAACGGCTGCGGCCTTCACGGAGCATGGCCTCGTTGATGTCGGTGTGCACCACACGCCCGCTGGCACCAACCTTGGACGCGAACGCCAGCGCGAGATCGCCCGTCCCACCCGCAATATCGAGCACTTGCTGACCCTCCCTGACGTTGGCTACCAGTACGGTATAGGCCTTCCAGGCCCGATGCAAACCCATGGACATCAAGTCGTTCATCACGTCGTATTTGGATGCCACGGAATCAAACACGCCGCGCACGCGTCGTGCCTTGTCGTGCTCGTCAACAGATTCAAAACCAAAATGGGTGGTGGTCATAATGTGAATACTAGAGGGTAAAGTCCGGATTATTTATAACAACCCTGTACTGATTCAGGGATCGCCGGGGTTTATGATGGGAAAACAACGGTCATGCAACTTGATCAGCCGGTCTGTCAGTGATTGCCGCACGCATGACCACCCGCAGCCACCATGGGCGCGTCGCGCTCAACCCCGGCAGCCTGCAGTCGCTGGTTGTATTCGTCCCACAGGCGGTCTTGTTCCGACCCCATGGCGTACAAATAGTCCCAGGAGAAAATGCCACTTTCGTGACCATCGGAGAATACCGGCTTGACAGCGTAATTGCCAACGGATTCCAGCTCGACCACAGTGACCTCACGTTTGCCAGTTTGCAGAATTTCCTGTCCCGGTCCGTGTCCCTGAACTTCCGCAGACGGCGAGTAAATTCGCATCAGCTCAAACGGAATTTTGAATTCAGTGCCATCTGAAAAGGCAATTTCGAGCATGCGAGACTGGCTGTGAACCGTCAGTTGGGTAGGAGTCGGTGCCCCAGATTGAAGACCTGCCATGGTGCTGCCTCACTTTTCCAAAAAATAGATTTGTTGTGTCAAGGTGCCGTCTTTATGGCAATTAGCCGGTTGACATTCAGGCAACGCGACGCAACCAGCGCCAACTTGTCCGCCGCCGACGCGCGCTTCGGAGCACCCCAGACTGAAGCCGGGTAATGGCTGTCCCATTCGAAACGGGCCACCACGTGCCAGTGCAGATGGGGCACCGCATTGCCCAATGAAGCCAGGTTGATCTTACAGGGCTGCAGTTCGCTGCGCAGAATCCGCTCTACCGTCACGACGACATTCATGCAGGTCTCGCGTTCAGCCGGCAAAAGATCAGACCATTCGGCCACGTGCCGGTTCCACACCACCCGGTAAAAAGCCGGGAAACCAGGCTCATCGGCCTGGATGATCCGTAACTGCGGGTTTCGAAAAACCAGCTTTCCACCATCGCTCTTGCACAGGGGACAATCGTTGACTTTCATGGCAAGCTAAACCAGAACCCGTTCAATACCACCTTGGTTGGCTGCTTCCACATAGTCCGGCAACCATTCCGTGCCCAGAATCTGCCTGGCCATTTCCACCACGATGTAGTCGGCTTCAAGCAAGCCATTTTGCAGATCATCGCCGTAGCGGTTCAGGCCCTGCAGACAACTCGGGCAGCTCGTAAGTATCTTTACATTGCCGGTCGCGCCAACCGCACCAGAAGCGCGCAGTGCCGTTTCGCCCTTGCGAATTTCACCTTCCTTGCTGAAGCGCACTTGCGTCGAGATATCCGGACGCGTGACGCCCAGAGTGCCCGACTCACCACAGCAGCGCTCGCTCTTGAGCACCTTGTCCCCCACCAGCGCCTTGACCGTCTTCATGGAGTCGCCCAGCTTCATCGGGTTGTGACACGGCTCGTGGTAAAGAAACCCACCCTGTCCTGCGGGCAGGGTAATGCCCTTTTCGAGCAGGTATTCATGAATATCCATGATGCGGCTGCCCGGGAAAATCTGGCCAAACTCATAGCCCTGCAACTGGTCGTAGCAGGTGCCGCAACTCACCAGAACGGTCTTGATGTCGAGGTAATTGAGCGTGTTGGCCACCCGGTGAAACAACACGCGGTTGTCGGTAATCATCTTCTCGGCCTTTTCAAACTGACCGCTGCCGCGCTGCGGATAGCCGCAGCACAGGTAGCCCGGCGGCAGCACGGTCTGCACACCGGCGTGCCACAACATGGCCTGCGTGGCCAGACCAACCTGGCTGAACAGGCGCTCGGAGCCGCAACCCGGAAAATAAAACACCGCTTCAGTTTCAGCCGTGGTGCTTTTCGGATTGCGAATGATGGGTACGTAATCCTTGTCTTCAATATCGAGCAAGGCCCGCGCGGTCTTCTTCGGCAGGCCACCCGGCATCTTCTTGTTGATGAAATGAATCACCTGCTCCTTGACCGGCGATTTGCCGACCGTTGCCGGTGGCTTGGCGCTCTGCTTGCGTGCCAGACCGCGCAGCAGGTCGTTGGCCAGGCGTTGGGCCTTGAAGCCCACGTCGACCATGGCGCTGCGCATGAATTTGATGGTTTGCGGACTGGTCGCATTCAGGAAAAACATGGCGGCGGCATTGCCGGGCCTGAAGGACTTCTGGCCCATCTTGCGCAGCAAATTGCGCATGTTCATCGACACCTCGCCAAAATCGATATCCACCGGGCAGGGCGTCAGGCACTTGTGGCACACCGTGCAATGGTCGGCCACATCCTCAAACTCTTCCCAGTGCTTGATGCTGATGCCGCGCCGGGTCTGCTCCTCGTACAGGAAGGCTTCGATCAATAACGATGTCGCCAGAATCTTGTTGCGAGGGCTGTACAGCAGGTTGGCACGCGGCACGTGCGTGGCACACACTGGCTTGCACTTGCCGCAGCGCAGGCAGTCTTTCACGCTGTCGGCGATCGCGCCGATGTCCGACTGCTGCATGATCAGCGACTCATGGCCCATCAGGCCAAAGCTGGGCGTATAGGCATTGGTCAAATCGGCCTGCAGCCCTTGCTCATCCTGCGCACCATGCTCCGGCCCTATCGAAGGGGGTTGCCAGTTTCGTAGCAGCTTGCCTTTGTTGAAGCGGCCTTCTGGATCGACCTTCTGCTTGTACTCGGTGAACGGGCGCAGTTCCTCATCGGTCAGGAATTCAAGCTTGGTGATGCCTATGCCGTGCTCGCCGGAAATAACACCATCAAGCGAGCGCGCCAGCGCCATGATGCGTGCCACGGCCTCGCGCGCGGTTTGCAGCATCTCATAGTCATCGCTGTTGACCGGAAGATTGGTGTGCACATTGCCGTCACCCGCATGCATGTGCAATGCCGCCCACACACGGCCCTTGAGCACGCGCCTGTGGATGGCGTTGCATTCCTCAAGAATCGGCAGAAATGCGCCGCCGCTGAAGATGGTTTGAAGCCGAGTCCGTATCTCGGTTTTCCAGCTGGCACGCAGCGTATGGTCCTGCAGCTGCGGGAAAAAAGTGCCTATGCCCTGCAGCCAGCCGGCCCAGAGGGTGCGCACCTCAGCAATCATGGCAAGCGCCTGGCCGACCCGGTCCTCCAGCAACTCGGCGGAAGGAATGTTGTTCGTGTCGTCCGATTTACCCAAAGGCAGGTTGCCCTTGAGAAAAAATGTTTCCAGCTCGTCACACAGCTTGATCTTGTTGCGCAGGCTCAATTCAATATTGATCTGCTCAATACCGTCGGTGTACTCGGCCATGCGCGGCAACGGGATCACCACATCTTCGTTGATCTTGAAGGCATTGGTGTGTCTGGAAATGGCCGCCGTGCGTTTGCGATCCAGCCAGAATTTCTTGCGCGCTTCGGCACTGATGGCCACAAAGCCCTCGCCGCTACGCGAGTTGGCGATGCGTACGATTTCGCTGGCAGCACGGGCGACGACGTCCGCATCGTCCCCGGCGATATCGCCCACCAGCACCATCTTGGGAAGGCCGCCGCGTTTGGATTTGGTGGCATACCCGACGGCGCGCAGGTAGCGGTCGTCCAGGTGCTCCAATCCCGCCAGAATGGCGCCGCCGCGCTTTTGCTCGGCGAACATGAAGTCCTTGATTTCAACAATGCTGGGCACGGCGTCTCTGGCATGGCCAAAAAACTCCATGCAGACCGTGCGGGTGTGCGCGGGCATGCGGTGCACAATCCAGCGCGCGCTGGTGATCAGGCCATCGCAGCCTTCCTTCTGGATTCCCGGCAAACCACTCAAAAACTTGTCAGTCACATCCTTGCCCAAGCCTTCCTTGCGGAAAGTTTTGCCTGGAATATCAAGGCGTTCGGTACGAACCGGTGTCTTGCCATCGGCTTCAAAGTACTTGAGCTCGAAACTCGCCATCTCGGCATCATGAATCTTGCCGAGGTTATGGCCCACGCGCGTGACCTCCAGCCACTGGGCTTCGGGCGTCACCATGCGCCACGAGGCCAGGTTGTCCAACGCAGTGCCCCACAACACGGCTTTTTTGCCGCCGGCGTTCATAGCGATGTTGCCGCCTATGCAGGACGCTTCAGCCGAGGTAGGGTCAACCGCAAACACGAAACCGCCCCGCTCTGCGGCATCGGCCACGCGCTGGGTGACCACGCCGGCTTCGGTCCACACGGTGGCTACCGTTTGCGCAACGCCCGGCAGCGACACCATTTCCACCTCGGTCATCGCTTCGAGTTTTTCGGTGTTGATGACGGCCGACTTCCAGGTCAGCGGAATCGCGCCGCCGGTGTAGCCGGTACCGCCGCCACGCGGAACAATCGTCAGGCCCAGCTCAATACAGGCCTTGACCAGACCGGCCATCTCGGTTTCGGTATCGGGCGTCAGCACCACAAAGGGATATTCCACACGCCAGTCGGTCGCGTCGGTGACATGCGAGACACGTGACAAGCCATCAAACTTGATGTTGTCCTTGAGCGTCAGCTTGCGCAGATTGCGCGCCGTCTGGCGGCGCAGGTCGGCTATTTCTTCAAACGAGGCAGAAAAGCGGCTAACCGCGCCCCGGGCCGACGCAAGCAGCTCGCCCACGATGGCGTCCCGCTGCCTATCTGCATCGGGTGTGCGGCGCTTTTCAACCTCTGTGAGGCGATGCTGCAAGGCATCCACCAGCAATTTGCGGCGTTTTGGATTGTCCAGCAGGTCATCCTGCAAATAAGGGTTGCGCTGAACCACCCATACATCGCCCAGCACTTCATACAGCATGCGTGCGGACCGACCGGTACGCCGCTCGTCGCGGAGGAGATTCAGCAGGTCCCAGGCGCGCGCACCCAGCAGGCGAATGACCACTTCGCGATCGGAAAAGGAGGTGTAGTTGTAGGGAATCTCGCGGATGCGTGCTTCACCTTGCCCTGGTTCTTCGGCAAAGGCAGTTTGATCGTCAAGGCTAGTAGGGGCGTTCATCGTGAAAAGTCAGCAGCTTCAAACCCATGTCCAGCACGGGTGTCTGATGTTACCGCAGCGCAGCATTTGTCGTAGACATGGGTATTAGACTCATGGAAACCCCGCTTGTAATGAAGACGCCAAATCGCTTAAATGGATTTGTCACAAATGGTTTTTAAACTCTCTTTTTCAAATAATGAATATTAATCAGGAGTCACCATGAAAATCCGTCTATCAGCACTCACTTTTGCCGCATTTGCATTGGTGACGCCCATCGCCAGCCAGGCGCAAACTGAAGTGCAGTGGTGGCACGCCATGAGCGGCCCGCTCGGCGAGTGGGTCAATGACCTCGCCAAGGACTTCAATGCCAGCCAGAAGGATTACAAAGTTGTGCCTACCTTCAAGGGCACCTATGGTGAAACCATGACGGCGGCGATGGCAGCCTACCGCGCTGGCAACGCACCCGACATCCTGCAGGTGTATGAAGTCGGCACCGCCACCATGATGGCGGCCAAGGCCGCGATCAAGCCGGTCGGGGAAATCATGACCATGGGTGGCGCCAAGTTCGACAGCAAGGCCTACATCCCGGCAGTGGCGGGCTACTACACGGCGCCCAACGGGCAGATGCTGAGCCTGCCGTTCAACAGCTCCACCACGGTCTTTTATTACAACAAGGACGCGTTCAAAGCTGCCGGCCTTGATCCTAACAAAGCGCCCACCACCTGGCCCGAAGTGGTGCTGGCTGCCGCCAAACTCAAGGCCAGTGGCCACAAGTGCCCGTTCACCACAAGCTGGATGAGCTGGACCCAACTGGAAAGCTTCTCGACCTGGCACAACACGCTGTTTGCCACACAAAACAATGGTTTTCGGCGGCCCCTCGGCCCGCCTGGCTTTCGACTCGCCACTGCACATTCGCCATTTCGAGAACCTGGCCAACATGGCCAAGCAGGGACTGTTTGTCTATAAGGGCCGCGACAATGCAGCCGACGTATCCTTTTCGTCGGGCGAGTGCGCGATGACCACTGCCTCCTCGGGCCTGTATGGCCAAGTCAGCAAGGAAGCCAAGTTTGCCTACGGCATTTCGCCCCTGCCCTACTACCCGGACGTGACCGGCGCCCCGCAAAACACAATCATCGGCGGCGCCAGCCTGTGGGTGATGGCGGGCAAGAAGCCGGAAACTTACAAGGGCGTGGCGGCGTTCTTCAAGTACCTGTCACGGCCGGACGTGCAGTCGGCCAGCCACAAACGCACCGGCTACCTGCCGATCACGATTGCCGCCTATGAGCTGACCGAAAAGTCCGGCTTCTACAAGGAGCATCCCGGCACCGATGTCGCCGTCACGCAGATGATCCGCAAGACCACCGACAAGTCGCGCGGTATCCGTCTGGGCAACTTCAACCAGATCCGCACCATCATCGACGAGGAAACCGAGCAAATATGGACAGGCAAAAAAACGCCGAAGGAAGCCCTGGAAGCCGCCATCACACGCGGCAACGAGCAACTCGTGCGGTTCCAGAAGGCCAACAAGTCCTGACGGATTTCTTCGTGTCGGCGCTGTCATGATGGCGCTCCGCCCCGGCCCTTCCTGCTCCGCGGGGAGGGCTTTAATAGTTTGACCCATGGAAAAACGCGTCCTGTTCCACTCTCGGTGGTTGCCCTGGCTGCTGCTGGCACCTCAGGTGGCAGTCATTGGTGTCTTCTTTTTCTGGCCCGCTGCTCAGGCCATGCTGCAATCGTTCCAGTTACAGGACGCTTTCGGCCTGTCCACCGAATGGGTGGGCCTGGACAACTTCAGAACTCTGTTCTCCGATCCGGCCTACCTCAGTTCCTTCAAGATCACCGCCTTCTTCTCGGTGCTGGTCGCAGGCCTGGGCATCAGCCTGTCGCTCATGCTGGCGGTATTTGCCGACCGCGTCATCAAAGGGGCGCTGCTTTACAAGACCTTTCTGATCGTTCCCTACGCCGTCGCGCCGGCCGTGGCGGGAATTTTGTGGCTGTTCATGTTCTCGCCCACGCTGGGCGTCGTGGCGTACGCGTTGCGCGCCATCGGCATGGACTGGAATCATCTGCTCAACTCGAACCATGCCGTGGCTTTGATCGTGATGGCGGCGGTGTGGAAGCAGATTTCCTACAACTTCCTGTTCTTCATGGCGGGCCTGCAATCGATACCCAAATCGTTGATCGAAGCGGCAGCTATCGACGGCGCGCGCTCCTGGCGGCGCTTCTGGAGCATCCAGTTTCCGCTCCTGTCGCCGACCACCTTCTTCCTGCTGGTGATCAACTTGGTCTACGCCTTCTTCGACACCTTCGCCATTGTCGATGCCACCACGCGTGGCGGGCCGGGCCGCGACACCATGATTTTGGTCTACAAGGTTTACGACGATGGTTTCAAAAACGGCGACCTGGGCGGCTCCGCGGCCCAGTCGGTGGTGCTCATGACCATCGTGATCGTGTTAACCGTAGTGCAGTTCCGCTATGTCGAGAAGAGGGTGCAATATTGATGAAAGCCCTGCATCATGGTTGAACGCAGCCCTTGGCTGACTGCCTTGGCCCACGCCGTGATGGTGCTGGGCCTGCTGATTGTCGCGTTTCCGCTGTATCTGGCGTTCGTCGCTTCGTCACACACCGCACAGGAAATCATCCAGGCACCGATGCCACTGCTGCCCGGCAGCCATCTGTGGGAAACCTACAAAACTGCCCTGCTCGGCGGTGGCGCCAGCGCCGGCTCGACCGCCCCAGTCGCCCGCATGATGTGGGTCAGCCTGGTGACGGCGCTGGTCATCACGTTTGGCAAGATCGCCATTTCGCTCCTGTCGGCATTTGCCATCGTCTATTTCCGTTTCCCGTTCAAGAATTTTTTCTTCTGGGCCATCTTCGTCACACTGATGCTGCCGGTCGAGGTGCGCATCATGCCAACCTACAAGGTCGTGTCCGATCTGGGCATGCTCAACACCTATGCGGGACTGACCATTCCCCTGATCGCCTCTGCCACCGCTACATTCCTGTTTCGCCAGTTTTTCCTGACCGTGCCCGATGAGCTGATGGAAGCGGCGCGCATGGACGGCGCAGGGCCGATGCGTTTTTTCAAGGACATCCTGCTACCGCTGTCCAAGACCTCGATCGCGGCGCTGTTTGTGATCCAGTTCATCTACGG
Organism: Polaromonas sp. UBA5171; assembly: GCA_002413395.1. Lineage (GTDB taxonomy): Bacteria > Pseudomonadota > Gammaproteobacteria > Burkholderiales > Burkholderiaceae_C > Polaromonas. The sequence goes on along the minus strand of DHWX01000055.1, from coordinate 54,687 downwards.
CTGGAACCAGTACCTGTGGCCACTGCTAGCGACCACCAGCGAAGACATGTACCCGGTCGTCATCGGCATCAAACGCATGATCGCTGGTGGCGACTCGGCGAACCAGTGGAACGTGGTGATGGCCACCGCCATCCTGGCCATGGTGCCACCGGCCATCGTGGTCATCCTGATGCAAAAATGGTTCGTCAAGGGCCTGGTCGACACGGAAAAATAAAGATCAAAATGGCATCCATCTCGCTGAAAAACATCGCCAAGCACTACGGCACCGGCAAGACGGCTGTGCAGGTGCTGCATGGCATCAGCGCCGAAATTGCCGATCATGAATTCGTTGTCATCGTCGGCCCCTCGGGCTGCGGCAAGTCCACGCTCTTGCGCATGGTGGCCGGACTGGAGGAAATCAGCGGCGGCGAAATCGCGATTGGCGGGCGGGTCGTGAACGACCTGGAGCCGGCGGAACGCGACATTGCCATGGTATTTCAGAACTACGCGCTGTACCCTCACATGAGTGTGTTCGACAACATGGCCTACGGCCTGAAGATCGCCAAGGTGCCTCGGGAAGAGATCAGGACCCGGGTAGACAAGGCCGCGCAAATCCTGGAACTCGGCGAGTTGCTTGAGCGTAAGCCCCGGGCGCTGTCAGGCGGGCAGCGCCAGCGGGTGGCGATGGGCCGCGCCATTGTGCGCCAGCCGCAGGTTTTTTTGTTTGACGAGCCGCTGTCCAACCTGGACGCCAAGCTGCGCGTGCAGACGCGCCTTGAAATCCAGAAGCTGCACCGCGATCTTGGTATTACCGCGCTGTTTGTCACGCACGATCAGGTCGAAGCCATGACGCTGGCGCAGCGCATGATGGTCATGAATGCAGGCTGCATGGAGCAGTTCGGCACGCCCGAAGAGGTGTACAACCGGCCCGCCACCACCTTTGTCGCCAGCTTCATGGGCTCGCCGCCGATGAATCTGCTCACGCAAGGCCCTAACACCGACTTCGGCGGCAGGTCAGGAGCCATCATGGGCATTCGCCCCGAGCACCTGCAAATTGGCACCACAGGATGGGCGGTGCAAGTCGATACCATCGAAATGCTGGGTGCCGAGCGGCTGCTGTATTGCCGCATGGGCGACGAATTTCTGATTGTGCGCACCGATGAGAGCCTGTCGCGCGCGCCATCCATCGGCGCCACGCTTTACGTGACACCGCGCGCCGACCGGCTGCACTGGTTCGATGCGACCACAGGCAAACGGTGTTAACGCCCACGCTTTTCACTTCGCGCAAAGCGCTACCTCCCGAGGGAACTGTGCCTGGCTGGCGCCGCCCGGCGCGGCGCACGTTGCCACCGAAAGCAGTCTTGCCATGATGCCCTGGCCTTACCCGCGCTGGATTGCCCACCGCGGCGGCGGCAAGCTGGCTCCTGAAAATACCCTTGGCTGCCTTCAGGCAGGGGGCTAGCCACGGCTATCGCATGTTTGAGTGCGATGTCAAGCTCAGTGCCGACAACGTTCCCTTTTTGCTGCACGATGCCACACTGGAGCGCACCACCAATGGACACGGCGTAGCCGGCGAACACACCTGGGAGGCGTTGTCAAGGCTTGATGCAGGGAGCTGGCATTCGCCAGACTATGCGGGTGAGGCCTTGCCCAGACTGGACAGCATTGCACACTACTGCCTGGAGCAGGGTTATTTCCTGAACATCGAGATCAAACCCACGCCAAGGCTTGAAAGCCATACCGGCAGCGTTGTAGCCCATGAAGCAGCGCGACTCTGGAGTGATACCACCGTGCCGCCCTTGCTGACCTCATTTGAGCCACCTTCACTGGAAGCCGCCCGAATTGCTCAGCCCAGGCTGCCGCGCGGACTGCTACTCGACCACTTGGCGGAAGGCTGGCTGGAGACGGCTCGGCAGCTCGACTGCGTCGCCATTGTCTGCAACCACACGCTCTGGAATGCCAACACGGTATCCCAGGCCAAAAAGGCAGGGTTCAGGCTGCTGAGCTACACCGTCAATGACGAAACCAGCGTGCGCCGACTGATGGCGCTCAACACCGACGGGTTCATCACCGACCGGATTGACACATTCAGTCCACGCCCTTGACGTCTGGCATCAGGCTTTCCATGCGCGCAACATCAGCCACTGGCAAAAAGCCGCGCCCAGCACCAGCGCGGCGTAGGTCAGCATCTTGCCGTCACGGCCAAAAAACAGCAGCCCAGCCAGTAAAATGACGCTATTAATTACAAATAAAATAGCAGCTTGCGCCCACCATTTTCGGATAAATGGCCGCTTTGATTTAAAAAGCAGCAAACGCGACAACCCCGCCAGCAGCAGCGCGAGCAGCGCAGCTGGCGCCATGAAATTGAGCAGATGGTTGGTCAGCAGGTAAGCAGTCATGGAAGTCATTCAAAATCAGCGGGGGAATCGATGCAAGCTCCAGAAAAAGAACCTCCGGCAGAGCTGATTGCGTCAAGTTTGCCGGTTTTTACCCTGCTTGAGCTCTTCAATTTTATAATCCGGTAATGTCAGTCTGGGCCCTAGGGCTAAACCATCACACCGCACCGCTCGATTTGCGCGGGCGCTTTGCCTATGCGCTGGATCAAATTGCGCCAACTTTGCACGGCTTGCGCCAGTCCCTGGCACGCCATCCTGAGACGGCGCTGCTGTCCACCTGCAACCGCACCGAAATTTACTGCGCCGGCGATCACAACGATCTGGACCACGCGCTCGATTGGCTGGCGCTGAGCGGCGGGGTCTCACCCGACCTGCTGCGTTTGCATACCTACATCCTCCAGGGCGATCAGGCGGCCCGCCATGCCTTTCGCGTCGCCTGTGGACTCGACTCGATGGTGCTCGGCGAACCCCAAATTTTAGGCCAGATGAAAGACGCGGTGCGTGCCGCCGATGACGCAGGTGCCATGGGCACTACGCTGCACCAGCTGTTCCAGCGATCCTTCACCGTGGCCAAGGAAGTGCGCACCAACACCGAAATTGGCGCGCACAGCATCAGCATGGCCGCAGCCTCGGTGCGGCTGGCCGGCCAGCTGTTTGAAAACCTCAATGACATCAAGGTGCTGTTTGTCGGCGCCGGTGAAATGATTGACTTGGCAGCCACCCACTTTGCTGCGAAAAGCCCGAACACCATGGCGATTGCCAACCGTACGCTGGAGCGCGGCGAAAAACTGGCCAGCCGCTTTGGTGCCGAAGTCATGCGGCTGGCCGAGTTACCCAGCCGCCTGCATGAATTTGATGCCGTGATCAGTTGTACCGCCAGCACCCTGCCAATCATCGGCTTGGGTGCGGTGGAGCGCGCGATTAAACTGCGCAAACACCGCCCGATGTTCATGGTCGATCTGGCGGTGCCGCGCGATATTGAGCCCGAAGTTAAGGCCTTGCCCGATATTTACCTCTATACCCTCGACGACCTGGCACAAGTGGTGCAAACCGGCAAGAACAACCGCCTGGCAGCCGTGGCGCAAGCCGAGGTCATCATCGATGCGGGTGTCCAAAACTTCATGCACTGGCTGAGCCAGCGACGCAATGTGCCGCTGATCCAGCAGATCAATGCACAAGCCGACGAGTGGCGTACGCTGGAAATTGCGCGGGCCAAAAAGCTGCTGGCCAAAGGTGAGCCGATTGACGCGGTGCTTGATGCGCTGACCCGCGGTCTGACCCAAAAAATGCTGCACGGCGCACTGGCCGAATTGCACGCTGGCGATGCTGTCAGCCGCGAAGCCACGGCGCACACAGTTTCCAGGCTGTTTCTGCGCGGGCAGCTGCCCGCTGCCCGCAAGGGACACCCGGAACACAAAGAGCGTTAGTGCCGGGGCTATTGCTGTCGCGTTGCCACAGTCCTTGACTGTCCCTACCCCGCTGCTGGTGATTTGGCGGGTGCGATCCCTCCCTTTTTTTGCCCTCACGGCTCCCATTTCATGAATCTCTTTCTTCGCCAAACCCTGGAGCGCCAGCTGTTGCGGTTGCATGAGCTGGACGCGCTGCTGTCAGCCAGCGACGTGGTAACCGACCTGGCGCGCTTTCGCGACCTGACCCGTGAACATGCCCAAGCCAGCGTAGTGGCCGCGCAATACACGCGGCTCACCCGGCGCGAGGCCGATCTGGCGAGCGCTGAAAGCATGTTGCGGGAAGCCAGAAACGATTCTGCCGCTGCGGATCTGGCAGCCATGGCCGAAGAAGAAATTGCCGCCGCCAAATCCGATATTGCGCAGCTCGACGAAGCACTGCAGCTGATGCTGATTCCCAAGGACCCCGACGACGCGCGAGCCGCCTTCATTGAAATTCGCGCTGGCACGGGGGGCGACGAATCAGCCCTGTTTGCCGGAGATCTGCTTCGCATGTATACCCGCTTTGCCGAGCGCCAGCGCTGGCAGGTCGAAGTCATCAGCGAATCAGTGAGCGAGCTTGGAGGCTACAAGGAGGTGGTGTTGCGCATCGACGGCCCGACCGATGCGATGGGCGTTGGGGTCTATGGCAAGCTGCGTTTTGAGTCGGGCGGCCATCGGGTGCAGCGGGTACCAGCAACCGAAACGCAGGGCCGCATCCACACCAGCGCCTGCACCGTGGCCGTGCTGCCCGAGCCCGATGAAACGATGGCGATCCAGATCAACCCCGCCGACCTGCGCATCGACACCTACCGCGCCAGCGGCGCTGGCGGTCAGCACATCAACAAAACCGATTCGGCCGTGCGCATCACGCACATTCCGACCGGCATCGTCGCCGAATGCCAGGACGATCGCAGCCAGCACCGCAACAAGGCCAAGGCGTTGCAGGTGCTGTCGGCCCGCATTGTCGAAAAAGACCGCCAGGAGCGGGCTGCCAGGGACGCAGCGACCCGCAAGGGCCTGGTGGGCAGTGGTGACCGCAGCGACCGCATCCGGACCTACCACTTTCCACAGGGACGTCTGACCGATCACCGCATCAACCTGACGCTGTACAAGCTGCAGACCATCATGGAGGGCGACCTGGAAGATGTCGTGACCGCGCTGCAGATCGCGCGCGGTGCCGAGCTGCTGGCGGAGCTGGAAGGTGCCGGACAGCGCTGAAATCATGATTTTTCAACAATAAATCAGCCTTTGGCCCACGTATATCCTTAAAACTTAGCTGCTATTTTTAGTGTCTTGAAGTTGCCACGATGAACCAGCCCACTGTCGCACAGGCTCTGGCCGCCGCCCAAACCCTGGGGCTGGAGCGGCTTGATGCCCAGTTGCTGCTGCTGCATGCACTCGGCAAACCTGCCGATGCCAGGGCCTGGCTGCTGGCCCACGATACGGACGAGCTGCCGGAAGCAGCCGCCCTGCATTTGCGGGCGTTCAGCCTGCGCCGGGCCAGCGGCGAGCCACTGGCTTACATCGTCGGCAGCACGGCGTTTTTTGGCCTCACGCTCAAGGTAGATTCCCGCGTGCTGATCCCGCGGCCGGACACGGAAACACTAGTGCAGTGGTCGCTGGACCTGCTGCAAATGCCCAGTCTGCCACTGGTGTCTGACATTCTTGATCTGGGCACCGGAAGTGGTGCCATTGCGTTAGCCATTGCCCACAGTCTGGCGCACGGCCCGCACCCGGTCAGCCGCCAAACCCGCGTCGTGGCCGTCGATGCGAGTGCTGATGCGCTGAGCGTCGCCCGTGAAAATGCCCGGCGGTCAGGGCTGGACGTGCAATTCATTCAAAGCCGCTGGTTCGACAAAGTCAGCGGACACTTTTTTTTGATTGTCAGCAATCCACCCTACATTGCCAACGCCGACCCGCACCTGGCTGCGTTGCAGCATGAACCGCAGATGGCACTGACCGCAGGTGCTGATGGCCTGGACGACATCCGGCAGATTGTCCGCCAGGCACCGGAGTATCTGCAACCGGGCGGCTGGCTCCTGCTGGAGCACGGATACGACCAGGCGGTCGCAGTGGGCAAGCTGCTGGTTCAACGTGGTTTTACGCAGATTCAGAGCCGCCGGGATCTGGCGGGTATTGAACGCTGCTCGGGCGGGGAATGGCCGGGTTGAATGCCAGCGGCACCGGACATGAAACAGCGAGATAATCAACCGGTTGAATTTAGACGCTCAGATTCCATCTATAAATGCTGTCCGATCGAATCGGCTGCTTCTACACCTCTTGTTGCCCACACCTAAAGGATGCCACCATGAACCCAACTGACCCGACTCATCAACGCATTGAAAAAATCGTCAAATCCAGCGACGTCGTACTGTTTATGAAGGGCACGGCCCAGTTTCCAATGTGCGGCTTTTCGGGCCGCGCGATTCAGGTGCTCAAAGCCTGCGGCGTGGAACAACCCACCACGGTCAATGTCCTGGAAGACGAGGAAATCCGCAGCGGCATCAAGGAATACAGCAACTGGCCGACCATTCCGCAGTTGTATGTGAAAGGCGAATTTATAGGCGGCTCCGACATCATGATGGAGATGTACGAAAACGGTGAACTCCAGCAAGTGCTGGGCGCGCCCGCCGCCTGAGGCCATTCATCCCTGCGCTTGGCTAACGCGTATAGCCTTCGCAGGCACCTGCGTTGACCCGGCCCTTGCATTCGCGCTTCAGACGCGTATTGCGTTCCTGGGCCGTTTCCTCGGAGCCGCGCAGTAACGTCACCTTGCCACCATGGCCGGTAGCGCCTGTCTTGCCGACTGCTTTTTTTTTGACCTTGGTTTTTACTGGCTTGCCCGTGGGTTCCGCCGACTGTGCGGGAAAACTGCCCATCAGCATCACAGCAGCAACGACCAAAGCCAATACTGGCTGAATAGCGGACTTCTTCATTTGCCTTACCCTTCGTTGAACGCACTTGAACACCGCTGGCTGTTTGAAGTCAGCGCGAACTGAAACCTTGCTGCAATTTGGGGTCGCTTGATTTTGGATCGCCATAAACCTCGTCATCGAGCGGAGTTTCTGCCGACAACCGGAAATCTTCATTCGCCCACGCGCCCAAATCGATACTTTTGCAGCGTTCGCTACAAAACGGACGAAAGAGGTTGCTGGACGCATAAACACTGGGCCCGCCGCAAGCAGGACAGACCACGAGTTTTACAGACAAAGGCGCTTCATTCATGGCGGATAGGGTCTTGCATCGATCTATGAAAACCAACTGGTCAGTCAGGAGCAAAGTGTCAATTCGAAAGCCGAGTCAGCAGTGCTCACACGCAACCGGTCGTCGCTTTCATGGCGCATGAGGCGCACCGACACCATCAGCCGGTTGCCGCTGATCTCTGGAATCAAGCCGAATGCTGGGTCAATGCGCAAACGCAACAACTGAAAAGTACGCCCCTGAGGCAGTGCCTGCTGAAATTGCCCGGCAGGTGCCACCACTTTTTGTGGCGCACCGGAGTCTCGCAGCAGCTTCAGCAGGACACGAATGGATTCGGCCAGTGGCACCAGCGGCGCAATCCAGCGCTGCAGATCCTGCTGGCGTGCGGCAACGCCCAAGTGCTGCCAAGCGTAATAGGCCGGCAAATCAAACTCACAAGTGCCGCCGGGAATACCGACACGGCTGCGAATGCTCATGAGCCAGTCATTTTCAGTCAAAGACTGTCCTACTTTGCCCGGAAGATTATTGACGGCGGCAAAACATTCTTCGAGCTGGCCAGTGACTTCGCCCAGCACCACCTCGGAAATGGCCGGATTGCCACGGTAACCGTTGAGAACCAGCTTTTGCCGGTCAAGATCCTTGAGCACGTCGGATTTCAGGTCCGCCCGTGCGCCTACGTCCATGACCTCAAAAATGGTCGTGAGCGCGTAGTGATGATCAATCGGGCTCTCGCGCTCCACCAGTTCGCCAAGACGGCGGAACAGGTGTTCCAGTCGCAAATAGGTGCGTATGCGTTCGTTGAAAGGGTACTCGTAAAGAATCACGGCGCTCGTTTTTTCGTCAGATTCATGGGAAGTTATGACTGCGCATCATAGCCCGAAGCGCATGGCAAGTTGCCTGACCATCAAGCCCAGTGCCTCCAGCGACAAACCATCGTTATAAACGCACAGGTCGGCGGCCGCCAGTCGTTGCGATCGAGGGGCTTGTTCGCTCATGATTTTTTCGACTGTCACTCGCGTCCAGCCATTGCGCGCCATGACCCGGGCGATTTGCGTGGCTGCCCGGCAATCCACCACCAGCACACGGTCCACCTGCTGACGCCAGCGCCCGGACTCCACCAGCAAGGGAATGTCAAAAACGATGCAGGCACTGCCCGCAAGGTCTGCCTGCGCGGCTTGGCGCAGGGTCTCCTGTTTTACCAGCGGATGAACGATGGCTTCAAGCCGAAGCCTGGCCGCCGGGTCGCTGAACGCAAGTTGCCGCATCTGGTCACGATCGAGCGCACCATTTACAGTAATGATCTGATCGCCAAACTGGTTTGCAATTTCTTTCACGGCAGCCCCACCCGCTGCCGTGAGCTGTCGAGCAATGGCATCTGCATCCACCAGCGTTGCGCCGTTGTCCACCAGCAATCGGCCGACCGTGCTTTTGCCGCTGCCGATACCGCCCGTCAGGCCAATGCGCAGGGTTGTCCGTTGCATGGCATCACAAGCCCACAAACCGCAAAATGGCCTGCGGGCCGAAAAACAGGGCGGCGAATCCGGCACCCGCCAGGAAGGGACCAAACGGCACATAGCCGCCCTCGCGCAGTCCACTGGAGAACTTCATTGCAATACCTGTAGCAGCGCCAATCACCGAGGCCATCAAGATGATCGGAACCAGTGCGGGCCAGCCAAACCACGCACCCAACGCCGCAAAAAGCTTGAAATCACCATATCCCATGCCTTCCTTGCCTGTGACCAGCTTGAATGCCCAGTACACCGCCCACAAAGACAGATAGCCGACGACCGCTCCCCACAAGGCGGTGGGCAGGTTGACCGCGGGGTTCCAGCCCAGCGCCGCCGTCATCAGGCCCGCCCACAGCAAGGGCAACGTGATGTCATCCGGCAGCAATGTCGTGTCCCAGTCAATCAGCGCCAGCACCAGCAGTGCGGCAGAAAAGCCGCACCATGCCAGTGCTGTTGGCGACCAACTCCAGCGCCACACACAAAAATAGAACAAGGCGCCCACCGTCGCTTCAACAACCGGGTAGCGCAAGCCATAGCGCGTGCCGCACGCCGAGCATTTACCGCGCAGGAACAGATAGCTGACGATAGGGATGTTTTCGTACCAAGGTATGAGGTACCCGCAATTCGAACAGCGCGAGCGCGGAACCACCAGATTGAATGCCTCGGCCGAATCCACGGACTTTCCCATCATCTCGGCGCATTCCTCGGCCCACTGCCGCTCCATCATTTTCGGGAGCCGGTAAACGACAACATTAAGGAAACTGCCAATCAGCAGCCCCAAAAAGCCGGCCAGCATCGCATCAATCTGCGGCCCCAAGCCCAGCCCCATCAAACGACCTGACCCAGCTTGAAGATGGGAAGATACATGGCGATCACAATACCGCCAATGAGCGTCCCCAGAAACACGATGATGATGGGTTCCATCAAGCTTGACAGTCCCGCCACCATTTCATCGACTTCCGCTTCATAAAAATCGGCGGCCTTGCCCAGCATGTGATCGACCGAGCCGGATTCCTCGCCAATGGCGCACATTTGCAGCACCATGGTGGGAAACAGATTGGCATTGCCCATGGCCGCCGTCAGACTAGTGCCAGTGGACACTTCCTGTTGGATTTTCTGGGTGGCGTCGGCGTAAAGTGAATTGCCAGAGGCACCGCCTACCGAGTCCAGGGCCTCAACCAGCGGCACGCCTGCCGCAAACATTGTGGAAAGGGTACGGGTCCAGCGGGCAATGACGGCCTTTTCAATCAGAGGGCCAAACACCGGCAGCTTGAGCAGCAGCCGATCCATCACTTTTTGCATTTTTTCATTGCGCTTCCATGCCTGCATGAAAAAATAGATGCCGCCGCCGACACCACCAAAAATCAACCACCAGTAAGCCACGAAAAACTCGCTGATCGCAATCACAAAAAGTGTCGGAGCCGGCAAATCCGCACCAAACGAGGAAAACACCTGCTTGAACGCCGGAATCACGAAAATCATGATCACCGCGACCACCACAAAAGCCACCACCACCACGGAAATCGGATACATCAGGGCCGACTTGATTTTTGACTTGATGGCTTCGGTCTTTTCCATGTAAACCGCGAGACGATCCAGCAGGGCTTCCAGAATGCCGGCGGCCTCGCCGGCCTCGACCAGATTGCAGTACAGTGCATTGAAATACAGTGGGTACTTGCGAAATGCGGCACTTAAGGACGTACCCGTTTCCACATCGGTACGCACATCATTGAGCAGTTTGGTGACACTGCCGTTGGGGTTCCCGCGGCCCACAATGTCAAATGACTGCAGCAGTGGCACGCCTGCCTTCATCATGGTGGCGAGTTGGCGGGTAAAAATGGCAATGTCCTTGGGCTTGATCGACTTGCCGGAACGCATTCTGCGTTTTTTAATTTTGGTGAGCAGCACGCCCTGTCTGCGCAAGGAGGATTTGACCTGGTTCTCGCCAGCGGCCCGGATTTCTCCGCGAACCTGCTTGCCGCCCCGATCCTTGCCTTCCCACTCGAAAACAAATTCCTTGATGCCATTGGATACTGCCGTTGCCATGATACCTTCTCTTTTTATGGATGGTCTTTAAGGAACCTCTACTCAACCATCGTGTCGGCACGCGTGCGCCGCAAAGTCGGTACCAGCAAACTTGATGACTCAAACATTGGTACACCCCAAAACCTCTTCCAGCGAAGTCATTCCGAGTTTAACTTTATGCAAACCAGCCTGGCGCAAGCTCCGCACGCCCTCAATTTCTGCCTGCGCCGCGATTTCTGGCGCATTGCCATCACGCAGGACAATTCGCTGAATTTCTTCGGAAATGGGCATGACCTGGTAGATGCCTATGCGACCCTTGTAGCCGTTGCTGCACTTGGCGCAACCCACCGGGTGGTACGGCGTCCAGGAACCATCGACATCCTCCTCCTTGAAGCCGGCATCAAGCAGGGTTTCGCGCGGAATATCAGCCGGCGTTTTGCAATTGGGGCATAGTCGGCGCGCCAGCCGCTGCGCGGTAATCAAAATCACGCTGGAAGCGATATTGAAAGGCGCGATACCCATATTGCGCATGCGTGTCAGCGTCGTGGGTGCGTCGTTGGTGTGCAGCGTGGACATCACCAGGTGGCCGGTTTGCGCGGCCTTGATGGCAATGTCCGCGGTTTCGATGTCACGAATTTCGCCGACCATGATGATGTCGGGATCCTGCCGCAAGAAAGCCTTGAGTGCGACCGTAAAGGTCATTCCCGCCTTTTCGTTCATGCTGACCTGATTGACACCTGGCAAGGTAATCTCGCAAGGATCTTCAGCGGTTGCAATGTTGACGCCTGGCGTGTTCAAAATGTTCAGGCAGGTGTAAAGCGATACAGTTTTGCCTGAGCCGGTAGGACCCGTGACTAGCACCATGCCATAGGGCCGGTGAATCGCCGCCAGCAGGCGCTCCTTTTCTTCAGGTTCGTAACCCAGAGCCTCAATGCCAAGCTTGGCTGCGCTCGGATCGAGAATACGGATGACAATTTTTTCACCAAACATGGTGGGCAAGGTGCTGACCCGAAAATCAATGACGCGATCGGGACCGATCTTGAGCTTCATCTTGCCATCCTGAGGCACACGCTTCTCGGAAATATCCAGCCGCGAAATCACCTTGATACGCGCCGCCAGTTTCTCCTTGATGGCCACAGGTGGAGATGCAATCTCGCGCAGCTCGCCGTCAACCCGGAAACGGACACGGTAACTGTGCTCGAACGGCTCAAAGTGCAAATCGGATGCCCGCATGCTGAAAGCATCGAGCAGCATTTTGTGCAAGAACCTGACGACCGGCGCATCTTCCACCTCGGACACGCTGGTATCGCCATCTTCGGTGGCCGTGTCTGCGCTCGCCTCATCAAATTCGAAATCATCGCCGATGATGCTTTCCATGGCATCAGCAGCCGTGGTGCTGGTTGCTTCGACGAGTCTGGACAGCTTGTCATACTCGGCAATCACCCAATCCACGCCCATTTGGGTGGAAAACTTGATTTTTTCCGCAGCCTCCTGATCTGACGGATCAGCCGTCGCAACAAACAGACGATTGATGCGTTTGCTTAAAACGACAATGCGGTAAGTCGAGCAAATCTTGGTGTCAAGCAGCCCTTTTGGCAAACGCTGAACGTCGATGGCATCCATATCCAGCAACGGCGCGGCAAAAGCCGTGGACATGGTGTGCGCCAGGTCGAATGCAGACACCGTGCCTGAACCCGTCAGTTCGGCAATGAAGCTGGTTCGCCCGGTCTGGGCCTTTCGGAAAATGTCCTCAGCAGCCTTTTGGCCGATCTTGCCAGCCATAACCAATGCCCGACCCAGTCCGGGCAATGCCATGGTAGGTGCTTGATTGAAAATGGAATCGACAGCGGCCATGTTGTCCTGAATTTAACTCAAAAAGGACATCATCGCCGATAGATCACATGGTGTAAATTAAAACTGCCCGCTGCACCCAACCTGGCGTTGGAACCATGCAAAGAAACCGGCACTGAAGCAAAAAGACAATCTGGTCGGGGTGAGAGGATTCGAACCTCCGGCCTCTACGTCCCGAACGTAGCGCTCTACCAGGCTAAGCTACACCCCGTATTCATAAAATTATCAGTAACGTCTCTCCAACAATTCGGAAGCCAATTCCAGCAAGGCAATACTGTAACGGTTTTTCGGCAATGCCTGCAAGGCATTCAGTGCACGATGCGCCTCCGCTGTGGCTGCGTCCCGCGTCGCCTGCAAGGCCCCCGTCTGCTGCACGATCTCGATAATCTGCGTCATCTGATCGGTTCCACCGGTTTCAATGGCCTGCCGAATCGCGGCGCGCTCAAACTCGGTGCCCCGCTGCATCGCAATGATTAGCGGCAGCGTTGCCTTGCCCTCGCGCAAGTCATCGCCCAGGTTTTTCCCCATTTCCAAAACATCACCGTCGTAGTCCAGTGCGTCATCTATCACCTGAAATGCGGTGCCCAGCGCCCGCCCATAGTCTGCGCAACTTTGTTCCGTGGACGGAGATGATTGCGCCAGCAAAGCCGCCAGGCGAGCACTGGCCTCAAACAGTTTGGCGGTCTTGGAACGGATGACACGGAGATAGCCTTCCTCAGACAGGGCGGCATCATGCATGTTCATGAGTTGCAGGACTTCCCCTTCGGCGATCACATTGGTGGCCTCGGCAAGGGTTTGCATGATGCGCATATTGCCGGCATCGACCATCATCTGGAAGGCCCGGGAGTACAGAAAATCGCCCACCAGCACGCTGGCAGGGTTGCCAAAAGCCTCGTTGGCGGTGGCACGGCCGCGCCGCAGTGTGGACTCGTCGACCACGTCGTCATGCAACAAGGTGGCGGTGTGAATGAACTCGACCACGGCCGCAAGGTTGTAGCGCTGATCGCCGCGGTAGCCCAAGGCACCACACATCAGCAGCAGCAGGGCTGGCCGCAAACGCTTGCCACCAGCCGCCAGAATATACTGAGAAACTTGGCTGACCAGTGGCACCTCAGACATGAGGCGACGCTCGATCACCGCGTCCATGGCGCGCATGTCGTCGGCAATCAAAGCCATGGCGGCGGCGGTACTTGAAGAATTGGCAGACAAAAGGTGATCCAGACGTTAAGTTTGGGCAGATTATAGAAAGCCCGCTCATCCCTGATACACCAGGCCGACCTCGAATCCGCCAGGAAACAGCCCAAAATGGCGTGGCAGTCCTTTCTCAACCCGTCGTGTTAGAATATAAGGCTCTGTGGGAATTCGTCCGCAGAACTCAATTTACGAGGTCTTACATGTACGCGGTCATAAAAACCGGTGGCAAACAATACAAGGTTGCTGCCGGTGAAAAAATTAAAGTAGAACAGATTGCTGCGGACGTAGGCCAAGAGATCGTTATTGACCAGGTGTTGGCTGTCGGGGAAGGCAGCGCAATCAAGGTTGGTACGCCCTTGGTGTCCGGCGCAACGGTAACAGTCACGGTAGTGGCTCACGGCAGGCACGACAAAGTGCACATTTTCAAAATGCGCCGTCGCAAGCACTATCAGAAACGCCAGGGTCACCGGCAAAACTTCACTGAACTGCAGATCGGCGCTATCGTCGGTTAATGCGGGGTCAGCAGCAAAGTACCAGGAGTAACGAAAAATGGCACATAAAAAAGGCGGCGGCTCTACGCACAATGGGCGTGATTCAAAGCCAAAAATGTTGGGCGTCAAGAAATTTGGCGGTGAAGTCATCAATGCAGGCAGCATTATTGTGCGCCAGCGCGGCACCAAGTTTCATCCAGGCGTCAATGTCGGCATCGGCAAGGATCACACCCTGTTTGCGCTGGTTGATGGCGCGGTTTCCTTCTGCATCAAGGGCGCGCTGAACAAGCACACCGTCGATGTGACGCCAGCGTGAACTGATCACTTCGATGGCATCGAAGCCCCGACCTGTCGGGGCTTTTTTGTTTGTAAACTACCTTTCAACGCCTCAAGCACCCGGTTTTATTTTCACCTCTGGCCATCATGAAATTTGTTGACGAAGCCTTTATTGACGTCGCCGCCGGCGATGGCGGGAGTGGCTGTGTCTCCTTCCGGCACGAGAAATACAAGGAATTCGGTGGACCGAACGGGGGCGACGGCGGGCGTGGTGGCCATGTGTATGCGGTGGCAGACGTCAACCTGAACACCCTGGTGGACTTCCGGTTTTCGCGCCGCCACAACGCCCGCAATGGTGAGCACGGCATGGGCTCCGACATGTTTGGCGCCAAGGGCGATGATGTCATCCTCAAAATGCCCGTGGGGACCATCCTGACCGATGCCGAGACTGGCGAAGTGCTTTATGAGCTGCTGGTGCCTGGCGAACAAATCCTGATTGCCAAAGGTGGCGATGGCGGTTTTGGCAACCTGCGCTTCAAGAGCTCAACCAACCGTGCGCCGCGCAGCAAGACGCCGGGCTGGCCCGGTGAGCACAGAAGCCTCAAGCTGGAGCTGAAGGTGCTGGCCGATGTCGGCCTGCTGGGCATGCCCAACGCCGGAAAATCCACCTTTATCACGGCAGTTTCCAACGCCCGACCGCGCATTGCCGACTACCCTTTCACCACCCTGCACCCCAATCTGGGCGTGGTCCGGGTCGGCCCCGAACAAAGCTTTGTGATTGCCGACTTGCCCGGCCTGATCGAGGGCGCCTCCGAAGGCGCAGGGCTGGGGCACCTGTTTTTGCGGCACCTGCAGCGCACCCGCCTGCTGCTGCACATCGTTGATCTGGCGCCCTTTGATGAGAGCGTGGATCCGGTCGCCCAGGCCAAAGCCATTGTGGGCGAGCTGAAAAAATACGACCAGGGGCTTTATGAGAAGCCGCGCTGGCTGGTGCTCAACAAGCTCGACATGATAGAGGCCGACCGGCGCGCCACCGTTGTCAAGGACTTCGTCAAGCGCTTCAAGTTCAAAGGTCCGGTATTTGAAATATCAGCACTCACGCGCGAAGGCTGTGAGCATCTGGTGAAGGCGATTTACCAGCATGTCAAGATCGCGCAAAAGAGCGAGCAGCCCGCGGAAGACATTGATCCGCGATTTGTCGATTTGCCGCCACAACCGCCTAAGCTGCCTGTTTCGGAATAGTCGGTTGCCAAGCGTTGATCAACGTTTGCTGTATACATGGTAGCCACTTAGACCCATTTCGTTGGGCTATAGACTTCAAAAATACTAAATATGCAAGAGACAGCAGACTCCCATGTTTTGCGCAACGCCAAGCGCGTTGTGGTCAAGGTTGGCTCCAGCCTGGTGACCAATGAGGGCCGCGGGCTCGATGCAGCCGCCATCGGTCAGTGGTGCGAGCAATTGGCAGCGCTTGTCAAGGACGGCCGAGAGGTCATCATGGTGAGTAGTGGTGCCATTGCCGAAGGCATGAAACGGCTCGGCTGGAGCAACCGTCCCAAAGCCATTCATCAGTTGCAGGCTGCAGCAGCCGTAGGCCAGATGGGTCTGGTCCAGATGTACGAAACCAAGCTGCGCGAAAACGGCATCGGCAGCGCGCAAATCCTGCTCACTCATGCCGACCTGGCCGACCGGGAGCGCTACCTCAATGCACGCTCTACGCTGCTGACCTTGCTGCAACTGGGCGTGGTGCCAGTCATCAATGAGAACGACACCGTTGTCAATGACGAGATCAAATTTGGCGATAACGATACCCTTGGCGCACTGGTGGCCAACCTTGTTGAAGCTGATGCGTTGATCATTCTGACCGACCAAAAGGGACTATACACTGCAGACCCGCGCAAAGACCCCGCCGCCCGGTTTGTGCGCGAAGCCATCGCCGGCGATGCGGCCCTGGAAGCAATGGCGGGCGGCGCCGGCTCGAGCATCGGCAGTGGCGGCATGATCACCAAAATCCTTGCAGCCAAGCGCGCCGCCGGGTCCGGGGCCTCCACGGTGATAGCCTGGGGACGCGAACCCCAAGCGCTGATCCGCCTGTGCCAAGGCGAGGCGATCGGCACGCTGCTGGTGGCGCAAACCCAGAAGATGCAGGCCCGCAAGCAATGGATAGCCGACCACCTGCAACTGCGCGGCTCGGTGACAGTGGATGCAGGTGCCGAAAACAAGGTACGCGACGAAGGCAAGAGCCTTTTGCCCATTGGCATGACGGCGGTAGAAGGAGATTTTTCGCGTGGCGACGTGATAGCCGTCAGGAATGCCAGCGGCGTGGAAATTGCTCGCGGTCTGTCCAATTATTCAAGCGCAGAAGCCAGGTTGATTTGTCGCAAAGCGTCGGCGGAATTCGAAAAACTGCTGGGCTATACCGGTGAGCCTGAAATGGTTCACCGTACCAACCTGGTTCTTCGCCGCTGAGTTGGTGCAGGAACCGGGCGTGAACCCTGTTTCTTCGCTATTACGGTCTGGAAAAAGGATTTTTCAGCCGGGTAACTATCGCATCGACCGATAGCGCCGGTGTCCGGCCATCACAGATGCCCGCCTGAGCGAGGCGCAGAGCATGTTTGGACGGCATGTTGTCAAACATTGAGCGCCACTCTGGATGGGCTACCGGCTTCCAGCGACCATTCGGCGAGTACATGGCATAAGTCTTGAACTCTCCGGTGGAGCAACGGATGCCCTCATACATCACGTTTCTTGCACCGCTGGTGCTGGAGGCTACTATCACATAGCGCACGATGCCATCACTGTTTGAAATGTGAATAGTGGACGGATCAACCCCATAAGCCAGCGATGCGCTGGTCGAGACATCAACCGGAATGAGTTTGTTGACATCAAAGATCGGCGGCGGTGGTACTTCCGACTCTGTCCAGTCGGGATTGTCCAGCGTCGGCTGAGCCCAAGCTGGGCCAGTCACACCCAACAAGAGTGTCAAAAAAAATATAAAAGCCGATTTGAATTTCATGTCTTTGTGGCTCCGGGATCCGCGCCCATGCCAGTCTGCGGGTCAGGCTCAAAAGTGGCACCAGGGGGCAGTTCAAAAGAGGCGCCTGGCGGGGCTGCGTAGTGGTGCATGCCGTTATTCACCATGGCCAGATTCGCTTCACCGTCATGGCTCGGCACCTGATCACGCTGATGCAAGCCACCACGCAAATAGCGGTTACGCTGGTCTGGACGCAAATCAAGCCGTAAATCAGAGCGCGGCACGAAGCGCGCTAGCTCTGTGAGCGCCATTTCGTAGACGCCCCGCTTGAACTCCACCACGACATCCAGCGGCACCCAATAGTCGTTCCAGCGCCAGGCATCAAACTCGGGATGGTTTGTTGCGCGCAGGTTCAGATCCCAGTCGTGACCGACCAGCTGTAGCAAGAACCAGATCTGTTTCTGGCCTCTGTAATGTCCGCGCGCATCGCGGCGGATGAACCGGTCAGGCACCTCATAGCGCAACCAGTCTCGGGTACGGGCCAGCACCTGTACGTGCTGCGGAAACAGCCCAACCTCTTCGTGCAACTCACGCAACATGGCCTGCTCGGGATTTTCACCCCGGTCAATGCCACCCTGCGGAAACTGCCACGAGTGGGTACGGATACGCTTGCCCCAAAATACCTGACTTCTCTGGTTGAGCAAGACGATGCCGACGTTGGGCCTAAAGCCGTCCCGGTCAAGCATAATCAAACCTCAATTTTTTAAACTGAGTCCATTATGCACAGCGAAGGCACCACCGCCAAGCTCAGGGCATGGCTTCAGCCCCCAAACCCAGAAAAATAGCCCATGAAAGCCTCCCAGTTCTTCATCTCCACCCTCAAGGAAGCCCCTGCTGACGCAGAAGTCGTCAGCCATCAACTCATGATGCGCGCTGGCCTGATCAAAAAACTAGGTGCCGGCATTTACAACTACATGCCCATGGGCCTGCGCGTGATCCGCAAAGTCGAGGCGATTGTTCGTGAGGAAATGAACCGCGCCGGTGCCGTGGAAATGAGCATGCCGGTGATCCAGCCGGCCGAGCTCTGGCAGGAAACCGGCCGCTTTGAAAAAATGGGCCCTGAGATGCTGCGCATCAAGGACCGCCATGGCCGCGATTACGTGGTCCAGCCGACCAGCGAAGAAGTCATCACCGACGTGATGCGCCAGGACATCAAAAGCTACAAGCAGCTGCCGAAAAACCTGTACCAGATCCAGACCAAATTCCGCGACGAGCGCCGCCCGCGTTTTGGCCTGATGCGGGGGCGCGAATTCCTCATGAAAGACGCCTACAGCTTTGACCGCGACCAGGCCAGCGCCAAAGCCAGCTACCAGGTCATGGCGCAGGCTTACCGCCGGATTTTTGACCGCTTTGGCCTGACCTACCGTGCCGTGGCCGCTGACAGCGGGGCGATTGGCGGCGACCTGAGCGAAGAGTTCCAGGTGATCGCGGCCACGGGCGAAGACGCCATCGTCTACTGCCCCCACAGCGACTATGCGGCCAACATGGAAAAGGCCGAAGCGCTGGCGCCCGAGGGTCCGCGCAAAGCCCCATCGCAGGCCATGACGAAAACGCCAACGCCGGGAAAGGCCACTTGCGCCGATGTGGCCGAACTGCTGGGACAGCCGCTGGCACGCACCGTCAAGTCGCTGGTGCTGGCCACCGATGAACTCAACGACTACGACGAAGTGGTAAAAACCCGGGTCTGGCTGCTGCTGCTGCGCGGCGACCACGACATGAACGAAGTCAAGCTTGGCAAGCTGCCTGGGCTGGACGCAGGCTTTCGCTTTGCCACTGCGGATGAAATCGACGACCACTTCGGCTGCAAGCCGGGTTACCTGGGACCTGTGGGCCTGAAAAAGCCGCTCAACATCGTGGCTGACCGTGAGGTGGCGGTGATGAGAGACTGGATTTGCGGCGCCAATGAAGTGGACTTCCACCTCACCGGCGTCAACTGGGGCCGTGACCTGCCCGAGCCTGATCTGGTGGCCGACATCCGCAATGTCGTCGCGGGCGATCCATCGCCCGACGGCAAGGGCGTGCTCGTGATCGAACGCGGCATCGAGGTCGGCCATGTGTTCTACCTCGGCACCAAATACAGCCAGGCCATGAATGCCACGTTTCTGGGTGAAAACGGCAAGCCGCAATTCATGGAGATGGGCTGCTACGGCATCGGCATCTCACGCCTGCCGGCAGCGGCGATTGAACAAAACCACGATGAGCGCGGCATCATCTGGCCCGATGCCATTGCGCCGTTCACCGTGGTGATCTGCCCCATCGGCATGCACCGCAGCGAAGCGGTCAAGCTTGCCGCAAACAAACTCCATGACGACTTGCTGGCAGCAGGAATGGACGTGCTGCTAGACGACCGCGACGAGCGGCCCGGCGCCATGTTTGCCGACTGGGAACTGATTGGTGTGCCGCACCGCGTGGTGATCTCCGACCGCGGCCTGAAAGAAGGTCAGCTTGAGTATCAGCACCGCCGCGACACGGCTGCTAGCCAGGTCGCGGCAGACAGCGTGACTGCATTTCTGAAAGGCAAACTGGCGGCATGACGTCGGCGGCGCTGGATTCTCTTCAAACCACAAGGAGAAAGTGCTTACAGTCCTTGTCGGCTTTCAGTTTATGGTTATTATTTTTTGAGCAATCCCGTGCGGGAGCACAGATCGAAGAACCAATGATGGACTCGGTGCGCACGGCACTGAGTTCGGCGATTGCCAACCAGGCACCACCAGTTCCTGAGTTTCGCGATACCGAAAGCCACCTGGCTTATCTGCGCTGGCTCGGTGCCATGAGTGAACGACTCAAAAAAAAGGAACCGGAGTGGCTAATACGCAAGGATTTTTTGCAGACGGTCTGGTACGAAAGTAAACGCGCCGGGCTGGATGTGGCGCTGGTACTGGGGCTGATTCAGGTCGAGAGCAACTTTCGCAAATTCGCGGTGAGCCGCGTCGGCGCACGCGGCTACATGCAGGTCATGCCGTTTTGGGCTCGCGTCATTGGCGATGGGGACGCCGGAAAACTGTTTCAAATGCAAACCAATTTGCGTTTTGGCTGCGTCATTCTGCGTCACTATCTCGACATCGAAAGAGGCGACCTTTTCTTGGGTCTGGGCCGCTACAACGGCTCCCGCGGCCAAGCGGCCTATCCGGATGCGGTACTGGCTGCCCGCAACCACTGGCTGTTTACCAGTCAGGCGGCAACCCCGCGCTAGGTGCTGGTAGACCCGGAAAACTGGCGTTCTTGTGCAAACCACTTCAACACCGGAATGGTCCCTGGCAATACCGGCTTGACCTGCACCGGCAAACGCTGCCAGGCAAAGGACTGCCGTTCACGCATCTGCAACTCGCCAGTCCATTCAAAAATTTTGCAGAAGTTAAGCCGGACCAGGGCGTGCGGGTAATCGACCTGCTCAACCTTCCACGGATACACGGCACCGATGGTGATACCAATTTCCTCCTGAAGCTCCCGGCGCAGCGCCTGCTCGACATTCTCGCCCGGCTCCAGTTTGCCCCCAGGAAATTCCCAATAACCTTCATAAACCTTGCCAGCAGGTCTCGACGTGAGCAGAAATCGGCCATCTGCCTGAATCAACACGCCCACGGCCACTTCCACCATCTCGCGATCTGCGCCACCCGCGCGAGGCAGGTTCGCGTCAGCAACCAGAATTCCCCTCGGCATCAGCTTTGACTGGTCGCGCGCCGACCTGCGTAGTCACGCGCAAACTGGTAAGCCACACGGCCGCTGCGCGAACCACGCTCCAGCGCCCATACCAGCGAGGCAGGTCTGGCGGCCTCAATGTCTGGCGCATCAGCACCGAATGACGACAGCCACTGGGCCACAATGCTCAGATACTCGTCCTGACTGAAAGGGTAAAAACTCACCCACAAACCGAATCGCTCCGACAGGGAAATTTTTTCTTCCACCACTTCACCAGGATGAACCTCGCCATCTTCAGTGTGGGTGTAGGTAAGATTTTCCGTCATGTACTCTGGCAGCAGGTGGCGCCGGTTGCTGGTGGCATAAATCAGCACATTCGGGGTGGCTGCGGCGATCGAGCCATCAAGAATGGATTTAAGCGCCTTGTAGCCGGGTTCGCCCTCCTCAAAGCTCAGATCGTCAGAAAAAACGATGAACTTCTCGGGTAGGCCGGAGACCACATCCACGATGTCTGGCAAATCGGTCAGGTCGGCCTTGTCCACCTCGATCAGCCGCAAGCCCCGAGCGGCATACTCGTTCAAACAAGCCTTGATAAGGGACGATTTTCCGGTACCGCGCGCTCCAGTCAACAGCACATTGTTGGCAGGCTTGCCGCTGACAAACTGTTCGGTGTTGCGCCGAATTTTCTCTTTCTGATCGTCAATTTCCCTTAAATCGGTCAAGCGCATCACCCCCAGGTGTTTGACGGGCTCCAGCGAGCTATGACCTGAACTGCGTTTGCGGTAGCGGTAAGCGACCGACGCATTCCAGTCAGGCGCTGACAAAGGTTTGGGCAGGACAGATTCGATTCGTGCCGCCAGGGACTCGATCTGCCTCAGCAGGCGTTCAAACTGTTCGTTCATGGTCCGCTGCCTGACGCCTTAACTGCGGTAATCCGCATTGATCTTGACATAGTCGTAAGACAAATCGCAGGTCCAGACGGTATCGGTGGCCTGCCCCCGGCCAAGCAGTACACGCACGGTTATTTCGCTTTGCTTCATCACGCGCTGGCCCTCGGTTTCGATGTAAGCGACGTCTCTGCCGCCATTTTTAACAACCAGCACATCATCAAGGAACAATGTGATCCGGGTCTGATCCAGATCGGCGATTCCGGCATAGCCGACAGCGGCGAGAATGCGGCCCAGATTGGGATCACTGGCAAAAAACGCCGTTTTGACCAGCGGAGAGTGGGCGATGGCGTAGGCCACTTGCCGGCATTCTGCGCCAGTTCTTCCGCCCTCCACCTCAATGGTGATGAACTTGGTGGCACCTTCGCCGTCTCGCACGATGGCCTGTGCCAGTTTTTTCGCGAGATCCAGCATGGCGCCACGCAAAGCCCGGCCATCCGTGCTGTCCAGCGAAGTGACGGGCGGGTGTTGTGCCCGGTTGGTTGCTACCACCACGAAGGAATCATTGGTGGAAGTGTCGCCATCGACGGTAATACGATTGAATGATCCCTCAGCCAATTCCCCAGCCAACTGCGCCATGAGCGCCTGAGGCACGCAGGCGTCGGTCACGATGAAGCCCAGCATGGTCGCCATATTGGGCCGAATCATGCCGGCCCCTTTGGCGATGCCGGTCATGGTGACAACCTTTCCACCCAAGGTAATGCGGCTTGAAAATGCCTTGGCCACCGTGTCAGTGGTCATGATGGACTCAGCGGCATTGGCCCAGTTGTCTTCCCGGGCATCCGCCAGCGCGGCGGGCAGCCCGGCCACAATGCGCTCATGGGGCAAGGGCTCCATGATCACCCCAGTGGAAAACGGCAGGATTTGCCCAGGTGCCAGATGGAGTTCATGGGCCAGCGCAACGCAGCAGGACAGTGCCCGGTGCAGACCCTCATCGCCGGTACCAGCATTGGCGTTGCCGGTATTGATCAGCATGGCACGAATCTTCGGGTTTGCAGCGGAGGCCAGATGCGTACGGCAGATTTGCACAGGTGCCGCACAAAACCGGTTTTGTGTAAAAACGGCACCGACCGAAGCGCCCTCGTCCAGTAGCAGCACCGCCAGGTCTTTGCGATTCGCCTTGCGAATGCCCGCCTCAGTGACTCCCCATCTCGCGCCGGGCACCGGATGAAGGCTTGCTGCGGGTGTGGCGACCAGATTGACGGGCATGTTCTTGACTCCAGAAAACGAGTGGTGCAGCCCGGCAATTACGCCCCGCTGCGTCAATGACCAGTCAGGCCCGGTATCGGCTCAATTCAACCGGCCGTGGCACAGCTTATATTTTTTGCCGGAACCACAAGGGCATGGGTCATTTCGTCCGACCCGCGGCACCGCACCGACGAGCGTAGCACCTCCCAGCATTTGCGACGTCTGGTCCACCGTGGTTTCGACTTCACCGGTTTCCGTTGGCGCCGTGTAAGTGACATTGAGGATTTTTCCGGCCCGATTTTCCATGTCTTCGGCAACCTGCTCCAGAGGCTCGCCCGAATCAATTTTTACCGTCATCAGTATCTTGGTCACTTCATTTTTGACGCTGTCGAGCATCTGGCCAAACAACTCAAAAGCTTCACGCTTGTATTCCTGCTTGGGTTGCTTTTGCGCATAGCCACGCAAATGAATGCCTTGGCGCAAGTAGTCGAGCGCACTCAGGTGTTCACGCCAGTGGCTGTCTATGCTTTGCAGCAGAACAATGCGCTCGAACTGGGTGAAATTTTCCTGACCAATTTTTTCGACCTTGCTCGCAAATACCACATTGGCAGCAGCAAGAACTTTCTCCAGCACGTCATGATCAGTGAGGGCCGCGGCAGCCTCCAGCTCCTGGTGCAAGGGAAGCTCAATATGCCACTCTTCACGCAGTACTTTTTCGAGTCCCGGCACATCCCATTGCTCCTCGACGCTTTCCGCCGGCACGTACTGCCGCGTCAAGTCGGTGAAACAGCCTTCACGCAGCGAGGCAATTTGCGCCTGCAGGCTGCTTGCATCCATGATGTCATTGCGCTGCTGATAAATCACCTTGCGCTGGTCGTTGGCGACATCGTCGTATTCAAGCAGTTGCTTGCGAATGTCAAAGTTGCGCGCCTCGACCTTGCGCTGGGCCGATTCAATACTCCGCGTCACAATACCGGCTTCAATCGCTTCACCATCAGGCATCTTGAGCCGTTCCATGATGGACTTGACGCGATCTCCCGCAAAAATACGCATCAGAGAATCGTCCAGACTCAGGTAAAAGCGCGATGAACCCAGGTCGCCCTGTCGGCCTGAACGGCCACGCAACTGGTTGTCGATGCGGCGTGACTCGTGGCGTTCGGTTGCGATGATGCGTAAACCGCCCAGCTTCGTGACCTGCTCATGTTCCTGCGCCCACTGCGCACGCAAGCGCGCGGCTTCGGCTTCTTTAGCGGCCGCATCGATCAACTCGTCCGCTTCGATGGCTTCAATCAGTTTTTCAACATTACCGCCCAGCACGATGTCAGTTCCCCGCCCGGCCATGTTGGTGGCAATGGTGATCATCTTGGTGCGACCCGCCTGCGCAATAATGTCCGCCTCGCTGGCATGCTGTTTGGCATTGAGCACCTGGTGGGGAAGTTTTTCTTTTTCCAGCAGTTGGTCTATGATCTCGGAGTTTTCGATTGAAGTCGTACCCACCAGCACCGGCTGACCACGCTGGTAACACTCGCGAATATCCTGGATCGCAGCTTCATACTTTTCGCGCGTGGTCTTGTAAACGCGATCGAGCTGGTCATCCCGGCGGCTGGGCCGGTTGGGCGGAATGACAGTGGTTTCCAGACCGTAAATTTCCTGAAACTCATAGGCCTCGGTGTCTGCGGTACCGGTCATGCCAGCCAGTTTTTTGTAAAGCCGGAAATAGTTCTGGAAAGTAATCGACGCCAGCGTCTGGTTTTCAGCCTGAATCTGTACGCCTTCCTTGGCCTCCACCGCCTGATGCAAGCCATCGCTCCAGCGGCGACCCGACATCAGACGCCCGGTGAACTCATCGACAATCACCACTTCACCGCCCTGCACCACATAGTGCTGGTCTCGGTGGTACAGCAAATTGGCGCGCAGGGCCGCATACAAATGGTGCATCAATGAAATGTTGGCCGGATCATAAAGCGATGCACCTTGCGCAATAAGACCCTGTTTGAACAGGATGTTTTCGGAATTTTCATGACCCTGTTCGGTCAAAAATACCTGGTGCGCTTTTTCATCGATGGTGTAGTCACCGGGTTTGGTCACGCCCTCGCCGGTTCTTGGATCAGCCTCGCCCTCCTGACGCTTCAGCAATGGCACGACCTTGTTCATCGCAATATACATCTCGGTGTGGTCTTCGGCTTGGCCGCTGATGATGAGCGGCGTGCGCGCCTCATCGATCAGGATCGAGTCGACTTCATCGACAATGGCGTAATTGAGGGCGCGCTGAACTCGGTCAGCCACTTCATACACCATGTTGTCGCGCAGATAGTCAAACCCATACTCGTTGTTCGTGCCGTAGGTAATGTCAGCGTTGTAGGCTACCTGCTTTTCCTCCCGCGACATGTTGGGAAGATTGATGCCGACGCTTAACCCCAGAAAGTTGTAGAGCTTGCCCATCCAGCGGGCATCACGGCTGGCCAGGTAATCGTTGACCGTTACCACATGCACTCCCTTGCCGGTTAATGCATTCAGGTAAACCGGCAATGTGGCGGTGAGGGTCTTGCCTTCGCCCGTCCCCATTTCCGAAATCTTTCCGTTGTGCAATGCCATGCCGCCAAGCAACTGCACATCAAAGTGACGCAATTTCATGACGCGCTTGCTACCTTCACGCACCACCGCAAACGCTTCGGGAAGAATGGCATCGAGTTCCTCACCTGCCGTTACCCGATCCTTGAGCTCCTGGGTTTTGGCGCGCAACTGATCATCGTCGAGCTTCTCGTACTGGAGTTCCAGCGCATTGATGCGGTCTATGGTTTTGCGGTAGATTTTGAGCAGCCTGTCGTTGCGACTGCCGAAAATTTTGGTCAGAATATTGGAAGCCATAAATGCGAGGCCGCATCCTGCCCCGTGGGCTGGTAATGCGGCTGAAATCCCTTATTTGAGTACGGAACTTAGGTGGGGTGCTGCACAGTTAGTTCAACTGCGCGCAAGCCTGTAATTTTAACCCCGCCCGGCAGGCTGCTAGTTGAGCCGCGCTTGTGAAAGCGGCGCGACCGCCAAGTTCGGTTTGGGCAGGGCCCGGCCGGCCATCAAAAATTTTTGCGGGTCCTGAAAAACCCCATGAACCAGCACCTCGAAGTGCAGGTGCGGACCAGTGGAGCGTCCGCTCGTCCCGACTTCGGCGATTTTTTGACCGCGTTTCACAATATCGCCTTTCTTGACAAACACCCGCGAAGAATGCGCGTAACGCGTGATCACGTCATTGCCGTGGTCCACCTCAATCATGTTGCCATACTCCGGGTGATACTCCTGCGTCACGACGACGCCTCCTGCGGCGGCCAGAATGGGAGTGCCTGGCGCCGCCGGAAAATCCAGCCCCGTGTGCAGGGCAGAGCGCCCGTTGAGCGGATCAATGCGCCAGCCAAATGGTGAACCAAGAATGCCTCCCACCACAGGCTCTTGAGTTGGGATCATCATTTTCTTGAGCTTCTGGTCAAACAGACGCGACTCCATCACAGTCATCAAGTCAACCCGTTGATCAGTCAGCTTGTCCAGGTCGGTCAGGGTAGCCTGCAACTCTTCCATCGTCAGGGAGCGCGAGGCCACCAATGCTCCACCGCTCCCTGGGGTGACCTTGATGTCATTCGGATTGACACCAGCCAGGCCCGACACCCGTTCCCCCAGCGCTTCGAGCTGCATCATTTTGGCCTGCATTTCACCAACGCGCTTGGCCATCATGTCGAGGTTTTCGCGCAAAAAACGGTCGCGCTGGGCAAACTCGTCCTTGACCACCAGCTTCACTAACGAACCAACCACTGGCCAGCCCTCACGGGCACCTTTGAGAAATACCCATTGGTAAAGGCTGGCAGACACCAACATCAGCACCAATGCAGCGATGAAGCCCACCAAAACCAGTTTTGTGCCACTCAAATAAATGGCCCGACTTTTCGCCAGCCACGCATCCGTGATAATCAAATGCACTTGTTTACCTCTTTAAAAGCTCGGCCCTGACCCGCCTTGACCCCCGCCAATCGTGAATACAACCCGGTACCTTTCCCAGTCTCTCAGTGTCCAGCAAGCTGCTGAGAACTCCCCTTCTCTGACGCGACTGGCGAAACTGGTCCAGGAGTCCAACAACAGGCTCAAGGCGATTGAGTCACTGATTCCTGAAACCCTGCGCCCCGCCGTGATGGCCGGACCGATCAATGACGAAAGCTGGTGCCTGCTAGTGAGTGGCAATGCAGCCGCCGCGAAAATCCGCCAACTGCTCCCACTCATCCAAGCCCACCTGCTTGCCAAAGGCTGGAAGGCTACCGCAATTCGGTTGAAGATACTAATAACCAAAAAGTAGTAGCTTCACATCACTCGCCGAACCCCCAGCGCGGTTCATTTTTTCCTGCCGGTTTGACCTTAGCTACTATAGCAATAGCACTTATTACCACATTCAATGTGGGCCGGCATGGAATTTTGATACGTTTCCTGATGAATGGTGCCGCTTGTCGGAATCGAACTGACGACCTACCGCTTACAAGGCGGTTGCTCTACCAACTGAGCTAAAGCGGCATGAGTGTATTTTACTTGACTCGCTTGAGTGAGGGCCGGGTACGCGGCGGCGGCTCCGGCGGATCCGGGGAGTCAGAGCCCTCCCTGACAGCGAGCGGCGTGCTCTCTGGCACCAGTTGCATGATTTTGCCTTCAGACTCGTCCGCTGATGCCTGTGCAGGCAACGCAGTGTCTGGCGGAGGAGCCGACGACGCGGCTGAGAGAGGTGGGTGATCGACCGCAGCCATAGTTCCAGCCGCAGAGCCCGCCTCAGGAGTAACTGCAGGATTCACCATGGGAAAAGCCATGCCCTGCCCATTTTCTCGAGCATAGATGGCAATCACATGACTGATGGGCACCATGATTTCACGGGGGCTGCCAGCAAACCGCGCCTTGAACTCAATGAAATCGTTGCCCAACTGCAGCGAACTGGTTGCATCAAAACTGATGTTGAGGACGATCTCGTTATTCTTCACATACTCACGCGGCACCTGCACCGTCTCATCCACTGACACGGCCACATAGGGCGTGAAGCCGTTGTCGGTGCACCACTCATACAAGGCCCGTATCAGGTACGGCCGCGTTGATATGGAGTCCAGCACGTTCATGAATTCAGCCCCGAGTTCGCTGCCGCAATTACTTGCGCATGACCTTTTCGGAGGGTGTCAGCGCTTCAATGTAGGCAGGGCGCGAAAAAATGCGCTCGGCGTACTTGAGCAGCGGCGCGGCATTTTTCGACAAGTCAATGCCGTAGTAGTCCATGCGCCAGAGCAAGGGGGCAATCGCCACGTCGAGCATGGAAAAATTGTCGCCCAGCATGAATTTGTTTTTCAGGAAAATCGGCGCCAGTTGCGTCAAGCGGTCGCGGATATGCGCGCGGGCCTTTTCAAGCGCTTTTTCGTTGCCTTTGGCGGCACGGGATTCCAGCGTACTGACATGAACAAACAGCTCTTTTTCAAAGTTGAGCAGGAACAGCCGAACCCGCGCACGATCAACCGGGTCACCGGGCATAAGCTGCGGGTGTGGAAAGCGCTCGTCGATATATTCGTTGATGATGTTCGATTCATACAGAATCAGGTCACGCTCGACCAGAATCGGCACCTGGCCGTACGGGTTCATGACATTGATGTCTTCCGGCCTGTTGTATAGATCCACGTCACGGATTTCGAAATCCATGCCTTTTTCAAACAGTACAAAACGGCAGCGATGCGAGAAGGGGCAGGTTGTGCCTGAATATAGGACCATCATGAATTNNCGAATATAGGACCATCATGATTCGGAACTCCTGAAAACAAAAGAGTGGAGGCCAAGAATCAGAATCTGGGACCTTCCACTCCGAAGAGGCCGATGCGTACCGAGGCGCAGCCACGGCACATTCATCGGCAAAAAATTACTTGACGTCTTTCCAGTATGCCGCATTCAGGCGCCAGGCAACAAAGGTTAGCAAAAGAAGAAAAATCATCACCCAGACGCCGACCCGAACCCGGATGTTTTGAGACGGCTCGCCCATCCACTGCAGGTAACCCACGAGATCCCCGACGGCCTGATCGTATTGCAGCGGCGTCATGGTGCCGGGTGTCACCTGCTGCCAGCCTTTAAACACTTCAACCTTGTGGCCGCCTTCTTCCTGTTCAGCGTACACGGGCTTGCGCTCACCCTGCAGTTCCCACAGCACGTTCGGCATGGCTACATTGGGGAACGCCAGGTTGTTCCATCCGGTGGCCTTGGCGTCGTCGCGGTAAAAGGTGCGCAGGTAGGTGTAAAGGTAATCCGCGCCCGATCCACCAGCGCCGGAACGCGAACGCGCAATCACCGTCAAATCGGGTGGTGTCGCACCAAACCATGCCTTGGCCTGCTTCGGATCGATCGCAGCCTGCATGGTTTCGCCCACCTTTTCAGTGGTAAAAAGCAGGTTGTCCTTGATTTGCTGGTCGGTCAGACCGATATCTTTCAGGCGATTGAAGCGCATGAAGGCTGCCGAGTGACAGTTCAGACAGTAGTTGACAAACAGCTTGGCACCATTTTGCAGGGCGGCCAAATCGTTGGTTTTGGCAGGCGCCTTGTCCCAGACAAGGCCACCTTCCGCAGCCTGCGCACCAGCCACCAGACCAAGCGCAAGAGTCAGTGCAAGAATCAATTTTTTCATGGTTACAGTCTCTTTCGGCTCAGTGGGCTGAAAACGTCACGCGGCTTGGGACCGGCTTGAAAGTACCCAGTCGGCTCCACCAGGGCATCAATAGGAAGAAGCCAAAGTAAAACAAGGTTCCAGCCTGCGACACGCGCCCACCAATCGTTGAAGGTGGCTCCATTCCCAGGTAGCCAAGAACCAGAAAATTGATCACAAAAATGCCATACAGAACTTTGTTCCAGCCTGGACGGTAGCGAATGGATTTGACTTCGCTACGGTCCAGCCAGGGCAGAAAAAACAGGATGATGACAGCACCGCCCATCACCATCACACCCCAGAACTTGGCATCAATCATCAGCATCGCGGCGATCAGCACCACGGCAGCGCCCACTATGACGGCCTTGAACAAATTGGCGACCTTGGCCTTCACCACGCCAGTCACCGCACCGGCCAGCACACAGGCAATCAGCGCATACACCATCTCGCTGGTAATGGCACGCAGCATGGAGTAGAAAGGGGTGAAATACCAGACTGGAGCAATGTGCAAAGGCGTTTGCAGCGGATTGGCAGGGATAAAGTTGTTGGGCTCAAGGAAATAGCCGCCCAACTCGGGCGCGAAAAAGATAATGGCCGAGAAAACCATCAAGAACAGGCTGACGCCAAAAATATCGTGCACCGTGTAGTAGGGATGAAACGGTATGCCGTCAAGCGGATGGCCATTGGCATCGCGCGGCGCGTTCGGGCCCTTGATCTCCACGCCGTCAGGGTTATTGGAGCCCACTTCGTGCAGCGCAATGATGTGCGCCACCACGAGGCCCAGAAGCACCAGCGGCACGGCGATCACATGGAAGGAGAAGAAACGATTCAGCGTCGCATCACCGACCACATAGTCGCCACGGAGCAGCAACGACAGATCTGGGCCAATGAAGGGAATCGCGGAAAACAGGTTCACGATCACCTGAGCGCCCCAGTAACTCATCTGGCCCCATGGCAGCAAATAACCCATGAACGCCTCGGCCATCAGCGCCAGAAAAATGGCGCAACCAAAAATCCAGATCAGTTCGCGCGGCTTGCGATAGCTGCCGTAAAGCAACCCACGGTACATGTGCAGATAAACCACAATGAAAAAGGCCGACGCACCCGTCGAGTGCATGTAGCGGATCAGCCAGCCCCAAGGCACGTCTCGCATGATGTACTCAACCGAACCAAACGCCAACGCCGCGTCAGGCTTGTAGTGCATCGTCAGGAAAATGCCGGTGACAATCTGGATGACCAGCACCAGCATGGCGAGCGAACCAAAGATGTACCAGAAGTTGAAATTTTTCGGCGCGTAATACTCGCTCATATGCTCCTTGAAGAGCTTGGTGGCGGGAAAGCGGTTATCGACCCAGTTCATCGCTTTGACAGCGAAGGGGGCATCGGGAGAGATATCTTTGAATTCAGCCATAACTGATCCTGGTTCGGTGGGGTTCTTTGGCGAGCGCTTGCTGCAATGCTGAGCTAACAGGAAAGGAGATCAGGCCGCGTCGGCTGCCAGGTTTGTTGAAAACCTTGGCACGCCTTCAGGCCTTTTTGTCATCGCCAATCAGCAGTCTTGAGTCTGACAGATACATGTGCGGGGGCACTTCCAGATTGTCGGGTGAGGGCTTGTTCTTGTAGACACGGCCAGCCAAGTCGAAGGTCGAGCCATGGCAGGGACAAAGCCAACCGCCATCCCAGTTATCCGGCAATGAAGGCTGCGCGCCGAACTGAAATTTATCGGAAGGTGAGCAGCCCAGGTGCGGACAAATGCCCACCACCACCAGCGTTTCGGGCTTGATGGAACGGGTTTCATTGCGCGCGTATTCGGGTGTCCAGTCAGGCAAATTGCGCTTCGAGTGCGGGTCGGCCAGCAAGGAGTCATTTTTGGGTAATGTGGCCAGTTGCTCAGGGGTGCGTTTCATGATCCACACCGGCTTGCCGCGCCACTCAACCGTCATTTTTTCGCCCGGTTTCAGAGCCGAGATATCAACTTCCACGGCAGAACCGGCAGCCTTGGCTTTTTCGGACGGTTCGAGACTGTTGACAAAGGGCACGGCAACAGCAACAACACCAGCGCCGCCCACGGCACAGGTGGCGAGTATCCAGTTTCTCTTGTCTTTATCCAACGGAGCACCATGCGGCACACCATTTACGCTTTCTTGGGTCATGAAAATCCTTCAAGAACTGGCTTGAAAAAAGGCTTGGTGAAGTTAATCTGTAATTGTAGCGGAGCGCGAAGCCGGTTTTCAAGACATGGAACCGGCGTCCGAGGTACTGCATAGAATGACGCTCTCAGTCCCATCTCTGTATCCTTTGCAAAGGGGCCCCGATAATGATCTAGCGAAAGTCGCCACGGCGAAACCCTAAACCACAGGAGAACTTTATGGGAATGACGAAGGAATTCAAGGAATTTGCCGTCAAGGGCAATATGATCGACTTGGCCGTAGGCGTGATCATCGGCGGCGCCTTCGGCAAGATCGTCGATTCTATCGTCGGCGACCTGATCATGCCGCTGGTCAGCAAGATCTTTGGCGGGCTCGACTTCTCCAACTACTACGTCGCGCTGGCCGGGCAGGCGGGCGGGCTGCCGCTGACCGAGGCCAAAAAGCTCGGCGCCGTATTCGCCTACGGCAACTTCATCACGGTGGCGCTGAACTTCATCATCCTGGCGTTCATCGTTTTCATGATGGTCAAGCAGATGAATCGCCTCAAGAGGGAAACCCCGCCCGCAGCCCCGCCCGCACCAGCCGAAGACATCTTGCTGCTGCGCGAAATCCGCGACAGTCTTAAAAAATAGGCATCCACCACGCATCCTGGGACTGCGCCATCGCAATCAATCAGATAGCTGGTTGCGCTCTACCTGATTTGGGGAAAACCAGTTTCTATTGACCCGCCAACTGGCGTGCCATGCGGATGGCGGCGATCAGGCTGGAAGCATCGGCCCTGCCCGTGCCGGCAATGTCAAACGCCGTGCCGTGATCGGGGCTGGTGCGCACCAGTGGCAGCCCCAGCGTGACGTTCACGCCCTGCTCCACGCCGAGGTATTTGATCGGAATTAGTCCCTGATCATGGTACATCGCGACCACCACATCAAACTCACCCGGCTTGCCGGGGGCGTGGCGCGCCCGCATGAAGACGGTGTCGGGTGCGAATGGGCCATGGACATTGAGGCCTTCAGCGCGCGCCGAAGCGATGGCCGGGGCAATGATGGTCTGCTCCTCGCTGCCAAACAACCCGCCTTCGCCAGCATGCGGGTTCAGGCCCGCCACTGCGATGCGGGGTGAGCGCCCCAGGCTGGCGCTTAGCGCTTGGTGCGTGATGCGCAAGGTTTGCAGAACGCTCGCAAAGGTTACGGCCTCAACGGCACGGCGCAGCGACATGTGGATACTTACCAGCACGATTTTCAGTTCGTCATTGGCCAGCATCATGCGTACCGGCACCTCGCTCACGGGCTGGCCCAGAAACGCGGCAGCTTCGGCCTGCAGCATTTCGGTGTGACCCGGGAAAGCGGCGACCCAGCCGCCCGCCGCCGCCAGCGCCTCCTTGTGAATTGGCGCTGTGACCATGGCGGCCGCCTCGCCCGCGAGCACGGCGCGGGCCGCCCAGACAATGCATTCAGCCGCGACTCTTCCAGAAACATCGCTCACCAGACCATACGAAACGGGAACGGACAGCTCACATTGTTGTAGCACACCAATGCAGTTCGGCGGTACCGAGCCCCAATCGGCCAGCGCATCGAGCTGCGCGACCGGCAGCGCCAGCGTCTCCGTGACCTGAGCCATCAGCGCAGCCGCGCGACGCAGCGTTGCCACATCTCCGACGACGACGCAGCCAGCCATGTCGGCCGGTGACTCACGAAATGCCCTTGCGATGATTTCCGGGCCGATGCCAGCGGCATCGCCCATGGTAATAAGAAAAGGTTTATTCATGCCGGGTTGTCAATATCAATGAACTGGTGGTCCAGACCGAATGCTGCCGCCACCTGCGCCGCAACGGCTGGGGCGCCGTAACGCTCCGACGCATGGTGGCCACAGGCGATGAAGGCCACGCCCATCTCGCGCGCATAATGCGCTTGCGGCTCGGAAATTTCGCCGGTGATGAAAGCGTCGGCGCCGGCTGCAATCGCCGCTTCAAAATAAGCCTGCGCTCCGCCGCTGCACCACGCTATGGTCTTTACAGCTCCTTGCGCCTGCCCTGCCTGGACTACAGGCCGATTTAATATATTTTTTAAGTGATCAGCCAGTGCCGCGGCGCTGGCAAAGCTGCCGCCATCCGCCCGCTCGCCCAAAAAGCCCAAGTCCTGTTCGCCAAAACGCGCGGTGGCCTTCAGCCCCAATTTCAGGCCCAGTTGCGCATTATTGCCCCATTCCGGGTGGACATCGAGCGGCAGATGGTAAGCGAACAGGTTAATGTCGTGGGCCAGCAGCAGCGCGAGCCGCTGCTTCATCCAGCCCGTCACACAGCCGTCCTGACCACGCCAAAACAGCCCATGATGCACAAAAATCGCGTCAGCCTGCGCGTCAATCGCCGCTTCAATCAGGGCGCGGCTGGCCGTGACGCCTGAAATGATTTTTCGAATCTGCGCGCGCCCCTCCACCTGCAACCCATTGGGGCCGTAGTCTTTGAAACGCTCGGGTTGCAACAAGGTATCAAAGGCAAGCAAAAGTTCTTGACGGTGCGATGACTGGGCAATGTTCATGGGTCGATTGTCTCAGCTTGAGAGACAATCACAGCACGCGTTTTGCGCTGGCTTCCAGATTTTCAGATTTTCAGGCATTGATAACCATGAAGCGCACCTGGCTCCTGTTTTCCCAGACCGTTACCATCCTGGTGGCGGCTTATTTTGTGGTGGCAACGCTCAAGCCGCAGTGGCTCGACAGAGGCGCCCCGATGGGCGGCGTGTCCGTGATCGAAGCCCCGACCGGACTGATGCCGCACGGCACCAGTCCGGTCGGCAGCTTCGCCTTGGCCGCCAAAACCGCTTCCGGCGCGGTGGTCAGCATCAATACCAGCAAGACGGCGGAGCGAAACCCGTCCGCAGACGATCCGTGGTTCAAATTTTTCTTCGGCGAACAGGGCTCGGGCGAGCCGCAGGCCGGACTGGGCAGCGGCGTCATCGTCAGCGCCGCTGGCTACATTCTGACCAACAACCATGTGGTCGAAGGTGCCGACGACATTGAGGTGGTCCTCAATGACACGCGCAAGGCCAAGGCCCAGGTCATTGGCACGGATCCCGACACCGACCTGGCCATTCTCAAGATCGAACTCGACAAACTGCCCGTCATCGTGCTGGGAAATTCCGATGCACTGCAAGTGGGCGACCCGGTGCTGGCCATCGGCAATCCCTTTGGCGTAGGCCAGACCGTGACCGGCGGCATCGTCAGCGCACTGGGGCGCAACCAGCTTGGCATCAACACCTTCGAGAACTTCATTCAAACCGACGCAGCCATCAACCCCGGCAACTCGGGCGGGGCGCTGGTCGATATCCACGGCAACCTGATGGGCATCAACACCGCGATCTACTCGCGCTCGGGCGGCTCCATGGGCATCGGGTTCGCCATTCCCGTGTCCACCGCCAAACAGGTGCTGGAAAGCATCGTGAAAGACGGCCAAGTCACGCGCGGCTGGATTGGCGTGGAACCGCAAGATCTGAACCCCGAGCTGGCCGCCACCTTCGGCCTGAAGCCCGATGCCGCGAAAACGGGCGGTGTCATGATCACCGGCGTGCTGCAAAACGGCCCCGCCGCACAGGCCGGTATCCGGCCCGGCGACGTGATCACCGCGGTCAATGGCAAGACCGTCGGCAATGTGAGCCAGTTACTGACCGCCGTGGCAACCCTTACGCCCGGCATGCCGGCACCATTGACCGTGCTGCGCGAAGACCGTCAGACCAATATCTCGGTGACGCCGGGCAAGCGCCAGCGGCCGAAGATTCAGCGTTGAGGATTCGGCGATTTCAGGGCTTGGCAGCCTCCGTGTCACTGTCGCCTTCGGTCGCTTTGGTGTGCTTGATGAACACCTGCGCCGCCACAATACCCATCTCATACAGCCCACCCACGACCATGAGCAGCATGATCATTGAGCCCGCGTCAGGGGGCGTGACCAGCGCCGTACCAACGGCTGCAAGCACCCAGAAATAGCTGCGGTACTGACGCAACTGGGCAACGCTGAGCACGCCCATGCGCACCAGAAGAATCACAGCAATCGGCACCTCGAATGCCAGACCGAATGCCAGGAACATGCCAAGCACGAAGTTGAGGTATTCCTCAATGTCTGGCGCGGCAGTGATCGATTTGGGAGCAAAGCTCTGGATGAACCTGAACACCTTGCCAAACACAAAGTAGTAACAAAACGCCACGCCGACAAAAAACAGCACGGTGCTTGAAACCACCAGCGGCATGACCAGTTTTTTCTCGTGCGAGTAAAGACCGGGGGCAATGAAGGCCCAAACCTGATAGAGCACCACCGGCAGCGCAACCATGAAGGCGGCCATGAAAAGAATCTTGATTGGCACCACGAATGGCGAGACAACATTCGTGGCAATCAGCGTGGCTCCCTTCGGCAGGCTGGCAATTAGCGGCGCTGCCATCAGGTCATACAGCGCGCTGGGGCCGGGAAACAGCGCCAGGACAGCCGCGGCGATACCAATCGCTATCACCGCCTTGATCATCCGGTCGCGCAACTCCACCAGGTGCTGCACAAAGGGTTGCTCGGTGCCTGCGAGTTCGTCAGGCTTGTCGGTGTGGGGGTCGCTCATGAAGGAGTTTTGCGCTGAAAAGGGTGCGCCAGAGTGCACGCAAACAAGGAAAAATCAAAAGGAAAATCGAAAAAATCAGGCATTGCGTCCCGGTTGCGGGCGGAAACGTGCCACCCGGGCAGCTCCGGACAGCGCCTTGGTGCGCACACCCGAACGGGCCTTGTACCACTGCGGTGTCGCACCCTGCTTGAGTCGCCACTTCTTTCTTGGATGCCGGTATTCTGGAAATATCTCGAAACCGGACAATTCGGTGCTGGATGCGCTGGCAGCAACCTCGGCCGCGTCAGCAAATGATTTCTCGAATTCACTGGCATGGGTCTGGATCGATCTTTCAACATCGCGAGCCGCACCCTCAACGGTCTCTTTCATTTTCTTGAGTTCATCAAGTTCCATTGACCGGTTCACTTCCTGCTTGACATCGGCGACATAGCGCTGCGCCTTGCCCAGCAGCATGCCCACGGTGCGGGCCACGCGCGGCAGTTTCTCCGGCCCGATCACGATCAGCGCCACGGCACCGATCAATGCCAATTTGGAAATGCCTAAATCAATCATCGCAAGTCAGACGCGCAAACTTCAACCCGTGGCGTGCTCAGGACTTTTGCCGGGCTTCAACATCAATGGTGGTCTTGCCAGACGTGTCGGCCGCCTGGGAATTGGTGACCTGACCGACCGGGACCGCGGGCTTGTCGTCAGCGTCAGCCTGCCCACCATCTCTCATGCCCTCCTTGAATCCCTTGACCGCACTGCCCAGGTCACTACCCATGTTTTTAAGCTTTTTGGTGCCAAATACCATCACCACGATCAACAGCACAATCAACCAGTGCCAAATGGAAAGTCCACCCATGATTTGCTCCTATTCCGTCATTACAGGTTTTGCGAATTTACAGACAACTCACCCGATTCTAAAGGCCCCGACTCAGAGCCTCCAATTACACCCATTGGTCTGTGGGTTAGTGCCTCTGCCAGCCCACGGGTTCCCTGACCCGCTTATTAAAAATCCCTGCTAACCTTTCAGCCAGGGCCGGGGGCCGCCCATGACATGAATATGCAGATGATGCACATCCTGACCGCCTTCAGCGCCAGTATTGGCCATGACGCGGAAACCACCTTCGGGATAGGGGTTGCAGCCCTGCGCCAGCGCCAGTTGGGGCGCCAGCACCATCATGCGCCCAAGCAGCGCTTCGTGCTTGGGTCCGACCTGCGCCAGCGACGGGATGTGCACCTTCGGAATGATCAAAAAATGCACCGGTGCCCAGGGCTTGATGTCATGAAACGCAAACAGTTCATCATCCTCATACACCTTGCAGCTGGGAATGGCGCCTGCGGCTATCTTGCAGAAAATGCAGTGGTCGGATGGGCTCATGGAACAACTCTAAAGAAAGTTTTTCAGGTGAGGCGGTTGCTGTCAAAACGCAGCCAGCCGCGGATGCAGCGGTACAGGTACCAGAGCCAGACAATGCCATAGACAATCATGCCCGGCAACACCAGCAGCCACAGCGGCGACAACAACACCAGCCACAGCAGCGTCCACCAGAAGGTACGAATCATGTAGTTGTGATGATCAATGTACAGCGCATCAGTCTCGTCGGCGCGCCGGATGTAGTTGATGATGAGCGCGATTACCGCAAAAATGCCGCCGCTGAACCAGGCCAGCGTGTGCAGGCCATACAGCACATGCATGACGGTGCGGTCGTTGGGGGTTTTGCTTTCGAATTCAGCCAGATCGGTTTCCATGATGCAAATCTTAATTTAGGGCTTTTCAGCCGATCCCTGAAGATCACGGTGCTGCGCCTTGCGCAGCGCCTTTTCCTCAATGCCGCTGGTGCCCTCGCGACGCTCCAGCTCGGCCATCACGTCAGCAGGCGTCAGGCCGTAGTGGACCAATGCAATCAGGCTATGAAACCACAGGTCAGCGACTTCTCCGACCAGCTTGCCTTTCAGTTCGGAGGTGGCACCGCCGTGGTCAATATCCTTGGCGGCCATCACGGTCTCGGTGGCTTCCTCACCGATCTTTTTCAGGAAGGCGTCGGGTCCCCGGTGCAGCAGGCGCGCCACGTAACTTTTATCCGGATCGCCGCCGCGCGCCGGTTTGCGGCTTTCGATGATTTGCGCCAGGCGCTGAAGGGTATCGTTGGAGGACATATTTTCTTAAGTGCCCATTACTTGTAGATGCTGTCCGGGTCTTTCAAGACCGGTTCGCTGGCGACCCACTGGCCTTCTTTGTAAAGCTGGAAAAAGCAGCTATGACGACCGGTGTGGCAGGCAATGCCTGGTTCGTGCCCCAGTTGCGTTACCTTGAGCAAAATCACATCATTGTCGCAATCGAGCCGGATTTCATGCACGGTCTGCCAATGGCCGGACGCCTCGCCCTTATGCCACAAGCGCCCGCGCGAACGGCTGAAATACACCGCCTGACCCAGTTCGGCGGTTTTTTGCAGCGCTTCGCGGTTCATCCAGGCAAACATCAGCACATCGCCGCTGGCAGCTTCCTGCGCAATCACGGGCACCAAGCCCTTGTCGTCCCAACGGATGCTGTCTAACCAATTCATGATTTGCATTGTCGGCGATTGTGAACGGCTCGGGCAGGCTTCTTAGCCCGTTATGAATGGGTTGGAGGCAGAAAAGGCCTGTAAATTAAAGCCGTACCGGAATGCCACGTCCGGCCATGTGCAGCTTGGCTTGCTGCACGGTGTATTCGCCGTAATGGAAAATGCTGGCGGCCAGCACCGCATCGGCGCCGCCTATCTGTATGCCGTCGGCCAGATGATCGAGATTGCCAACTCCGCCGGAGGCGATCACCGGCACACTGACGGCATCGCTCACGGCGCGTGTCAACGCCAAGTCAAAGCCCGATTTTGTGCCATCGCGGTCCATGCTGGTGAGCAGTATTTCGCCCGCGCCGCGCCGCGCCATTTCGGTCGCCCAGGCCACGGCATCCAAACCGGTATTTTTGCGGCCGCCGTGACTGTACACGTCCCAGCCAGGGCCGCGGGCTCTGGCGTCTTCTTCGCTGCGGCGCTTGGCATCAATCGCCACGACGATGCACTGCGAGCCATATTTGGCCGACGCATCGTCGATCACCTGGGGGTTGGCCAGCGCAGCCGAGTTAAAGCTGGTCTTGTCGGCGCCAGCATTAAGCAGGCGGCGCACGTCCTCGACCGTGCGCACACCGCCGCCCACCGTCAGCGGGATGAACACCTGCGAAGCCACGGCTTCAATGATAGGCAAGATCAGGTCGTGCCCGTCACTGGTGGCAGTGATGTCCAGGAAAGTCAGCTCGTCGGCACCCTGNNGCCCTTGACGACGCGGCCACCGGTCACGTCCAGGCAGGGGATGATGCGTTTGGCGAGCATGATTAATCTTTTTTGATCCAGAGTGGTTTACCGACTCGCTCAATGTGGTCAAGCAAATCCGGATTGTCGATTTGAGGCAACAAAGAGAGATCAATCCGCCACGGCAGCATCAGGTCGTCAGCCTTCGAACACAAGCGCAAGTACGCATCGAAACCAAGGTCGGGCGCATCCAGCGTAATGTCAATGTCAGAGCCCGGGCGATAATTGCCTTTGGCGCGTGAACCATAGACGATGGCCCTTCGAATCAAGGGCTGGGTTGCGAACAGGGACCGTAGCGAAACCAAGGCCCGCGCTGACAAACCAAACTCTGCATCAGCGCCTAGAAGGACCGAAGCTTGCGAAACAGACACAGGTGGAGGCATGACGTTAGACATTCTGCATTTTTTTCTCAAACTCAACAAACAAAGCCGCGTAGGTTTCGGCGATCTTGAGGGTCAGTGCGTTCGCTGTAGCAACGTTGTAGGTATGGGAAGAAAGATTTCGACTGATGATCATGTCCATCCAGGTCTCGCCATCAACAATTAAACCAGCCGCAAAGGCAGCACGAGTGGAATCGCGAGAGGCCATCAGCCCTTCTTGGCCCAAGCTACGCAGGTAGTCTCTCATCACATTCCAGGCCAGCTCGTGCGTGAATTCAAAGGCTTGAATCAGCCCCTGCTGCTCCAGCTCACTCAGCGGCCTGCTTTGGCGAAGACTGACCGCAGCTCGAAGTTGTGCCAGCGCGCGCTGGTAGCTCGACAGACGTTGCTGCCAGCGGATGTCGTCAGTCATGGGTGCGCCTATGGCGTTCAGCGGCGAGATCGAGGCAGGAAATGATGCGACTGGTTAGCATTTTTGCAATTCTCGAAAATGGCTTAAATGCCTTTTTAGATAAGGAATATGTTCTGGCGCGAGATTGATTAGTTTCAATTGTGAATGTACGCCCAGCGCTATTAAAGATGCCATAGGCAGGGAGGGAGCAATCTGAATTAAGCCGGATTCATCAAAACTGATGAGGTAACGATCGAACAGTCGGTCCAGATTAGGCGTCAACAGCAGCCCGTTATAAACATCCAAACGCTCTTGATCACCAGACTCCGACCACGGCACGATATGCGAAGCAATCAAAATTTCGCTCACGTCACAGCCGGTAACAGCACAAGCACCCCAATAGTTCAACAGTTCACTGCGAAAGATGTCCTGTCCAACTCTTAGAGTCGTTTCGGCCAATCTAGTGGTGGTCAAATCAGCGAAAGAAAAGTCTTGTTCCTGTTTCGGCACGGTTTCGGGAGTAACCCAGCCCAACTCTTCCAGCGCAATGGCCAACTCGTCATATATGACCCAACCACCGTGGCCTCGCTCATCAGGAGTTTTGTCCCACTCACCTATGGCCGAAATTTTGTCACCCCCTGGCGACTCCATTTTCATGGAGTCGGACAGCATCCCGGCAAACAGTCCATATTGCAGACTGCCGGCCCGTGTTCCTATGTATCCCGCTATTTGCCCCATTTCAAGCACGCTCAATCGCCGACCAGGAGCGCGGCAATGGCCAACGAGAATTTTTCTGACATTGACGGGAATCTTGACCTCAATAAATGACAACGCCCGCTTGTATGCGGCCACCCAAGAGGCGTGGTCATCTTCAACATCACGAATCTCTTTTGTGTCAGGCGGCATCATCAGCCATTGAGTTCGTCAGCCCGCGCCTGAGCCGCCTCAAAGTCCAGGTCGCCGCTGTAGATGGAACGTCCGCAGATGACGCCGTCAATGCCTTCGTCTTCCACGGCGCACAACGCTTCGATATCGGCCAGGCTCGACAGGCCGCCCGAAGCGATCACCGGGATCGTCAAGGCCTGCGCCAGCCGGACCGTCGCTTCGATGTTAATACCGCTGAGCATGCCGTCGCGACCAATGTCGGTATAGACAATCGACTCAACACCATAATCCTGAAATTTTTTGCCCAGATCGACCACTTCGTGGCCGGTCAGCTTGCTCCAGCCGTCGGTGGCGACCTTGCCGTCTTTCGCATCGAGACCGACGATGATGTGGCCGCCAAAGGCGGTGCAGGCGTCCTGCAGAAAGCCTGGGTTTTTGACGGCTGCAGTGCCGATGATGACGTAGCGCAGGCCGGCGTCGAGGTAGCGCTCAATGGTGTCGAGATCACGAATGCCGCCGCCGAGTTGCACGTCGATTTCGCTGCCCACTTCCGCCAGGATGCGCTTGATGGCCGTCTCATTTTTGGGCTTGCCCGCAAACGCGCCGTTCAAATCGACCAGGTGCAGACGACGCGCACCTTTGTCGACCCAACTGCGTGCCATGGCGGCCGGGTCCTCACTGAAAGTGGTGGATTGATCCATGTCGCCCTGTTTAAGGCGAACGCAGTGACCGTCTTTCAGGTCAATCGCGGGGATGAGTAGCATGATGCAGTCAATAAAAACGAAACCAGAGTTAACAAGAAAGGAAAAATATTACGCAGTTGCGATGCATTCAAGGCTGCCAGTGCAAAAAGTTTCGGTACAGAGCCAACCCATGCTCGGCGCTTTTCTCGGGGTGGAATTGGGTGGCAAAAATATTATCGCGTGCAATCGCTGCAGCAAAGGGTGCGCCGTAGTCGGTAATGCCTGCGATGTGGCGCGTATCCGACGGTCGAGCGTAAAAACTGTGAACGAAATAAAAATACGCTCCGTCGGGCACATCCGCCCACAGCGGATGCTTTGGGCTGGCCTGCTTAACCTGATTCCAGCCCATTTGCGGCACTTTGTAGCGGCTGCCATCGGGCTGGATTTTCCCTGCCAGATCAAACTTGACGACATCGCCGTGGATCAGGCCCAAGCCGGGCGTTGCGGCGCCGTCAAGCCCTTCGTGGCTGTTGTCCAGCATCATCTGCATGCCGACGCACACGCCAAACAACGGCTTGTGGGCAGCGGCATGCAGCACCGCTTCCAGCAAGCCTGATTCGGCGAGGGCGCGCATGCAGTCGTGCATGGCGCCCTGGCCGGGCAGCACCACGCGTTCAGCATCCAGCACGTCCTGCGCACGCGAAGTGACCACAACCTCGTAGCCGCTGCCTTGGGCCACATGCTGGACAGCTTGCGACACCGAGCGCAGATTGCCCGAGCCGTAATCAACTACCGCTACTGTTTTCAACTTGGACATTCGAAGAATTATTTGCTATTATTTTAATAGCTACTTACACCCGCATTTTATGGGCTAAAGGCCAAAATATTCTAGAACTGCGTTCATCCAGTGGCAACGCCTTTTACAGCGAACCCTTGGTCGAAGGAATCACTCCCGCAGCACGCGGATCGATTTCCAGCGCCATGCGCAAGGCTCTGGCGAAGGCCTTGAACACGGTTTCGGCCTGATGATGGGCATTTTCGCCTTTGAGGTTGTCGATGTGCAGCGTCACAAAGGCATGATTGACAAAGCCATGGAAGAATTCATGAGCGAGCTGGCTGTCAAAAGTGCCAATCATGCCGGATTTGAAGGGCACGTTCATGTCCAGACCGGGGCGCCCCGAAAAATCAATCACCACGCGCGACAGCGCCTCATCGAGCGGCACATAAGCGTGCCCATAACGGCGCAAGCCTTTTTTGTCGCCCACGGCCTGAGCCACGGCCTGCCCCAGCG
Organism: Polaromonas sp. UBA5171; assembly: GCA_002413395.1. Taxonomy (GTDB): domain Bacteria; phylum Pseudomonadota; class Gammaproteobacteria; order Burkholderiales; family Burkholderiaceae_C; genus Polaromonas. The sequence continues at coordinate 11,115 of DHWX01000055.1, read as the reverse complement.
TGATGCCGACGTCTTCCACCGTGTGGTGACCGTCGATATGCAGGTCGCCCTCGGCCTGAATGTCCAGATCAATCAGACCATGGCGGGCGATCTGGTCGAGCATATGGTCAAAAAAACCGATGCCGGTGGACAGCCTGGCCTGGCCAGTGCCGTCGAGGTTGAGCTTGACGGTGATTTGAGTCTCGGCCGTATTGCGCGTGACCTGCGCGGTACGCGAAGCCATGCTGGGAACAGGAGAGGAGAGGGTCATAGGGATTTTTCAAGCGCCGCAAGCATTTGCACATTTTCTTCAGTGGTGCCGACCGTCAGGCGCAAGCAATTGGCCAGTAAAGGATGCATTTTAGAAACGTTTTTGACCAGCACCTTGCGCTGTCTCATGCCCTCAAAGGTTTTGGCGGCGTCCGATACGCGCACCAGAATCATGTTGGCATCACTTTTCCAGGCCTTGACGCCCTTCATGGCACTGAGCGCGGCAAACAACAGCGCGCGCTGCGCGACCAGCTCCTGCGCCTGCGCGGCAAACACATCGCGATGTTCCAGCGCAAACAACGCGCACTCGTAGTTGAGCACGCTGACGTTGTACGGTGGCCGCACCTTGTCGATCTCGGCAATCAAGGCTTTCGGGCCCATCAAGTAGCCGATGCGTACGCCCGCCAGTCCGAACTTGCTCAGGGTGCGCAGCAGCAGCACGTGTTGGTGCCTGACGATGCGGTCAATATAGCTCTTGCTGGAAAACGGCTGGTAGGCCTCGTCCATCACCACCAGACCACCTTGCGCGCCGACGGCGTCGATGATGTGCTCGATCACTGCGTCGTCCCACAGATTGGCCGTGGGGTTGTTGGGGTAGGCAATGTATGTGATCGATGGATTGTGCCCGGCAATAGCGGCCAGCATGGCGGTTTCATCGAGCTCAAAGTCGGCCGTCAAGGACACGCCGATAAATTTCAGGCCCTGCAATTGCGCGCTCATGCCGTACATCACAAAGCCGGGCAGCGGCGCAAGGATGGCGCCACCAGGTACATCGCAGGCCAGGGCCAGCAGCGCGATCAGCTCGTCCGAGCCATTGCCCAGCATGATGTCAAAGCCCTCCGGCATCCCGGCATAGTCCGCCAGCGCATGGCGCAAGTCATTGACACGGCCATCCGGATAACGGTTCAGCGCCAGCGCACCGAGGCGCTGACCCAGGTGCGCTTGCAGCGCGGCTGGCAGGCGGTGCGGATTTTCCATCGCGTCGAGCTTGACCATACCCGCCGAGTCCTGAATGGCGTAGGCGTGCATCGACTGCACATCCTGGCGAATCAGTTTTTTGAGTTTGGGGTCCAGTGTGGAGTCAGGAACTGTCATGGGTTCACTCTCATGTCGGGGACGGTCTGCAAGCGCATTTCGGCGGCGCGCGCATGCGCCTGCAGACCTTCGCCATAAGCGAGTTCGGCGGCAATTTTTCCGAGAACCTGTGCACCGGCTTCGCTGACCTCGATCAGGCTGGTACGCTTTTGAAAGTCGTACACGCCCAACGGGCTGGAAAAGCGTGCCGTTCCGCTGGTCGGCAGCACGTGGTTGGGCCCGGCGCAGTAGTCGCCTAATGACTCGCTGGTGTAGGCCCCAAGGAAAATCGCGCCTGCATGTTTGAGCAAGGGCTCCCAGCGATGCGGTTCGCGGCTGGAAACTTCGAGGTGTTCAGGCGCGATGCGGTTGCTGATGGCGCAGGCCTCTTCCATACTGCGGGTGTGGATCAGCGCACCGCGGCCATTGAGCGATTTGGCAATGATCCCGGCGCGCGGCATTTGCGGCAGCAGACGGTTCATCGCCGCCTGCACGTCGTCGATGTAGGCAGCATCCGGGCACAGCAAGATGCTTTGGGCCAGCTCATCGTGCTCAGCCTGGCTAAACAGATCCATCGCCACCCACTCGGCGGGCGTCGTGCCATCGGCCAGCACCAGAATTTCCGATGGACCGGCAATCATGTCGATGCCGACCGTGCCAAAGACGCGGCGTTTGGCCGCCGCCACATAGGCATTGCCAGGGCCGGTGATCTTGTCAACGGCGGGAATGGTCGCCGTGCCGTAAGCCAGCGCGGCCACCGCCTGCGCGCCGCCAATGGTGAACGCGCGGGTGACGCCGGCGACATAAGCGGCGGCCAGCACCAGGGCGTTTTTTTCGCCGCTGGGCGTGGGAACCACCATGATGATTTCAGCCACGCCGGCCACGTGCGCCGGGATGGCGTTCATCAGAACCGATGAGGGATAAGCCGCTTTGCCGCCCGGCACATAGATGCCGACACGGTCGAGTGGCGTGACCTTTTGGCCCAGCAGTGTGCCATCTTCGTCGCGATAGCTCCAGCTTTCACCGCTGGCTTTTTTTTGCGCCTCGTGATAGCTGCGCACGCGCTTTGCGGCGGCCTGCAGCGCGTCACGCTGGGCCGCTGGAATGGCGTCAAACGCGGTTTTCAATTCTGCCTGCGTGAGCTCGAGCGCGCTCATCGAGGCAGCGTTCAAGCCGTCAAAACGGGCAGTACACTCCAGCACCGCCGCATCGCCGCGCTGCTGAACGTCGGCCAAAATATCGGTCACCCGCTGCTCGATCGCCGCATCGGCCTCGGCGGACCAATGCAGTCTGGCCTTGAATCGAGCATCAAAAGTACTTGTTGAGCTTGATAAGCGTTCAAGAGTAGCTATTAAATTCATAGCGTTTCTGAAAATGGATCATGAGGCAACAGCCAACGAGAAAGCATCGATGAGTTTGCGGATAGGTGCACGTTTGAGTTTGAGCGCGGTCTGGTTCACCACCAGATGCGAGCTGATATCCATGATGCGCTCGACTTCGACCAAATGATTGGCCTTGAGCGTGTTTCCGGTGGAGACCAGATCGACAATGGCGTCAGCCAGCCCGGTGAGCGGTGCGAGTTCCATACTGCCATACAACTTGATCATATCCACATGCACACCCTTGGTGGCAAAAAAATCGCGGGCAATGGCTACATATTTGGTCGCCACTTTCAGGCGTGAGCCCTGCCGCACTGCGGCGGCGTAATCAAACCCTTCGCGCACCGCCACACTGATGCGGCAACGGGCAATTTGCAAATCCAGCGGCTGATAAAGACCCTGGCTGCCCGATTCGAGCAAGGTGTCTTTGCCGACCACGCCCATATCGGCTCCGCCGTATTGCACATAAGTCGGCACGTCAGTGGCGCGTACCAGCACCACGCGCAGATCAGGCTGGTTGGTGTCCAGAATCAGCTTGCGTGATGTTTCAGGGTCGTCCAGCACCTCGACACCGGCCGCTTTGAGCAGCGGCAGGATGTCGTCGAAGATGCGTCCTTTGGACAGGGCTAAGGTAATCAAATGATTGTCTCCAGAAATTCACGCGTGATAAAACCAGAAGGCCGAGCGTGGAGGCTCATTTGATTCTTTCGATATCAGCGCCAATGCCACGCAGCTTGGCTTCCATCTGGTCGTAGCCGCGGTCGAGGTGGTAGATGCGTTCCACCCGTGTTTCGCCTCTGGCGACCAGCCCGACAATCACCAGACTTGCGGAAGCCCGCAAATCAGTGGCCATCACCGTCGCCCCAGAAAGTTTTTCAACACCTTCTATGATTGCAACCTTGCCGTCAACCTGGATTTTCGCGCCCAGTCGCACCATTTCGTTGACATGCATGAAGCGGTTTTCAAAAATCGTCTCGGCCACAGTGCTGGTGCCTTCGGCAATGGCGTTGAGTGCCATGAACTGGGCCTGCATGTCGGTCGGGAACCCGGGGTATTCCGTGGTGCGGAACGACTGGGCTTTCATGCGGCCCCGGGCCTGGATGCGTATGAAGCCCTCGCCCGCAGTGACCGTGGCCCCCGCCTCGCCCAGCTTTTCGATGAGTGCATCAAGATGGTCGGCGCGGCCATGATTTAACACCACGTCGCCGCCCGCTGCCGCCACGGCGCACAAGAAAGTACCGGCCTCGATCCGGTCAGCCACCACCCGGTGGGTGCAGCCGTGCAGGCGTTCTACGCCCTGAATGCGGATACGCCGCGTACCGTGGCCTTCAATGCTTGCCCCCATCTTGATGAGCATTTCAGCCAGGTCGCCAATCTCGGGCTCCTGCGCAGCATTTTCCAGAATGGTTTCGCCCTCGGCCAGAGTGGCGGCCATCAGGAAATTTTCAGTTCCCGTCACGGTGACCATGTCGGTGGTGATATTCGCGCCCTTCAGGCGTGCGCGCCCACCCTTTAGGTCCGCGGGCAATTTGGCCAGCATGTAGCCGTGTTCGACCACAATTTTTGCCCCCATGGCCTGCAAACCCTTGATGTGCTGGTCCACCGGCCGTGAGCCGATGGCGCAACCGCCGGGCAGCGACACTGTAGCCTCGCCAAAGCGCGCCAACAGCGGCCCCAGAGCCAGCACCGAGGCGCGCATGGTTTTCACCAGTTCATAGGGTGCTTCAGGAGAGCTTAAACCGCCAGCATTCAGGATGACCGTGCCAGGTACCGCGTCACTATGGTCCGCGGCGGCCCCCATATTCCGGATCAGCTTGAGCATGGTCGCCACGTCCTGCAGGCCGGGCACATTCTGCAGCGTGACGGTGTCCGCGGTCAGCAGAGCCGCGCACAGCTCCGGCAACGCGGCGTTCTTGGCCCCCGAAATTTCCACCGTGCCAGCCAGCGGCTTGCCGCCCCTGATGAGGAGTTTGTCCATGCGTTTTGTTCTGCGTGCTTGGCGCCTGATTATTGCGCGGTGAGGACGGCCCACTCGGCGGGAGTGTAGGCCTTGATCGACAGGGCATGCACCTCATTGCTTTGCATGCGTCCGCCCAACGTGGCATAGACGCGCTGGTGGCGCTGGATCAGGCGCTGACCCTCAAATGCGCTGGAAACGACGATGGCTTCCCAGTGCACGCCATCGCCGGTCAGGTCGATATGTTCGCACGGCAGATTGGAGGAAATAAGGGTTTGAAGTTCTTCGTGGGTCATAAAAAGTTCTGAAAAAGAGTGCGCAACGCAGCGCCACCCCAAGTGAGCACAACCCCCTCGGAGGGCAGCGTAGTACACAAAATGACAAACGCGGGGGCCATATTTCTAGTGCCTGATTTTGTAGCCGGTACGCAGCATATTGACTGCCACCGCGCTGACAACGAGCAATGCCGCCAATACGATCCCCAGGCTGAGCCAAGGCGAGGCATCGCTGACGCCAAAAAAACCGTAACGAAAACCGTCAATCATGTAAAAAAACGGGTTCAAATGGCTGAGCTTTTGCCAAAAAGGCGGCAACGAATGAATTGAATAAAACACGCCACTCAAAAAGGTCATGGGCATGATGACGAAATTCTGGAAAGTGGCCATCTGGTCGAACTTTTCGGACCACAAGCCGGCGATCACGCCCAGCGCGCCCATCATGGTCGCACCAAAAATGGCAAAAACCACTATCCAGAGCGGTGCCGCGAAGCCGGGTTGACCGAAGAATATAGTGACCGCGAACACCCCGCAGCCCACCAGCAAGCCGCGCACAACCGATGAGCCCACATAGGCAAAAAACCAGTGCCAGTGTGACAGGGGAGTGAGCAGCACAAACACCAGGCTGCCCATGATCTTGCTCTGGATCAGCGACGAAGAGCTGTTGGCGAATGCGTTTTGCAGCACGCTCATCATCACCAGGCCGGGCACCAGGAAAGCGGTGTAACTCACCTGGTCGTACACCATAACCCGCCCTTGCAGCACGTGGCCAAAAATCAGCATGTACAGCACGGCGGTCAACACCGGCGCACCCACGGTCTGGAAACCGACTTTCCAGAACCGTAGAATTTCCTTGTAAAAGAGGGTTTGCCAGCCCGTCATGGTGCCACGCCCGCAATGTCCATTTCCACGTCGGAGTCCAGTACTGTTTCGTTCATCACATCGAGGAACACATCTTCCAGATCAGCCTTGCGGATTTCCACGTCCTCAGCCACCAGCCCGGCTTCCCGGACCGCTGCAAGGTATTGCTCGATTTCGCGGGCGTTATGGGCGGGGAATTGCACAATTCTACCGGTAATTCTAGCCTGAATCGCTAGTTCACTTGGAAGTTCGCTATCAATTTTGAAGCGCAACACATTCGATGAAGCCGCCTTGAGCAGCTCGGAGGTAGCGGCCAGCGCCACCACCCGCCCCTGCTTGAGCATGGCGATACGGCTGCACAGCGCTTCAGCTTCTTCGAGGTAGTGCGTGGTCAGCAACACAGTGCTGCCCTGTTTGTTCAGTTTGGCGATGAACTGCCACAAGGTCTGGCGCAGCTCCACATCAACACCTGCGGTAGGCTCATCGAGCACGATGACTTGCGGCTTGTGCACCAGCGCCTGCGCCACCAGCACGCGGCGCTTCATGCCGCCCGAGAGCTGGCGCATATTGGAGTCGGCCTTGTCGGCCAGCCCAAGACTGGCCAGCAGTTCATCAATCCAGGCGTCGTTGCGCTTGATGCCAAAATAACCCGACTGGATACGCAAGATCTCACGCACCGTGAAAAACGGGTCAAATACCAGCTCCTGCGGCACCACGCCAAGCTTGCGCCTGGCATTGGCGTAATCCGCCACCACGTCACAGCCGTGCACCAGGACCCGGCCACTGCTGGCTCGCGAAAGGCCCGCCAGAATACTGATGAGCGTCGTCTTTCCCGCGCCGTTGGGGCCCAGCAAGCCGAAAAACTCGCCCTGTTGAATGTCAAAATTCACGCGATCAAGCGCCCGGACAACAGGGCCCGTTTGACTTCGCTCGGAGGGGTAGGTTTTGGAAACGGACTGAAATGAGATCGCTGGCATTAGCCTGCTATTTTAATAGGCCGACGGTTCCTTGACTTGCCTGCTGGCACAAGTCCTTGCGCGATGCACAAGACCGTTGGCGAAAACAGTGGGTCGCCGCCTCACACGGACGCAGCAGCCGTGGGGAAAATCAACTCCGCTACGCCATAGAGGCTTGCCAGCCGAAGCAGGTGCTCAGGTTCTCCATGCACCGAAAAGGCCTTGCCAGCAGCCAACGCAAGGCGGCGACACTCCAGCAACACCGCCAGTGCGGATGAATCAAATTGCCGCAGAGCACTGGCATCGACGACCACCTCGGCCGGATCGGCCAGGACTGCCTGCTTCAGCCCACGGGCCAATGACACGGCCACGAGATGCATCAGCACGGAGGGAAGGGCCAACACGACAGATTCCCGGCTCACGACTTCTTGTCGCTCGCGTTCGCCTTGTTGCGCTCCGCAAGCGAAGAGATCAAGCCGTCAATCCCTTTGGTGCTGATTTCCTGGGCGAACTGGGTGCGATAAGTTTCGACCATCCAGATACCCAACACATTGATGTCATAGATTTTCCATCCGGTGGCGGTTTTTTCCATGCGGTAGTCCAACTGAACCGGTTCACCATGGCCAAGGACTTCGGTTCGTACCACCACCTCGGTGTCCGTCGGTTCTGCGCGCAACGGCTTGACGGAGAGGCTTTGATCCTTGACCTGTGACAACGCGCCAGAGTAGGTGCGGATCAGCAGCGTCTTGAACTCCTCTTGCAGGCGCTTTTTCTGCTCGGGATTCGCCTGGCGCCAGCTGCGGCCGACAGTGGAAGCCGTCATGCGCGTGAAGTTCACGTTGGGCATGACCTTGCTGTCCACCAGCGCAATCACCTTGGCCATGTCACCGGCCTGCACATCCTTGTCCGACTTGATTTTGTCCAGCACTTCGACAGAAACACGCTTGATCAGCGCATCAGGAGCCTCTTCGGCTGCGCGAACAAAAGGGGCCGATGCGAGCAGTGCCAGGCTGAGCGAGGCAGTCACTAAATGGCTGAAAGTTCTACGGTTCATGTTTTTTTCCTTCGATAACGAAAAGGTGCTCATCAACATCGCCACATGACCATCATGCACATTTTGCTGAAAACCTGTGGTTCGATGGATATTTTGCGAGATTGGTTCAGGGTGAGAGATAAAGTTTTACGGCGGTCTTGTAAAAGCCATCTGCAACCGCGCTTTATTGAGCCGTCGGCGTCGGCGCAGCAGGTTCCCCGGTGCCAGGCACCGCTTCAGGCAGATCGTAACGCTCCTCGGTCGGGGCGGCGGCGGCGCCCGTTCGACTGCGATGGCGCTGCAGGTAGATATCGCGCTCAAAACTGTATTTATCCAGGGACGCCTGCTCCAGAAAATCACCGGCGCTCAGGAAACTCGCCCGTATATCCACTGCACGCAATGAGATCAGGGAATTACGCACGGGCACATCGGGCACACGATTCACCAGATTTCCTTGCGTGTCGACCAGCGAGCCGACGGAATCACGCACAGTGGAAGGCCCCAGCAAAGGCAATACCAAATAAGGACCAGAAGCCACGCCCCAATATCCCAGGGTCCGGCCAAAATCCTCACGATGCTTCGGGATTTTCATCTCGCTGGCGACATCCAAAACGCCCCCCAGTCCCCAGAATGAATTGACCGCGAAACGGAAGAAGCTCTCTCCGGAAGCTTCCGGCTTGAACTGCAGCGCGTTGTTGACCATCGACCAGGCATCTGAAATGTTCTCAAAAAAATTGGTAACGCCCGTGCGCACCAGCGCAGGCGTGACATCCTGATAGACCGTCGCCGCAGGCTTGATGACGGCCCGATCCACACCATCGTTGAAGTTGAACACCGTCCGATTGAACGGCTCCAGCGGATCGGCCGGATTGGCATTCGGACCCGTGGCGCAACCTTGCAGCAGTGCCAGCGCCAAGGCTGCAACGACCCAGCGCAAGAAAGATCCCGGCGTGATTTTGAGTGTCATTTTTTTTCTGCGTTCCCTGATGGCGGCGCAGCCCCGGACCCAGAACTGCTATCCGCCGCCTTGCTGAACAGAAATTGACCAATAAGATTTTCCAGCACCACGGCGGACTGTGTCTGGTGAATTACATCGCCAGCAACGAGGTTTTTGTCGGCTGCGCCGGGCTCCACGCCGATGTATTGTTCGCCAAGCAGCCCACTGGTGAGAATCTTCAGTGAACTGTCCTTGGGGAAGGCATAACGGCCCTCCATGGCCAGCATGACACGCGCCTGAAAGGTTTTGTCGTCAAATGTAATATCCTCCACCCGGCCCACCACCACGCCACTGCTGCGCACCGCCGCCTTGGGTTTGAGACCGCCAATGTTGTCAAAGCGGGCTTCGATCCGGTAGGTGGACTGGAAATTCAGATTCAGCAGGTTGGCGGCCTGCAGCGCGAGAAACAGGATGGCCGCAGCCCCGATCAGGACAAACAAGCCCACCCACACGTCATTCTTTGAGCGTTGCACCACACTCTCCTTATTTAGTAAACATCATCGCGGTCAGGATGAAATCCAGACCCAGAACGGCAAGGGAGGCCACAACCACCGTACGCGTGGTGGCGCTGGCCACCCCTTCCGGCGTGGCTTGCGCCTCAAAACCCTGCAGCAGGGCAATAAAGGTCACGGTAAAGCCGAACACGATGCTCTTGACAATGCCGTTGCCCACATCCTGCCAGACATCGACACCGCCCTGAATCTGGCTCCAGAAAGAACCGGCATCCACGCCGATCATGAGCACACCCACCACCCAGCCGCCAATAATGCCCATGGCACTGAACACAGCAGCCAGCAAGGGCATGGTGATGACGCCGGCCCAGAAACGTGGCGCCAGAATGCGTTGCACCGGATCAACAGCCATCATTTCCATGACGCTGATCTGCTCACCCGCCTTCATGAGGCCGATCTCGGCGGTCAGCGACGTCCCGGCCCGACCGGCGAACAGCAGCGCAGTCACCACCGGCCCGAGTTCCCGCACCAGGGTCAGCGTCACCAGCAAGCCCAGCGCGGACGAAGAACCATAGCGCTGCAGCGTGTAATAGCCCTGCAGGCCAAACACAAAACCAACAAACAAGCCCGAGATGGCGATGATCGCCAGCGAATAATTGCCCAAAAAATGGATTTGGTCACGCACCAGGCCAAAGCGTTTGAAGCTCGAACCGAGCGTTGCCAGGAGCCCGATGAACAGCCGGGCACCACGACCCAAATCGGCCAGTTTGCTGCGAGTAGCAAACCCCACATCTGCGGGTTTATACCAACTCATGAGAACACTCCGGGCTGCCGCGGGACGGACTTTAGACTGGGGCCGAAGTCTTCCTCGACCGTGACACCGGGATAGTCAAAGTGGACGGGTCCATCCGGCAGCGCGTTCACATATTGGTAGACCAGTGGATCAGTGCTTTGACGCACTTCCTCTGGGCGTCCCTCGGTGGCGACCTTCCCATTGGCCAGAATAATCACATGGTCCGCTATCCCGAAGGTCTGCTCAAGTTCATGCGAAACAAAAATGCTGGTCAGCCCCATTGCATCATTCAGTTGGCGAATCAGCCGTGCCGCTGTCCCCAAGGAGATGGGATCGAGCCCCGAAAAGGGTTCGTCATACATCACCAGTTCGGGATCAAGGGCAATCGCACGCGCCAGCGCTATGCGCCGGGCCATGCCACCCGATACCTCGCTGGGCATCAGGTCACGTGCGCCGCGCAGGCCCACGGCATTGAGTTTCATCAGCACAATGTCGCGGATCAGGGCCTCGGGCAAATCGGTATGCTCGCGCAGCGGAAAGGCCACATTCTCGAACACACTGAGGTCGGCAAACAGCGCCCCAAACTGGAACAACATGCCCATGCGGCGCCGTGCAGCGTAGAGCTGCTGCTGATTCATGGGAGTCACGTCCTGGCCGTCAAACAGCAGCTCGCCAGACTGCGCCCGGTTCTGGCCGCCAATCAAGCGAAGAATGGTCGTCTTGCCCCCGCCGGATGCCCCCATCAGTGCCGTAACCTTGCCACGCGGCACCGACAGCGAGATGTCGTCCAGAATAACGCGCTCCCCGTATCCAAAGGTCAGGTGTCGCAGTTCAACAAGGGATTCGGTAGAAGATGAGGCCATAAAAGACAAAAGCCGGGTTTGTCCGGCTTGCCAATCATAAGGGATTATGCTTTTCAGCGCAGCTGGTTGCTGCAAGCCCACCAGCAATTCGTCAAGGTTGCGCGCAGCCTGGCGGCATTCACACCATTCAAGCCGCCGCCAGACTGCGTTTTGTTAATCCACTCCCTAGCAGCCTGTCGGACTCTGGACTCCTGAATTTCTTTTTTTATATTGCTACCAAAAGCAT
>DHWX01000001.1 GCA_002413395.1 Polaromonas sp. UBA5171 | reverse complement strand
GATATTAGATTGAGTGTCCCAACAGTTCCCTTTGGCTCATCGAGCTTTTCATCTGGTAGCCCTTGAGCGTGTCCTGGAACTCATGTCCGCAGTATTGGCTACCCCGGTCCGAGTGGAAGATGAGGCCTTCCTCCGGGTGTCGTCTGAACCACGCCATGTGTAGTGCATCCGTCACCAAGCTACTTTGCATGTGAGGCTGCATGCTCCAGCCCACTACCTGACGACTGAACAGGTCAATGACGGCGGCCAAATACACCCAGCCCTCGTCAGTGGCGATGTAGGTGATGTCGCCCCCGTCCACACCTGATTGGGTGCGGTCCTGGTGAAGTTGCGCTGCAGCAAATCCGGCGCTATCGGCAAATGGTGCTTGCTGTCCGTGGTGACTACAAACTTGCGTTTACATCTGGCCCTGATGCCGTGCTGCTGCATGAGCCGGCGGACCCGCTCTTTGCCCACGCGGTGGCCGCGTGCAACCAGTTCTTTCCACATCTTGGGCCAACCGTAGGAGCCCCAGCAGGCGGGAGAAGGTACCCCGCTCTTCGGTTCGCGGGCCTAGCTGGGGTGAAACTGATTTATGCCGCCGCCAACTCCGGCGCTACCACTCGCTTAATCTTCTTGCGCCTTGGCGGTCTCACCAGCCGTCCATAAATCCCGCTGGGTTTGCAGCGCCAGCCAGTAACCCGGTGTCGTGCCCAAGGCTTCGGCCAGACGCAAGTCCATATCGGCGGACACGGCAGCGTGGCAGTGCAGCACACGCGACAGCATGACCCGGCTGATGCCAATATGCGCAGCAAAAGCGGTCACGCTCACGCCCAGGTCATCAAGCCAGCCGGTCAGCAGTTCGCCAGGGTGTGCAGGGTTGTGCATCTTCATGGTGTGCCTTTCAGTGGCGAAACCATTTCAGGCGTGGGTCACAGGCTGGCGTCCTTCCACGGGTCACAGGCTGNNCAGGCTGGCGCCCTTCCACGGCCATCCGGGCAATGACCCCCGGGCGTGTTTCACCTGCACTGCGGGCCCGTGCATTCAGTCGGTGCAGCACGCGGCGCGGCAGGCTGATGTTCACGCGCTCCAGGGTGTCGTCGAGCATGGCCGGGTCAACCTTCACCAGTGCCCACAGCCAGCCAGGTCGGGAACCACAACGCCCCAAGCGGTAGCGTCGGTTCCGGGTTCAATGGCAATGGGGTAGCGCATGGGTGGGCCTTTCAGATTTAAATCGCTACCGGCTTCACTTTGAACCGTTTGGCGTTTTTGGCCAACACGGCATCCAGAGTCACAATCCCTTGTGCCTTGGCTTCCATGGCGCAAGCAAGGTGCAAGGCGTCACCTGCGCGCAGCCCGGCGGATGCATCCATGGTCAACATGGCGGCTCTGTGAAATGTCATCACGTCCACCGGCAACAATTGCAAGTCGTTGGCACACATGCGCTCAAACTGCAGCCATGCGGTTTGCGCCTGTTCCTCTGTCAACTGCCCGGTGCGCTGCTTGAGCCCCATGGCGCTGGCAAATTCGGTGACGCACCACGCAGCCGATGCCAGTTCTTGGGCGCAATCGGCATACCACTTGACCACGTCAGCGGTCTTGCCCTCGTTGGTGCATAGAGCCACCAGCACGCCGGTATCAACATACAACATCAGTAGCGCGCCTCTTGGCGCAATTGTTCCATCACTGACGTACCCATGGGCAGGGTCTTGCTGTCGCGGGCCAGTTCCTGCGCAAACGCTTTGCGGCTCCACCGAGTCGGCCGCAGGTTCAGTGCACCATCAGCACCTAAATGGGCTTGTAGCTGGTCGCCTTCTTTGGCGCCAATTTGGCGCACATAATCAGCAGGGATGCGCACGGCAAGGCTGTTTCCCCATTTGGCAATTTGCAGGTTCATCATGGTCATTGTGGATATACGTTTAAGTATCTACATTTTAGAGGGTAATTACGCAACGCGCAACTTACCGGGCGCGGCCTTGGCATCAAACACAATCCCGGCCTGTTCCAGAATCCACGCCTCGATTTTTTCGTGGTGAACCCGCAACAGGTCGAGCGGCCTTACCGTGTAATGCTTTTCAGCCGTGGCACTGGGTTTGTGCCCCTGAATCTGTGCCACCACGCCGACGGGCACTTCCAGCCACTCTGTCAGGCTCTTGAACGAACGGCGCAACCCGTGCAAGGTCAGGCCATCGAGCCCCGCGCTCTTACATGCGCGCGTGTGGGGTGTAGTCGGCTCGGTCAGATACCCGGCGGCGCTTGTTGGACTTGAGAAAATCCACGCATTGCGGCGCGGCAATGTTGCCAGTCAGTGCCGAGCAAATGGAGCTGACCCGGCTTCGTGCGGAACTGGCGCGCACCAAGATGGAGCTGACCATCATAAAAAAGCGGCAGCGTACTTCGCGCGGGAGTCGGTGTGAAGTACGCTTGGATTGAACGCAACCGACGCAGACAGACAACTGCTTTGACTTCATATTTGTCTGAAATCTAAAAAGTCGTCAACGTAGCGGCCTAGTTTTCCGTTATGGTGTCAGTCTGGCGGACAAGTCGGGCCGACAGGCCAGCAAGCTTATTAGGAAATAAGTATCATGAAACAAAAATTTTTCTCTTGCATGCTTGCTTTCTGTCTTTGCAGTGTCAAGCTTTGCGAATCCTTCATTTGTTATCGCTAAACTATGGGCCAACTCAATGTCTGACGCGTTCAGCATTGGTTTTTAACTAATTTTCAACAACTCTGGAAAAAACATGACCAATCGTCGCGAATTTATCGTTCAAATCAGTTTAGCCGGCAGTGTCCTGGCAGCCGGTCAGGCCTTTGCTCAAGGCGCTATGGTTGCCGAGAGCGACGCCATGGCTTCAGCACTTGGCTACAAGGCAGACGCCAGCAAGGCTGATAAGGCTAAGTATCCAAAATATGCGGCGGGCCAGCAGTGTGCCAACTGTGCCTTATATCAAGGCAAGCCGGGTGCTGCAACCGGCCCCTGCCCAGTGTTTGCCGGCAAGCAAGTGGCTGCCAAAGGCTGGTGCAGCACTTGGGCCAAAAAGGCTTGATGCCACAGACTCGAAAAAAATCCGCGCCCGGTTAAAGGCGCGAGCTTCAGTTCAGTTGCCTCTTTCTTGGGCACTCTGAGTCAGTCTGCAAGCCAAGACTGTTAGTGCTACCAAAAATTGATTTTTGTGCGTAACACAGTGGCTCCAACCGAATAGCCCAGCAGTGGCACTTGCAGTTGCGCCTGTCTGGCGACACGAATGCAATCTTTCATTTGCTCTTCACCGAAGTGCCGAATCGCCGCATAGCCCACGGTTGCAGCCAATGATTTTTCAATCAGCACTGAGAGCCGACCAGGGTCACGGTCTTTTGCACCTGCTCGCGCTTTTGGGGGGTTGAGCTGGTGGGCGATTTCAAAAAATTCACTTTATACCGTGGTCACTTCGATCTGCTCGGTCAGTTCCAGCCAGCGTTCTTCCAGTGTGCCTATTTCGTTTTCAATGGCTTTCAGGCGTTTCCCGGTCTGGGCGATTTCTGCTGGTGCGGTGGTGCTGGTCAGCAGGATTTGCAAACTGCTTTGCTCGGTAGTGAGTGATTGAATCTTGATGTCTATCTTTTCCAGTTCCCTGCGCAACGGCTTGGTTGTGTCGGATTGCTGCTGGCGACGTTGCGCTTCCTCTTTCCTGTTGACCGATTTTTTTGAATCAAATGTGGCTTTAGCCCCTGCAGGATTTACGTTAGTTGCTACAAGTTTTGTAGCGACCATGATAGGCTTGGCAACAGTGTTGTCGGTCGATTTTTTGGCTTCTTCGCGCTGGCGCTTGGCTTCGTCGAGCAGGTAGCGCTGGTAATCGTCGAGATCACCGTCAAAAGGCGCGACGCCGCCGCGCGAAACCATCCAGAACTCGTCGCAGACGGCGCGCAGCAGTGCCCGGTCGTGGCTGACCAGCATGACCGTGCCCTCAAATTCGTTGAGCGCCATGCTCAATGCTTCGCGTGTGGCCAAATCCAGATGATTGGTCGGCTCGTCGAGCAGCAGCAGGTTGGGGCGCTGCCAGACGATCATGCACAGCACCAGCCGGGCCTTTTCACCGCCGCTCATGCTGCCCACCGCCTGCTTGACCATGTCGCCGCCAAAATTGAACATGCCCAGGAAGCTGCGTAAGTCCTGCTCGCGGGTTGGCTGGCCACTGATCTTGCCGGCGGCGGTCACTTCCTTGACGAGGCGGATCATATGCTCCAGCGGTGTATCGGCCGGACGCAATACGTCGAGTTCCTGCTGCGCGAAGTAACCAATGTTCAGTCCCTTGCCTTCGGTCATCTCGCCGCTAATCGGTGCCAGCGCGCGCGCAATGGTCTTGACCAGCGTGGATTTGCCTTGTCCGTTGGCGCCCAGGATGCCGATGCGCTGGCCAGCCAGCACTGACCGGCTGACGTTTTGCACGATCACGGTGGGCGGCGTTCCATCGGGCGCGCCTTCGGGCGGCGGATAGCCGAAGCAAACATTCTGCATCGCCAGCATTGGGTTGGGCAGATTGGCCGGTTCCTTGAACTCGAAGGTGAAGTCGGCTTCAGCCAGCAGCGGCGCGATTTTTTCCATGCGGTCCAGCGCCTTGACCCGGCTTTGCGCCTGCTTGGCCTTGCTGGCCTTGGCCTTGAAGCGGTCAATGAATTTTTGCAGGTGGGCAATCTTGTCCTGCTGCTTGGCATAAGCCCCCTGCTGCAGCGCCATCTGCTCGGAGCGCAGGTCTTCAAACTTGCTGTAGTTGCCGCCGTAGCGGGTCAGCTTGGCGCCTTCAATATGCACCGTCACATCGGTGACGGCATCGAGGAATTCGCGGTCATGGCTGATGACCAGCATGGTGCCCTGGTAGCGCTTGAGCCAGGCTTCGAGCCACACCAGCGCGTCCAGATCCAGGTGATTGGTGGGTTCATCGAGCAGCAGGAGGTCGGATGGGCACATCAGCGCGCGAGCCAGCTGCAGGCGCATGCGCCAGCCGCCGGAAAAACTGTTCACGGGATTGTCGAGCTCGCTGAGCTTGAACCCCAGGCCGAGAATCAGCGCCTGGGCCCGTGCCGGTGCATCGTGTGCGCCAGCGTCGTACAGGTCCATGTAGGCGTGCGCCATGCGGTCGCCGTCGCCACTGGCCTCGGAGGCATCGACCTCGGCCTGCGCTGCCAGCAGCACCACGTCGCCTTCAATCACATAGCTGGTCGCGCTTTGATCGGTCTCGGGCATGTCCTGGGCCACCTGTGCCATGCGCCATTGCGAAGGTATCGAATATTCACCACCGTCTTCGTGCAGGGTACCATTGAGCATGGCAAACAACGAGGACTTTCCCGCACCATTGCGCCCCACCAAGCCAATTTTTTCGCCCGGGTTGAGGGTGACAGACGCGCTGTCGAGAATCACTTTGGCGCCGCGTCGCAGCACCACGTTTTTAAGGGTAATCATTTAAACCAAAAGACTCCAGAAAATTATTCGGGCCGCGCTTGATATCGCACCCGCACCAGGGATGCAGCGATTCAGGCCAACTGTTCCCGCGTCAGCAGCATGACCTGCTCACTGCCAGCGCTGGTGTCGAACCAGAGCGGCTCAAGGTGTGGGAAAGTGCGTTCAAAATTGACGCGTTCATGGCCTATTTCCAGCACCAGTACCGCATTTTCGTTCATTTGGGCGGCGACGTTTAGAAAAAGGCTTCGAATGAAGTCCATGCCGTCGGTGCCTCCGGCCAACGCCAGCGCGGGTTCGGCCCGGAACTCGGCTGGCAGGGCGGCCATGCTGACGGCATTGACGTAAGGCGGGTTGCACAGAATGAGGTCGTAGCCGCCACGGCAAGCAGCCAGGCCGTCCGATTCGATCAGGGTAATACGCTCGGCCAGTTGGTGCCGCTCCACATTGATACGCGCCACGGCCAGGGCGTCGGCGCTGATGTCGACGGCATCTACCGTTACATCCGGGTAACTCATTGCCGCGAGCACGGCCAGGCTACCGTTGCCAGTGCATAAATCGAGCACGCGGCGGGTTGTATCGCTGAGCCACGGGTCAATGCTGGCCTCAACCAGCAGTTCGGCAATCAGGGAGCGCGGAATGATCGCCCGCTCATCGATATAAAACGGCACACCCATCAGCCAGGCTTCCCGAGTCAGGTAGGCGGCGGGCTTGCGAGCGCTGATGCGTGCGTCCAAAAGCATGGCTACCTGCGCGCGTTCTTCCTGGTCGACCAGCTGATTTGCCACTGAATCCAGGTTGTTCAGTGGCAATCCCAGCCGCCACAGTACCAGCCACGCCGCCTCATCGAACGCGTTGGTGGTACCTTGTCCGAAGCCATCTGAAAAAGTAAGCCCGGCGGCCTCCAGCCGGGTCGCCATCTGCTCGATTAGTTCCAGCACGGTCACAGGTACATCGGGAGTTGAAAGAGTCATGGTACTGGCATTGAGGCGCACCCGGCCAGGCGTTCCATCACACTCTTGTAAATGTTTTTGAGAGGGTCAAGCGACGCCACTGAGACACATTCGTTGATTTTGTGGATGGTTGCGTTGATGGGACCAAACTCGATGACTTGCGGGCAGACCTTGGCCAGAAAGCGGCCGTCGCTGGTGCCTCCCGTGGTAGAGAGTTCAGTTATCAGGCCGGTTTCAGCCTGGATGGCACCACGCACCGCATTGACCAGCTCACCGGGCGTGGTCAAGAAGGGCAGGCCGCCAAGAGTCCATTTCAGGTCGTATTCCAGTTCGTGTTTGCTGAGCACTGCCTGTAGGCGCTGTTGCAGGCTCTCGGGTGTGGACTCGGTGCAAAAGCGGAAATTGAAATCAATGACCAGTTCGCCCGGTATGACATTGGATGCGCCGGTGCCGCCATGCATGTTGGACACCTGCCAGGTGGTGGCCGGGAAGAATTCATTGCCGCGGTCCCATTCGGTAGCCACCAGTTCGGCCAGTGCTGGCGCAAACAGGTGAATTGGATTCTTGGCGAGGTGCGGGTAGGCGATATGGCCCTGCACGCCCTTGATGGTGAGTTTGCCGCTCAGGGTGCCGCGGCGGCCATTTTTGATTATGTCGCCAAGTTGATTAACCGAGGTTGGCTCGCCCACAATGCAGTAGTCCAGTACCTCGCCGCGTCTGGTGAGTTCCTCGCAGACCTTCACCGTGCCATCCAGCGCCGGACCTTCCTCGTCGCTGGTGATCAGGAAGGCGATGGATAGTTCTGGGTCCGGGTGGGCTGCCAGAAACTCCTCAACCGCCACTACCATGGCGGCGATGGATGTCTTCATGTCGGCTGCGCCACGCCCGTATAGCTTGCCACCGCGGCGGCTGGGTGTAAAGGGATGGCTGTGCCACTGCTCCATCGGCCCGGTCGGCACTACATCGGTATGACCGGCAAACACCAGTGTTTTGGCGCAAGCGTTATGGTGAACTTGATGCGTTGCTGATTTAATGGCTGTATGCGCCTGTTCTGCCTGGTTTGAAGAGCTAAAAAAACCCTCACGTTTTGCCCACAGGTTGGTGACCCGGAAATGCGCTGGGCCACTGGCAATGGTTTCGCATGCAAAGCCAAGCAGAGCCAGTCGCGCAGCAACAATGGCCTGGCAACCACCATCGTCAGGTGTGACGGACGGACACGAAATCAGTAGTTCGGCGAGGTCGAGTGTTTGAGACATGGTGATTCAGTCGCCGCTGGACTGGCTCAAAGTGAAAAACGTGGGGGCCATTCAGTGCCTCACATCCAGCGTAATTTCCGTGAAGGACGGCCTGTCATCGGTATCTTCTTCCAGTTCTTGCACGTTGATCCTGGCTCCTGCGAAGTCGTTTTCAAGTCGCCACATCAGGTTGGTTGGCGAGTCGGCATGCAACAGACCCTCCTTGCGGGTGACAGTGCCTTCCGCAATCAGCCTGGCGATATCTTGCTCGAACGTTTGCGAGCCCTCGGCCATGGATTTTTCCATGGCTTCCTTTACGCCCGAGAAGTCGCCTTTTTCTATCAACTCGGATACCAGCTTGGTGTTCAGCATGATCTCGACGGCTGGGGTGCGGCTGCCGTCCAGCGTGCACAGCAATCGCTGCGATACGATCGCCTTGAGGGCTGCGGCAAGGTCACCCAGCATGGTATTGCGCACTTCCATGGGATAAAAACTCAGGACCCGGTTGAGCGCCTGATAGCTGTTGTTGGCGTGCATGGTGGCCAGGCACAAGTGACCCGTTTGCGCATAGGCAATGGCGGCTGACATGGTTTCGCGATCACGAATCTCGCCAATTAAAATCACGTCCGGGGCCTGGCGCAGTGCATTTTTCAGTGCCACCTGGAGTGACTGCGTATCGCTGCCGATTTCACGCTGATTGACCACTGATTTTTTATTGGTGAACAAATACTCCACCGGGTCTTCAATCGTCAGGATGTGGCCACGCGTGGTTTCATTGCGATGGTCCAGCATGGCAGCCAGCGTGGTGCTCTTGCCGGCACCCGTGGCACCCACCATCAGCAACAAACCGCGCGGCTCCATGACCAGGTCGGCCAGGATGGGCGGCAGGTTCAGGCTGCCGAGCGGTGGAATTTCGTTGGGGATGTAGCGAATCACGGCGGCATAGGTGTTGCGCTGCCTGAAGCCGCTGATGCGGAAGTTGCCCACGCCGTCAACAGCCAGGCCCATATTGAGTTCGCCAACTTCTTCGAGTTCCTCAATCCGCTCGGGTGGCAGCACCTCGGCCAGCAGGTTGCGCGGGGCCTCCGGCGGCAGAATCTGCGCGTTGATGGGAATAGCCTGACCGTTGATCTTGATCATCGCGGGCGAGTGAGCCGACAAATAGACATCCGACGCCTTTCTGTCCGCCATCAAACTCAGAATTCTGTGCATCGTGCTCATGGTTCGCTCTCTGGTCATCATCAATTCATGCGTTCAGCGTGGCGGCCATCAAGCGCCGCGCAGGGTCCATAGGTTTATTCACGCAGCAAATCGTTCAGACTGGTCGTGGAACGTGTTTTGGCATCAACGCGCTTCACGATTACCGCGCAATACAGGCTGTATTTGCCATTGGCTTTGGGCAGATTGCCTGACACCACAACCGAGCCTGCGGGAATGCGCCCGTATGTCACCGTGTCAAGTTCTCGGTCGTAAATTGGTGTGCTCTGGCCGATGTAAACGCCCATGGAGATGACTGAGTTCTCTTCAACGACCACACCCTCGACCACTTCGGAGCGTGCGCCGATAAAACAGTTGTCTTCAATGATGGTGGGGCCTGCCTGCAAAGGTTCGAGCACGCCGCCCAGGCCCACGCCGCCCGACAAGTGCACGTTGTTACCAACCTGCGCGCAACTGCCCACGGTGGCCCAGGTATCGACCATGGTGCCTTCGCCAACCCAGGCCCCAATGTTGACGTAGCTGGGCATCAAAATCGCGCCCCTGGCGATGTAGCTGCCGCGGCGCGCCACGGCCGGCGGCACCACGCGCACGCCGGTGGCGCGCATTTCGGCTTCACTCAAGTGGGCAAATTTGGTTTTAACCTTGTCAAAAAAAGCCAGATCACCGGCACGCATGAGTTCGTTGTCCTGCAGGCGAAAGCTCAGCAGCACCGCTTTCTTGATCCACTGGTGCGTGGTCCACTTTCCAACACTTTCTCGGGTTGCCACGCGCAACCTGCCGCTGTTGAGCTGGGCCAGGGTGTGTTCAACCGCTTCCTGAATCTCTTTGGATGCCGATTGAGGTGACAGGCTGGCGCGATTTTCCCAGGCCGCATCGATGATGCTTTGGAGGTTATCTTGAGTCATTGGACAAGTTTCTCAGTGAGCTTTGGAGTGAATGAACTGAACGATGCGCTGTGCCGCTTCCATGCATTCGGCGGTTTGCGCCACCAGGGCCATACGGATTCTGCCAGCGCCCGGATTGTTGCCCTGGAAGTCGCGCGCCAGGTAACTGCCCGGCAATACCACGACATTGTAAAGAGCCAGCAACTCGCGCGAGAACTCCGTGTCCGAGCCCCTGAAGATTTTCGGGACTGCGGCCCACAAATAAAAACCTGCATCAGGCAGAGCCACGTCCAGCACGCCAGTCAGCATGGGAGTGACCCTGGAAAATTTTTCACGATACAACGCGCGGTTTTCCACCACATGTTGCTCGTCGGCCCAGGCCGCAATGCTGGCGGCTTGCACCACCGAGCTCATGGCGCTGCCGTGGTAGGTTCGGTAGAGCAAAAATGACTTGACCAGCGCGGCATCACCGGCAACAAAACCGCTGCGCAGGCCGGGCACACTGCTGCGCTTTGACAGGCTGGTCAGCGAAATCAGGTTTTTGAAGTCATGTCGGCCCAACCGGGCCGCCGCCTGCAGGCCGCCCAGAGGTGGTTCGTCACGAAAATAAATTTCGCTATAGCACTCATCGGAGGCAATGACAAAGCCGTACTGGTCGCTGAGCTTGAACAGCAGCTCCCACTCTGCAAGCGAGATCACCGCGCCGGTGGGGTTGCCCGGTGAGCAGACAAACAGTAACTGGGTTTTGGCCCACACGGTTTCAGGCACACTGGCCCAATCGACCGCAAAATTGCGTGTTGGTTCGCTCGGGGCAAACCATGGTTGCGCACCGCCAAGCAGCGCCGCGCCTTCATAAATTTGATAGAACGGGTTGGGGCAGACCACGATGGCGTCGGCTTGGCCGGGGTCGAGCACAGTTTGTGCCAGTGAAAAAAGCGCTTCGCGTGAGCCATTGACCGGCAGGATTTGCGTTGCCGGGTCTACGCTCAAGCCATAACGGCGCGTCAGCCAGTCGCTGATGGTCTGGCGCAATTTGGGTTCGCCCAGCGTAGCGGGGTAACTCGACAGACCGTCCAGGCTGGCCGTCAATGCGTCTTTAATCAGTTGCGGCGTGGCGTGCCGAGGCTCGCCAATGCCCAGGCTGATGGGGGCGTAGGCCGGGTTGGGTGCGATGTCAGCGTGCAGTTGACGCAGCCGCTCGAAAGGGTAGGGCTGAAGTCGGGAGAGCAAGGGATTCATTCCCCGATTATCCAGCCTCTGTGCGGGAAACTGCGCACAGGGGTGGCGTGGGCAGGCCCGCCAGGACGCCAGAGCGCTATAGATATGAGAGCTTCTTATGCTCGTCGTGATTTGTTTTAACGGCTATTTGATGCTGTAATTAATGGCGATATCGCTGATTTTTGATCAGCCCGTGAAGTGCGTTGATCTGCCAGATTTGCAGCGCGCAAAGCAAAGTGTTTCACCCGTATCAGCCTCGAAGCCGTTGGGCCTGAAAAAATAATCCGGCGCTCGGGTAACATTACAGACTGTGCACTGCTGCAAGTGGTGCGTGTTATGCAGGCAACCTGGCAAAGCACCATAAAAATCAACGGCTTAGCTTCAAGCTTCAGAAAACAGGGACTGCTGTGCGTCTCAATTCGATCAAGTTATCAGGGTTTAAATCATTCGCGGAGCCCACCAATTTTGTTCTGCCGGGCCAACTGGTCGGCGTAGTGGGTCCAAACGGCTGCGGCAAGTCCAACATCATTGATGCCGTGCGCTGGGTGCTGGGCGAGTCCAAGGCGTCCGAGCTGCGCGGAGAATCCATGCAGGACGTGATTTTCAACGGCACCAATACGCGCAAACCCGCTAGCCGCGCCAGCGTGGAGCTGGTGTTTGACAACGCCGACCAGCGCGCAGGGGGTCAGTGGGGCCAGTTTGCCGAGATCGCCGTCAAGCGCGTGCTGACGCGGGACGGCACTTCGAGCTATTACCTCAACAATCAGCCGGTACGCCGCCGCGACGTGCAGGACGTTTTTCTTGGCACCGGGCTGGGGCCGCGAGCCTATGCCATCATCGGTCAAGGCACCATCAGCCGCATCCTGGAGTCGCGGCCAGAAGATCTGCGCATGTTCCTGGAAGAGGCCGCTGGCGTCTCCAAATACAAGGAACGCCGCCGCGAGACCGCGAACCGGCTGTCGGACACCCGTGAAAATCTGACCCGCGTGGAGGACATTCTACGTGAGCTCAATGCCAACCTTGAGCACCTTGAGAAACAGGCTGAAGTGGCGCTGCGCTACAACACGCTGCAAGCAAGCGGCACGCTCAAGCAGCACCAGCTCTGGTTTTTAAAGCGCACCGAAAGCGAGGCTGATCAGGCCAGAATCAAGCTGGACGCCGATAAGGCGGTCATCGAGCTGGAGGCCCGGCTGGCCGATTTGCGCCATACCGAAGCTGACCTGGAAACCATCCGGCAGGCGCATTACACGGCGGGCGACCAGGTCAATCAGGCCCAAGGCAAACTCTATGAAGCCAGTGCTGAAGTGGGGCGGCTGGAAGCGGAAATCCGCTTTGTGGTCGATGGCCGCGTGCGCGTCGAGCAGCGCCTGACACAGCTCAGGGAACAAACCACCCAGTGGGCTACTCGCAAGGAAGACGCGGCCATTGAGACCGAAAGCCTGGCCGGGCAGGCCTTTGACGCCGAAGAAAAAGCCGGGCTGCTGGCAGCGCAAACCGAAGAGCAATTGACGCAATTGCCAGCACTTGAAGAAGCGCTGCGCCAGGCACAGAGCAAAGCCAGCGAGCAGCGCTCCAGCGTGACCCAGGTGCAGCAACAAATTCAGGTACTGGCCGCCGAGCAGCGCCATATTGAAGAGCAGGCGCGCGTGCTCGCACTCAAACGCGAACGCCTGGCAGCGGACCGCAGTGCGCTCAATACGCCGGATGAAGCGCGGCTGGTCAATCTCGGCGCGCAGCTTGCCAGCGCTCAAGAGGCGCAGGCTGTGGCGGAGGCCCGCCTGCACGAGTTGACGCAGGCCGTGCCGCAGCTCGACGAAGAGCGGCGCGCGCTGCAGCACACCGTCAACACCGAATCGGCCAGACGGGCTGACCTGTCGGCGCGCATGGAAGCGCTCAAGGCACTGCAAGAAAAAGTCAAAACAGACGGCAAACTCAAACCCTGGCTGGCCAAGCATGGACTCGATGGACTGCAAGGGCTGTGGAGCCGCATCCATATTCAACCAGGCTGGGAAAATGCCCTTGAAGCAGCGTTGCGCGAACGTCTCGGTGCCCTTGAAGTCAGCCGCCTGGACATGGTGCGCGGCTTTGCCGGATCCGACGGCCATGATGCACCTCCGGCCAAGCTTTCCTTTTACACGCCGCCCCATGCGGCAGCACCGGGCCGCTCGAACCAGGCGATTCCTCTCAAACCGCTGGCGGATTTGCTGCGACTCAATGATGCGGGTCAATCCGCGCTGCTCGGCGACTGGCTGCACGGTTGCTTTACCGCATTAAACCTGGATGATGCACTGGCCGTGCGCGACCAGCTGCAGGTCGGCGAAGTGATTTACGTCATGAGCGGCCATGCCGTGACGCAGCACAGCGTGAGCTTTTATGCACCCGATTCCGAGCAGGCCGGTCTGCTGGCCAGGGCCCAGGAAATTGAAAACCTCGACAAGCAACTCAAGGCTCAGGCCTTGATCAGCGAGGAGGCACGCGGCGCGCTGGTGCGCGCTGAAGCCGCCTACGCGGATGCCGCCCAGCGCCTGGCCGCGGCCCGCCGTGACACCGCCGAAGGCCAAAGCCGTGCCCATGAGTTGCAGGTGGAAGTGCTTCGATTGAGCCAACTGGCCGAACAGACCCGCGCGCGCAGTGAGCAGATTGATGCCGACATGGCAGAAATTGACGCCCAGCTCAGCGAGTTGCAAGAGCGCAAGGTCAATGCCGAGGGTCGTTTCGAAGAGCTCGACATGCAATTGGCCGATAGCCAGGAGCGCCACGCCACGCTTGATGACCGCGTTATCGAGGCTGAGCGGCATTTGGGTCAGGCGCGTGAGCAGCAGCGCGCGCTGGAGCGCCAAGCACAGGAAGCGCAGTTTGCACTGCGCAGTCTGGCTTCGCGCCGGGAAGAGCTCGCTCGCTCCATCGCCATTGCCGCCCAGCAGGCTGCCTTGATCGCCACGGAAGAAGCACGCGCCACGGATGAACTGGCGCGCCTGAGCGACGCTGCGGCGCAGGCCGGCCTGCAAAGCGCGCTCGCTGTCAAGTTGGAGCGCGAAGCCGATTTGGGTGCCCGGCGCAGCCAGTATGACGATCTGACCAGCAAGTTGCGCGCCAGCGATGAGCGGCGACTGCAACTGGAGCGCGAACTGGACCCGATGCGCCAGCGCATCACCGAGTTCCAGCTCAAGGAACAGGCCGCGCGCTTGGGGCTAGAGCAATACGCGCAGTTGCTGACTGATGCACAGGCTGATCTGGCTGCTATTGAGCGGTCTCTTCAAACCGGCAACGTGCGCTTGGCCGGATTGCAGGGCGAGATTGACCGCATCAACCGCGAAATCCAGTCGCTGGGCGCCGTCAATCTGGCCGCGCTGGACGAGTTGAGCGCCGCCCGCGAACGCAAGCAGTTTCTCGATGCGCAGTCCGCCGACCTGAACGAAGCCATGGCGACGCTGGAAGACGCGATCAGGAAGATCGACATGGAAACACGCGAGCTGCTGTCCAGCACCTTTGAGGCCGTCAATGGGCATTTCGGCCGCATGTTTCCCGAACTGTTTGGTGGCGGCAACGCCCGGCTCGTGATGACAGGCGAAGAAATTCTTGATGCCGGCGTGCAGGTGATGGCGCAGCCGCCGGGCAAGAAAAACCAGACGATTCACCTGCTCTCGGGTGGCGAAAAGGCCCTTACGGCGATTGCCCTGGTGTTTGCGATCTTTCAGCTCAACCCCGCGCCATTTTGTTTGCTCGATGAGGTTGATGCGCCGCTGGACGATGCCAATACCGGGCGCTATGCCAGACTCGTGACCAGCATGAGCCGCGAGACCCAGTTCCTTTTCATCAGCCACAACAAGATCGCCATGGAAATAGCTGAGCAGTTGATCGGCGTGACCATGCAGGAGCAGGGCGTCTCGCGCATGGTGGCGGTGGACATGGAAGCGGCCATCGGCTTTGCCGAGACCGCCTGATCCGTCATGAGCACACTCCAGATCAGTTTGGCAATAGTGGGGGGCCTTGTGCTGGCCGGTGTGGTGGCCCAGAGTGCCTGGTCGTCGCGTCAAAACCGGCCCAAGCGGGCAACGCCGCAAGTACCCACCACGCGCGCGCCAGAGCAGTCCGCGGAGCAATCGGGGGCGCCTGATACGCTGGCGCAGCGGCAGGAGCCCGGTTTTGACGCCGACCCGGATCTGGACCCGGACTCAAGCCTGTCCGCGTTGGCCAGGCTCACTACGCTGGAGAGGAAACCAGGCCTGGACATCCTGATTGATGCGCTGGCACCGGTCGCGCTGGACTCGGTGGTCTCGGGCGAAGCCGCGCTGGCAGCCATGCCCAGTACGCGCCGGGTCGGCAGCAAGCCATTCGCTCTGGAGGGGCTGAGTGTGGCCACGGGTGAATGGGAAGCCCCGGTCATTGGTCATCGCTACCGCTCTTTCCAGTGCGGCGTGCAGCTGGCCAATCGAACCGGGGCCCTGAACCAGATTGAATACTCGGAATTCGTCATGAAGACGCAGGCCTTTGCCGACGCCATCGGCGGTGAGCCTGAATTTGCGGAGATGCTTGACGAAGTTGCGCGTGCCCGCGAACTGGACCAGTTTGCCAGCGGGCATGACGCCCAACTGAGCTTCACCCTGCGCGCCAGGCACGCGGCCTGGAGCCCCGGCTATGTGCAGCAAAGCGCTGCCCAGTTTGGTTTCGTTTCCGGCGCCATGCCCGGGCGCATGGTGCTGCCGGCCCGCCAGCCGGGTCAGGCCCCGATTCTTGGCTTGTCATTTGACCCGATGGCGGCTTTGGCCGAAGACCCTGAACAAACCGCGCTGCGTGAACTCACGCTGTCCCTCGACGTGCCCCAGGTGCAGCGTGCCGAGCAACCCTTTGAGCGCATGTGCGAGGCCGCCATGGCGCTGGCCGCCAGCATGGGCGGGGTCATCATCGACGACAATGGCAACCCCATCAGGCCGGAGGCCATGGAAGTGATCCACGCCGATCTGGAGCAGCTCTATGACACGCTTGATGGCCGCGATCTTTCGGCCGGCTCGGCGCTGAGCCGCCGCCTTTTTTCCTGATGTGCATCAGCACGGTGTTGCCTTTTGAAGCTTCCCATGGCAACGCCTGACCTGTTTGCGCAGTCTGAACCGCCGAGGCAGGCAAGCTCAGTGGCCGGGCACATTGCAGCCCTGCGCGAGCAGCTTCGTCTGCATGCCCACCGCTACTACGTGCTTGATGCGCCGACGATTCACGATAGCGAATATGACCGGCTGTTCACGGAGTTGCAGGGCCTCGAAGCAGCACATCCGGAACTCATGACGGCGGACTCGCCGACGCAGCGTGTCGGCGGCAAGCCGCTGGACCAGTTTGCCAGCGTACGCCACCGGGTACCCATGCTCAGCATTCGCACTGAAACCGACACCGAGCCTACCGGAGCGAAAAATTTCGACAGCCGCGTGCGCAAGGAAATGAGTTTGGGCGATTCTGATCCCCCGATCGAGTATGTGGCCGAACTCAAGTTTGATGGCCTGGCCATAAATCTGCGCTATGAACATGGTGTACTGGTTCAGGCCGCCACGCGCGGTGACGGCGAGGTGGGTGAAGACGTCACGCAGAACATCCGCACCATCAACCAGATACCACTCAAGCTGCCTGCCAGCGCGCCAGTCGTGATGGAAGTGCGCGGTGAGGTCTATATGCGCCGCGCTGATTTTGAGGCCTTGAATGAAAGACAGCGCGAAAAAATCGCGCAGGGGATCAAGGGTGAAAAAACTTTCGTCAACCCGCGCAATGCCGCTGCGGGAGCCGTGCGCCAGCTTGATCCAGCGATTGCGGCGCAGCGCCGCCTGAGTTTTTTTGCTTATGGTGTCGGCGAGATCACGCAGCCGCAAGAGGGCGGACCGGTATTTGCCACCCACTATGAACTGTTGAAAACCCTTAATTCATGGGGTTTTCCGGTTGCAGCCCAGACACGAATTGCACAAGGTGCTGCTGAATTAATAGCGTTTCACGAGGCAATCGGGCACCAGCGTGACCGCCTTCCCTATGACATTGATGGTGTGGTGTACAAGGTCAACAACCTTGCACTGCAGAACAAACTGGGCTTTGTCACGCGCGAACCGCGCTGGGCCGTCGCGCACAAATACCCGGCCCAGGAGCAGCTCACCACCGTGCTTGGCATTGACGTGCAGGTGGGCCGCACCGGCAAACTCACGCCGGTGGCCAGGTTGGCGCCGGTGTTCGTCGGCGGCGTTACGGTGACCAATGCCACCCTGCACAACGAAGACGAAGCGCGCCGCAAGGATGTGCGGGTAGGCGATACGGTAATTGTGCGCCGTGCCGGTGACGTGATTCCCGAGGTGGTGAGCGTGCTGCCCGGCAAGCGCTTGCACGATGCGCAGATTTTCACGATGCCGCGTACTTGTCCGGTGTGCGGCTCGGCAGCCGTGCGCGAAGAAGGCGAAGCCGACTACCGCTGCACTGGCGGCCTGTTCTGCGCGGCCCAGCGCAAGGAAGCCATCCTGCACTATGCGCACCGCCGCGCCGTGGAAGTTGAAGGCTTGGGCGACAAACTGGTCGAGCAACTGGTGGACGCGAATGTGATTCGAGTCTTGCCCGATATATACAAGCTCGGCCTGACCGCGCTCGCCAGTCTGGACCGCATGGCCGAAAAGTCGGCCAGCAACCTGATCGAAGCGCTGGAAAAATCAAAGCAGACGACGCTGCCGCGCTTTCTGTTTGGCCTCGGTATTCGCCATGTGGGTGAAGCCACCGCCAAAGCGCTGGCACGCCATTTCGGCAAGCTCGATGCCATCATGGATGCCACGGAAGAGCAACTGATCGAGGTCGGCGACGTCGGCCCCGTCGTCGCCCAAAGCATACGTACTTTCTTCGACCAGCCACACAACCGGGAAGTCGTCGAGCAACTGCGCGCTTGCGGCGTGACCTGGGAGGAGGGCGAGCCTGCCGCCGTGGCGCCCAAGCCACTCTCAGGCAAGACTTTTGTGATTACCGGCACCCTGCCCAATTTGAGCCGCGATGAGGCGAAAGACCGGATTGAAGCGGCCGGCGGCAAAGTGGCCGGTTCCGTCAGCAAAAAGACCGATTACGCGGTGGCTGGCGCCGAAGCCGGCAGCAAGCTGCTCAAGGCGCAGGAGCTGGGTGTTGCGGTCATTGATGAAACGGCCTTGCTGACGCTTCTGGCTTCACCGAACGACTGAACGCGGTACAAACGGGTTTGCGCCATGATAATTGACACATGACGATTCGCGAAATTCTCAAGATGGGCGATGCGCGGCTTTTGCGCGTGGCCCCCTCCGTCACTGCCTTTGACACCGATGCGCTGCATCTTCTGGTCTCGGACATGTTCGACACCATGCGCTCCGTCGACGGTGCCGGCCTGGCCGCACCGCAGATTGGCGTGGACTTGCAACTGGTGATATTTGGCACGGACCGGGCTAATCCACGTTACCCGGATGCCCCGCTCGTGCCGCGCACCGTGCTGCTCAACCCCGTCATCACGCCCCTGGGCATTGAGGAAGAGAGCGACTGGGAAGGTTGCCTGTCTGTGCCCGGTCTGCGCGGCGTGGTGCCGCGTTTTTCGCATATCCGCTACACCGGTTTTGACCAATATGGCGACGCGATTGACCGCACGGTGGAGGGTTTTCACGCCCGCGTGGTGCAGCACGAATGCGACCATCTGATCGGCAAGCTCTACCCCATGCGGATCCGGGACTTCACGCAGTTTGGCTACACCGAGGTGCTTTTCCCGGGATTGGATGCATCGGCCGACGACTGAGACGATGGGCGGGCCACACCGGAGTCAAGGCGTACACTGAATTCAGGCCGTTTTGCCTGGTTTGAGCGTGTTGTGCGCAGGAAGTTTTCTGAATGTCACAGGCTCCCGCTCGCGGGTTGGCGAACCCTGCAACGCCCGCGCCTTCAATTCCATATCGGTTGAAGTTCGAGACCATCCGCGGCTGCGGCGGGGATATCCAGCTGCGCTCCTTGCTGGACCGGCAGCAGTTTTACGATCCATTGGGCGAGGCCGAGCGGGAAGGCATCTCTTGCGCAGCCTGGCCAATCTTTGGTCTGCTGTGGCCGTCGAGCCGCGTGCTGGCCCATGTCATGCTGACGCTTGAGCTGGGCGGCAAGCGCATTCTGGAACTGGGCTGTGGTCTGGGACTTGCCAGTCTGGTGGTGCACCGGCGTGGTGGCAACATCACCGCTAGTGATTGCCATCCTCTGGCGGCTGATTTTTTGCTGGAAAACCTCAAACTCAATCATCTGCCCGCCATGAAATACCAGACCGGCAACTGGTCACGGCACAACCCCCTGCTGGGCCGGTTTGACCTCATTATTGGCAGCGATGTGCTGTATGACCGTGGCCAGCCGCAGGCGCTTTCTCAATTTATTGACCTGCACGCGCAACCGGATGGGGAGGTGCTGATTGTTGATCCGGACCGCGGCAACCGTGTCAGCTTCAGTCGAAAAATGGATTCACTGGGCTACTCGCACACCGAGACGCGGATAGCCATGCTGCCAGGCGCGGGGGGGCCGTACAAAGGGCGATTGCTGCGGTACCTGAAGGTGAAAACGCTGTGAACGCCACGCTGACAAGTGGTGCGTCAACCGGCCAGGCGTCAGGCGTTTAATGCTTCCAGCAACTCGGTCTCAATCGCGATTTGCGCCTTGTTCTGCTGCAGCTCGGGACCGTCGATCAGGAAGGTATCTTCCACACGTTCGCCCAGTGTCATGACCTTGGCAAGCTGCAGGTTGATGCGATGGCGGGCCAGCACACGGGCGATCAGATACAGCAGCCCGACGCGGTCGCTGGCCGACACGCTGAGCAGCCAGCGCTGGGCTTTTTCATCGGGCTGCAAATCCACCCGCGGGGCAATTGGGAAACTTTTGACGCGGCGTGACACACGGCCCTTGCCGGGGGGCGGCAAAGGTCCTGGTTTTTCCAGGGTGCGGCCGAGTTCAGCCTCAATCATGGCGGCCAGCTCACGGTAGTGGTCAGCCAGCGTGGCACTCACGACCTGAAAGGTATCGAGGGCATAGCCATTGTTGGCCGTGTGTATCTTGGCATCCAGGATGCTGAAACTAGCCTGGTCAAAATAACCGCAAATACGCGCAAACAGATCTGGCGCATCGGGTGTGTACACCAGCACCTGCATGCCTTCGCCAGCCGATGAACGGCGCGCACGCACAATAGTTTTGGCTTTGCCTGCGTAGCGCGACAGCTGGCGGGCGTGCCAGGCAATGTCGGCTGCATCATGGCGCATGAAGTAACTCACGTCCAGCGTATCCCACAGCGCCTTGTGTCCCTCAAAAGGCTCTGCGTGCAGGGCAAGGATGGTCAGGGCTTCGCGTTTGCGCGCCTCTACCTCGGCATCTGGATCTGGCGCGCGGCCGCCTAGCACCCGTAGCGTGTAATGGTAGAGATCTTCCAGCAGCTTGCCTTTCCAGCCGTTCCAGACCTTGGGGCTGGTGCCGCGGATGTCGGCCACCGTCAGCAGGTACAGCGCGGTCAGGTAGCGTTCATTGCCCACGCGTCTGGCAAACGCGGCAATCACGTCGGGGTTGCTCAGATCTTCTTTTTGGGCGATGCGGCTCATACTCAGGTGCTCGCCTACCAAAAACTCGATTAAGCTGGCATCCACAGCGGCAATCCCGTGCTGGCGGCAGAAAATACGCACATCCTTGCGGCCCAGCGTCGAGTGATCACCGCCACGCCCCTTGGCAATGTCATGAAACAGCGCTGCAATGTACAGGATCCAGGGTTTGTCCCAGCCGGCCGCCAGTTGCGAGCACATGGGATATTCGTGCGAATGCTCGGCCATGAAAAAGCGCCGCACATTGCGCAGCACCATCAAAATGTGCTGGTCCACGGTATAGACGTGGAACAGGTCGTGCTGCATCTGCCCGACAATGTTGCGAAAGACCCAGAGATAGCGGCCCAGCACCGAGGTCTGGTTCATCAGCCGCATGGCGTGGGTGATGCCTTCAGGCTGCTGCAGGATGCGCCGGAAGGTGTCGCGATTGACCGGGTCGCTGCGAAACTTGGCTGTCATCACGCTGCGGGCGTTATACAGCGCGCGCAAGGTGCGCACTGACAGGCCTTTGATGCCCACCGTGGTTTCATACAGCAAAAAAGTTTCAAGAATTGCGTGCGGCTGGCGTACATACAGGTCGTCGCTGGCGACTTCAAGCATGCCTGCCTTGTCGAAAAACCGTTCATTAATCGGGTGTAGCGGCCAACTGCTGGGGCTTAACCGCTCTTCAATATTGAGCAGCAATATCTGGTTGAGCTGGGTCACTGCCTTGGCCGCCCAATAATAGCGGCGCATCAGCGCTTCGCTGGCGCGAACAAAACCTCCACGCTCGGCACTGACGTGTCCTCCCTGCCCGCCGCGGGGGCTGTTTCGCCTCGGGGCGGCCCGTTGGCGAAACGTGTCACTGCCATAGCCGAAGGACTCGGCTACCGCAGTCTGCAGATCGAACACCAGACGGTCCTCGCGCCGTCCGGAAATGAGGTGAAGCCGTGCGCGGACCAGACTGAGCAGTGCTTCGTTGGCCTTGATCTGCCGCACCTCAAATGCGGTGGCCAAGCCGCTACGCGCCAAGTCGTCCCACGACTTGCCCAAGCCGGCAGCGCGCGCCACCCAAAGCACCACCTGCAGATCGCGCAGGCCACCTGGCGACTCCTTGCAGTTGGGCTCCAGGGCGTAAGGGGTATTTTCAAACTTGTTGTGGCGCTGGCGCAGCTCCAGTGTTTTGGCCACATAAAAGGCCTTTGGGTCAAGCACCGTATCAAGCTGTTGTTGCAGTCTGGCGAAATTCTTTTTCGAACCCGCAATCAGGCGGGCTTCAAGCAACGACGTCTGCACCGTCACATCCTTGGCCGCTTCTTCCACGCAATGGGCTGCCGTGCGCACGCTGGAGCCGATCTCCAGCCCGCTGTCCCAGCAATTGCCAATGAAGCTTTCCACCCTGGCTTTGAGGGCTGGATCGTTTTCCACGTTGGCATCGTCCGGCAACAGCAGCAGCACATCGACATCGGAATGCGGAAACAGCTCACCCCGGCCAAAACCGCCCACCGCAACCAGGCAGGCTGCGGCAGGAAAGCTGGCGCGCTGCCAAAGCAGTTGCAAGGTAGCGTCGGTGTGTCTGGCCAGTTTTTTCAGCAGGCTGTGGATGCCCCGGGTGGACGCACCGCTGCTCGCCAATGAGGCCAGCAGTGCGGTTTTTCCTGTGAGGTATTGTTCTCGCATCCGGGCCAGTTCAGTCATGGGTGAATCAAACAGTGAGAACCTGTGAAGAGCGACGCAAGAGTGATCAAAAGGGCGCGCTACCCCCGTTGTGGGCTGAATCAGGCGCTGACCGCGGCCTCTACCAGATTGTTTTGTAGAACGAATGCGGGAATCGGCGGGCTGCCGGCGGAAAGTGTCAGCACCTCGTAGCCGGTTTCGGTTACCAGCACGGTGTGCTCCCACTGGGCTGACAGCGAATGGTCGCGGGTCACGATGCTCCAGCCGTCTTTTTCGGGGCCGTCCTTGATATCGCGTTTGCCTGCATTGATCATCGGCTCGATGGTGAACGTCATGCCGGGTTTGAGCTCTTCAAGCGTTCCAGGGCGGCCGTAGTGCAGCACTTGTGGGTCTTCGTGGAATTTGTTGCCAATGCCATGGCCGCAAAATTCGCGAACGACGGAAAACCCGTTCTTTTCCGCAAAAGTCTGGATTGCATAGCCAATGTCACCCAGCCGCGCTCCCGGTTTGACACGCATGATGCCCTGCCACATCGCCTCGTAGGTGATTTGACACAGCCGTCTGGCGGCAATCGAGACTTCTCCCACCATGAACATCCGACTGGTGTCGCCATGCCAGCCATCCTTGATACCCGTCACGTCGAGGTTGACAATGTCACCTTTCTTGAGCGGCTTGTCGTTCGGAATGCCATGGCACACCTGGTGATTGATTGAGGAGCAAAGCGATTTTGGATAAGGTGTGTAGCCGGGGGGCTGGTAGCCCAAAGTGGCCGGAATCGTGCCCTGAACCTGAGTCATGTAGTCATGCGCCAGCCGATCAATTTCGTTGGTCGTCACGCCCGGTTTAACGAAAGGGGTAAGGTAGTCCAGCAGTTCGGAAGCAAGTCTGCAGGCCACGCGCATGCCTTCGATTCCCGCGGCATCTTTGTAAGTAATACTCATCGGTGAATTATCCCACCGGGTCACTTCGCGTGCATTGGCCACAGACGCGCATGGTTTTCGGGGTAGCTTGATGCGTCGAGCGGTCAAGCCAGCCTGATCTGGAGGGGAAACCGGGTCGCTGATAAAATTGGTGCCTGGCGGCTGGCGGATCCACTACAGACTGCTAATCCCGTTCACTCTCTCCACTACAAGGCCACCACGATCGTGACCCTGCACCTGTCAACTTTTGAGGGCGAACCTCAAGGCCTCAGCGCCCTGAGCGAGTTTCGCATCCAGCAACTTCTGCCCCGTCTGCAAGCGATTCACGACAGGATCGCAGGCATCAGCGCCCGGTTTGTGCATCTGGTTGCCACCGAGGAACCCCCGACGGATTCACTTAAAACCCGGTTGGCGGCCCTGTTGACCTACGGCGATCCATGTCCCCAGCTTGTGAGGGAACCGGAAGATGCCTTGCGATTCATCGTGTCGCCGCGCTTTGGGACGGTGTCGCCCTGGGCGTCCAAGGCGACGGACATTGCCCATAATTGCGGGCTGGCGGTCAAGCGTATCGAGCGCATCACCGAATATCGGCTGACGTTCAAAACCGGCTTTTTCAGCAGTACAGCCTTGAGCGAAATCCAGCGTGAACAGGTCGCGGCGCTGCTGCATGACCGGATGACCGAAAGCGTCGTGTCCGACCGGGCGCAGGCAGAAACTGGTCTATTTACGGAGCTTCGGGGCGCGCCGCTGCAGACCGTTGATGTGCTGGCAGGTGGAAAGTCCGCGCTGGAAACGGCCAACGCCGAGTTTGGCCTGGCGCTGGCGGCCGACGAGATCGACTACCTGGTCAATGCCTTTACCCAGTTCCAGCGCAACCCGACCGACGTCGAACTGATGATGTTTGCGCAGGCCAACAGCGAGCACTGCCGCCACAAAATCTTCAACGCCGACTTCACGATTGACGGTGTGCCGCAGGAGAAAAGCCTGTTTGCCATGATCCGCAACACCGAGAAGCTGAACCCCCAGCACACGGTGGTGGCGTATTCCGACAACGCCTCGGTCATGGAAGGCTCGAAAATCCAGGTTTTTTATGCCAAATCGGCCTCTAGACCAGAAGGCGAGGGCGCAAGCAGCTATCAAACATATAGCGCCACTGACGCCGTGCTGACGCATGTGCTGATGAAGGTCGAGACGCACAACCATCCCACGGCGATTTCCCCGTTCCCTGGTGCGTCCACCGGTGCCGGAGGCGAAATCCGCGATGAAGGCGCCACCGGGCGCGGCTCCAAACCCAAAGCCGGCCTAACGGGCTTTACCGTTTCCAGACTGTTTGACGCTGACTACGGCAAGCCGGAGCACATCGCCAGCCCGCTGCAAATCATGACCGAAGGCCCGCTGGG
>DHWX01000111.1 GCA_002413395.1 Polaromonas sp. UBA5171 | reverse complement strand
GCTGTCTGCCAGCTCCGTATTTTTGGCCTGCAGCGCTGCCACCTCGCCTTGCGCCACGGTCAGCGCGTCGAATTCGTTGGCTGCCTGCGCGGCTTCCAGCTCTTCAGGACTGGGGGCGCCCGTAAGGGGTTGATTGTGATGGGGGTGTGTATTTTTGGACATGCTCGATGACAGAAATCAGACTGACAAGTTTTTTAGCTGGGGCTTGCAAATCCCATTTCAAGACAAGGGATTCGCTTTTGGCCGGGAAATTTTCGCGTTTTTGCGCGTCAACTGCAGATGGAACAGGCCTGCCGGTGGCGACAATCAACGGCAAGTCAAGTTCCATTATGTCTTGTTCTCCCCAGCGCGCGGGAGCTGGAGGAAGCTGGAAAATTTGCTGTATCGGCGCAACCGCTGAAGGCTGACGTCTGAACTGGCGGGGTGGCTGGTTGACCTTGTGACTTGGCGGCGCGGTCCTTAAAAAAAAGACAGGCGAGCGGCCTGCATTTTCCTGCTGCTGCAAAAAATCATGTTTTCTTGAGGACGTTGGTGCTGGTGCTGGCCTTGGCCTGGCTGGCGACCCATTTGCCGGCAAACGCCTGCAGGTCGTTCAGGCGCTTGAGCAGATCGGCACCCAGAGTGGTGACAATGTAGCCATTGTTGCCATGGCCGAGCAGGCCGGCGCCACGCAATTCCTTGATACGGGTGTTCAGCGTGTTGGGTGTGATGCTGCCAACGCTGTCCTGCAGAAGGCGAAAAGTCTGGGGGTGGCCATCTTTCAGGGCCCACAAAACGCGCAGTGCATAGCGCGATTCCAGCAGTTCCAGCAACTGGCCTACAGCGGCTTTTTCTTTGGCACTCATTTGGGTATCTCCTCTGATTACATTTATATCGCAGTTGGATGGCAAGTGGAACGCGCGCACCAAATATAACGCAAATTTTGAGCTGCTACGAGTTTTGTAGCTGCTAAAGACCACTGTATGTGGAGTGGTAGGCTAAAGTCGTGGAAAACCCGGAGGTGGACCGGCGCTATTTCCGCAACAGGCCAGCCACTCCGTCGTTGACGCGCCCATCCGCATGGGGCGTCAATGCGGTTTCCGGTACTACCGGGAACAGGCCCGGGTACTACAGAGTGTCGATAAAGCTGCGCAGCTTGTCGCTGCGGCTCGGATGCTTGAGCTTGCGCAAGGCCTTGGCTTCGATCTGGCGAATGCGCTCGCGCGTCACGTCAAACTGTTTACCGACTTCCTCGAGCGTGTGGTCGGTGGACATCTCGATGCCAAAACGCATGCGCAGCACCTTGGCTTCGCGCGGCGTCAGGCTGTCGAGGATGTCTTTCACCACATCGCGCAGGCCGGCCTGCATGGCCGCTTCCAGCGGGGCCGTGTTGGCACCGTCTTCGATGAAATCGCCCAGGTGGGAATCGTCATCGTCGCCGATCGGCGTTTCCATGGAGATTGGTTCCTTGGCGATCTTCATGATCTTGCGGATCTTGTCTTCGGGAATCTCCATCTTGGCGGCCAGAATGCTGGCGTCGGGCTCAAAACCAAACTCCTGCAGGTGCTGACGGCTCAAGCGGTTCATCTTGTTGATGGTCTCGATCATGTGCACCGGGATGCGGATGGTGCGGGCCTGGTCCGCGATGGAGCGCGTGATGGCCTGACGAATCCACCAGGTGGCGTAGGTCGAGAATTTGTAGCCGCGGCGGTATTCAAACTTGTCCACGGCTTTCATCAGGCCGATATTGCCTTCCTGGATCAGGTCCAGGAACTGCAGGCCGCGGTTGGTGTATTTTTTGGCAATTGAAATTACCAGGCGCAAGTTGGCCTCGATCATTTCCTTCTTGGCGTCGCGCGAGTTGGACTCGCCTTCGTTCATGCGCTTGTTGATATCCTTGAGCTGGGCCAGCGGCACCACCACGCGCGCCTGTAGCTCGGCCAGCTTGGTCTGCAGCTCCTGGATCGGCGGGATGTTGCGCGCCATCACGGCTGACCAGGGCTTGCCGGAAGCGACCTGCTTTTCAACCCATTTGAGATTGAGCAGGTTGGGCGGAAAGTCCTTGACGAAAACCTCCTGCGGCATGCCGCATTTTTCGACAATGATGCGGCGCAACTCGCGCTCTTTCTTGCGCACATCAAGTACCTGGCCGCGCAGCAGGTCGCACAGCTTTTCGATGGTCTTGGCGGTAAAGCGCACCGTCATCAGCTCGTCGCTCAGGGCCTTTTGCGTCTTCACGTAAGCTGGCGTGCCCCAGCCTTCCTTGTCGTAGGTCTTGTGCACCTTCTCGAACAGGCTGGCGATCTTGTCGAAGCGGGTGAGAGCTTCCTTTTTGAGTTCTTCAAGTTTCTTGGTCAGGGCCTTGGAACCGCCCTTGCCGTCGTCGTCGTCTTCTTCGTCAAATTCGTCAAAGTCTTCTTCGGCTACATAGTCGTCGGCCTCGTTGGGGTTGGAAAACCCATCAACGATGGTTGATATGACTACCTTGCCTTCGCGGATGTCCTCGCCCAGCCGCATGATTTCGGCAATCGTAGCGGGGCTCTCCGAGATGGCTTCCATCATGCGCATGAGGCCGCCCTCGATGCGTTTGGCGATTTCAATCTCGCCTTCGCGGGTCAGCAACTCGACCGTGCCCATCTCGCGCATGTACATGCGGACCGGGTCGGTGGTGCGGCCGAATTCGCTGTCCACCGTGGACAGCGCCGCCTCGGCTTCTTCCTCGGCTTCTTCCTCGGTGGCCACGGTGGGGCCGGTGTTGTTCAACAACAGGGTTTCGGCGTCAGGGGCCTGCTCGTACACGGCCACACCCATGTCGTTGAGCATGTTGACGACCACCTCAAGCGTTTCGGCATCGACCAGCTTGTCAGGCAGGTGGTCGGAAATTTCACCGTGCGTCAGGTAGCCGCGCGTTTTACCGAGCTTGATCAGGGTTTTCAAACGCAGGCGGCGCTTGAGCATGTCTTCTTCAGACAGGACCGTCTCGTCCAGGCCAAATTCCTTCATCAAGGCGCGTTCTTTGGCCTTGCTGATTTTCATGCGCAACGGTTTGACCTTTGCGGTGGTCTCTGCCGCGGGTTCCTCTGCAAACTCGGCAACAATGTCGGACAGGTCGTCTTCGCCCTCGGGCTTGATGGCGTTCTTGGGTTTGCGGCCCCGTTTGGCACCGCCTGCCTCCACGGAGGCAGGCGCACTGGCGGCTGCGCCTGGGTTTTTAGGCGGGCGACCAGGTTTCTTTTTGACGGGTGCATCAAGCGCGGCAACTGGCCTGGATTCAGGATGGGTCTTGGGTTGCACGGGGGAAGCTTTTTTCAGGGGCATGGCGGATTTCGCAGAGTTCACGGGTTTTGGAAGTGCTTTGCCGGCTGGGGCAAGTTGGGCACTGGTTTTAATGGATATGGCGGATTTTCCGGATTTTTCAACCTTGACACTCTGGTGCGCAGACTTGGCGGCAAGCTTTGTGTCGGTTTTTGCGGCTGTCTTGAGAGGCACTTTCGCTACAGGCCGGGCCACCGCTCTGGAAGCTGATGTGGCTTCAGACTTCGCAGTGGCCCTGGACAGCTTGATGGGCAGGTTTACTGGTTTTTTGAGCGAGTTGGACTTTTTGGGCTTGGCAGTAGGCATAAAACCTCCAGATGTCGGGAATTGTTAAATATCGATCAGCTACCAGTAAACAAAAATATGCCGTGCGCTCCAGGAGTCAAGGCACCGGTGACAAAGATTCAGCGTTCAAAACGAGAGGATTAAAAAAACAAATCAGCCATTGGGAGTACCTCAGCGCACTGAAGAATCACAGCATCTGGCTGTTTATTTTTCAGGCAAGCTGTCTGGGCGAACATTTGGTGTGCAGTCCTTGCGGGGATTTGGCCGTCTCGTTTGTGAGTTCCCTTGAGTTGAGGGGGCCGGTGCCGGAGGTGCTGCTGTCGCGCTTGCCGTGGAAAGATCGGATTATACCGTAGGGGGGTGGGTTTCAGGCTGATTTGGTGGCAGCTTTTTTTACTCTGGATTGCTCTGTCAATTCGCGCAAACGCTGGAACGCTGCGGGGTCGGTGGCGGCCCGCGCGGCCAGGTCGGCTGTCTCGCTTTCGAGCTTCAAATCCAGCAGTTGGGTCAGAATCCCGCGTATTTCGTCCCAGTCTGATTCCACGCCTTCGAGAATCTGCGCCAGCTGGGCCACCGCGTAATGTTCATGAGCGTGACCCCGCAGGCCTTGACGCAAGGCTGCCCAGGGTTGGGGTCCATGTTCGTGCAGTTGGTGTTCAAGCCACACAAACAGTGGCCCATGCGGTGCCGGCAGTCCCAGGAGAACGTGGTGCTCCTCGGTGCTGAGCCGGTCCCAGCTCTGCACCTCGGTCAGCAGCAACCTGAGGACGCGGTCTTCACGGCTGGCCGGCAGGATGCGTCCGGCCACACGACGCGGCGCGCGCACGGTGCTGCTGGTCGGCCTGCCAAAGTTGCGCGCTGACGGATTGGGTGGGGGGAAGTGAGGTTCGGACGATGAGTAGTCAGGTTCCTCGCGCAGGTCCACCGGGTAGTCGGCAAACCCGGAGGGTTCCCAGTTCTTACTGGAATTTGATGACAAACCAGGTCCATAGTCTTTTCCGGACGGCCGCAAGTCGCTATTATTTTTATAGTTGCTCCGGTAGCCGGCAGTTCGGGCGGACGCAGGCTGCCAGAGTTGCAGCAGTTCGCGGCTGTCTATCAGCACCCGGTCGGCAATTTCGGCCAGCAGTTGGCCCTTGAGCGCGCCGTCAGGCAGCCCGCTCCATAACGGCCGGGCGTTGCTGGCCATGTGGGCTCGGCCTTCGGCGGTGTCCAGATCGCAACCCTCGGCAGCGGCATCGAGCAAGAACCGGCTGAGCGGTAGCGCTTTGCCAACGGCGCTGGCAAAGCCATCCTTGCCGTGCTCGCGGATGAAACTGTCCGGATCGTGTTCGGCGGGGAGAAACAAAAACTTGATGGTCCGCACGTCACTGGCAAACGGCAGTGCGGTATCCAGCGCCTTGCGTGCCGCGCGGCGCCCGGCGCTGTCGCCGTCAAAGCTGAACACCACAGCATCAGTGAAACGGAACAGCTTTTGCACATGCTCGGCCGTGCAGGCCGTGCCCAGCGTGGCCACCGCATTGGCAAAGCCGAGCTGGGCCAGCGCCACCACGTCCATGTAGCCCTCGGTGACCAGTGCGTAGCCGTGCTCGCGCAGGGCGCTGCGTGCTTCAAACAGGCCATACAGTTCACGTCCCTTGCTGAACACCGGGGTTTCCGGCGAGTTCAGGTATTTGGGTTTCTCATCGCCCAACACGCGGCCGCCAAAGCCGATGCATTCGCCCTTGATGTTGCGGATCGGGAACATGACTCGGTCGCGAAAGCGGTCATAGCGTTTGACTTCAGCTGCAGCGTTTTCCTCGTCTGCCTCACCCGTGATGACCAGTCCGCTTTCAACCAGCAGCGGGTCGCTGTAGTCAGGAAACACGCTGGCCAGGCCGCGCCAGCCTTCGGGCGCGTAACCCAGGCCAAAGGTTTTGGCGATCTCGCCCGACAGGCCGCGCGCCTTGAGGTAGGCAATGGCCCGACCGGAGTCGCGCAACAGTCTGGCATAGGTGACGGCAGCTTTTTCGAGCACGCTGGTGAGGGTGGCCTGCTGCTCGCGCAAGTGCGCTGCTTTGGCTCTGTCCTGGGGCGACACATCGTCTTCGGGCACCTGCAGGCCGTATTGCTGGGCCAGATCCTTGACGGCTTCGATAAATGTCATGCCAGCGTGTTCCGTGAGGAATTTGATCGCGTCGCCGCTCGCGCCGCAGCCAAAGCAGTGGTAGAACTGTTTGGTCGGGCTGACGCTGAAAGAAGCGCGATTTTTCCCCGTGAAAGGGGCACAAGCCCATGAAATTGGCCCCACCTTTCTTGAGCTGCACATGACGGCCGACAATATCCACAATGTCGGTGCGAGCCAACAACTCCTGAATAAATGATGAGGGGATCGCCATGAATGTATTGTGCCTCCAGGCGACCCTCGGGCTGGTCGATTGCGGCATGCGCTCATGTTCTTTCGAGGCCGGTCAAGGCTGTGCGCCGTTGTGCCGCTACGGGCCCAGTAGTGCGGTGGGCTTGGTGGTGATCATCCTTATCGTGTTGCTGTTGATGGGACGGCTGTAACGGCTATTCACGTTCTGCGGCCGAGCTGGATCGGCTGCAGTTGTTGACCGTTAAATTCCAACGGTCAATTATTCTTCCTGATTGTCGGGTTTGCGGGGAAAGCCATCACTCAAATTGGACGTGGAATTGATGCACGCGGAGGACCATAGGCGGGGATTCCTTCGCCTTGACCATTCGAGTACAGTACCATTCGTTCGTAAAAATAGAAAAGAAGGACGTGAGAATGTCGAACAATGCTGACGCAAGATTGCCGGGTTTTTTGCTATTTTTATGAGAGCATACTAATTAAGTTTGACGGGCGATAGGGTGATTTGTTTTAGGTTAGCTTGCCAATATATACCGCAGATGCGTGCCTTATATTTATTCGTTAGGGCGCAGTCGCCGCGCCTCGTGATTTTCTGTGACAGGATGTACGAATGAAACCTTTCATGCGCCTATTCCGCATCGTCCATGGGTTGATGGCGTTTCTATTTGCCTGCGCCGCACTCATGCTCATCACAATTGCCACTCGCATGGGCTGGGTGGCTTTCATCGGTGGCTTGGACCGGGCTGCAGCGCAAGCGATTATCGAAGCCGTGGGACTGTTAGCCGCTGCCGTTGTCGCGCTGCAGATTGCCGAGACTATTTTTGAGGAGGAAGTCATTCGTGACGCTGACATCAGCGCGCCGACTCGTGTTCGGCGATTCTTGTCAAGATTCTTTGTGGTCATAGTGGTCGCGCTAGCCATCGAAGGGCTCGTTGCGACGTTCAGGGCCATGCACGAAGATCCGGCCCAACTTCCATATGCGGCGAGTATCTTGGTTGCTGTAGGAATATTGCTTGGAGCCTGGGGAGTATTCGTTCACCTCAATCGTTCTGCCGAGGAACTGGAACCAGAGGCAATGGCGGACGCAAAGCGGGAAGACCGAAAGCTGAAGTAGTCTCCATCCAATGTGCCCTAACCCATCCTATATGGACTCCTCCTCAAGTGCAAGACCTGCACCGCAGTGAACTCACGGCCCGCGCCGTGGCACTGGTCTACAGCTGGTGGAGTTGGCACGTGCCTGCGTCCAACCCACAAGCGTGACGTGAAGCGCTGACCAGTCGCCCGTTGCTACTGGCAGCAGTGGGGCTGATCCAAAACCACGATCGCCAACATCCAAGCGGCATAGCCTAAGTGAGAGGTTCTGCGGAGCAGTTGCCAAAAATCGATCGCTGGCGAGTCTTTGTAGGCTACATCAGCGGAAGAATTGCGGGACAAACCGTCTTGCCGACCTCGCCGCTCGTGCTCGCGGGGGTCAGGTAACTGCGGTATTTAGCCTGAATTCTTGGCCTTCGGTTATGTCAGCCCGATGACGTTTGAGCAACGCTGGAACGCGGCCCAGCAGCACGACAGAAAGTCCGCATAATGGGTGGCTTAAGGAGTCTGGAAAACAGGGGCAAGATCACATTGGAGCAATCATGGAAAAGCACAGGGTCGTCTTTGAGGTGAATGTCGGTGGCGCAGAACAGTGGCAGGGGATACTCAACAACATTGAGAACTTGCCGAAGGCATTCGGGCGAGAGACCACCGAAATAGAGGTGGTGGCGCACGGCAAAGGATTAGGGCTGATCTTGAAGACGAACGAAGCGATGCGGGAACGGCTCCAACTAATCTCCGAAGCGGCCGTGCATTTCTCCGCCTGCGAGAACACGATGCGCCGCATGAACCTGAAGAGAGAAGACCTGATGCCGTTCGCCACAACAGTCGATTCTGGCGTGGCTGAAGTGGTGCGCAAGCAGGAAGCCGGGTGGTCTTACATCAAGTCAGGTTCGTAATCAGGATAACGTCATGGCCCAACAACGGCAGCAAGTAATGATAGGTGATGAAAAGCGGGCGACCGAATATCTCGCCAATGAACGAACGTTTCTGGCGTGGATCAGAACAAGTATCGCCATCATCAGCCTTGGCTTTGTGGTGGCGAAGTTCAGTCTGTGGTTACGCGAGTTGGCGGCGCAGCTTGCCCCGCAGATGCAGATTTCCCAAGTGGGGGCTTCGATGCCTATAGGCGTGACGATGATGGCACTGGGCGGTGTGCTGGCTGTTCTGGCTGCGTGGCGTTATCACGTTGTGAATCGTGCCATTGAGAACGGCGTCGTCAGTGCTGATCGCGGACTCGTCATCCTCGTCACTGTGATGGTCGCATTGCTTTGTGTGGCGATGATTGTTTATATGCTAATCACCGCGCAACATGCGTGAGCAGCAAGCGTTTGAAGGTGTGCAACCGGTTTCAATTTATTTGGAATTGAGCCCACCCGGAGGAGAGAAAGATGGATATAAGCCATAACAATTAGCGCAAGCTGTTTGCCGATCTATGCGTTTCGGTCAAAGTGACCGCGGCAACGCGCCATCGTTTGCTACGTATCTACGAGGATAAGGAGACCACATGGAAATTTATCTACCCACCGATGCGAATAGCCTAAATAGCGCAGACCAGCTGTACGATATCCCCGCTTTT
>DHWX01000062.1 GCA_002413395.1 Polaromonas sp. UBA5171 | reverse complement strand
TTTGTAGTCGGTAAATGGCCGCGGCCAGCCATTGGCCAACGCCATGACACGTTGCGCCGGGATCAGAAATACTGATTCGGTCTTGCCAGACTGTTGTCGGCCGATGCGCTTTTTGATATCTACGGGCTTGCCATCAACCGCGACCTCGCTGCTATCACGCCAAATGGAATGCATGCCCTCGCCAAAGTACACATCCAGAAACGCAGACAGGTCTCCGTCGTAGTCGAGTCCATAGGTGTGTAGTTGCTGCTGTACCAGCCCACTGTCCTGCAACAACTTGACCCATTGCAAAGAAATACTCTTCCCACTGGCCTGCGGCCCCACCAAAACCGTCAGATCGCCAAAGGACAGATTGGCTTCCTTGATCTGACCAATATTGCGCAGCGTCAGTTTTTTCATGGACATTCCTTGTAATTCATACCTGCACGAATGGTAATTCGGAAAACGTACACAGTTGCGCAGCATCTGGCACGCCCTCCCACACCAAGCCGGTGGGCTCTTCGGCCACACTCAAAACAATGGTGCCGCCCATGGCTGTTGGCCATGGCGGAATATGACTCCCAAAAACTGCCGGCCACACCACCACGTGCCGACTTGAATTCGGTGTCGCATGAAAAATTCATGGTTACCTGTCTACAAATACCAAGACCGTATCAATCACGAGCTCTTGCCTTTATCGAGTTGA
Source organism: Polaromonas sp. UBA5171 (assembly GCA_002413395.1). GTDB lineage: Bacteria > Pseudomonadota > Gammaproteobacteria > Burkholderiales > Burkholderiaceae_C > Polaromonas. The sequence continues at coordinate 26,331 of DHWX01000062.1, read as the reverse complement.
GTCAACTTCGCCTCCAAGGCAAATACCAGTCCTTCAAAAGAGCCCTTCTTGTGCGCATTCAACGCCTTGGCAGGATTTGCCTCAATCAATTCGGCAACCTCGGCCTTGATTTGCATCTCCACCTTGGCGGACCAAACCTTTCCTTGATGCTCAAATGCAGCCTTAAGCCGGTCGGACCATTTTCGTTTTCCTTTGAACTTAGGTGAAGCCAAGGAAGCACCGTACTTATTTTTCAAAAAATCAGCATAGAGTGGCTCATCGAGCATGTCCTCAAACTCTGATTCGTCAAGCCCAGCGCAGATGACATGGGTTACATCAGCCGGAACAATTAGCCCATCGACCTTAGCCTTTTCATAGGACTGCAACCCAGCCTTATCGTGATCCAGAAGGACGTGGCAAGTGCACAGCGTTTCCCGAAGTTGGCTGAGTTTGTAACTAAGGTTCGTACCACCGCCTAAGGTGTCTATCGCGATGAAACCTGTGCTAATCGCAGTGCCAATGCGCTTCGATGCCGCGGGAAGGAGCGCCAACAGCGCCAGTCGATCATCCTCACCCTCCACAACGAGTGCAATCTCTGCATTGCGCAAATTATCAGAAGCTCGCACCCCAAGGATTTCCCGGAGTTCCGCAACGTTTTTCGCTGGACTCGCCCGCTTTTTATTGACAATGATGTTTGATTTCAAATTGGTACGGTCAACGAAAAGTGGGCAATGAGTAGTCAAGATAACTTGGTGCTGGGTGCTCAGTTCATCTAAAACAACACGCAACTGATGAATTGCCCTGGGATGCAAATGCGACTCTGGCTCTTCAATTGCGAGCACTAATTGACGCTCTGAGCTGCCAGAAGATGAGGCATATTTCATGAGACTGAGCGCCGCGAGGCTCTGCACACCGTCACCCTTCTTGTCCAGTGGTGTCGCAGTTCCGTCATCAATGACAATTTCACTTGATCGACGCAACGCTCTATAACGCGCGTCCTCCGATATTTCAACGGAGACATTCTTCACATTTGGCAGAAACTCTTGGAGAGTGTGCTTAATACTCGCCCCAATGTTCGCCAGCACAGGGCGTTGCAAGTCCGCGACTGCCTGCATAGCGGCTTTGTACTCCGGTTGAGTTTCAACTAGTGCCAACTCGCGATCCACCAAATCATTCACAATTTGAATCGCTGCGCTGGCCGTTCTAACAGCAGGTATATACGCGATGTGAATGTGCCGTGCCACAAAACGTGCGACAGCTTGCGCCTTTTTTGTAAGCGCGGGACCACCTTTTCCAGGCTTGGTAACCACTAGCTTTGATACACCAGGTCCAAACCTGAGTTGGATTGGTAGCGTTCCATTCAGAGAGCTTTTAACTTCAACCCGAAACTCTTCAACTTCCGCCGGTGAAAGGCGAAACTCAAGATCAAATACCGTTTCAGCTTCAGGTGACTTTGCTTGCAGGGAAACCGGAAAATCACGTGTCCACTCATAAATCTCTTTCGGCCGTATCACTGACGAAATCCGACCGTTACTCAATCTGACACCACCAAGCGATCCTAAGAACTGCAACGACGATACCAAGGCTCTCAAAATATTAGACTTGCCCTCGTTATTGGGTCCAATCAAAACAGTTGGCCGCCTGATCGGCAGCTTATAAGCGCTCGTTACGCTACGAAAATTTGACACTGAAAAAGAAACCAGTTCCATTTTTTACCCCTGATTGAGATTCGACGATGAAAACGCAGTCTTCAATATTACTTGCGTAAGAGCTTTTGCTTTGCCGAGAGCAACGTGAGACGCTGCCTCAGTTCCAACAGCAACAGACAGTCGCGCTTCTACCTCAGCGACTATTCGGAATTGTTCTGCCATAGGTGGCAAAGCGATCCGAACGTTGTTGCAGTTTTCCTTATTTAAGTACGCAATCGTCGTCGCCGTGGAAACGGTATTCATTTCGTTGACCCGTGTCCGCAATGCGTATGCCAAGTATTTCGGCATCACCATCGCATTCGGCAAAAACGCATGAAGTTGTTGATTGATCACGGCGTCTTCACCCAAAACCGCAGTGATTCCAAACCGACCTACGCAACTCATCACCACGCTACCCTGCGGCACAACCTTAGCCTTTGACCCTGCAATTTCCGACTCCGATAGACCAAGCCCGACACGCGAGCTTGAAATCAGAATTTTGTCCTCTTCGAAATCCGGCAGCGTTAGCCATGGGGTAACCCCCGAGAATGATTTCGGCTTATCCCTACTGGGCACTATGCAGTCACACAACTGACCAGTGGTTGCAGCGACCCACCCTTCTGGCACGGAGGACAAGGAAGCTGTGCTTGAGTCCAACCGCTCTTTGTACTTACCCTTACCTTTCCACTCGCTTCGCCGCGTTTCAAGAATCCGTTGCAAAAGCTGTTCACCCGTTTCAAAACTACGGCCTCCGCGGCGGGCGAGTTCGGCTTCTGTGGAGACGAGGCGGCCTTCTACTGCGTCTTTGAGGACCGAGGCTTTGTAGCGTTTGAGGTTGGCCTTGACGCGCTTCAGGTTGGCGACGGCTTCGTCAAGACGGGAGAACTGTTTTTCGAGTTCGGCGACGATTTCACGCTGTTGCTCAATGCCGGGCAGCGGGATTAGTTGCTCTTCAAGGTACGCACTTGGCACACGGCGCAGACCCACTGCACCGGTCATGTGCCCGGATGCTTCTTTGCGGAATGTCTGGCTGGATACGAAGTAGTAGATGTACCGGGCATCAACACCAGCACGCGGACGCAGGACGTGAAACTCGGTTGAGCCAAAGCCAACACCATTGACCAGCTTGCGGGCAATCGCCATCTTGCCGTTTTCCATACACGGCGTGACTTTGGCAAACAGAATGTCGCCATCACGGAAATGCGTGTAGCCCTTTTTGACTTCCGCGTATTTGCGGACGGTTGATACATCAATGCCGCCCGACAACGCTTCGACCGCAGCCATCGGAACGAATGACACGTCCAAGTCATCGTGGAGCGCGGTTCGATCAATCTTGGGGTTGACCTCAACGGCTTGGGACAGGGGCACCAATTGCGCATCGGTGATCACATCGTCAAGCACTGCACTCACGCTTTGGAATTTCATACCGTTCATGGCCCCTTTGACCCCTTTGTGGCCCGATTGGTCAGCCACGCCGCGCCTTGCTCGGTGAGGCGGTATTTTTGCTGGCTGCTGGTGGGTTTGTCGGGCAGGGTCATTTCCAGCAAGCCCTGTTCCATCAATGGCTGAATGACTTGGTGCCTGAACTTGGTCCTGTCAGTGCGTTTGGCCACCGCCATCAAATCGGTCAAAGCCGCGCCAGTGCTGGCTTTGGCGAGGATTTCGACTTGGTGCCGACTTGGTGCCAACTTGGTGCCTGGCTTGGTCCCTGCCGTAGCCACTTCGGCACCATCCGTCGTACCCTTGGGCCGCCACAAAGTTTGAATAAATTGCCCGCCGTCTTGCCGAAACTCCGGCGCTGGCAAGCCCGCTTTGGCACACTGGCTGATCATGTCCAGCGTACCGGTGCCCGCCTTTTCAATGTAGCGGGCCAAAAACAGCGGCTCGGCAATGCGCGGGCTGCGGGGAATGGAGGCATGCGGGCGGCGCAGGTTGTCCACGGTCAGCTGTGGGGGCAACTCACCGGGGTTCCAGATTTCCAGCCTGTCTGCAAACAGCATGACCTGCACTGAGGCGTTGGACGTGTAGTCCCGGTGCGCCACGGCGTTGACGATGGCCTCTGCCACGGCTTCGCGCGGCAGCTCATATTCAACCGGGGCCTGTGCGCCTGCTGCACGGGTGCCCACGGCTCTGGCAATCTTGGACAGCACAAAATCCAGCGCCTGATCGACCAGTTCAAAAACCGTACCTTTGTAGATTTGGTACGAGGGTATGGGCTTGCTTACCCCCGTGCCATGAAAGTGCATGCACTTGAGCTCCGAGCTGGGCAAGAAGCGCTGCGGGGCTTGGCCAAAGAGCAGGATGGCCGCATGGCTGGGTTGCCCGGCATCCAGCAGGTTCAAGTGAGTCAACGCACTGTGCATGGGCGTGGCCGGGTCGAGTGCATAGCCACGGTTGCTCTGCGCACGGGCCAGGAAAAGGGACAGTTTGTCTTGCGAGATGTCGGCCAGCGTAGCGTCGGCACAGGCTGTTGCGTCAAACGGACTGGTGCGCAGCGCGCCCGTGCGGGCCAGGTGTTCCACCAAGCTGGCATGAATGGCGGCAATCAGTTCTGGCGTATCGCCAAAGCGACGGCGAATCAACTGGTCGCCCGCTTTGCGCACCAATGAACGCATCTTGGGGTGGCGTGCACCGTCATCACCACCGCGCACATAAATCAGGCGGGGTTTGCCTAAAACGGTGGCGCGGTCAAATTCATGCTCCGTCGGCGATATGCCTTGCGCATCTTCAAAACCATAGTCATTGCCAAACAAGGCAAGGTAGAGGGTGCAGCGGTCTACTTCGCTCAAGTACACCTCATCCGCACGCAGGTCAGCGGCGGGCAAGTCTTCAAACAAGAAAACTTCAAAAAAACGCGATAGTAACGGGTCGGCATGGATGAAATCCTTGACCGCCTGCCGTTCCTGTGCCAGCTCTTTCTGCACCGAGCTGATGAAGATACGTTGTTTGACACTCACGCCGCCAACTCCCGATTCATCGCTTCAAGCACCTTCGGCAATTCCGCGCCAAACAGCTGATGCACCTTGCCTATGCCGCCCTCTTGCGCAAAAGGGGAGTAGTCAAAATCGTCGGGCTCGATGCCGAGGTTGGCTGCGATGTGGTCACGGATCATTTCTAGCCAGTGGAGTTGTTCGGGGGTGAAGGAGGTGCCGCTTTGCGCCAGCCAGGCCTTGAAGTTGGCGTTGACGCGCTCGGGGAAGGGCACCAGCTCGTTGTCCTGGTGCATGGCGAAGCGCACCAGGCTGACCAGGTCGGTGAGGATGCGGCGGCGGTTGTCACCTTTGACCTTGGTTTTGTCCAGCGCGGCGTAGGCTTGCCAGAGCTGCCCCTCGGTCCACAGGTGCGGCGGGGCTTGCAGGGCGTCGGCCAGGGTTTTGAGCGCGTCAAAGGTCAAGGGCTCGGCGACGGCATTGCCCTGCAACCTTTGCGGACGGTTGTAGAGAATTTGCAAGGCGGTGATTTCGTCTTTGTGCTCGGCAATAAAGCGCTCAAAGGAGTCAACCGTGCCTTGGGCGCGCTCGCGGGCGGCCTCGCTAAAGTCGGCTTGCAGCAGGCTGTCTTGCGTGACGGTGTCGATGATTTGCTCGGCCTTCTGCTTGAGGGTCATGAGCAGATGGCGCAGCGCCGGGTCGCACAGCGGTTTGGTGGCGTTGGTGATGCGCCCTTCGACTGCCTCAGGGTGGTCGGCGGCCAAGTCGGGGTCAAGGGCATCCACAATGCCGCGCGCCAGGTCTTTCAGCGAATAGCCACCGCTGGCCTGCATGATTTTGAGTCTGTCGCTCTCGGTCAGCTCGCGGTCGAGCCGGGCCAGGCGGGCGGCGACGCTGGACAGCACTTCGGGCTCCACATTGCCCAGTGCCACGGCTTGCAGCAGTTTGTCGAAGGGCACGGACTTTTTCTGGTCCATGGGGGCGGAGTCGGTTTTGTCTTGCTCGCACACGCCCACGCAATCGACGATGACGAAGTGGTCTTTGGCTTTGGCGTCGGGGGTGACGGCCTGCAGGTCGGTGGGCGGGATGATGCGCACGCCTCGGCCTTTCATCTGCTCGAAGAAGTTGCGGCTTTTCACCGAGCGCATGAACATGACAATTTCGACCGGTTTGATGTCGGTGCCGGTGGCGATCATGTCCACGGTGACGGCGATGCGCGGGAAGTAGCTGTTTCTGAAGGCGCTGATCAGGTTCTCGGGCTTCTCGCCTGTAGTGCGGTAGGTGATCTTCTGCGCAAAGTCGTTGCCCTTGCCAAACTCTTCGCGCAGGATTTCGACAATCTTCTCGGCGTGGTTGTCGTCCTTGGCAAACACGATGGTCTTGGGCACCTCGGTGCGGCCGGGGAATATCTCCGTGAACAGCTTGTCGCGAAAGGTGCGGGCTATGGTGCGGATCTGGTCGGGGGTTTGCACGGCGCGGTCCAGCGCGTCGGCGTCGTAGGCCATGTCTTCGTCCAGCTCTTGCCAGCGGGTTTTGCGGGTCAGGCGGTCGCGGTAGCCGACGGAGTAACCGGCTTCGACCTGGCTGCCGTGCTCGCTGACCTGGGTGCGGATGCGGTAGACGTCGTAGTTGACGTTGACGCCATCGGCCACAGCCTGCTGGTGGCCGTATTCCATGACCAGGTTTTGGTTGAAGAAGCCAAAGGTTTGCTTGCTGGGCGTGGCGGTCAGGCCGATGAGGTAGGCGTCAAAGTACTCCAGCACCTGGCGCCACAGGTTGTAGATGCTGCGGTGCGCCTCGTCGGTGACGATGATGTCAAAGGTTTCGATCGGGAAGCTTGGGTTGTAGCCAATGGGCTCGGGTTTGGCGAACAGGTTGCCGAGGTCATCGACGCTTTGCTCGTCGTCTTCGGGTGCCAGCTCGCGGCCTTTGAGCATGCTGAACAGACGCTGGATGGTGCAGATGGTGACGCGGGCCGTCGTGTCGAGCTGGTTGCTGGTGAGGTGCTGGACGATGTATTCCTCGCCAAACTTGTAGTTGTTGTAGGGCGAGGTGTATTGGTCAAACTCTTTTTTGGTCTGGCGCCCGAGGTTGCCGCGGTCCACCAGAAACAGCACGCGCTTGGCGCCGGCAAACTTGATCAGGCGGTAGATGAAGCTGATGCTGGTAAACGTTTTGCCGCTGCCGGTGGCCATCTGGATCAGGGCGCGGGGCTTGTTGGCTTTGAGCGATGCCTCCAGGTTGCGAATGGCGATGATCTGGGCGGGCCACAAACCTTCTTCAATCAGCGGCGGCAGGGCTTGCATGCGGCTGAGGAAGGTGGCGCTGGCAAAACCGGCGTCGCTTGCTACCAGCGGGTTGGCCGTGCCGGTGTGGATGGCGCTGCTGTTTGGTAAATCCTTCAGGAAGGCGGCCAGCGTTTCGGGCCGGTGAAAGGCAAACACGGCACGGGCGCGCGGCTGCGGGTCCAGCCCCTGGGTGAAGTGGGTCTCGACGCCGGTGGACTCGTAGCTGAACGGCAAGGGCCTGCGCCAGGCGGGCAGCGTGGCGGGCAAGCCTTGGACGTAGCGGGCGGATTGCACTTCGACGCCGGTGAGGGTGCTGCCTTCTTTCTTGGCCTCGATCACGCCAGCGGCTTTGCCGTCGATGTAGAGCAGGTAATCGGCAAAGCCGTAGCCGGTGTTCAATGGGAATTCACGCAGCGCCACGCCACGCGCGGCGTGGATGTTGGCGTGGGCCATATCACAAACGTGCCAGCCTGCCTGCACAAGCAGCGCGTCGATGGTTTGTCTGGCTTTGGCCTCTGGCGTCATGCGGTCCCTCTGGGGCCGATTCTAGGGGGAGTTGGCCACAGCGCCGCGCTCGCCCGGCAATCTGTCAGCGCTCGGCCAGTTGCCCGATCATGCGCTCGAGCCAATCGGGTTCTAGCGCGGGCTCGGCTGCGTCGGCGGCGGCTTGCACAATCCACTCGCCTGCAGCGCCACCGGCCTGCACTTGCACTGGCGCGTTCCACCACAGCAGCCAGGCCAGCCAGGCCGTCTCTGCGGTCTGCGGCAACTCGCCTGGCGCGGCGTCGAGCAGGGCGGTCAGGGGCGCGGCAGAAGGCAGGTGCACGCTTGGGCCTTGCGCCTGCGCACCAAGCGCCTGCGCCAGCAGCGCAAAGGCGCGTTCAGGCGTGCGGTCATCGCCAAACTCCGCCTGCCAGCGCGCCAGGCCTTGGGCAATGGCGATGCCGCGTTGCGCCTCGGCTTGCAGCAGGCCGGCATGGTCCCACTGATGCCAGGGCGTGGCGGGCGCGCTGCAGCCCGCCGCCAGCGCGGCGCGCGCGTAACGCTGCAGGGCGGCGCTGCTGTTGCCTGGCGCCAGGCCCGCGCCCAGCATCGCCAGGCTGGCCAGGCGGCTGCCCAGCAGTTGCTGCTGCTGCACCAGCAGCTTCTCGCGCACCAGGTGGTCGCGCTCGTTGCGCAGTTCAGCCAGCTCCAGCGCATTGCGCAGGTCGGCGTGCAGGCTGCCCATTTCCCACGGCTTGGTGATGTAGCGGTAGATTTCTCCGCTGTTGATGGCCTCGATGGCCTCGCCGAGTTCGGAATACGCGGTGGTGAGCATGCGCACAATTCCGGGATGAAATTCGCGCGCGTAGCGGAGCAGCTCGTTGCCGTGCGCGCCTGGCATGCGCTGGTCAGACACCAGCACTGCAATCTCGCCGCCGCGCTCGCGCAGCACGGCCTTGCCTTGCTCGACCGACGCGGCGGTGATGACGGGTGCCAGCGGGCTGACCAGGCGCTCAAAGTATTTGAGCGCCATGGGTTCGTCGTCAACGAAAAGAATTTTGTCCGGGCTCATGGTTCGATCTCTTCCAGGTTTTCGTCAGGTTTGAATATCAGGGTGACGCTGGTGCCGCGCCCGGGCTCGGAGCCGACCTCGATCCGCCCGCCCATCGACTGCACCACGCGACGGCAAAACAGCAGCCCCATGCCGCTGCCGCCCTGGGCAGCGCGCGTGGTCACCGGCTCGTGCGTGAGCCGCGCCAGAATGCCAGGCGCGATGCCCGGCCCATTGTCAGTGAAACGAATCACCGACTGCGGCTCGCTGCCCGACGCGCTCGCGCTACTTTCCAGCGTGATGCGCAGGCCTGGCTGCGGGCACCCGCGCAAGGCGAGCAGCGCATTTTTTGTCAGGGTGCACAGCACCAGATAGAGCAGGTCAGGTTGCCCGGGCAGCTCAAAATCGGCCTGCAGATCGGTGCTGACCCAGGCGCGCTCGTTGCCTTCAAAGGGGTACTCGTCCAGCAAGGTGTTGACAAGGCGGCTGGCCCACAGCGGCAGCGCTGCCGTACCGGGGTAGGCGTTGCGCGCCGATTGCACAAAGGTGGCCACCAGCGACTGCGCATAGAGTGCCCGGCTCTCGGCCGCCTCGATCATCTTGAGCGCATCGCCGGGCCGGTTTTCAGCGATCAGCGCTGCGCGCGGCGACGCGTCTTCCATCGGGCCACGGTAGCGGGCCTTGAGCTCTTCCAGGTAGCCGCGCACCGTGGCCAGCGGCGTGTTCAGCTCGTGTGCCAGAAAGCCCAGCGTCTCGCGCATGGCGGCCGCGCGGCCTTCAATCAGGGCGTGGTCGCGCTCGCGCCGGCGGTAGGTTTCAAGGGCTTCGCGCAGCGCCGCACGCACCTGCGCCGCGTCAAACGGCTTTTCCAGAATGCACTGCACCCGCCCCTGGTTGATGGCGGCCACGGCCACGGCTTTTTCGGCATAGGCGGTGGCCAGCAGGCGCACCACCTGCCGGTGTTCGTGCTGGGCCGCAAGCAGCAGGGACAGGCCATCGCGGCCCGGCATGCGGTAGTCGGTGACCAGCACTGCAATGGCCGCGTCGTGCTCGCGCAGCATTTGCTGTGCCTCGTCAGCGCCGCCAGCGGTAAGAATGGCAAACTCGTCCGAAAACAGGCGGGTGAACCACTTGCAGGTTTGCGGCTCGTCATCCACAAACAGAATGGCGCAGGCGGCTTGGGGCGTTCGGGCAGTTTGGGGCGGCGATGGCATGGCGGTCATTCGGGTTCAGGGCTGAGCTGCTGCCAGGTCAAAGGAAAATTCGGTCCACGCACCGAACTCGCTGGTGACCGAGAGCGTGCCGCCGTGGCGCTGGATGATGCCATAGCTCACGCTCAGGCCCAAGCCTAGCCCGGCACCTACGTCGCGGGTGGTAAAAAACGGCTCCAGCACGCGGCTGATGTGATCGGGCGCAATGCCGGTGCCGTTGTCGCGCACCGCCAGCCAGAGCCGCCCGTCTTGGTGCTCGCCGCTCAGGGAGATGCGCGGCTGCTCACGCCCGGCGCGCTGCAAGGCCTGCGCGGCATTGCTCAGCAGGTTGATCAGTACGCCAATAATGGCTGGCTCATCGCCTATCACATGCGTGTCTTGCGGCAGCGCAAGCGCTACCGCAATCCCCTTGAGATCAAAACTGGTCAGGCGCAATGCGGACTGAATGGCTTTTTCGAGCAGAAACATGCGCTGGCTGTCGTCCCCCGCCTTTTGATAGGCAAAGGTTTTCAGGTCGGACACGATGTTTTGCACCCGCTGCATGCCCTCGCGCGCGTCGGTCAGGCTCTCCTTGAGTTCGGCGCTTTGCGTGGCGGCCGGGTCCATCAGGGCCATGTTGATGGCCATCAGGCTGTAATTCACCGGGTTGTTGACCTCATGCAGCAGGCCCGCCGACAAAGTGCCCAGTGCCGCCATTTTTTCGCGCTGGATGAGCTGGCCTTTGACTTCGGCGAGGGCGGTGTTGGTTTGCGCCAGCACCTGGTTGGACTGCTCCAGGGCCGCATTTTTCTCGCCCACCTGCCGTTGCAAACGGAATACGTTCAGACGACCGCGTTCATTGAAATAGGTGCAGAAGGCACTGACCGTCGCTGAAAACAAAATGAACAGGGACACACCAACGAATCGGTTGATGTTTTCAAGGCCCTGCGGATGCCAGTAACACGCCAGGAAATAAAGCAGATAGGTAAACAAGCCGAAGCCTACGCCCTCCAAAAAACCGATCGGCAAAATAATGCCGGTGGCATACAGGGCCAGGTGCAAGCCCACAAAATAGATGGATTCCACGCCTTCGGTTCGCCAGATCATCCAGGCAATCATGATCTGCGGCAACGCCAGCCAAAGAAGTGTGAGCGACCGCACGTATTTTTGGCTAAGCGCGGAACTGCGCAGGAACCCGAACACCAGCAGTGTCAGCGCCGATGTCACGATGCGCGCCGCGCCGAATTCAGCAAAATGGGTTGGATAGGTGGAAATGTCCAGGCCGGCGCCGAACAGCACCAATACCACCGAAACAATTGCTCCGGCCTTGCTGTAAGCCAGGCGGAACTCGCTCATTTCCGAGTGATAAGGGGATAATTTGGCGGGCTTCACGGTGGCGCACCCCCTTCAGACGGATTTCGGAATCTGGAACTCGGCGAAAACATTCACGCCGGTTTCGTCGGTAAACAGGCGTGTGTGCTCGCGCAGTTCGGGCAGCAGCGCTGTCAGGCTGGCTTCGTCGCGGTAGATCAGGTGCCATTCGAGCAGGTGTTCCATCACGTTCTTGTGCGGATTGCTGGCATGCACGTTGGTCACCATCACAGTGCCACCAGGGTTGGTACGCGTCACAAAATACTGTAAGAGGCGCGAGCAGACTTTGTCGGAAAGGTAGTCAAACAGGCCGGCGCAATAAACAAAGTCAAAGCTCGTGCCGTGCAGCAGGTCGTCGCGCCTTGATGCGCGTTTGAGCAACTGGTGAACCGATTCGTTGACATAGTCAACCGCGACCTTCTTGCCGGTGCGCTCGCTCACCTCCTGGATACGAGCCCGGGTGTAGTTCAGCGTCACCTCGCTGAAATCCATCAAGGTGAACGCGATCAGGTGAGGATGGGGGTGCTGTTCAATGAAGCGCTGAATCTCGATGGCCGGGCCACAGCCCACATTGAGGATATTGATCTGGCGACCCTGCGCCTGCGCCGCGGCGGCCGCCTTCATCAGGTATTCCACCAGGATGTCGATACGGTTGCGGTGCGCCTGCGCCACCGCCGCCTTCAGAAAGAAAGCATTAATGATCTGGAAATAAGTATTGTTGCCCTGGCGCGGATCACCAATGATCTGATTGACCATTTCGTAGTCGCCCGCGTAGCCTAGGGGCTTGGCAAAGGTGCGATAGACAAAAGGCGCGCGCAGCAGCAGCGGGTGCAGCGCGGTCTGTGCAAAATTGCGGTGGGCCACCGAATCCTCCGGCGCGACCAGGCCGCCCTCTTCCTGTAGCCAGATGAAATATTCATTGCCCTTTTGCATGATGGGCGTGGCCAGATCATTAAATACGTCTTCGCGGATCCGGCCATCCGCGTCACGCGGCAGAACATCCGACATGTCGGCCTGATCGGCCCATCGCGCGGTTTCTGCCAGGAAGGCGCGGAACTCGCTGATCGCCACCTGATAACTCCGCCCAATGCGAAACCGCCCCTGCCAGTCATCGACAAAGCGCTGCGCTTCTTGCGCGACGCGTGACAGGTCGCCGCGCACCATGTTCAGGTCAGACCACTCTTCAACCAGCACCACCGACACCACTGCCATCAGCCCGGTATTGAGCAGGCTGGTCGCCACTGCCTTGCCCTTGTATATGCTCCGCTCGCCCGAGCGAATGGTGAGGTCGTTGAGCACCTCGCTGACCTGGACAATCGAGTATGGATTGTAAATTTCCATCACCAGCGAGCGGCGCTGCACGTTGGTCAGCGTGCCGCGCACGGCCTCGCCCTGGCTGTTGCGAAACGTGATGACGGGATCGATGGGGCGAATGGGCTGCACGGTGTCAGGCGTCCTTAGTGACAGGAAAGACCGGGGGTGGATACGCAACAAATGGTAGTTTGTTGCGCAGCGCAGATTGTGACATTGGAGATCGCGCCACAATTTTCTTGCGCGTGACGGCCGATTCCCATGCGCCGTCGGCGGTGGCCGGTCATGCATGGCGGCCGGGCAGTTCATTCCGGAAGACCAGCCCGATGCGACGGCATGGGCGCTGTGGCAGTTTTTTGGATAAACGCTACAACAATAACGGGGTATCGGGCAATTCGTTCGGGTGTGCTTTCGGGTCGTCAGTTGCGTGGTTCACCGCGAAGTGCTCCATCAGCGCCTCCGAGGTTTCTTCAATCGCCTGAGTCAGCCCGTCTTCATAGCGCTTGTCGCGAAATGCCGTGGCCATGCGTGCCAGCATGGCCTGCCACTGCGCCGGACTCACATGCTGCCGCAAGCCGCGGTCGGCCACAATTTCAATGGCGTGTTCGGCCAGCAGCAGATAAATCAGCACGCCGTTGTTGTGCTCGGTGTCCCAGACCCGCAGCTTGCCAAACAGCATCACGGCGCGCTGCCGCGCCAGGGCTCCCATGGTGTGGTGTTTGCCCAGCCGCCACAAATAACTGATTGGCAGCGAGGACTCCACGCAAATGCGAATCTGCCCGTTATGGCGCTGCTCACTTGCCGCAACCCGCTGCGCCAGGCGCTTGAGCATGTCGGGCGGAATGGCGCGCCGGGTATCGGCGGCGTCCAGCCACAGATGTCTGACAAAACTTTTGAGCTTGTTGGTCATGATGTTTACCAGCTACCCGAGGCGCCACCGCCGCCAAAATCACCGCCGCCACCGCTGCTAAAGCCGCCCCCACCGCCGCCACTACCGCCCCAACCGCCGCCGGTGCCACCCCAGCCTGAGGAACCACCACGGCCGAGCGAACCCAGGCTGGCAAACAGTGCAAACACCACGCCCACTAAGGCGGCAATGCCGCCCACAAGCAAACTGCTGGTAAAAATCCAGGCCAGCACGCCGACGGCACCGCCCGTGGCAACCGAACCCACCTTGCGCCCCAGCAATCCCGCCATGACACGACCGCCGATCGACACCGCAAAAAACAGGAAGAAGGCCAGGTTCATCCAGTTAAAGCCCTTGCCGTTTCCGCGCGCTGCATGAGGGTGGTCTGGCGCGGGCAGGTTTTCGCCGCTGATACGCGCCATGATCTGGTCTGCGGCGGCATCGAGCCCACCGGCAAAGTCACCTTGCTTGAAGCGTGGGGTGATGGCGTTGTCGATGATCTGGCTTGCCGCCAGATCGGGAATCGCGCCCTCCAGTGCCTTGGTGGTTTCAATGCGCACCTTGCGATCATTCTTGGCCACCACCAGCAACAAACCGTCGCCAATGTCCTTGCGCCCGATCTTCCAGTGGTCGCCCACGCGCTGCGCATAGGCGGCAATGTCTTCGGGCTGCGTGGTCGGCACCAGCAGCATCACCACCTGCGCGCCGCGTGCCTGCTCAAAGGCCGCGAGTTTGCCGTCGAGCGCCTGACTCTGCGCGGCGCTGAGCGTGCCGGTACTGTCCATCACATGCGCCGTCAGCACCGGAATGGGCTGCAACTCCTGCGCGCTGGCCCGTGGCAGGGCGACCACCAGGGTAATGCAGGAAGCTATTAAGGCAATAGCTGCCCGTGCCCGACAGACAGGGGAAAAGAGCACTTTTTATTCCTGTTTTTTGTCAAAATTGACTTGCGGCGGCACGGCAATTTGCGCCTCGTTCTGCACGGCGAAGTTGGGCTTGACGCTGTAACTGAAAACCATGGCCGTCAGGTTGCTGGGAAAGCTGCGTGTCAGCACGTTGTACGCCTGCACCGTCTGGATGTAGCGGTTGCGGGCCACAGTGATGCGGTTTTCAGTGCCTTCGAGCTGCACCCGCAAATCACGAAAGGCCTGGTTGGCCTTGAGGTCGGGATAGCGCTCGCTGACCGCCATCAAGCGGCTCAGCGCACTGCCCAGCTCACCCTGGGCCGCCTGGAACTTGCTGAAGGCGGCAGGGTCCTTGAGCGTCTCGGGCGTGACCTGAATCGACGTGGCCTTGGCGCGCGCTTCAATCACCTTGGTCAGCGTGTCCTGCTCGAAAGCGGTTTCGCCCTTGACGGTGGCCACAATATTGGGCACCAGGTCAGCGCGGCGCTGGTACTGGTTCAGCACTTCAGACCAGGCCGATTTGGTCTGTTCGTCCAGACGCTGAAAATCGTTATAGCCGCAGCCGGTCAGCAGCAAACTCAAAACGGCCGCAATAGCCAAAGTTAAAAAACGTGATTTCATGGCAATGCCTCCAAAATGCAAGTCATAACACTACCATAGTCGCCTGCGCCTGTGTTGCGCAGTGCAAAGCCCGATGCCAGCCGCGATGCCGTTGGCCGATTCGTTTATTTGCCGATCAAACCTGATTGCCCTTATGTCCAAAGCCAAAATATCTCCGGCCCACATCGGCAGCGCCGACGACACTGAGGCCGCCTTTTACGAAGCGCTGCAAAGTGGCGATATTGACAAGCTCATGGCCTGCTGGAGTGACGAGGACGACATGGTTTGCGTGCACCCGGGCGGCGCGCGGCTGGTGGGCGCAGCGGCCATCCGCGCCATGTTTGAAACCCTGTTTTCCAACGGTGCCATTCGGGTTCATGCCGAAAAGGTGCGCCGGGTGCAAGCCATGAGCGCCAGCGTGCACAGTGTGCTTGAGCGCATCGACGTGCTGACCGAGGAAGGCCCACGCCACGCCTATGTGATTGCCACCAATGTCTATCTCAAGACGGCGCAAGGCTGGCGTATGGTGGCCCATCATGCCAGCCCCGGTACCTCGCGCGAGATGCAGGAAGTGCTGGAAACCCCGCACGTGCTGCACTGAGGTGAAAAGGGCAGCCATGGATCAGGTAGCACTGCGGTGGTTTCCGGGCGGCAACATGCAGACCTCCCTCTGGGCCGATTTCCGGGGCACCTGTGCGTCATGCCTGAAGCGGTCACAGCTTTTCTGGCGGCGCAACTGTAGTTTTTAACTCTGAGGCGCGGCGGGCCAGTCAATGGCAGCGCAAAATAGTCGCATGGATGATATTGTTCGACAGGCCATCGCGAAATGGCCCAATGTGCCTGATTGCTACGGCTGGCTGGCACTGGACGCGCGCGGCAACTGGTACATGCGCGACGACCAGGCCCAGGCTGCGGGGCCGTTTGCCACACCCGATGCCACGGGCAGTCTGGTCAGCCAGGGTTCGCGGCTGTTGCACGAAAAGCTGATCGATTTCATTGCGCGCAATTACGAGAGCGACACCCGCGGTCAATGGTTTTTCCAGAACGGCCCACAGCGCGTGTATGTGGAGCTGCAAGCCACGCCGCTGATCTGGCGCGTTGATGCAGCCCCTGGCTTGGCGGTCACGTCGCACACCGGCCAGAGCGCCCATGTCCAGCGCTGTATTGTGGATGAGCAGGGCCGGGTGTACCTGCAAACCGATCTGGGCTTTGGCCTGGTTCACACGCAGGACATGACGCACGCGGCCGATGCCGTGGAGCAGGGTCGGTGGCGGCCCGAAGAACTTTCGGCAGGCGATTTGCCGACGCGGTTTGGCTATGTGCGCAGTCCGCAGTTGCTGCACAAGCAGTAGCCAGTCCAGCAAATCATGCGTGGACTAAAACCAATTTTTAAATGAGGCGCTGGCGCTGCTTATTTCGCCGCATTCACCATGTATTCAACTGCAGCTTTGACGTCGGCGTCAGAGGCGGCAGATCCCCCCTTGGGCGGCATGACATTTTTGCCGTGAAGCGCGCTTTGGTACAGGGCATCGAGCCCGGTCTGGATACGCGGTGCCCAGGCAGCCTTGTCGCCAAATTTTGGCGCGCCGGCTACTCCAGCGGCATGGCAAGCAACACACACCTGTTTGTACAGGGCCTCACCGGCACCAGAGCCAGCAGCCGCGGCGACTGTCTTGGCGGGGGTGGCAGGAGCAGTCACAGGAGCCGTTGGGGTTGCAACAACTGTGGCTGGAGCGGCGGGTGCAGCAACAGCAACAGTAGCAGTAGCAGTAGCAGTAGCAGTAGCAGTAGCAGTAGCAGCAGCAGTAGCAGTAGCAACAACAGGAGTAGCAACTGGTGCCGTGGCGGATGCGGTCGCTGCCGCGGCAGCAGGCGCGGCGGGCTCCGCAAATTTTCCGCCGGCGGCTGTCGTCATGTACACCACGGCGCGGCCGACCTCGATGTCTTCAAAGCTGCCGCCGCCTTGCGGGGGCATGTTGTTTTTCCCCTTGAGCGCTGAATTCCAGAGTGCCGCAAAACCCGTCTTGATGCGGGGGGCCCAAGCCGCCGCATCACCGAACTTGGGTGCACCGGCCACGCCCGTGCCGTGACAGGTCACGCATTGGGCCTTGAAGACTTCTTCACCCGACTTGAGCGGGCGATTGACATCGCGAAGTTCAATCATGCCGACTTTCTGGATGCGCTGCGCCAGGGCCCTTTCCGCATCACCCGCGCCTGCAGCAGGCTTGTTGCCCGAGTTCACATAAAGTGCCAGCCCGATAATGGAAAAAATGGGAACCACGAAGGCGAAAAAAACCGCCGTCAGCAACTGCTTCGGGTTCTTGATCGGGCCAGTGTGGGCTTCGTCATGGGTCGTGATGGAGTCGTTTGCGCTCATGGCGTCCTCAAAAAAACTGGAAATCGGGGCTATCGCAGGCTGCTGCAGCCTCTGCGCGGCAGAGGCGGATTATAAGCGTGGGCTTTAAAAACCTGCGCGTACCAAGGCTGACTGATAGAATCAGGCGCTCTGTGCGATGTGAGCCTGGCGCACAGGTCAATTGCCCCGATATGGACGCCCTCCAGCAGACATCGGACATGACATTTTTCAGCGTTGCGGCTGTAGCTCAGTGGATAGAGTATTGGCCTCCGAAGCCAAGGGTCGTGGGTTCGATCCCCGCCAGCCGCACCAAGCAGACCAACACCCTTGATTTTCAAGGGCTTTTTGGTTTTTTGGCCTCCTGCTACATCGCTCTGCTACAAAAGGTGGAGCATGTCGAAGCATCTTGCGCGTCGTGGCGGCGTCTGGTGGGCGCGCTTGGTTGTCCCGGCGCGATTACGTGAAGCGACAGGCCGTCGCGAGTTCATTCAATCCTGCAAGACTCACGAATTGCATATTGCAAAGCTGGTCGCTGCCGTCCTGGTTGCGGTCTGGCGAAGGCAGCTTTTAGAGTTAGAGTCCGTCGCCATGAATCCCGATGTATTGAAACTGATCAACAAAGCCCCGGCCCTGACCGTTGGCGGATACATGTCGATTGTCGAAGCCGCTGCGTCAATAGGCGTCGAGCGCAATTGGTTGCTGCGCATCGCGTCCACCTACAGCCTGAAACTGCATTGCCGCTTGGTCAGTACGCCAGGGCACATCCTGACCGGTGACGAACTTGAGCGCGATGGCTCTGTTTCCGGTGGCGTGGCGCGTGTCGTGCCGACTCCGTCACAAATGCCCGACGATGCCATCGGAACCACATTCAGCGGCATGCTGCCCGTATCCAATTCGCTTCATGTTGCGAGCGCGATTATCTCGGGCGATCTTGAGTCCGTTGACGTGATGCTGTTTGATCTTCCTAAAAGCCCCGGCAAAGTGTTTGTCCCTGACGTGACGGTGTGCTGTGACGTGGGTAATCTTGAGGTCGAGACGCGGCAAATTGATGCAATCCGGCTTCGGTTGGCGCGTGAGCTGACAACAGAGCAGATTCAGCGAGCGCAAGAAGCCAGGACGCCAGCAATACCGGCAAGGGACTTTGCCGGTAAACATGCCAACAAGCTGTTTTCTGAGGCCCTTGAAGCCTACTGTGCTGACGCCAGCGGACTACCTGGCGACCTTGCCAGCGTGTCAGAGCAGCGTCAGCGGAAAAACGGAATGAAGGTGTTCGCTGAGTTCATGGGTGACCTGCCCCTTAGCGAGATTGACGCCGACAAGCTCCGGGCCTTCCGCGATGGCCCGTTGAGAACTCTGCCAGGGAACGCGAACAGCCTGCCGAAAGAGTTGAGACGCCCGACGATGAAGGAGACGGTCGATGCTGTCCGTGCGGCTGGTGTCGATTGGCCTTTGATGACCCTCGATATGCAGCGTGAGCGCATGCAATGGCTTGGTCGGTTGTTTGCATGGCTGCAAAAGGACTGGATAAAGGAAAATCCGGCAGCGTCACTGCAAGGTGAAACCGGGCGCACGCGCGCAGAGCGCAAGGACATCGGGCGCGTCAAGGACGACGACGAAGGGCGCGGGCCTTTCAACCCCGATGAGCTGAAACTGATCTTTGGCCAATCGTGGTTTCAGACAGGAAGCGGCGCACACTTCAAGAGGCCGCGCAAGTGGTATCCGTTTGAGTATTGGCTGCCTTTGCTTGGGCTATACGCTGGCTGCCGAATCAGTGAGGCGTCACAGTTGCACTTGACTGACATAAAGCGGTCTGAAGCCGGTGTCTGGCACTTGGACATCAATGAGTACACGAAGGACAAAAGTGTCAAAAATGACCCTAGCAAGCGGATTGTGCCGCTGCATCAGGTGCTGATTGATCTTGGCTTTCTTGAATACTGCGAGCGCTTGCGTCAGGAGGGCTTTCGGCGCGTCTTCCCTGAGCTGACACACGCGAAGACAGACGCCAGGTACGCGAAGGAGTCAATTCGCAAGATGTCTGCCATGTTGAAGGCGCTTGGCATGCCGCGCGATTTGTTGCACGTGTTCCACTGTCTGCGCCACAACATGAACAATGGACTTGTCCGCGTGCCGCTGGCGGCCTTGCCGTTCGCCGATGAGGATTTTAAGAAGTTCATCCGCTATAGCGTGCTTGGCCACAAACCTGGCGACGACGTGAATGTTCGGCACTACACGACCACGACACCGGAAGAAATGCTGGCGCTGATTTCTGGCCTTGCCTACGATCTTCCCGCGATTGCGAAGTTCGACATTGATTTCGCGGTCGGTCAGATTCGTGTCGCGCTCAGCAACAAAGAGGCCGAACGGCGGGGCCGGGAAGATATGGGGCCGCTGAACGAAGAGATTTATGGCACGGTCACGGGAAGCCCCACAGCGACCGCCGACGCACGGTGAGGGGTTGGGCGGGGAAACAAAATAAAACGCGCCTGGCGGGCTTTGCGCGGCTTTGTTGATGCTGTTGACGACGCCTTGAACCGCAAGGTCGGGCAACCCAAGCGGCGGCCGCAATGTCTAAGGTCGTTCAAAGTTCCCAAAAATAAATTGACGCTAGGCATCGAGCGTTTTTGCTGCCTAGCCAGACTTCGCTTAACTCGAACACCGTGAGCCTGACAGGTTTGTTTAGTCCTGAGCTGATATTCATCTAAGTTGCGTGCTATAGATTTCATAGCGCGCGGCGGTTTTTGTTTTGGTCTTGCCCTGCCGGTCTATTCATCAAGAGTCATCAGCCGATCAAGCCGTTCGCGCAGAGCGCGAACTGCCGTGTTCATCGGTTGAGCAAGCGAGGCGTTCACGTTGGCATCATGGTCGGGCCAAATCTGCGCAGCAGATTCTGGCGACCGGGTTGCCGATTGAAGTTCATCACCGCCCCGTCCATCGTCTGTTGGCATTGCCGTGCAGCGCACGGCAAGCCCTCTGATGTCAGTTGAAGGGTCAATCCCATCTGTCTTGCTGTTGTCAGTTGAAGGGTCAGTGTTAAGTATTAATAGAAGATCCCCATCAACAGGCCCATCGCCCAATGGGGGCGCGCCGTCTGCGACCTCAAAACTTCCGCGAAATTGTGTCAGTTCCCTATTTCGCACGCTGCGCCAGTGCCGCGCCAGTCCCCGCAGTAGCTCCAGCGCGCCGCGCCGGTTTAGCCGGTCATCTGCCGCCGTTGATCGTCTGAAGCCAGCCTTTCTACCCTCGCTGAGCCGCCCTGGCGCGTTGCGGCTTGGAATCGGGTAAGCCCCCGGCTTGCCCAGCTGGCTTTTGCTCCAGTTCGCGAGTGCGTACCGTGCCGCCGGGTGGAGGTCGTCAGCAAGGCGACGAAACCTGAAGTGATCCCTCAAAGTTGCGAAGTCGAAGCGCTCAAGCTCCGCCATCGTTCGGCATGGTAGGGCTGCGCCTTGCAGCGTCGTCTCGAATCGCGCACGCCATTCGTGCTGTTGCAAGCCGCTGCCGTTGTTGTCTGTCGTTTTGACGTAGGCGTGATGCCGCACGTCTGCCGTCTTGTCGTTGGCGTCAGTCAGCTGCCACGCGGCTTGAAAGTGCCTCACGACGGCGGCCCGGTTATCAAGCGCGTTGATGTAAATGCGGCCGTCGCCTTTCCTGCGATAGAGGTTCCAATCGTGGCCGGGCGCGACGGTCGAGAACCTGTAAAGTTCGGTCACGATTTCCGCAAGGTCGTGCTTGCTGGCGCCGCCGCTGTAGATGTCGAAGGCGACTTCCATCCCCGTCAGTTTTGGCTCGCCTTGAAGTGCCAACTTGGGCGATACCTTGTCAAAAATGCCCTTGACCTGGTTGAAGCTCTTGGGGTCTTGCAAGTTCACCCGGAATGCCGTTGTCGTGGTATTCGAGAGGCCAGCGGGAAAAGGCGCCCCGGTGCTTTCGTCACAGCCGATGACAGACACAGGCGCGTCCATCGCTGCAAATTTGCTGCTGACGTGCTTCGCCTGAGTCCTGCCGACTGTGCGAATCTCGAACTGTAGCCAGTCGATTACCATTTCAAGTCGCAGGTTGCCGAAATCCAACTTCATGATAAGTCAGTTGTGAGTGATCTGAAGGCACACGAGAAAAAGCTAAAAACCCTTTCTCGTGCGTCCTGTTTACGCTGATGGTTCCGTCACCACGGTGTCGCCTTGAGCGTCGTTCATCATCACGAACTTGCCGCCCATTGCGTTAAGTCCGATGTGCACAAAGCAGTGGCCTTTGTCGATGCTCTGTTCAATGGTTGCGGCCTCAAGGTATGCCGCTGTTTCGTCAAGTGATAAAAATCGCATAGTCATTTTTCAAAAGTGGGGCGGAAGTCCCGCCGCCCCGGTCGGGTTTTGGTTAATGCGCGCGGTGGCTTACAGCCCCAGCCCCAGCGGCGAAAATCAGACTATTCATGGTCTGGCCACGTTGGTCAAACTTATTCGTCCACCAGACGCGACCACGATCAATCGCCAGCGTGACGGCCTTGACTTTCGTTGGGCGCGCTTCAGGATTTGCCGCCTGAACTGCGTCAATGAAAGCCTTCACGTCGATGACGGCATACATCGGGTGCTTGTTTTTACCGTCGTGCCATTTCGCGCATGGCTTCAACGTGATCCCCTCAACGCTTTGCCGTCCGCGAATGTTGTCCGTCAAAAAATCTGCCCAGGCGCGAAGCGGCCCAAGATGCTGGCGCAACAGGTAGGCCGTTTCGGCTGGAGTGATGACTGGGGTATTGGTCTTCATTTCTTGGCCTCTTCGGGAATCACGAAAGCGAAGTGCAGGCCGTCACGCAAGCCATTGCGAACCCACACACAATCTTGACCGCCTTCGTCATGACCGAAAATCACAGTAAAGCCGCCGAAGTTTTCTCGTCCTTGCACGGTGGCGCCAGCCAGGATGTCTTCAAGCTGAGCGTCATTCAGCATGGCGCTGTTCCGCATGAATGGGTGAAAATTTATAGTTTCAAGCCACTCACCTCGACCCTCAAAGATGGTGGCCTCTAGAAGTTCATTCATTGCTGCGGCGCGAACTGTCGCCGTAATGTTGTCGCCTGCCGGTGTGGCGCCAACGACTGACTTGCACCAGTCCTGCCACGTGACGCCACGCTTTGCGGCGAGCCAATCAACCGCCTGCCACGTTGCCCCGTCTAACTTCAGACCAGTCCTCTTGCTGCCTTCGAGGGGAAGCATTCGCTGAATTATTTCCATCGCTGTCTCCATGAGTTTCATATGACGCATTATACATCAAATAGGTTGCAAATGCAACCTATAAGAATCTCATCGTATTTTGTCAGGTGTCCAGTTGGGCTACACGGCAACTTGACAGGGCAACTTTACACAAATAGTGTCTAAATAGGGCCTTTTATTGATTTCTTGACATATACTAATCAAGCTCTAAGAGCCTAACTTTACACATTCGGGCAGATTGCCCACCACGGGAGAAAAAAATGTCAGGTCAAAATGTTGGATACGTTCGAGTCAGCACGGTGGATCAAAACACCGCCCGGCAACTTGACGGCGTTGCGCTCAATAGAACTTTTGAAGACAAGGCCAGCGGCAAAGACGTAAAGCGGCCACAGCTTGAAGCGTGCCTGTTACACCTGCGTGAAGGCGACACGTTGCACGTTCATTCGATGGATCGTCTGAGCCGCAACCTGGACGACTTGCGGCGTGTCGTCAAAG
Source organism: Polaromonas sp. UBA5171 (assembly GCA_002413395.1). Taxonomy (GTDB): domain Bacteria; phylum Pseudomonadota; class Gammaproteobacteria; order Burkholderiales; family Burkholderiaceae_C; genus Polaromonas. Next base: position 3,579 of record DHWX01000062.1, on the reverse strand, counting down.
ACTTAACCGGGCGCGGTGTAGTTGTCAACTTCCACAAAGAAAATTTGCTTTTTACGGGCGAGTCATCCCCAATGGCGAACCTGTTGCTGTCGATGCTTGGAGCTGTTGCCGAGTTTGAGCGGTCAATCATTCTTGAACGTCAGGCTGAAGGCATTGCCATTGCGAAGGCTGAAGGTAGGTACACGGGCCGCAAACCAGCCTTGACCCCTGAGCGTGTGCAAGAGCTTCGCCAGCGTGCCGCCAGTGGCGAAAAGAAGACCGTGTTGGCCGCTGAGTTCGGTATCAGCCGTCAGACGTTGTATACGAACCTTGAGAGCGTGCCCGCGTCAACCAGCGCCAGCTAACCAGCCCCAAGCCGGATACATGCGGCATGAACGTGCCCACGATGCGCTGCGGGATGTGGACTGCGAAGGCGGTCTCGCGTGTGGTTGCGTCAGCCGGAATTTGTTAAGGGTTTTGGCAAGATTTTGCGTAGTCGAGCATATCGTAGTCTCCCCTGATTACTGCTGGTCCGCCCTTAAAGATTGTCGTCTTAGAGTGGTTGTCAGGTTGAATCGTAATATCGGCGAGAAGGCACGTAGTTGGAGAGCACGGAACCGCAACCGTGTAACCGGATTGAGTCTCCCGCATTGTTACGGCGATGGTTCCGCCGTTGCCCCCGTTATTCTCCCAAATGTCAGCTATGCACGTTGCGACGGTATTTGCTTTTCGGACGCTCTCAAGTTGCAAGTCTGGAATCCTTTGCCGCATTTCGTTTGGAGATGCACAACCAGCAAGCAGGGTCAATATCGCGAGGGCGGTGGCGGTCTTTTTGATCATGTTGCTTTCTCCAATAAAAAGACGGCCAATATGACGGTCGGGTTGATGATTCTATGTGACGCTCAGACGGGTTCAGGGGTCTTGACCGCCTGAATCGACTTCTGTGCCGCTTCGAGCTGCTCCGGGGTCATGCCCTTGAGCATATTGATCAGGTCGCGCTGAGTGGCGCTCTGAGTCTTGCGACCGACGCCTGTGCCCTTTGGCACTTTCGCTTTGAAGTGCGGCACGAACTCTTCCTTGTTGAAGTGGTCGAGAAACGCCTCGATCACGCTTCCTTGCGTGATGTGAAACTCTTTGGCCAGGCTGATCAGCTTTTCTTTGTGGCTCTTGTTGAGAATCAGCGTGTAGCGGCACATGCCGAGCGACTCATAGTATCCCTTGCTGCGCTTTTGTGTGTTTTCAGTCATGTTGTCGCCAGGATGAGGTCGTTTTATTTTTGAATAACGTCACGATTGACAGTGTTCCGATTAGTGCGTGGCCTTTTAGTATACGGTGACAGACAGTCTCGGGGGTGTACATCCCCCTCAGAAAACGATTCGGACAGCGCGTCAAAGAGCTTAGGCTTGACTCGCGCTTGAGCCAAGAGGCATTCGCAGATCGCTGCGGGTTCGCTCGTTCGTACATGTCGCGAATCGAAAGAGGCGGGGCGAATCCATCGCTTGATGCGGTTGAGGTGCTTGCTACCGCTCTTGGTGTTCCAGTAGCTGCCCTGTTTGACGACGGCGGGCAGACAGCGCATAAAGCGAAGCAGTTCGCTTGACCTTGCTACAAAACCACGGTACAAAGCAGCTTTTCTCTCCGAGCGATGTGGGGTGAGTATTGGTTTTGGGGCAGGCCCCCGCCAGCCGCACCACTTCTTGAAACCCAGTCCCCGCGCGGCTTCCCAGCCGATTGTGCTCTGGCTATCATCCACTTTTCTCATCCAGTTCTGCCGCGATGATCGTGCTCTCTGCCAGCCCGAGCTATTTTCGGCCCGGGCGTGAACACATCGGCGGCGCGTATGAACCGGACAAGGTGAAGGCGTGGGCAGTGGCCTCACTGGCATGGGCCAAACGGCGATGTCCGGATCAACTGGCCTCGGCTGTCCTTCATCTTGACGAACAGACCCCGCACCTGCACCTGCTAGTACAGTGACACGTAAATAACGAAACATGATTACACTCTCGTTATCGCCATCCGGCATAAACAGGAGTGGTTATGCGTCAGACAGAAATGAACTTGAACGAGGAGGATCGCTCGGCTCTCGAAGAGATTCGCGGCAAGGGCTTGCATCAGGCGCGAGAGGTCAATCGTGCACATGTCCTGTCCTGCCTGGATCGGGGCGTACCGGAAACCCAGATCATGGCGGTGCTGGGCATCGGTCGTACCGCCGTGTGGCGTACCCGTGCAGCGTATTTGCAAGGAGGCTTGGATTTGGCGTTGTTCGATGTAGAGCGCTCGGGGCGCCCTCGCCAGTACGACACCAACGCCGAAGCACGAGTGACGGCTTTGGCGTGCTCGGCTCCACCGGCTGGGCGCCAGCGCTGGACGATGATGGAGCTCGAACGCGCTGCTCGCCAAGAGCCTGGCATGGAGTGCGTCAGCCGGGAAACTGTGCGGCGCATGCTCAAAAAAACAATCTCAAGCCCTGGCGCCGGGTAATGTGGTGCATCGGGGCGCTGACCCAGGAGTACCGGGACCGCATGTACGCTCTGCTCGAACTGTACGCACGACCCATGTCCAAAGCCGAGCCCGTCATTTGCATTGACGAGAAAAGTCTGCAACTCATTGGCCACAGCCGTGAGCCACTTCCCCTTGCACCGAATAAGCCCACCAAGCAGGACTACGAGTACGTGCGCAACGGAACAACCAACCTGTTTGTGGCTGTCGAGCCCAAGGGTGGCAAGCGAATCGTTTCGGTCACCGAACGCCGGGGAAAGATTGACTTCGTCGCCTTCATCAATGGGCTGCTTACTGGCGCGTACGTCAAGGCACGACGAATTCACCTGGTGCTGGACAATCTCAACACCCATTTCAGAAAGTGTTTTGACGATGTGCTTGGAATCCGAGCTGCCAAAAAACTCCTGCATCGCGTACGGTTCCACTACACCCCCAAGCACGCAAGCTGGCTGAACATGGCTGAGATCGAAATTGGTATCCTCAGTCGCCAGTGCCTGGATCGGCGCACAGGCACCCGAGAGCTTCTGCAATCTGAAGTCGATGCCTGGCAGCAAGCACGCAACGCCGAACAGCGAACCATCGAGTGGAACTTCACTCGACAGGAGGCAGATCGGAAATTGGGGAATCATTATGTTCCGACACTTGCGTGTTGATGTACTAGCCTGCTTCTCGACATCAGCAGGCAGTGGAACTCCACCCCGTACTGGTGGCTGTGCCCCGGTGTGCGAGACAAATTCATCAATCAGCGCTTCATGCCGCAGGCCGTGCGCCGTCACGCCCAACCCTCTCTCCGTAAGCTTGAATTTTGCCAACACGTAGGTGAACCGTCGCAGGTTGTGTTTCAGATCATGCTTGGGGTCACCCATATGAGAGTCCAGCCCAGTCGCCACAGTCTGAGCAAAGTCAATCGCCGCAATACGTTCAGCCGTGTTCAGTGGAATTCCCCGAGGCCGACCGCTCTTGGCCCCCTGGCTGATCCAGACATAGTCGTCCGCCTGCTTTTCTCCCTCGGGTAGACCGGTTGCCGCAAACGGAAGCACACACAGATGCGGCCTCAGCATCACGGCCTCCTTGCGTCGCATTCCAATTTGCATTAAAAGC
>DHWX01000014.1 GCA_002413395.1 Polaromonas sp. UBA5171 | reverse complement strand
TTTTCACGTGACGCCTTAGTGCCCAACAGGCCGAATGAGTCATTGCTTGATCCGCCACGCCACTTCCCGCCCAAGTTCAATCACCGCCATGGCGTAGTAACTGCTCCAGTTGTAGCGGGTAATGGTGTAAAAATTTTCGGTGCCAGCCACATACGTGGGTGCATCCGGGCCATTGAGCAGTTCGATCAAGGCCAGTAGGCCCTTGTGTTCCAGCGCTGCACCTTCCAGCACCGCACCTTTGGCCATGAAACTGGCCACGCTGAAGGTTGGCAAGATATCGGGGGCCATCAGCGCCTCCAAGTCGAGGCGGCTGGCATCAAAACTCACCGGGTAGTGGGTGGGCATGCCGCGCTGCCAGCCGGCGGCCTTGAAGTAGTTGGCCACCGAGCCGATCACATCGGCCGGGCTGTTCCAGAGGTCGATGATGCCATCACCGTCAAAGTCCACCGCGTACTTGCTCCAGTTTGACGGCATGAACTGCGGTATTCCCATGGCACCGGCGTAGCTGCCTTTTATTTCAAGTGCCTCCAGCGGACTGGCGCCGCGGCGGCTTTCCAGCGTCAAAAACTGCTCAATCTCGCCTTTGAAATATTCGCTGCGCTCGCTGGCGCGCGGGTGGCTGGCCGGAAAATCGAAGGCCAGCGTGGCCAATGCATCGATCACCCGAAAGCTGCCGGTGTTGCGGCCATAAATGGTTTCCACGCCGATGATGCCGACGATGATTTCAGCGGGCACACCATACTCTTTTTCAGCCCGCTCAAGTGCTTCCTGGTTCTCCTGCCAGAAGCGCACGCCCACCGCAATGCGGATGGGGTCGATGAAACGGCTGCGGTAGACGCGCCAGTTTTTCACAAAGGTCTGAGTGGGCGGCTGCATCAGCCGCGAGACGGCGGGGATGTAGCGCGACTGGCCCAGCACACTACGCACCCAGTCGGGGTCGAGGTCGCGCCTGCTGGCAAGGTCGTCGGCAAACTGCATAACCTCGGGGCGCGTGGCATACACCGGGCCTTGCGCTTGCATGGTCTTGTCAACCACCTTTTTTTTATATGGCTTTGCATCACCGGACCACGCGCAATGCGTAGTAATAGCTACTAATAATATAGCAAGCGTGAAATGGCGAAGAAGCGTTTGACGTGTCATGCGAGGCAAGTGGGCGGCTGATTCCGATTTTAAGCAGGCCACGTGAGTTGACTGAATTTTTTTCTGAGTTCGGTCAGATCCATGGGTTGGCTGGCCGATGAGCTCGCATAACGCTGCAACTCCAGCGCCATCAGCCAGTCATGCAGCGGCTGCGCCTGGCTGCCATATCTGGCCAGCAGTTGCCGGGCCAACTGGCGCGGGGAGGTGGCCGCCGTGCTGTCAATGCCGCCTTGCGCCAGGCGCTTGCGCGCCCGCCCCAGCAGGCGCAGCCAGGGGTCGTGCTGGGTGCGCTCCCACAGCGCCCAGGCGGCGCCCAGCAGGCTGGCCACCACGACGATGGCGATGAGCAGGTAGCTCAAGTCCTGCCAGTTCGGGGACTCAAAGCCGATGCGTTTCAGCAGGTCAAGCTGCCTGCCCTGGGTGTAGTTGAGGACGTGCTGGTTCCAGCTGTTGTTCACAGCCTCCCAAACCGCGCGCATCTGTGCCGCCAGCGTGGGGCTGAAATTACCAAGGGCCTGCGCGACAACACCCTGCGGCGCAGCCAGCCGCTGGAAGGTTCCGATGCGCCCGGGCGCCACGGCCGCCGTGGGGTCCACCCGCACCCAGCCCTGGCCAGTCTGCCAGACCTCGGCCCAGGCATGGGCGTCGCTTTGCCGCACGATCCAGAAGCCATCAACGCTGTTGCGCTCGCCTCCCTGATAGCCGGTCACGATGCGCGCCGGTATGCCCATTGCGCGCATCAGGATGACAAAGCTGGAGGCGATGTGTTCGCAAAAACCTTCCTTGCGATCAAACCAGAATTCGTCGGCGATGTGCTGGCCGTACGTGCCGGGGTCCAGCGTGTAGCTATAGCCGCCAGTGCGCAGGCGCTCAAGCACCACCTGCACCAGCACGCGCGCATCGGCCTGGGCGTAACGCGGATCGCGCCGAATCTGATTGGCCAGCGCCAGCGTGCGCGGGTTAAAGCCCGGCGGCAGATCGACAAACGGCTGCAAGCCAGCCACGGGCTGCACTGGGCCATGGCTGAAAACCGGGTAGCTCCGTGCCTTGTAGCGCACCAGGTCAGTGATGGGCCGGTAAGTGAGCCACTGCAGGTCGGGTTCCATGAAGCTGCGATAGCCGGGCAGTTCAGGGCTTTGCGCGGCGGCGTCCAGCACGATGAGCCAGGGCTGGTTGGTGGGTTCCAGCGTGATTTCGTAGTCGACCGGCTTGCCGAAAACCTGCAAATTGGCCGGCAGCGCAAAGCGCGAAGGCTGGCTGTCGCGCAGCGACTGCCAGCGGTGACCATCAAAACTGGAAAGCACCGGTCCGCGGAAATACAGGTCGCGCTGCGGCGGCGCATTGCCTTCAAACCTGATGCGCATGGCCACGCTGTCGTCGAGCGCCAGGCTGGCGATATTGCCCACCTGCATGCTTGCGCTCAGGCCGCTGCGGCCAGTCATGGCATCGCTGGGCACGCCCCACAAGGGGGCCAGGCGTGGAAACAGCAAGAACAGCACCAGCATGATCGGCGCGCCGAGCAAGGCCATCCAGCCGGCGGTTTTGGCGGCCTGGGCCAGCGGCGGCTTGCCAACCGGCAGATGGGCGTTGACCAGGGCCGTCAACAGGCCAAGCAAGGCGAGCACCATGCCAAAGGCCGTCAGCAGTGACTGTGAGTAGAAAAAATTGCTCAGTATGCAGAAAAAGCCGAGGAAGAAAATCACGAAGGCATCGCGCCGGGCGCGCAATTCCAGAGTTTTGAGCGTCAGCAACACCACCAGCATGGTGACGCCTGCGTCGCGCCCCAGCAGGGTGCCGTGCGTGGCAAATGTTGCGGCGCCCATCGTCATCAGCAAACCCAGCAGCCACCACTTGCCGGGTAGCGGTCTGGCCTGTAGCGCCAGCCAGCCGCGCCAGAGCAGCACTGCAGCGGCTCCGGCGCTGCACCACAGTGGCAGCCGACTCACCTGAGGCAGCAGTACCCAGGCAATCACCGCCAGCAAAAACAGCGTGTCCCGGGTGTCGCGCGGCAGATTGCGCAGCGCCGGGAACATCGGCATTGCCTGCTTCAGCATAGGGCCAGCGCCTCCAGGCATTGGCGTTTGTGGGCCGCGCCGCTGGCCGGTTTGATCTCCAGCCCCGGCAGGCGCAGGCCGTAGTCGAGTCCCAGTTTGTCGGCCTGAAGAATCCAGGCGCACAGCCGGGAGAGTTTTTGTTCGGTGTCCAAAGCGCCGGCTTGCATGAAATCGAGCCAGAGCTCATGGCTCTGAACTTGCTGGGTGTCACGCACGACCAGCGTGCCGCCTGTTTCAGCAGAGGCGAGGGCGTTGACGGCCTTCTTCCAGACCACAAGTTTCATGGGGTCGCCACGCCGGTAAGCCCGTACGCCGTCAAATTCGCCGGTGTTCTGGGCCCGTGCTGCCGTTGCGGTGCCGCCAGAACGCGGCTCGCCCGGCGGCAATGGCGGTGGAGTCGGTTCGGGTGCCGGGTAGACCAGCATCTGCGCCGCGGGTCGCCAGACCGTCCAGACCCGGAAGGTGCCCAGCGGAAAGCGGGTTTCGGCGGTCAGCGTGGGCAAACGGTGCAGGCCGCGCCGCTTCGGTGTGAAAGCCACCTGCACCACGCTGGCACCCTGTGCCGGAACGTCGGTCCAGGCCCAGTGCCGCTCGCGGCTTTTTTGCGCATCCATATCCTGCGGATTGAGAACGCTCAGGCCAATGCCGTAGCGGGTGGTGCGCCGGGTATTCGTGAGGGTGACATCAAAAGTGGCGGTTGTCCCCGCATAACGTGCCAAAGGAGTTGCCAGATTCATGGCAAGTCCGCGCAGCGTGGCGTGGCTGACGTGCATGCCCACCAGGGCACTGCCGGCCAGCAAAAACGTCAGCAGATAGCCCAGGTTGAGCTGGTAATTGATGGATGCAACCAGCAGCACCAGCAGCGTCACGCCCAGCATCAGCCCGGGCCGCGTTGGCAGGATGTAAACGGTGCGCTGGGTCAGGGTGATGTGGTCAGACAATGGCAGGCGGTTCTCAAACCACTGTTGAAATCGCCCTCTGATGAAGGAAGAGGGCTTGGGCGGAAACGCCACGCTGGCCATGTTGGTGCTTCGCGCTTAAGGCAATGGCACGGCATCCAGCATGGCGCGCACCTGCTCTACCGCGCCGCGTCCCGCGTCGCTGACGGGAATGAGTCGGTGGGCGGCGGTTTGCGGCAGCACGGCGGCAATGTCATCGGGTGCCACGTAGTCCCGTCCGCTCAGGAATGCCTGCGCCTTGGCGGCGCGCAGGACGGCAATGCCAGCGCGCGGACTCAGACCCTGCAAGAACCAGCGGCCCGAGCGGGTGGCGGCAATCAGGTCCTGCAGGTAGTTCAGCAGCGGCTCGGCCGTATGAATCTGCGCGACCAATTGCTGCAGTTCAAGCAGGTCATGTGGTGCCAGCACCGGCGGCAGCCGGTCCAGCATGTCGCGCCGGTCGCTGCCTCTGAGCAGTTCGCGCTCGGCGGCACGGTCAGGGTAGCCCAGCGAAATCCGCATGTGAAAACGGTCCATTTGCGACTCGGGCAGGGCATAGGTGCCGAGCTGGTCGTGTGGATTTTGTGTGGCAATCACAAAAAACGGTACGGGCAGCAGGCGGGTTTCGCCTTCAACGGTGACCTGTTTTTCTTCCATGGCCTCAAGCAGGGCGCTCTGGGTTTTGGGGCTGGCGCGGTTGATTTCATCGGCCAGCAGTACCTGGGCAAAGACCGGTCCCGGGTGAAACACGAAGTTTTCCCTCTGGCGCTCGTAAATCGAGACGCCCGACAAATCGCTGGGCATCAAATCCGCGGTAAATTGGACGCGTGAAAACTGCAGGCCGAATGAGCGCGACAGCGCATGGGCGAGCGTGGTTTTGCCGACGCCGGGTATATCCTCGATCAGCAAATGTCCACCCGCGAGCAGGCAGGCGACACAATCGCTCACTTGCGCCGGTTTGCCAACAATGACCGTGTTAAGCTGATCCAGCAGCGTTTGAAGTTTTTCTTTGACGTTCATGCCATCAACCTTACCGTAAAATTTTTCAGCCATGAACGCGACTGGTTATTTCACCCACAAAGATTGCAGGAAGCATGAAATGGGCCCTGGGCACCCGGAGTGCCCAGAGCGATTGAATGCCATAGAAGACCGGCTGCTGATCACCGGCGTGGGGGATGCGCTCGACCGGCGCGAGGCGCCACAGGCGCCGCTCGTCGATATTGAACTGGCGCATGATCGCATGCTGGTGGCGGGGATTCGCGGCTTGAGCGTTCGTCTGGCCGAAGACATCCTGGCGGGCGGGCCCGCTTATGCCCAGATTGATCCCGATACGTCGATGAACGTGCATACCTGGAACGCCGCCTTGCGCGCGGCTGGCGCGGCCATTGCGGCCACCGACGCCGTGCTGGCAGGCGAGATGGAAAACGCTTTTTGCGCCGTGCGCCCGCCGGGCCACCATGCCGAGCGCAGCCGGGCCATGGGGTTTTGCTTTTTCAACAACATCGCCATTGCGGCCAAGTATGCGCTGGAGCGCCACCATCTCAAGCGGGTGGCGATTGTTGATTTTGACGTGCACCACGGCAACGGCACCGAAGACATCATTCGGGGTGATAACCGGATACTGATGGTGAGTTTTTTCCAGCACCCGCTTTATCCCTTCAGCGGTTTTGACACGCATGCCAGCAACATGGTAAACCTGCCGGTGCCGGCCTATACCAAGGGCATGGACATTCGCGAGCTGATCGAGATGATGTGGATTCCGCGCCTGGAAGAGTTCAAGCCCGAGATGATTTTCATCTGTGCCGGATTCGACTCGCACCGCGAGGACGACTTGGGTCAGTTGGGCCTGGTTGAGCAGGACTATGCCTGGATTACCCAGCGCATCAAGGATGTGGCCAGACGCCATTCGAAAGGCCGCATCGTGTCGTCGCTCGAAGGGGGTTACAACCTCAGCGCGCTGGCGCGCAGCGTGGAAGCGCATATTCGTGTGCTGGCTGATTTATAGGAGTTTTCATGAGCAAATCATCGGCTGATCTGTCGCCGGTTCTTCACACACAAGACGCGCGGGGTGTTCACACCCTGACCCTGAATCGGGCGAGCACTTTCAACGCACTCAGTGAAGACGTGATTGCCGCCTTGCAAGCCGCGCTGGATGCCATTGCACTCGACAGTTCGGCGCGCGTGGTAGTCATCGCGGCGCAAGGCAAGGCATTTTGCGCCGGTCACAACCTGAAGGAAATGCGCGCCCGGCCTGAGTTGGCCTACTACCAGAAGCTGTTTTCCCAGTGCACGCGCATGATGCTCAGTATCCAGAATTTGCCGGTTCCGGTGATTGCCAAGGTGCAAGGGCTGGCCACTGCCGCGGGTTGTCAACTGGTGGCGCAATGTGATCTGGCGGTGGCTGCCAGCCACGCCAGCTTTGGCGTGAACGGGATCGACGTGGGGCTGTTCTGTGCCACGCCCAGCGTGCCGCTGGTGCGCAACATTCCTGCCAAGCAAGCCTTGGAAATGCTGCTGACGGGTGAGTTCATTACGGCCGATGAAGCGCGGTTGCGCGGCTTGGTCAATCGTGTCGTACCTGTTGATGCGCTCGACGCCGAGGTCGAAAAACTTTTGCAGACCCTGTTGTCCAAACCGCGCGAAGCCGTCGCCATGGGCAAAGCGCTTTTTTACAGGCAACGCGAAACCGGCATTGAGGCCGCCTACCAGCTGGCTGGTCAGAGCATGGCCTGCAACATGGTCCACCCTGTCGCGCAGGAAGGTGTGCAGGCCTTCATTGAAAAAAGGAAGCCTCAATGGCCGGCGGCGGTTTCCTGAATTTGCGTGTAAATCTCCCTGCCCAGGTGGATAGTCTCGATGCTTGGTTTGCCGCGCTGATCCAGCCCACCGCCCTGACCGAACTGGCCGTTTTGATCGCCTGTGCGCTACTGGCCTGGCTGGTGGTCCGCGTGGCGTGGCGGGCGCGCCTTGTGGTTGATGACTCGTCGATTCTTTTTGGGCGACGCATTTTCGATGGTGTGCTGTTTCCATTGCTGCTGCTGCTGTTTGCCTACGCGACCCAGGCACTTTTGGCGCGGATGTTTCCGCTGGCGGTGTTCAAGGTAGTCATCCCGGTGCTGCTGGCCCTGGTGTTGATTCGCCTGGGCGTCAAGGTACTGCAGGTGGCGTTTAAAAATGCACCACTGGTGCGGGCGCTGGAGCGTACCTTTTCCTGGCTGGCCTGGCTGGCCATGGTGCTCTGGGTCAGCGGGCTGCTTCCAGTCATTCTTGATCAACTGGACGATATCAAGTGGAAGGTCGGTGGCTCGATGCTGTCGGTGCGCAGCATGCTTGAAGGGCTGCTGACGGCCGGTGTGGTGCTGCTGATTACCCTGTGGATTTCCTCGGCCATAGAATCTCGCGTATTGCGTTCAGCCACGGGTAGCGAGCTGTCCTTGCGCAAGGCGTTCAGCAATGCCACCCGCGCGGTGCTGATGTTCGTTGGCCTGTTGCTGGCGCTGTCAGCGGTGGGGATTGACTTGACGGCCCTGTCGGTGCTGGGCGGGGCGATAGGTGTGGGCATTGGCTTTGGCCTGCAAAAAATTGCCGCCAGCTATGTGAGCGGATTTGTCATGCTGGCCGAACGCAGTGTGCGCATTGGCGACAACGTGCGCGTCGATGGCTTTGAAGGCCGCATCACCGACATCAACGCGCGCTATACGGTGGTACGCGCCCTGTCCGGGCGTGAATCCATCGTGCCCAATGAAATGTTCATCAGTAACCGTATTGAAAACCTGTCACTGAGCGATACGCAGGTGCTGCAGTCCACCGTGGTGTCGGTGGGCTATGACAGCGATGTTGAGCTGGTGATGCGCTTGCTCATCGAAGCAGCCAGCAAACAGGAGCGCGTGGTTAAAAGCCCAGAGCCGGGTGTCAATTTCACCAATTTTGGCGCTGATGGGTTGGAATTCACCGTCAATTACTGGATCATTGATCCTGAAAATGGCCAGCAAAACCTGCGTTCGAGTGTCAATTTGGCTATTCTTCGGTCGCTGCGTGAGAACGGCATTGAAATTCCATACCCGCAGCGGGTGATCCATACCCGCGTCAGTGAGGCAGCAAATGTCAAGCCTTCCTGAGGCGGCCGGTAGTGCTGATGCGGGGTGCGCGGGAGCCAGTGACGCTTGTATGACAGCCGTTGGCTGCGTGTTCTAATTCTTGGAGGAACGGTCCCTTATAATTAAAAAGAACGGCCGTTCTTTTTTGTGCAATGACCCGGATAACTCGCCAGCGATCAGGCAGCAGTCCGCAGCATGCATGCCGCAGCATAAAATACATGGTTTACCTTTACGTCAACGTCAATCAATAAACTCTGGAGCCCCGCAATGAAGGTTTTGGTCCCCGTCAAGCGTGTCGTCGATTACAACGTCAAAGTCCGCGTCAAAATCAGATGGCACGGGTGTTGATATCGCCAATGTCAAAATGAGCATGAACCCTTTTGACGAGATCGCCGTCGAAGAGGCGACACGGCTCAAGGAAAAAGGCGTGGCGACCGAAGTCATCGCTGTGAGCTGCGGTGTGTTGCAGTGCCAGGAAACCCTGCGTACCGCCATGGCCATCGGCGCCGACCGCGCTATCCTGGTCGAGACCACTGAAGAGCTGCAGCCCTTGGCGGTGGCCAAGCTGCTCAAGGCGCTGGTCGATAAAGAGCAACCGCAACTGGTCATTCTGGGCAAACAGGCGATTGACGATGACTGCAACCAGACCGGTCAGATGCTGGCCGCGCTGCTGGGCTGGCCGCAGGCGACATTTGCGTCCAAAGTTGACGTGGCCGATGGCAAGGCGACCATCCTGCGCGAAATCGATGGCGGCATGGAAACCCTTTCCTTGAGCTTGCCGGCCATCATCACGACCGACCTGCGCCTCAATGAGCCGCGTTACGTGACGCTGCCCAATATCATGAAGGCCAAGAAAAAGCAGATGGACAACGTCAAGCCCGAAGACCTCGGGGTGGACGTCAAGCCGCGCATCAAGACCGTCAAGGTCAGCGAGCCGCCCAAGCGCAGTGCCGGTGTCAAGGTGGCTGACGTTGCCACCCTGGTGGACAAGCTCAGAAACGAAGCCAAAGTAATTTAAAAGATGCCCAGTCACAACGGAGTAAAACAATGACCTCTTTAGTAATTGCCGAACACGACAACGCGAGCATCCGGCCCGCCACCCTCAATACCGTGACCGCTGCCGCCCAATGCGGTGGCGAGGTGCATGTGCTGGTGGCTGGTAAGGGCGCGGAAGCCGCCGCCAAAGCCGCTGCGCAGATCGCTGGCGTCGCCAAAGTAATTCACGTCGAGGGCGAGCCCTTTGCGCATGGCCTGGCTGAAAACATGGCCGCGCAGGTGGTGGCGATCGCCAGCAGCTATTCGCATATTTTGTTTCCGGCAACGGCGTCAGGCAAAAACATCGCCCCGCGCGTGGCCGCGCTGCTGGATGTGGCCCAGATCTCCGACATCACCAAGGTCGATGCCGCCGACACCTTCGAACGCCCCATTTATGCTGGTAACGCCATTGCCATCGTGCAAAGCCTGGATGCCACCAAAGTCATCACCGTTCGCACGACCGGTTTTGACGCCGCAGCGGCCACAGGCGGCGCGGCGGCCATTGAAACGCTGGCAGGCGTGGCCGACAGCGGCAAGTCAACGTTCATGGGCTCCGAAATCGCCAAGAGCGACCGGCCCGAGTTGACTGCAGCCAAGATCATCGTTTCGGGAGGCCGGGCGCTTGGCTCCAGCGAGAAGTTCAATGCAGTCCTGACGCCACTGGCCGACAAGTTGGGCGCTGCGCTGGGTGCTTCGCGCGCCGCAGTGGATGCGGGCTACGCGCCCAACGACTGGCAAGTGGGCCAGACCGGCAAGATCGTGGCGCCTCAACTCTATATTGCAGCGGGTATTTCGGGCGCCATCCAGCACCTGGCCGGCATGAAGGACTCCAAGGTGATCGTGGCGATCAACAAGGACCCGGAAGCCCCGATTTTCAGCGTGGCTGACTATGGGTTGGAGGCCGATCTCTTCGTCGCCGTGCCTGAGCTGGTTGCGGCGCTGTAACGCGCCAGCGCTGTAGGCGATGGAATCAAAGGGCGTCTTGACGGATGCCCTTTTTGTATCCGGCCTGCCCGTGTCGCGGCAGCCCCTAAATATTGGAGAGCCCCATGAGTTACAAAGCTCCGCTGAATGACATGCTGTTCGATATCAAGCACCTGGCCTGCATCGACCAGGTCGCGCAGATGCCCGGTTTTGAAGACGCCGGGTTTGAAACCGCGCGGGCCGTGCTGGAAGAATGCGCGAAGTTCAACGAGGAAGTATTGTCGCCGCTGAACTGGGAAGGCGACAAAAACCCTTCGAACTGGAAAGATGGCGTGGTCACCACTTCCCCGGGCTTCAAGGAAGCGTTCAAGCAATATGTCGATGGCGGCTGGCAGGGCTTGCAGCACCCGGCCGACTTCGGCGGCCAGGGTCTGCCCAAAACCATAGGCGCGGCCTGTGGCGAAATGCTCAACTCGGCCAATATGAGTTTTGCCCTGTGTCCGCTGCTCAGCGATGGCGCTATCGAAGCCCTGCTGACGGCCGGCTCCGATGACTTGAAGGCGGTCTACCTTGAAAAACTGGTGAGCGGCGAGTGGACCGGCACCATGAACCTGACCGAACCCCAGGCCGGCTCTGACCTCGCTGCCGTTCGCAGCCGCGCCGAGCCACAGCCTGACGGCACCTACAAGGTCTTTGGCACCAAAATTTTCATCACCTATGGTGAGCACGACATGGCCGAAAACATCGTCCATCTGGTGCTGGCCCGTGTCACTGGTGCCCCCGAAGGCGTCAAGGGCATCAGCCTGTTTGTCGTACCCAAATTTCTGGTCAAGGCAGACGGCTCGCTGGGTGCGCGCAATGACGTGCACTGCGTCAGCATCGAGCACAAGCTGGGCATCAAGGCCTCGCCCACGGCAGTCCTTCAGTATGGTGATCACGGCGGCGCTGCGGGTTACCTCGTCGGTGAAGAAAACCGCGGGCTGGAGTACATGTTCATCATGATGAACGCAGCACGTTACGCCGTGGGCGTGCAGGGTATTGCGATTGCCGAGCGCGCCTACCAGAAAGCCGTGACCTTTGCCAGGGACCGCGTGCAAAGCCGCCCGGTTGATGGCTCCATTCAAGCCGGCGCCCCCATCATTCACCACCCGGATGTCAAGCGCATGCTGATGACGATGCGCGCCTACATCGAAGGCTGCCGCGCCATGGCATCCGTGGCTGCGGCGGCCTACGATGCCGCCCACCACCACCCCGACGCCGAGGTGCGCAGGCAGAACCAGGCTTTCTACGAGTTCATGGTGCCGCTGGTCAAGGGCTATAGCACCGAGATGAGTCAGGAAGTCACCTCGCTCGGTGTGCAGGTGCATGGCGGCATGGGCTACATCGAGGAAACCGGCGCTGCGCAGTACTACCGCGACGCGAGAATCCTGACGATCTACGAGGGCACGACTGCCATCCAGGCCAACGACCTGGTCGGCCGCAAGACCGCGCGCGATGGCGGCCAGACCGCCAAAGGCATTGCCCGACAGATTGAAGTCACTGAAGCCGGGTTGATCCAGCAAGGCAGTGTCAACGCGGTGGCAGTGGCCAAGCGCTTGAAGGCTGCGCGCCTGGCATTTGTTGATGTGGTCGAGTTTGTGGCGGGCAACTCCAAGGCCAGCCCGAATGCGGTATTTGCTGGCAGCGTGCCCTACCTCATGCTGGCGGGTAACCTGGTGGCAGGCTGGCAGTTGGCGCGCTCGCTGCTGGTGGCCCAGGACGAACTTGCCAGGGGTGTGGATACAGCGTTCATGCAAGCCAAGGTCACCACGGCCCGCTTTTATGCCGACCACCTGCTGACCAAGGCGCCGGGTTTACGCGACAGCATCGTGGAAGGCGCGGCCAGTGTCACTGCGCTGGTTTTGAATGCCTTTTGAGGCCTTTAAGCCGCCCCCTAAATCAATAGCTGCTTGGGCCCATCTTACTTGGGCCAAAGAGCATTTTGTGTAAAAAACCAGAACACTACAGCCATCATGTCCAGACTCCCCGGTGCATTGAACCATCTCCCGCTGCCCATCATTGGATCGCCGCTTTTTATCATCAGCAACCCCAGGCTGGTGATTGAGCAGTGCAAGGCCGGTGTGGTGGGCGCCATGCCCGCGCTTAATGCCAGGCCCGCGGCGCAACTGGAAGATTGGCTGGCCGAAATCACCGAGACGCTGGCCGCGTACAACCTGGCGCATCCCAAGCAGCCCGCCGCGCCCTTTGCCATCAACCAGATCGTGCACAAGTCCAACGACCGACTTGAGCACGACATGGAACTGTGTGTCAAATTCAAAGTGCCGATCTGCATCACCAGCCTGGGTGCGCGCGAAGACATCAACGCTGCGGCGCACAGCTACGGCGGCGTGGTGCTGCATGACATCATCAACAACAAGTTTGCCCATAAGGCCATAGAAAAAGGGGCTGACGGCCTGGTGGCAGTGGCCGCTGGCGCGGGCGGCCACGCTGGTGTGAAAAGCCCGTTTGCGCTGATCCAGGAAATTCGCCAGTGGTTTGATGGCCCCGTGGCGCTTTCGGGCGCGATCTCGACCGGCGGCGGCGTGCTGGCCGCGCAAGCCATGGGGGCCGACTTCGCCTACATCGGCTCGGCCTTCATCGCCACCGAAGAAGCCCGTGCTTCAGAGGCTTATAAGCAGGCGATCGTCGATGGCAATTCCGACGACATTGTCTACAGCAACCTGTTTACCGGCGTGCATGGCAACTACCTGGCGCCGTCGATCCGCGCTGCCGGCATGGACCCCGACCACCTGCCCGAGAGCGATCCAAGCCAAATGAACTTCGGCGCCGACAAGTCCAAAGCCTGGAAAGACATCTGGGGTTGCGGGCAGGGCATTGGCGCGGTCACCAAGGTGCAGAGCACCGCTGCTTTTGTGGCACAGCTCAAGCGCGAATACCAGCAAGCGCGCCAGCGTCTCGCCTTGTAACCAGAAGAACGTTTTAGCCCCTGGCTGCCTGCGGTTTGGCGCAGGTGGCGTACATGTCGAGCGCGGGCTGATAGACGCTGGTTTGCACGTTCATCAAGCCGAGCACCGAGTGAAAGTAATTGTCGTGGCTCACCGGTGCATCAAGGTGCTGCTTGAGGCAGGCCGTGCTGATCTTGCTGCGCTGCTCAAATTCGGGTGACAGCCAGGTGATCCACGGCACATGTTTTTGCACATCGGGCGCAATGCGCCAAGGCATGCCGTGCAGGTATAAATTATTTTCACCGAGCGACTCGCCGTGGTCGGCCAGGTACAGCATGGCTGGTGCATTGGTGGCTTCGCGCGATTTGAGCCACCGAATGGTCAGCTCCAGCACATGGTCGGTATAGACAATACTGTTGTCATAGGCGTTGACCAGCGCATCGCGCTCGCAGTTTTGCAGGGAATTGCTGGTGCATTCGGGCAGAAACTTCTTGAATGCAGGCGGCGAACGCTTGTAGTACGCGGGGCCGTGGCTGCCCATCTGGTGCATCACCAGGACGATGCCCTTGGCACTGCGTTCGGCGGGCAGTGCCGCGATACGCTCGTCAAGGTCCTGCAGCATCACTTCATCAAAACATTCACCGCCTTCACACAGTCCGGGCACCTTCAGTGCCGAGGTGTCCACATTGGGAACCCGGTCGCAGACGCCCTTGCAGCCCGACTGGTTGTCCAGCCACAGCACCGCCAGGCCAGCATGCTGCAGCACATCCATCAAGCCTTCATAGTTGGCAGGGCGCGAGTCATAGGCCTCCCGTCCGAAATGGGAAAACATGCAAGGCACCGAAGCTGCGGTGCTGGTGCCGCATGACCAGGCGTTGCGCTGGCTGGCAATGTTTTCCTGGGCCAGTTCGGGCGTGGTGGGGCGACTGTAGCCGTTGACGCCGAAGTTGCCGCTGCGCCCGGTTTCGCCCAGCACCAGCAGCAGCAAGGGCGGCTTGGTCTGGGCGGTGTAGCTGGCTCCCAGCCTGGCGTCTTGCCCCAGTGGCAACAGGATGGACTCGTCGCGCTGAAATGGTTTGGCCGCGACCTCACCGAGCGCATAAAAGGAATTGAGCGGATTGATCAGGTAGCGCACTTGCGTGTGATTGCGCATGACCGAGGCGATGCTTTGAAAGAACAGCATCACCACGAACACCAGCAGGGCGCAGGCAGTCAGCAGGGTCAGGGCATTGAAGACCACTTGCCGCCCGATGCCGGTACGCCGGACTTTTTGCCGCCACAGAAAAAAGCCCGGTAACACGGCCAGCACCAGCACGGTCGCCGCCAGGCTCCAGTTCAGCAGATCGCGTGCTTCATGCACATTGGTCTGCAGGGTATTGACCATCATGGTCTGGTCGATGATCACGCCGTAGGCCAGCATGAAATAGGTGCCAAAGGCCGCCGACAGCAAAAACAGCGTGATCACCGGTTTGAGAGTCCAGCGCCAGGCCAGCACACTGAGCAGCGCAGCGGTCGCCAGTGCAATCACCAGCGCCAGCGCGATACTGATGGTGATCGCCTGGCCAGTGCTCAGGCCGGGCAGGTGCGCCAGTTCGCGCCACAGTGCCACATTGCAGACCGTGGCAATCCAGAGACTTGTCAATACCACGAGCCAGAGCTGGCGCATGCCGGGGGCCCGCTGACCGGAAGTTTTCGGGGCTTGCCGGGAAGCGCTGGGGGACGCGTGGATAGGCGAAAGCAGCGACATAAGCGGGTAGTGTATTTCGAGCAGCTTATGCCGCGCTTAGGAAGCGGGAAGGGATGAAAACAGGCAAGCCCTCAACGGCCAGTGCTGCATGTCAACAGATCACCGCATTGCCGCGCGTCGCCACCGCCTGGCTCAAGCCGTGAAGAAATTCTTCAGCTTGTCAGCCCAACCCTCTTCACCGGGAGAATGCTTGGTACCGCCCTTTTTCAGTGACTCGTCAAGCTCCTTGAGCAACTTGCGCTGATGTTCGGTGAGCTTGACCGGGGTCTCCACCGTGATGTGGCAGTACAGGTCGCCGGGGTAGCTGGACCGCACACCCTTGATGCCCTTGCCGCGCAGTCGGAATTGCTTGCCCGCTTGCGTGCCTTCAGGAATGTCAATCGCTGCCTTGCCGGCCAGCGTTGGCACGTCGATCTCGCTGCCAAGTGCGGCGGTGGTGAAGCTGATGGGCACGTTGCAATGCAGGTCATCACCGTCACGCTCAAAGATGTCGTGCTTTTTGATCCGTATCTCAATATACAGGTCGCCTGGCGGACCGCCGTTGGTGCCTGGCTCGCCATTACCGGTCGAACGGATGCGCATGCCGTCGTCGATGCCTGCGGGGATTTTGACTTCCAGGGTCTTGTTGGTTTTGGTTTTTCCCACGCCGTGGCAGGCCACACAGGGTTCAGGAATCAATTTTCCGGTGCCCTTGCACTGCGGGCAGGTCTGCTGCACGCTGAAAAAGCCCTGGCGCATCTGTACCACGCCGTGGCCGTGGCAGGTGGTACAGGTGACCACTTTGCTGCCTGGCTTGGCACCGGTGCCGTGGCAGGTTTTGCAGTCGTCCCAACTTGGAATGCGGATTTGCGCCTCCTTGCCCAGTGCAGCTTCCTCCAGGGTAATTTCCATGGCGTAGCTCAGATCGCCACCCCGAAAAACCTGGCGGCCGCCGCGTTGCTGGCCACGCTGCGCGCCAAACACGTCGCCAAAAATGTCGCCAAAGGCTTCGGCAAAGCCGCCAAAACCTTCCGCGCCCGGACCGCCCCGCATATTGGGATCCACACCGGCGTGGCCATACTGGTCGTAAGCGGCGCGTTTGCTGTCGTCGGAGAGTATTTCGTAGGCCTCTTTGGCTTCCTTGAACTTGTCTTCGGAGACCTTGGATTTGTCACCCTGGTTGCGATCAGGGTGATGTTTCATCGCGAGCTTGCGGTACGCTTTCTTGATGTCTTCAGCGCTGGCGTTCTTGGGAACGCCGAGCGTGTCGTAATAGTCTTTTTTGGCCATGGCAAGTGAATCTGACGGTCTCTTTGAAGGGATTTCCCCGATCGTTAATGAACAGTACGCGAGCCCGATCGCAGCATCAGGGCAGGTAAAACGCGAAAGCGGAAG
>DHWX01000031.1 GCA_002413395.1 Polaromonas sp. UBA5171 | reverse complement strand
ATGGCCAAGCGATCCTCGTCGATCAATTGCAATTTTGTTTGACGCATGATCACACTCCAGAATGCCGAATGGCGGTAGTGAGAGTTTAATCATGTTTCGTTATTTGAATGTTAATGTACTAGCTGCGGAATTCGTGCCGATCCGCAAAGTCCGCCCAACAGACTTCGCATAAAAGGGCACTTCGCATTATTGCGATTATGTGCATCTAAACATAACCGCAAGGCATGGTTATTCGCGGGTAGTGAACTTGCCGGCCAGCGCGCCGCCATAGTCATGAGTCTGGTGCAGTCGGCAAAGATGCTCGGCCATGATCCGTGGGCGTATCTGAAAGACGTGCTCACGCGACTGCCATCGCACTTGAACAGCCGCATCGACGAGTTGCTCCCGCATCGCTGGCAACCGCAGCTCTGAGGCGGTCGTTCACCTCACACATGCCGGGACCTGCGTCAAGGTGCCACGGCTAGCCGCTTACGCTTCATCTGCACGCCTCCATCAATGGACTCACATTGATATCAACGCACAACCCCTCTAGGCCGTGTACATGGTTGGCACGTTTTCTCACACAGTCTCGCTGCGAAGCAGGCGCTCATCCATGCGACGTTGACTTGCCCTTGACGAGACAGCGGAAAGCCGGTGCGCGGCTGGATGCTCGTTCCGGCACCCACGCTCAACCCAAGCGATTAGCTATCAAAAAGCGGGCTAACAGCGCTCACCAGACAAGTGCTAGAGCCCGATTTCCCCAATACTCAGCGCCGCTCTTTGGTGTACGAATCCCGGTCCATCCACTATGTCCACAAGGCTCAAGCCACAGGCGGAACCAAAATAGTTGGCGCTGCCGGTGCAGCCAGTTCAGGGTAGTCGCGGCTGGAACGCAAGTACATCTACGCCTTCACGGCCGTCAGCCCGCACGACGGCGTGATGGACAGTCTGGTGCTGCCGTGGGTCAACGCCCAGACGATGTCCATGTTCTTCGAGGAGGTCGCCCAGCGTCACGCCGACGAGTTTGTCGTCATGGTGATGGATCAGGCCGGCTGGCACATCGCTGGCGAGTTGGTCGTGCCGGCGAACCTGCGCGTGGTGTTCCTGCCGCCATACAGCCCCGAGCTGAACCCGGCCGAACACATCTGGGAGGCGCTGCGCGAAGACTGCTTCGCCAACACCGTCTTCGCAGACCTTGACGCCGTAGAAGACACCCTCAGCTCTGGCCTGCTCGCCATCGAATCCGACCCATCGCGAACCCGGCAACTGACCGGGTTCGGGTGGATAGAATCAATATCATTGAACGCAAATTAGCATGAATGGCGCTCACTCACGTCTCGCTCAGTCCAATGACTTGCGAAAGCGCAGCACGGCGAGCGCAAACAAGCTTAGGCCCAGTGCGGCCAGCGCTGCCATCTGCGGCCAGAGAACGTCGATGCCTACGCCTTTGAGATAAGTACCGCGGATGATGACGAGGAAATAGCGCAGCGGATCGAGGTAGGTGATCCACTGCAAGGGCTCGGGCATGCTCGAAATCGGGAAGCTGAAGCCCGAGAGAATGAACATGGGGTTGAGCACGAAGAAGTTTGAGGCAAAAGCCTGCTGCTGCGTCTTGCACAGGGTCGAAATCAAGAGGCCGATGGCAAGAACGCTGAGCAGGAAAAGGCAGGTGCCGAGCAGCAGCACCAGTGGATTGCCATTGAAAGGCACCTGGAACCAGAGCATGCCGACCGTCGCCACAATCACTACCTGGAGCAACCCGATAAGAAAGAAGGGCAGCGTCTTGCCGATGATGAACTCGATGGGCTGGATCGGCGTGACAGTAATCTGCTCGAGGGTTCCGACCTCGCGTTCGCGGACGATGGCAAAGGCGGTGAGGTTGACGATGGTGATCAGGGTCAAGGTGCCGATCAGGCCGGGAACAAAGAACCAGCGGCTGTTGAGATTGGGGTTGTACCAGTAGCGCTCCTGCATGACCACGCTGACGTGCGGCACACCCAGGGCGCGGCCCGTGCGCTGTGCCAGATCCTGCGCGTAAGCCTGGCCGAAGGAACCGGCGATCTGGCCAACGTAGCCGAGTGCTATCAGCGCGGTATTGGAATTGGTACCATCGAGCAGCACCTGCAGCGGCGCGCTCTGCCCCTTGCGCAGGAGTTCGGAAAATCCCTGAGGCACGACGATGCCGACCTGCGCTGTGCTGCTCTCGACGGCATTCTGCACTTGCCAGCGCGCGGACGCGTCGGCAACGAGCTTGAAACGGCTGCTGTGGACGAAATTCGCCACCAGCGCGCGGCTCACCTGTGTCTGGTCCTGATCGAGGACCACTGTCGCCACGTTGAAGACTTCGAATGTCGCGGCGTAGCCGAACAGCAGCATCTGGATCACCGGAGGCACCAACAGCCGATAGCGCGCCGACCGGTCGCGCTTCAACTGGAGAAACTCCTTCAGGAGCAATTGATAGATGCGTCCGAGCATGACCGGTTCAATCGAGCGTCTTGCGGAAGGCCCGCGCTGCCAACACCACCATCAAAATCGCATACAGCGCCAGGCAACCAATCGGGAACACCAGTTCAGCCCAGGGCGCGCCTTTGAGAAACAGCGCCTTGAGAATGGTCACGTAGTAGCGGCCACTGACCACGTAGGTGACGGCTTGCACTGCGGCCGGCATCTGATCGATGGGGAAGGAAAATCCGGAGAGCAGCGTCGTGGGCAGCATCGTCAGCAACAGTGCCACCTGGCTTGCCCCGACCTGACTGCGAATCGACACCGACACGTAGTAGCCGATGCACAGCACCACCGTCAGGAACAATCCGGTGGTGAAGAACAGCGCCGCCAGTGTGCCGCGGAACGGAACTTCGAACCAGAACACCGCCAGTCCCAGGCAGATGCAGGCATCGATCATGCCGATCACAAAATACGGCAGCAATTTGCCAAGCATCAACTCCATGGGCTCGACTGGCGTGGACACCAGCAGTTCCATCGTCCCGCGCTCCCATTCGCGGGCGATGGTGAGCGACGACAGTTGCGAGCCGACAATGGCCATGACCAGGGCAACAACCCCCGGAATGATGAAATTTCGGCTCACCAAGTCCTCGTTGAACCAGACCCGTGCCTTGACATCGACGGGCGTCAGCGTCTGCACGCTGCCCCCTTTTCGCTGGATTGCCTCGATCTGCACGTCAGTGGAGTAACTGGCCACGACCGCGCGCGCATAGTTGGCGGCAAGGCTTGCCGTGTTCGTGTCCGTCGCGTCAAAAAGCGCCTGCACCACGCCCTGGCCCGTATCCGCCAGACCCTTGGAAAATCCGGCCGGAATCACGATGGCCATGGGGCAACGGCCTGTGTCCAGGCCGCGCCCGATGTCGGCATAACTGGTGGCAAGCTCCTGTAGTGCGAAATAGGGAGAGGCTGTGAAACGGTGCAACAGATCCTGCGATGCCTGGCTTGCCTCGCGGTCGTAGGCGCAGAGCGGGATATGCTTCACATCCAAGCTGACGCCATAGCCGAGGAGGAACATCTGCAGCAGCGGAATCAGCAGCGCGATCATCAGGCTGCGTGGGTCGCGCACGATCTGCAGAGTCTCCTTGACAACGATCGCCTTGACCCGCCGCCACCTCATACTGCTTCTGCCTGTGCCGAGCTGGCGCCAACGAGATGCACAAAACTGTCCTCGAGCGACGGTTCGATGCGATGCACCTGTACACCGGTGAAACCCATGCCCGCCAGGCACGCCAGAAGTTCGGGCGTACGCACCGCGGCGTGATCCACCAGCGCATGCAGCGCGCTGCCGAATATCGCCACATCCTGCACGCCGGGCGCCGCCAGAAGCTGTGAGACGGCGTCCCCAATATGGTCCCCCTCGATCGCCAGCAGTTCGCCACCGAGCGAGCTCTGCTTCAATTCATGCGGCGTTCCCAGGGCGATGAGGCGACCACGGTTGATCAGCGCAATGCGGTGGCAGTATTCGGCTTCGTCCATGTAATGCGTGCTGACCAGGACGCTGACGCCATCTTCGCTCAGGGCGTGAATGAGATCCCAGAAGCGTCGGCGTGAGCTGGGGTCGACGCCCGAAGTCGGTTCGTCGAGAAACAGGATCGCCGGCCGGTGCAGGATGGCGGCACCCAGCGCGAGGCGCTGTTTCCACCCGCCAGCCAGGGTTGCGACGAGCGCATCCTCCCGCCCGGTCAGCCCTGCCATGTCGATCGCGAAACGCAACCGCTCGCCGATTTCGGCGCGTGAAACCCCGTAGACGCCGCCGAAGAAGCGCAGGTTCTCGGCCACGCTCATGTCACTGTAGAGCGAAAATTTTTGCGACATGTAACCGATGCGTCGGCGCACCGCCTCGGGGTTGATCGCGACATCGATTCCGGCGACCAGCGCACGCCCGGCAGTGGGACGCAGCAGGCCGCAGAGGATGCGGATCAGGGTTGACTTTCCGGCCCCGTTGGGACCGATGAAGCCCATGATCTCGCCGCGCGCCACCGAAAAGCTGACACCATCGAGCGCAACAAACGTGCCGAATCGTTTGACGAGCCCGTCGACGATGATCTGCGCCTGGATGTCGCTGGGCATCAGGTGCTAGCCTCCACGCTTTCCTGATCGAGCAGGGCGACGAACAGATCCTCGACTGTCGGCGCTGCCGCGTCAATGCTGATCAGGGCAACGCCCTGTGCGGCCAGCGCTGCCGCGATTTGCGGCAGACGCTCGGCGCCATCGACGTGGACATGGATGCCACTGCCGGCCAGCAACACGCCCTCGACCCCCGGCAGATCGCGCACGGCATCGCGCGCCCGGCGCGGATCGGCAGCAACAATCTGGAGCATCGCCCCCGGCATGCGGGCCTTGAGCCCGGCCGGCGTGTCGCAGTACATCATCTTGCCCGCATGCAGCAGCGCGAGACGGTCACAGCGTTCGGCCTCGTCCAGATAGGCGGTGGAGATCAGCATCGCCACGCCCTCGCTGCGTAGCGAGTAGAGGATTTGCCAGAACTCGCGCCGCGACAGCGGATCAACCCCGGTGGTCGGCTCGTCGAGCAGCAGAACGCGGGGGGTATGAACCAGTGAACAAACCAGTCCGAGCTTTTGTTTCATCCCGCCCGAGAGCTGACCGGCCAGCCGCCCGCGAAACCGCGTCATGTCGGCGGCAGCGAGCATGGCATCAGCACGCGTCTGCCAGACCTGGCGCGGCACTTCAAACAGGTCGGCGTAGAAGCGAATGTTCTCGTCCACCGTCAGATCCTCATAGAGGCCGAAACGCTGTGGCATGTAGCTCACATGGCGCTTGGCCTGTTCTGGCAGCGCCAGCACGTCAATGCCGTCAATGACGATGCTCCCCGCGTCTGGTCGCATGACGCTGGCGAGCATGCGCAGGGTCGTCGTCTTGCCGGCGCCGTCCGGTCCCACCAGGCCGAAGATTTCTCCAGGGTGCACCGAGAAGCTTAAGTCCCCCACCGCCGTCAGTGCCCCGAAACGCTTCTCCAGGCCGCGGACTTCGATCACGGCCGCGTCGGAAGCAAGCATCACGCCCCCGTCCGGTTCAACTCGATTCTTGCGTCGGCGGGCATTCCAGGCACCAGTTCATGACCCGGATTGTCGATATCGATCTTCACCCGATAGACCAGACTCACGCGCTCGGCATGGGTTTCGACGCTCTTTGGCGTGAATTCCGCCTTGTCGGAAATGAAGGAAATGCGGCCCTGATAGCGCTTGCCCGGGTGGCTATCGCTGCTGACCGTCACCGCCTGCCCCAGCCGCACGCGGCCGAGATCAGCCTCGTTGAGGTAGGCGCGCAGCCAGATGTGGTCGAGATCGGCCAGCGTCAGTACGGGTGTGCCGGGCACCACAACTTCACCGAGTTCGGCCTGACGCACCGTCACCACCCCGTCAAAGGGCGCAATCAGCGTCGTGTACCCGACAACGATGCGTGTCAGTGCGACGGCCTCCTCGCTGTTGTGCACACTGGCTTGGGCGACCTCGACATTGCGCATGGCAGCGGTCTGCACCGACTGATCGCGTTCGAGCACAGCGCTGGCTTGCTTCACGGCCGTGTTGGCCTGGTCGAGCGTTGCCGTGGAGAAGAATCCTTTTTGCTGGAGCTCATATCCCCGTTGCCAGTCGCGTTGGCGTTGGCTCAGGTCGGCCTGATCGACAAGCAGGGTACGGCCGGCGGTATACAGATTCTGGCGGGCCGATTCCAGCTGGCGCTGCTGCGTGGCAAGATTGGCTTCGGCGATGGTTATCTGCTGGCGATAGTCGGCCGCATCGACAGACGCGAGCACCGCGCCCTTGCGCACCCACTTGCCCTCATCGAAAGGCAGATCGACGATGCGCGACTGCACGGTCTTGAAGCTGAGCACGCTTTCGTGGGCTTCAATGTTGCCCGAAAGAAGCAGAACGTTGGCGTCGCCCGTGGGCAGCCAGAAAGCCAGTTGCGGCGCCCAGAGTGTCGCCACGGCAAAAAACGCCAGCACGGCCAGAATAAGCGCGGCCACCAGGATGAGGATGCGCCGCTTCGATGTCATAACGGGTCAATTTTCTCGGGAGCGTAGGTGTGCACCGAACATCGCCCGTAGATAGCGTTCCTGACGGTCATCGTTTCAATGGATTGGGTCATGGCCATTCCTCTTGCCGCGGTGATTTGCCGTGGCTGCAAACGATCAGTAAAAAACCAAAGCGGTTTCCCATATTGGTTGAATATACCCCCGCGAAAACATGGCAAGTTGACCAATATCAAAAAAACAGGCGACCCGGCCACGAGAGGACTGGCGGGAAGCTTCACAACCGGTTCAGGAGTGATGTTCTTGATGAGCCCGGCTTCCGCAAGTCAATTTCCCATGACGAGGATTTTGTCAAGGCAGTGCTAATGGCATTAAGGTCAGCAAAGGCTAAAGAGATTGCCGTTTGTGAATGGTGAGTGCTCGCTTGACCACTCGCCAAGAGTGCTCTGCCGTTGGCTGACTCTGCTTTCAGGCATGTCACTCCAAGGACCGCCCGTGGTCATTATGGATAGCTATCCATAATGACCATAAGCAGGCTCAAGCCACAGGCGGCACCAAAATAGTAGGCGCTGCCGGTGCAGCCAGTTCAGGGTAGTCGCGGCTGAAGTGCAGGCCGCGGCTTTCGCGGCGCAGCTGGGCTGAGCGCACGATGAGCTCGGCGACCTGCACCAGGTTGCGCAGTTCCAGCAGGTCGCGCGTGACGTGGAAGTTGGCGTAGAACTCCTGGATTTCGGCCTGCAGCAGCGTGATGCGGTGCGCGGCGCGCTCCAGGCGCTTGTTGGTGCGCACTATGCCCACGTAGTCCCACATGAAGCGGCGCAGCTCGTCCCAGTTGTGCGAGATGACGACCGATTCGTCGGCGTCGGTGACGCGGCTGTCGTCCCAGCGCGGCACATCGGGCACAAGCGTGGCGGGCGTGGCCGCAATGGCCTGGGCGGCGGCGCGGGCAAACACCATGCATTCGAGCAGTGAGTTGCTGGCCAGGCGATTGGCGCCGTGCAGGCCGGTGCAGGCAGTTTCGCCAATGGCGAACAGGCCGGGCAGGTCGGTGCGGCCAGCCAGATCGGTGAGCACGCCGCCGCAGGTATAGTGCGCGGCGGGCACCACGGGAATGGGTTCCTTGGTGATGTCTATGCCCAACTCGGCGCAGCGCGCCAGGATATTGGGGAAATGCTCGTGCAGAAACGCCGGGCTCTGGTGCGAGATGTCGAGGTACACACAGTCCAGGCCGTGCTTTTTCATCTCGTAGTCGATGGCGCGGGCCACCACGTCGCGCGGGGCCAGTTCGGCGCGCGCATCGTGCTCGGGCATGAAGCGTGTCCCGTCGGGCAACTTTAGCTGGCCGCCTTCGCCGCGCACGGCCTCGCTGATCAGGTAGGATTTGGCGTGTGGGTGGTACAGGCAGGTCGGGTGGAACTGGATGAATTCGAGATTGGCCACGCGGCAGCCGGCACGCCAGGCAGCAGCAATGCCGTCGCCAGTGGCGGTGTCGGGGTTGGTGGTGTAGAGGTAGACCTTGCCTGCGCCGCCGGTGGCCAGAATGGTCTGCGGGGCGCGGAAGGTGAGGACTTCGTCGGTGGCGTCGTCCAGCGCATACAGCCCCAGGCAGCGCTGGCCGGGCAGGCCCAGCTTGTGCGCGGTGATCACGTCCACCAGCGTGTGGTGTTCAAACAGCGTGATGCCGGGCGTGGCGCGTACCACGTCGATCAGCGTGCGCTGCACGGCGGCGCCGGTGGCGTCGGTCACATGGGCAATGCGACGCGCGCCGTGGCCGCCTTCGCGCGTCAGGTGCAGATGCTCGCCCTCGAGCGTGAACGGCACACCCAGGCCGCGCAGCCAGGCAATCGCCTGGGGCGCGCCCTCAATCACGGCACGGGTGGCGGCGAGGTCGCACAGACCGGCGCCGGCCACCAGCGTATCGTTCACATGGGCGTCAAAAGTGTCGCCTTCGGCCAGCACGGCGGCAATGCCGCCCTGGGCCCAGCCGCTGGCGCCATCGTTCAGGGTGCGCTTGGTCAGCACGGCAACACGGTGGGTGGGGGCCAGGTGCAGCGCGGCAGACAGGCCTGCCAGGCCGCTGCCGATGATGAGAACGTCAAAATTGTGCTGTGTTGGGCTGGCCAGGGGTTTCATGGGATGGCATTCAGGGTTTAGGTGGGCGTGTAAGCCAGGCGCACGTAAATTGGCGCATAGGCTTCGGCCTGCGTGATTTCCAGCAGGCCTTCCTTGGAGAGTTCGAGCAGCGCAATGAAAGTAACGACCAGTACCGGCATGCCGCGCGCGGCGTCAAACAAGTCTTCGAATTCCAGAAACTTGCGACCTCGCAGTTTGCGCAGGACGATGCTCATGTGCTCGCGCACCGAGAGTTCTTCCCGATTGATCACGTGGTGCTGCACGAGCTTGGCGCGTTTCACAATGTCACGCCAGGCCTCCTGCAAATCGACCACATTTACCTCGGGAAAGCGTGGCTGAAGCGATTGCTCCACATAAACCTGCGCACGCAAAAAATCACGGCCGAGTTGCGGCAATTCGTTGAGATTGTGAGCCGCCAGCTTGATCTGCTCGTATTCAAGCAGGCGGCGTACCAGCTCGGCTCTGGGGTCTTCCGGTTCCTGGCCTTGCGCCGTCTTTCTGGGCGGCAGCAGCATGCGCGACTTGATTTCAATCAGCATGGCAGCCATCAACAGGTACTCGGCTGCCAGCTCCAGGTTGGTGGCTCGGATCTCGTCCACATAGGCGAGGTACTGGCGCGTCACTGCGGCCATCGGAATGTCAAGAATGTTGAAGTTCTGCCTGCGGATCAGGTAGAGCAGCAAGTCCAGCGGTCCCTCAAAAGCCTCTAAAAATACCTGCAGCGCATCTGGCGGGATGTACAAGTCGTGCGGCATCGCAAACAGCGGTTCACCATACAGACGGGCCAGCGCGACCTGGTCAATCACCGCAGGCAGATCATGCCCAATAGCGGGCGGCAGCACCGGAGAAGATGGGAACGGAGTTGGGAGCATGAAAGCGGCAGTTGCAGCCGGAGTGCATCAGGCTTTGCTATTGAAAATATAGCTGCCTTCGCCTGCTTGACAATGACGAATGGCGGGTTTTGCTTTCACTGGCTGTTGGCGTGAGTGTTCGTGCCGTACACGTAAGGCTGCTGCGCCACGCGCGCTTCGCGGTACTCCGCCTGGTCGGCCCGGTTCGGATTTTTGTCCCAGAGCAGGGCGCGACCCGCGCGCTGCTCGGCTTCCAGCGTGGGCTTGCTGGCCTTCAGCTGGTCGATAAACTGACTGATTTCAGAGGAATAGTCGGGACGGCGAAAGATGGACATAAGTGATTCACTTGTCTGAGATGTGTGGTGCCTGATTTTACCGGGGTTTGACCAATGCTCCCTTTTGTCACTGTAATACGAACCCGGCGGTTCTCAAGTAAAGTCGGCACCGGTGACCGCATCGATGCAACAAGGGAGATGCTATGGATGCCTC
>DHWX01000136.1 GCA_002413395.1 Polaromonas sp. UBA5171 | reverse complement strand
CCGCACCCGCACCCGCACCCGCCCATGAACTACACATTTCAATTCGGTGACGTTTTTGCAGCTTGGTCACTGCTCATCAAAGGCACCCTGAGCACCGTTCAGTTGTCGATACTGGCCATGCTGATGGGCCTGGTAGTGGCCATCCTGTGTGCCTGGGGCAAAACCGCCGGCCCCAAACCGCTGCGTTTTGTGATCAACGCCTACATCGAGCTGATTCGCAACACGCCGTTTCTGGTGCAACTCTTTTTCTTCTTTTTCGCGCTGCCCGTGCTGGGCTTGCGCTGGTCGGCTTACACTGCGGCCCTGACCGCCATGGTGGTGAATCTGGGTGCCTATGCCACCGAAATCATCCGCGCCGGTATCGAGTCCATTCCCAAAGGGCAGATTGAAGCGGGCCTGGCGCTCAATCTGAAGCGCCACGAAATTTTCCGCTTCGTGATTCTGAAACCCGCACTCAAGGCCATTTACCCGGCGCTGACCAGTCAGTTTATTTTGCTTATGCTTAGTTCCAGCGTGGTGTCGGCCATTTCGGCAGACGACCTGACCTCGGTCGCGGCCAACCTGCAGTCGCAAACCTTTCGCAGTTTTGAGATTTACATCGTCGTCGCCGTGATCTACCTGGTGCTGGCGCTTTCGTTTTCAGCGCTGTTCCGGACGATCTACCGGCTTGGCCTCAACTACCCGGACCGTCGCTAATGCGTACTTTCGGCTTTCCGGAATTCCTCTTTATCCTCGAAGCGGCCAAGTGGACCGTGGCGCTGTCGATGATCGCCTTCATTGGGGGGGCGATCGGTGGCCTGACCATTGCGCTGAGCCGTACCTCCGACAACCCCGTGGCACGCTGGCTGTCGGGTGGCTTTATCCAGATTTTCCAGGGCACACCGCTGCTGCTGCAGCTCTTTCTGGTGTTCTTCGGCGCACCAGTGCTGGGCTTTGACATCAACCCCTGGGTAGCCGCCGGCGTGGCGCTGATTCTCAACAGCAGCGCTTTTCTTGGCGAAATCTGGCGCGGCTGCATTCAGGCAATACCTGGCGGCCAGGTCGAAGCGGCGCACGCGCTCAGCCTCTCGTACTTCTCACGCATGCGCGACGTCGTGCTGCCGCAAGCTTTCAAAATCGCGCTAGCGCCCACCGTGGGCTACATGGTGCAGATCATCAAAGGCACCTCGCTCGCTGCCATCATCGGCTTTGCCGAAGTCACCCGCGCCGGGCAGATCATCAACAACGCCACGTTCCAGCCGCTCATTGTCTTCAGCGTGGTCGCTGCCATCTACTTTGTGCTGTGCTGGCCTTTGTCTTTGCTGGCCGCGCGCATGGAGCGCCGGCATGCCGCGGCGCTTGCACGCTGAACCGCTTTAGTTTTTCACCCTGTCATTTTTCACCACAACTCACGGAGAATTAGTCATGATCAAGCATCTGCAACGCCGCGTATTCACAAGCACCGCTCTGGCCCTGGGCCTGGCCGCCACCCTGTCAGCGTGGGCTCCCGCCGCCAGCGCGCAGACAGTAGACAGCATCAAGAAAAAAGGCGAGCTGACCGTCGGCATGCTGGTCGACTTTCCGCCTTACGGCACCATGAACAGCAGCAACCAGCCTGACGGCTACGACGCCGATGTGGCCCGCCTGATGGCCAAGGACCTGGGCGTCAAGGTCAATCTGGTTCCCGTGACCGGCCCCAACCGCATTCCGTTTCTGCTGACCAACAAGGTCGATTTGCTGGTGGCTTCGCTGGCAATCACGCCAGAGCGCGCCAAGCAGGTCCAGTTCTCCAAGCCTTATGCCGCTGCCAGCATTGTTTTGTACGGCGACAAGAAAGCCAGCATCAAGGGCGCGGCTGACCTGAAAGGCAAACGCGTCGGTGTGGCCCGCGCCAGCACACAAGACGTGGCCCTGACCGCCATTGCGCCTGAAGGCACCGAAATCCGCCGCTTTGACGACGACGCATCGGCGATGCAGGCATTGATGTCGGGACAGGTGGACGCCATTGGCTGCTCCACCACCGTGGCCGCGCAAATCGACAAGCGCGCCCCGGCCAACACCTACGAGAACAAGTTTTTGCTGCGCCAGCAGGTGATGGCGGTGGCGATGCGTCCAGGCCAGGCTGAGCTACTGAAAACCGTGAATGACTTCGTCGACAGGAACACGGCCAATGGCGAGCTCAACAAGCTGTACCACAAGTGGCTGGAAACCGACTTGCCGAAAATGCAATAAACCCCGCACGGTGCATTCATGACAGACACAAGGCGATCTCCTTCCCCGGCAAACCCCGAGGCCGAGCCCATCATCCGCATCGAAGCGGTGGACAAATGGTTTGGCAAGTTCCAGGCGCTGACCGACATCAGTCTGGAGGTCGCGGCAGGCGAACGCATTGTGATCTGCGGGC
This sequence comes from Polaromonas sp. UBA5171, assembly GCA_002413395.1. GTDB lineage: Bacteria > Pseudomonadota > Gammaproteobacteria > Burkholderiales > Burkholderiaceae_C > Polaromonas. Next base: position 13,187 of record DHWX01000136.1, on the reverse strand, counting down.
CTTCGGGCTCGGGCAAGTCCACGCTGATCCGCTGCATCAACCGGCTGGAGATCGTGCAAAAAGGCCGCATTGTGGTCGATGGCCTTGATCTGACTGCCGGCGGCAAGAATGTGGACTCTGTGCGCCAGGAAGTCGGCATGGTGTTTCAGCAGTTCAACCTGTTTCCGCACCTGACGATCTTGCAAAACTGCACGCTGGCACCGATGCGCTCGCGTGGCCTGAGCAAGGCAGAAGCCGAAGCCGTCGCGATGAAGTACCTCACGCGCGTGCGCATTCCCGAGCAGGCCCTCAAATACCCGAGCCAGCTCTCGGGCGGGCAGCAGCAGCGCGTGGCGATTGCCCGCGCCCTGTGCATGACGCCCAAGATCATGCTGTTTGACGAACCCACTTCCGCGCTGGACCCGGAGATGGTCAAGGAAGTGCTGGACACCATGATCAGCCTGGCTGACGACGGCATGACCATGCTGTGCGTCACGCACGAAATGGGCTTTGCCCGCAGCGTGGCCGACCGCGTGATTTTCATGGCGGACGGCATGATCATCGAACAGGCATCACCGGAGCAGTTCTTCAGCAACCCGCAAAATGAGAAGACCCGCAATTTCCTGGGGCAGATCCTGAACTCGCAGCATGCTCACTGAAGTTTCGGGCCCCGCCACCGGCATTTGCGCAGCGGCCCCCATCCTGATTTCCCTGTCTGCCTTTGGCGCGGCCGAAGTGCGGCGCCACGGGCAACTGTGGTTTACCGAGCTCAGCATGGCGGTCGGCGCCGATGGCGTTGAAGTGCGCAGCGAACTGCTGGTCGATGCCGCAACCGAACTCCCCGCCATGGCCCAAGCCGTGCGCGCGGCCGGCAAAAACGTGGTCTATTCCAGTGCCGAGGACCTCTGGGCCGCAGACGGCACGCTGAATAGGCCCGCGCTGGAACGCGCCCTGGCTGCCGCCCAAATCCTGGGGGCTCCACGGCTGAAAATGGCCATTGGCGGCTTTGGCCCGGCTTCCCACAGCACACTGGCCATGCTGCAAGACCGCCTGCAGGCCGCCCAAACCGAGCTGGTAATCGAGAACGACCAGACCCCTGGCGCCGGTACGCTGGGCGCGCTACAGGACTTTTTTGACACGGCCAATGCCCAGGGGATTTTTCTGGGGATGACCTTTGACATGGGCAACTGGCACTGGAGCGGTGAGTGCCCGCTGCAGGCCGCCGCCGCGCTGGCGCCTCAGGTACGTTACGTGCATTGCAAAGGTGTGCAGCGTCAGCCGCAGCGCTGGGTGGCCGTGCCGCTGGCCGAGTCCAGCGCACCCTGGCGTGCCGTGCTGCGTGCTCTGCCGGCGGATGTGCCCTGGGCCATTGAATACCCGCTGGCAGGTGATGACCTGCTGGCCGTGACGCGCCAGGAAATTGACCAGCTGCGCACCGTAGCTGCCAGCATGGCAAACCGCAAACGCATTCCTTCATAAACGAGAGCCCGACATGACCAGCGCCCTGGACGTTATTACTTTTGGCGAAGCCATGATGCTGCTGGTCGCCGACCGGCCCGGCCCGCTGGAGCACGCCGAAGCTTTTCACAAGCGCACAGCAGGCGCCGAGACCAACGTGGCGATTGGCCTGGCGCGCCTGGGCCTGAAGGTGGGCTGGGCCAGCCGCCTGGGCACCGATTCGATGGGCCGCTATTTGCTGGCCGCCATGGTCAAGGAAGGCATCGACTGCTCGCACGTGGTCTGCGACGCTGCGCAAAACACCGGCTTTCAGTTCAAGGGAAAGGTGACCGACGGCAGCGACCCGCCGGTTGAATACCACCGCCAAGGCTCGGCCGCCAGCCACATGGGCATGGCCGATATTGACGAAGCCTGGCTGCTATCAGCCCGGCACCTGCATGCCACCGGTGTGTTTGCGGCCATCTCGGCCACCACCTTGCCGGCGGCCCGAAAAACCATGGACCTGATGCGCGCCGCCGGCCGCAGCGTGTCGTTTGACCCCAACCTGCGCCCCACACTGTGGGCCACACCCGAGCTGATGCGCACGTCCATCAACGACCTGGCCACGCGCGCCGACTGGGTGTTGCCCGGCCTGGAAGAAGGCCGGTTTTTGACCGGTGAAGCCACGCCCGAAGGCATTGCCCGTTTTTACCGTCAGCGCGGTGCCAAGCTGGTTTTCGTCAAGCTGGGCAGCGAAGGCGCCTACTTTGACGGCGAAGCCGGCGCAGGCCATGTGCCGGGCTTTCCGGTGGCCGAAGTGGTTGACACTGTGGGCGCCGGCGACGGCTTTGCGGTCGGCGTGATCAGTGCACTGCTCGATGGCCTGAGCGTGCCAGATGCGGTGAAACGCGGCGCCTGGATTGGCGCGCGCGCCGTGCAGGTGCTGGGCGACAGCGAAGGCCTGCCCACCCGCGCCGAGCTCAACGAAGCAGGACTTTAAAAGATGGGCGCCAACACAAGCACAGCACGAAAAAAGGTTCTGGTCTTCCGGGAACTACCGCCCGACCAGTTGGCACGCCTGCAAGCGCAGAACGACGTCACAGTAGCCAACCCGCGCGTGCCCGAGCAAGCAGCCGCCTTCCACGCCGCAATGGCCAGCGCCGAAGGCATGATCGGCTCCAGCTACCCCATCAATGAAGCCCTGCTGGCCCACGCACCGCAGCTCAAGGTGATTTCAAGCGTCTCCGTCGGTGTGGACAACTACGCCCTGCCCGCCCTGGCGGCCCGTGGCATCATGCTGTGCCACACGCCCGGTGTGCTGACCGAGACCACCGCAGACACCATTTTTTCCCTCATCATGGCCACGAGCCGCCGCCTGGTCGAACTGTCCAACCTGGTGCGCGAAGGCCGCTGGACGCGCAATATCGGCGAAGAACTGTTTGGCTGGGACGTGCATGGCAAAACGCTGGGAATTTTAGGCTTTGGCCGCATCGGCCAGGCGCTGGCGCGGCGTGCCGCCCTGGGCTTTGGCATGCCCGTGCTGTACCACAATCTCCGCCCGGTGGATCTGGCGAACGAACTGCCTGAATTGGTTGGCAAAGCCACCCACACATCGTTGGACGAGTTACTGAAACGCGCCGACATCGTCGCCGCCGTGCTGCCCTTGTCGAGCGAAACCCGTGGCCTCATGGGCGCACGCGAGTTTGGCCTGATGAAACCCGGTGCCATTTTCATCAACGGCGCCCGCGGCGCCATCGTGCAGGAAGACGCCCTGCTGCATGCGCTGGACCATGGCACGCTGCGCGCCGCCGGGTTGGACGTGTTTGCCACCGAGCCCCTGCCCATGGACTCACCCTTGCGCACGCACCCCAAAGTCACCGCGCTGCCGCATATCGGCTCAGCGACGTTTGAAACGCGGCATGCCATGGCGGTGCTGGCTACCAGCAACTTGCTGCAGGCCTTGGCGGGCGAGCGGCCGGCGGCGGTGTTTAATGCGGCGACCAACCGAGGCAGCGGATCATGAACTCCTGGATGAATTTACCTCCAGCCCCGTATTGACAAATCCATTATGCTATTAAAGCAATAGCGCTTTTCGAAAGGCATGCCGCATGGCGCTCAATCAGGCAGTTTCAGACGTCACAGAGCGCATCATCGTGCGCAGCCGCTCCACGCGCAGCGCCTATCTGGTGCAGTATGCGCGCGGACAGCACCCGCGCGCCCAGCCTTGACCGTATGGGCTGCGCCAACATTGCGCATGCCGTCGCCGGTGCATCGCTGGAAGACCGTTTCAGGATTGTGACCCAGCGCGCGCCCAACATCGCCATCGTCACTGCCTACAACGACATGCTGTCGGCGCACCAGCCGCTGCAAGTCTACCCGGCACTGATCAAGGATGAAGCGCGCAAGCAGGGCGCCACCGCGCAAGTGGCCGGAGGAGTGCCAGCGATGTGCGACGGCGTCACGCAGGGCACCAGCGGCATGGAACTGAGCCTGTTCAGCCGGGACGTGATTGCCTTGGGTACGGCCGTGGCGCTGAGCCACGACATGTTTGATGCAGCGCTGTTGCTCGGCGTGTGCGACAAGATCGTGCCAGGCCTGCTGATTGGCGCGCTGCAGTTTGGCCATTTGCCCACGGTGTTTGTCCCCGCCGGGCCGATGCCTTCGGGCTTGCCCAACAAGGAAAAAGCTCGCGTGCGCGAGCAGGCGGCGCAGGGACTGGTGGGGCGCGAAGCATTGCTTGAGGCCGAACTCAAGTCCTACCACAGCCCGGGTACCTGTACTTTTTATGGCACGGCCAACAGCAATCAGATGCTGATGGAAGCCATGGGTCTGCATGTGCCCGGCACTGCTTTTGTGGCGCCCGGCGGCGCGCTGCGCGACGAGCTCACGCGCGAAGCGGTGCGCACTGTGCTGGGCATCGTCAAGGCAAAACGTTTTGCGCCCATTGGGTGCATCGTCGATGAGAAAGCCATCGTCAATGCCATGGTGGTTTTGCTGGCTACCGGCGGCTCGACCAATCACCTGATTCATTGGGTCGCGGTAGCCAGGGCGGCCGGCATTGTGATTGACTGGAACGATTTTTCGGCCTTGTCCGATGTGGTGCCGCTACTCACGCATGTCTATCCCAACGGCAGCGCCGACGTGAACCAGTTCCAGGCGGCAGGTGGCACCGGGCTGGTGATCCGGGAATTGCTTGATGCCGGTTTTATGCACGAAGACGTGCTCACGGTGCGCCAGGGCGGCATTCGCGAATACACGAGAGAGCCGGCACTGGCTGGACCATCGCTTGCCTGGCACGACGCGGGTGACTCCAGAGATGACACGATTGTGCGCCCCGTCGCCAGTCCGTTCAGCCCGAGCGGCGGCCTCAAGCTGTTGCAGGGCAACTTGGGCCGCAGTGTGATCAAGGTCTCCGCCGTTCCCGATGCCCGGCATGTGATTGAAGCACCCGCCCGTGTGTTTGATTCGCAAGATGCGTTGCTGGCCGCCTTCAACGCCGGGGAGCTGCAACGCAACTGCGAACAAAATGCCGCGCACGGCGTGGTCTGCGTAGTGCGCTGGCAGGGCCCCAGAGCCAATGGCATGCCCGAGCTACACAAGCTCACACCACCGCTGGCGGTGTTGCAGGGCAAGGGCTTTCGGGTGGCGTTGGTCACCGATGGCCGCATGAGCGGCGCTTCGGGCAAGGTGCCTGCCGCCATCCACGTCTCGCCCGAGGCCGCGGCGGGAGGGCCATTGGCCAGGGTGCGGGATGGCGACGTGATCCGGCTCGATGCGCTCACGGGCGAGCTGCAGGTGTTGCTACCTGACGCCGAGTGGGAGGCGCGGTCAGCGGCCGTGATGCCGGATGACTTGCGTCAACGCAACGGCGTCGGCATGGGCCGGGGCTTGTTTGCTACCATGCGTCGCCACGTGCTGACCGCTGAGGAAGGAGCCTTAACATGGATGTAAATCTGGAACTCAGCAGTCCGCTGAGCGCCTTGCAGGTCATGCAGGACGCCTCGGTGATTCCCGTGATTGTGCTGACCGACGCCCGCCAGGCCGTGCTGCTGGCGCGCGCGCTGGTCGCCGGCGGCATTCGCATGCTCGAAGTCACCTTGCGCACGCCGCAGGCGCTAGCCTGCATTGAAGCGATTGCGCGCAACGTGCCCGAAGCCGTGGCCGGTGCCGGCACCGTGCGCAGCGCCGCCGATGCCCAGGCCTGCGCCATGGCCGGTGCCCGTTTTGCCGTGAGCCCCGGCTACACGCACGCGGTGGGGCAGGCCTGTCGTGATGCCGGGCTGCCCTTGTTGCCCGGCGTCGCCACCGGCAGCGAAATCATGGCGGCCCAGGAAGACGGATTCATGGAACTCAAGTTTTTCCCAGCCCTGCAAGCAGGTGGCCCGGCCATGCTCAAGGCCTGGAGCGGTCCGTTTGGCGATGTGCGGTTTTGCCCCACCGGCGGCATCACCGTGGCCAATGCCGCAGAGTTCCTGGCACTCCCCAACGTGGTCTGCGTTGGCGGCTCGTGGCTCACGCCCGCCGAGGCGCTGGCTCGTGGTGACTGGGAACAGATCACCACGCTGGCGCGGCAAGCATGTCAGATGCGCAGGTAAGAAGTCGGCCTAAATGGCATTTCCCAGAGAGCAAGTTTCCCGTGAGGTATTGAGGTAGACCTGCAGAAGGATGGTTTTGTCGCGTTAGCCGCAGATGGCCGTGATTCTGGCGGTGGCGAATGCCAGTCCTTCAGACTGGACGGATTCGCCCTGCCAGCCCATAAAATGGGTCGGCAAAAGACATCTCGTTGCAGCCCTATGAGCTGACCTTTGCGAACCATGTGCATCAATTCGATGCCAGCCAGCACACATTTGGCTGACTGGAATGATCTGAAATTGAGCGCTGGTTTGGTGATGCGTTTAACTGCACGATGGTCTTGCTCAACGATGTTGTTGAGGTACTTCACTTGCCGAACAATGATCGGAATTCCGCTGCTGACCTTGATCTCATCAATGGCCGCTTTGTTGGCGCCACTTTTGTCCATGGTGACCTTGTTGGGAACATCGTTGGCCTGCATCGCCTTGTCAAAGAAGCGCATGGCCGCTGCCTTGTCGCGCTTGGCGGTCAGAAGAAAGTCGACCGTCTTGCCTTCCTTGTCTACAGCGCGGTAAAGCTATGCTCACAATAGCCTTCTTGCACAGCGGAATCACCTCGATTCTGCAGGCGTTCGGGTATCTCCCGTTTTCGACTATGGCTGCCACCGCGCAAGCCTCACACGAATGAGCTGGCAAATTGCGCTGGCGATCTACGCGGTCCTGCTGGCTGGTTGCCTGCTGGGAGGCGTCGGTATTGGTGCGACGATCGGCCTGGTCGGCATCGTCGGCATCACGCTGGTGTCCGGAACGCAGCTATGGCTTTCGCTGGGCGACATTGTCTGGAACACCACCAACACCTTCACCCTCGTGTCGATCCCGCTGTTCGTGCTGATGGGTGAGATCATCCTTCGCAGCGGCATCGCTGGCCGCTTCTATCGTGGCGTCGCCGTGTTGTTGCGTCGCCTACCTGGCGGACTCGCACAAACAAACATCGTCGGTTGTGCGATCTTCTCCGCCATCGCCGGTTCGTCGGTCGCAACCGCTTTGACGGTCGGTACAGTCGCCATTCCCGAAATGCGCAAGCGCGGCTATTCCGATCAGCTTACGATCGGGACCCTCACCGGGGGCGGTTGTCTCGGCATCCTGATACCGCCATCGATTCCGATGATCGTCTATGCGTCGATGACGCAGGTTTCTGTCATCGACCTTTTCATGGCCGGAGTGATACCGGGCCTGACACTCGCCGCCATCTTCATGCTGTATGTGGGTATCCGGGTGTGGCTGCAACCATCGCTGGCGCCCCGTGAACAGCGTTCCGCTACCACCGGCGAGATTTTGCGGGCAGCGGCCGACGCAGTGCCTATCATTGCGCTCATCGCCGCTGTTATTGGCAGTATGTATATTGGGCTTGTTACACCGACGGAAGCCTCAGCGTTGGGCTGTCTGCTGGCGCTCGGACTGGCCATTGCCTATCGGGAATTGACCACCGCGCGACTGATGCAAGCGCTGCGCAACGCCGCCATCACGAGCGGCGTCGTGATGTTCATCACGCTCAACGCACAGATACTGAACTTTGCGGTCGTCACTTCCGGTATCGGTCAGGGCCTCGCTCATGGTCTGGCGGATCTTGGGCTGTCCCGCCTACTGTTTTTCTGCATGCTGTTCGCGATCTACATCATCGTTGGAATGTTCATCGATGGGCTGTCGATCATGTTGCTGACAGTGCCCCTGCTTTACCCGTCGTTTGTTGCGATGGGATTCGACGGCGTCTGGGTGGGCGTGATCATCGTGATCTTCATAGAGCTTGGGGCACTGACGCCCCCGATGGGACTCAATCTGTTTGCGGTCCAGTCCATCGCCAATGACCGAAGTCTCGGTGATGTTGCACAGGCGTCGATGCCTTACATGCTCATGATCTCCGCTTTCGCATTCTTGCTCTATGCATTTCCCGAAATAGCACTGTGGCTTCCCACTATGATGAAGGCAGGTTAGGACAATGTTTTTTAATGCGCCCCCGACGGTTCCGACAAAACTTTTCGCCCGGCTCCCGGATTCGCTACGCCGAACCGGCCACGACACCGAATGGCATCGCGGTCAACCTGGTACGCATCCAGAGCACTCGTTGCTGGAAGGACCGGCGTTTGATCGCGAGGGAATGCTTTGGTGCGTAGATATTCCTTACGGTCGGATATTTCGCGTTTCGCCGACCGGAACGTTTACGACGGTGGTCGAATACAGCGGCGAGCCCAATGGGCTCGCCATCCATCGCGATGGACGCATTTTCATTGCCGATTATGCCAATGGCATCATGGTGCTGGACCCTAGCACATGTCAGGTGACACCCTTTGTCACGCGCGTGCGGCTTGAACGGCTGAAAGCGGTCAACGATCTCGTATTCGCCAGCAACGGAGACCTGTATTTCACTGACCAGGGGCTCACCGGCCTGCATGATCCGACGGGGCGCGTGTTCCGCGTCCGGGCCGATGGCCACGTCGACTGCCTGCTAGACAACATCCCGAGTCCGAACGGGATTGCTTTGGATCCGACAGAGACCACGCTGTATGTCGCGGTCACGCGAGCCAACGCTGTCTGGAGGGTGCCGCTGCTTGCCGATGGTAGCGTGGCGAAGGTCGGGAATTTTATTCAGCTGTCCGGTGGTGGTGGTCCCGATGGCCTCGCTGTGGACAGTGAAGGAAACCTCGCCGTCGCGCACATTGGGCTGGGGGTAATCTGGCTGTTCAGCGCGCGCGGTGAGCCAATGGCGCGAATTCAGTCAACGATCGGACACCACACGACGAACATGGCCTACGGAGGTCCGGACGGGCGCACGCTGTTCATCACGGAGTCCGAGAGCGGAACGTTGCTGCAGGCAGATATGCCGGTGCCAGGATTGAAGCTCTTTTCTCACCGCTAGGCTGCGGTGCGTCGTCACATCTGAGCTCATCCTGTCCGAAAGCACTGTACGAATGATGGCTAGCATCCGACATCCCTTTAGCTTTCTTTCGTACACCAGCGAGGACATATGACTGAAACTGTTCCAGTTGGTACTTAAAAATGCCCCGCATTACTTAGCGAGCGCATGGGGGTGTTATAGATAGTAGGTGAGTTGAAGTTGGGCTGTATTTACATTTTCAAGAGGTTGACCCAATATAGCCAACGTGGAGTCGGCATAAGGCAGGAGTTTATTTGACACAAGTACTGATAATTGCCGACGATCTGTCTGGCGCAGCTGACTGCGCCAGTGCCTTCGTCAGGGCAGGACTGGAGACGCTGGTAGTCATTGACCGTCAAGCAGAGCAGAGTGTCGATACAGAGGCGGCTCAGGTTATCTCGATTGATGCTGATACTCGGCGTCTGCCTGGAGCCGAAGCTGCCCAAATCCATCTAGATATATTTAACCGGTACCGCTCGGCAGGACAGCTGCTATATAAAAAAATTGACTCAACGCTACGAGGCAATTTTGCAGAGGAACTTGCTTCAATCATCAATCAGGCGGGACTGGCGATTGTTGCCCCGGCATATCCGCTGGCCGGACGCTTTACGACGAATGGCCATCAATACCTAAACGATTCTCCGCTCGAAATGACGGAAATTTGGCGCGGAGAAGGAATTACCGGTACTGCCCATATTCCAAGCATGCTCGCACACCATGGCATCAAGACCGCATCGATCAGCATTAATGAGATACGACAAGGCGCACAACGGTTGCGCACGTTGTTCGAAACATGCGCGAGAGATGGCGTGCAGGCAGTTGTATGTGACGTTGAGGTGGACGATGACCTACAAGCCATTGCATACGCGTCGATTTCACTGTCGATGCCGAAGTTCTGGGTCGGCTCGGCAGGGCTGGCAAATCACTTGCTGACAGCTGCGCATGTCGCTGCCAAGCCGGACCTGATTGCTCACGTTAAAACCAACGGATCAATCCTGACGGTGGTTGGCAGTTTGTCGAGCGTATCGCGAGCCCAGGCCGAATACCTGTTTGCCACTGGGCAGATGGAGCGCGTTGATGCGCCGGCAAGCGTATTGCGACAAGGTCAATCGCATCCGCAGTGGCAAGAACTGCACAACACACTGGATATGTCGCTTCAGAAGAATCACGACATACTGATCATGATCGGCATTGAAGATCCGGTCAATATGGGCGAGGGATTGCAGCTGTGCCAAGCACTTGCATTGCTGATTGCGCCGCTTGCAGTGCATATTGGCGCCGTCATTTCCACTGGTGGTGAAACTGCGCGTGCGATTTTGTCCGCGATGGGTTCGAAGGGCCTGCGTCTCATCGGTGAAATCGAGCCAGGGGTGCCACTTTCTGTTGCGGCTGGAATCAAGCCCATTCCTGTCATCACCAAGGCGGGCGCCTTTGGTTCTCGTGAAACGCTTTTCCGTTGTTATGAAACGCTACGACAAGCAAGAGTCGGATCCGCTTGCGATATGAACACCGGGCCACCAGACACTAGATCTACAACACTTCACAGGAAAATTTCTTAATGTACCTCCCTATCATTGCCATAACTATGGGCGACGCTGCTGGCGTCGGCCCGGAAATTATTATGAAAAGCCTGGCGACCAGGGATCTGTATGAGCGCTGCAGGCCGCTTGTAATTGGTGACGTCAATCGCTTGCGTGAAGCTGGGGAGATACTCGGCAGCAGCCTGGAAGTGCACGCGATTGATAGCGTCGAGTCAGCGAGTTTTGAGTATGGTGTTGTTGAATGCATTGATCTTGGCCTGATTCCACCAAAATATCCATTCGGTGAATTATCTGCGCTGTGCGGCCATGCTGCCTATTGCTACATTGAACGTGCGGTACAGCTGGCCATGAAGCAGGAGATCGATGCGATCTGTACGGCGCCTCTTAACAAGGAAGCATTGCACGCAGGTGGCCATATTTTTCCAGGGCATACTGAAATCCTGGCCAAGCTGACGAATACACCGGAAGTATCCATGATGCTGGTTGCGCCGAACCTACGGGTGATTCATGTCACGACGCATATAGGCTTGTTGGATGCGATCAAGAAAATCGAGCCGGGCCTGGTGGAACGGACCATTGCTCGCGGATACGATACCCTGGTGCGCTCAGGAATTTTAAATCCTCGCATTGGCGTGTGCGGCATTAACCCACATGCGGGCGAACATGGCTTGTTCGGCTGTGGCGAAGAAGAGGAGAAAATTATCCCTGCCGTGCAGTCTCAGCAATCCCTGGGACGATTAGTGGAGGGCCCTTTGCCAGCGGATACGTTGTTCTTCCGAGCGGCGCGCGGCGACTTCGATCTGGTGGTAGCCATGTACCATGATCAGGGTCACGGACCGGTTAAGGTCATGGGCTTGGAAGCTGGCGTCAATGTCACGGTTGGCTTACCTGTGATCCGTACGTCGGTTGATCATGGCACGGCATTCGACATTGCGGGAAAAGGTATCGCCGATGAACGCAGCATGTTGGAAGCGTTGCGTCAGGCGATTGGCCTGGCGACTCACCGGGACTAAGCGGCCGGGCTGCACGTAAAAGGTTTCATACACTCAAATGCCATGCGATTCGCGTGGCATTTTTTCGGGACACGCATGTTATAAATTGCGCGAACTGAATCTCAACTTCAATTCTTATGGCAATCAATAAAACCGAAAAACGGCATCAAGCGATTTTTCGGATCGTCTCTAGCGGGGGTGCAAATGTTAAAGAGTTGAGCTTGCATTTTCGCGTTTCCGAGTCAACTATCCGCCGTGATCTCGCCGAGCTGGCCGATAGTGGACGCATTGTGCGTACATACGGAGGAGCCGCCTTATTGCGCGAAGACCGGCGGGAGTCGTCGTTGGGTGAGCGCATACATATTCAACGCGTACAAAAAGATGCGATTGCGCGATTGGCTGCTTTGCAGATCCATGAGGGTGAAACTCTGATTCTTGATGCCGGAACGACAACGGCCGCTTTGGCAGGACAATTGCGTGGACGCCGCAAGCTTCACGTGATCACTAACAATATAGTGGCTTTAACAACGCTCTCCACCGAACCCGAAATTGCCCTGACATTGCTGGGTGGCAGTTTACGGAAAATGAGCATGGGGACGGTCGGACCGCTCGCGGAGCTTACGCTGAGCAGAATGACGGCCGACAAAGTATTTCTAGGCGCCGATGGCTTGGTGGCTGGGCGTGGCTTATGCGAAGCAAATCAGGAGCAAGCCGCGCTAAAGGCGAAGATGATCGAACAAGCTTCTGAGGTTTACGTGCTTGCAGACGCATCCAAATTGGGTTTTACAGGACCACAAGCATGGACACCACTGGATCGCCCATGGACGCTGATAACCGACTCCAGCGCAACGTCATCGCAGTTGGCTCCATTTGAAGAGAATCCAAATATAACCGTCATGGTGGCCGGCAGTAATCAGAACTATTGATCATGCCCTGTGAAGTTTGAACTTCACCGTTAATTTCCCCATCAGAGGGGCGTTGTTGCACGGATCACGCTGAAGACGAGGTTACCCCAACCCCAGAGCGGCTTATGCCGCCACGGTTGAAGTGCGGACGGAGTTCGGGCGTCCAGCACCCAGCATGCGGTTGAGCACGACCATTGCGACGGCCGCTTCGGTTTGCTGGCCCCGCCAGTCGCGTGTACGCAGACGCGGGCCAATGATGGCCTTGTAACGACCCATCGTGGTCTCCACCAGCGCGCGCTGTGGCCATAGCCGCAGGCCTCCTGCCAGCCGAGTCGGCCCAGGCTCTGGATCATGAGCAGGTGGGTGTCGCGCCGAGTGGGGTCTACCTCGAACTGCGCGCTGGGCTGCGCCGTCACGCGCGGCGGTATGACGACTTCGATCCGTGGATCACGTCGTGCAATGGTCTCGTAGGTCAGATCACCGTCATAGGCACCATCGGTCATGACTTGACCTATCTCGTGTTCAATCTGATCGAGCAGTGGCCCTACCTTGGACGGGTCATCGACGTCCTGCTCCGTCAGTATTGAAGCGACGATATAACCGGTGTCGGCGTCCACCGCCAGGTGCAGCTTTCTCCAACTGCGCCGTGACTTCTGACCATGCTTTTCTTGCAGCCATTCGCCCGCGCGGTAGACCTTCAACCCTGTGCTGTCAATCAGAATGTGCGCGGGCCCCGTAGGCAGCGCGCACTGCTTGGAGATCGACTGCAAGCTCATGGCGCGTCGACTGCACCGTGCTGTGATCGGGCGCCTTCCACTCCACCTCCAGCA
>DHWX01000117.1 GCA_002413395.1 Polaromonas sp. UBA5171 | reverse complement strand
GGCGGGCGCGGATTGAAACAAGCACCAGTACCGGCTGCCCGCCGACATTGAGGGGATCGCCCGCCAGTGATGGTGGGCGTGGATGGTTCCCCCGCGCGAGTGGGGATAGGCCCTTTTCCGATGTAAGCTCTTTCACTTGAGCCGCAGTTCTCCCGCGCGAGTGAGGATACAAGCACCTTGAACGAAGTGCCGGGCTGCCCTCAAGCGAAGTTCAGCCCCCTCGGGGGGTTGCGCATGACACGCAGTGAAAAGCGTGGGGGCCTATTGGCGCGGTGTTGCGTCCAGACTCGGTGCCACGGCAGACATTTTTGGCTGCTGTCAAAACCTGTGAACTCTGCGTGTGAAGTTGACCGGTTACCACGACCACTTTGACCAAATTTTTATTGATTCAACAACGCCATGCCCTACCAACTCCACTACTGGCCCGGCATTCAGGGTCGCGGCGAATTTATCCGGCTTGCGCTTGAGGCTGCTGGCGTGCCGTATGTGGATGTCGCGCGTGGCGACGCCGCCAACGGGCAGGGCCTGCCGGCCTTGTTTCACTACCTGCAGGACGAGTCCGTCGCGCGGCCGCCGTTTGCCTGCCCGGTGCTGGTGGACGGCAAACAGGTGGTCGGGCAGACTGCGGCCATCCTTTTGTACCTGGGCCCGCGCCTCAAGCTGGTGGGCGCAAGCGAAGCTGACCGTCTGTGGACGCATCAGATCCAGCTCACAATTGCCGACGTGGTGAACGAGGCGCACAACACGCATCACCCGGTGGGCGCTGGCCTGTATTACGAAGACCAGAAGACGGAAGCGTCCCGGGCCGCAAAAGAATTTCGGACCCAGCGCATTCCAAAATTTCTGGGCTGGCTGGAGGCCGTGCTGGCGCGCAACCCGAAGGGCGACAAGCATCTGGTGGGTGCGCGCCTGAGCTATGCCGACCTGTCGCTATTCCAGTTGGTGGAGGGGCTGCTCTATGCCTTCCCCAAAGCGACAAAGCGCGCCTTGAAACGGACCCCGCTGGTGTTGGCGCTGCACGAGCGTGTTGCACAGCACGCCCGAGTGTCGGCTTACCTGCGCAGCGAACGCCGCATTCCATTCAACGAGGATGGTATCTTTCGGCGCTACCCGGAGCTCGATGCTTGAGGCATTGCATGTCGCAGTCGCGGAAGAGCCGTCGCCGACACGCTGCGCAGCGAGGGCAGCGTTAACAGGCCGGCTGTCATCAGAGATCTGCCATTAATTACCCTGATCCGGTGAGGGCTATCACTGCGGTGGACAATTTTTTCCAGCGTCGTATGATTTGACATGGTCACTTCCTGGCTCATTTCACATTGCAGACGGATGATGCGACCTTTAATCATCCTGGTTTGCGTCTTGTCTGTGAGCGGCTGCGGAGGAGGCGCAGGCAACGATTCGCAAGATCTGCCCGTTGTCAATGTCATCGGGCCTGGCCAATTCAAGGATGCAGTCGCCCTAAAGACAATTTCAACCACCGAAATAGCATCAGCGATTGAACTCGCTGGAGCGTCGGGGTTTCGTGCCAGTCCACGCTATGCAGTCCAAGCTTATCGCTTGACCTATTTGACCCTGGATGGGAGCGGCCAGGAGATACTTGCCTCCGCTTTGGTTGTACTGCCTCAAAAGCCGGCCAATTCTCTTAGCCCGGTATTTAGCTATCAACACGGCACCCTCACCAAGGAGGCCGAAGCACCGAGCAATCTTGCGGATGTGGGAAGTCCGGAGGTGATACTGGCATCTCTCGGCTATATCGTCTTGTCGGCTGACTACGTTGGCTACGGGGCATCGAAGGGAGCTAGCCACCCTTACCTGCTGTCCGGTCCTTCGGCGTCGGCGGTCATCGATATGTTGACTGCGGCAAGGTATTGGCGGCAGACGCAGCATGTACTCGACAACAAACAACTCTTTCTGGCCGGATACTCAGAAGGAGGCTATGTGACGATGGCGACCCAAAGAGCGCTGCAATCTGGCTCATCAACACTTCGCAATGATGTTGTCAGCGTGGCTCCAGGAGCTGGCCCCTATGACGTCGGCCTGACAATGGATGAAGAACTCAAACTTGTGCGCCAGGCGAACCCCCTGATTGGCGATCTGCTTAACCCGGGGTTTTTGAGATTTCTCAGTGATGCCGATCGGCACAATGTGCGCGATCAATTGCTCCGGCTGGCGTTGGGAAGCGATAGCGATGTGACCTTCATGCCTACGGTTATTGACAACTATTTTGCTGACGATAGATTGTCGATTGAAATCCTGAGCGATGTGAATGACTGGCGTCCAGAGGTTCCGGTGAATTTTTTTCATGGGCGTGACGACCGTACGGTCTCATACCTGAATGCGACCAGTACATTGCAACTAATGCAGGACAGGGGTGCCGGAAATCTTGTCCATCTGACGGACTGCAATGCGCAGCCTGCGGGACACGCGGAGTGCGTGCAGCCGTTTTGGCTGTTTATATTGGATACCTTCGGAAAAGTAGCGAAAGATCTTTGATTGATGGGGTTGGCTTTGAACGCCGGCTGACCGTCTCAAGCAAACTGTTCATTGATGTCAATGAATGAGACTTTTCTCTTGTCTATTGGGCACGAGAGGCTATAAAAAACATAGTGCTTTTGATGCCCACAATGGTCAACAGCAGCGAGCCCATCACATGCACCATGGCGGTGGTGATAGCCAGCCCGTAGCGCTCTTCGGTCAGGTAAATCGCGACTTCGGCTGAAAAGGTTGAAAACGTGGTGAGCGCGCCCAGAAAGCCGGTGACCAGCATCAGGCGCCAGACCGGGTCAAGTTGCGGCATGGCCTCAAACGTGGCGATGCACACGCCAACCAGATAGCCGCCGATCAGGTTGGCGGCCAGCGTGCCCCAGGGAATGAGACCGCCGGGGTTCAGCCACAACGCCAAGCCCCAGCGGGATAATGCGCCAACGCAAGCACCGGTGCAAATGGCAAGAATCGAGTAGATCATGGGTGAGGTTGATGGTGATCGGGTGAGATCATAGCCTAGCCGTTCATCTGCCGCGACCGAACAGGGGCCCAAGGATGTGGAGCGCTATTGTGAAATCCGGGAAGGTTGCCTGATTCACGCACTCAACGTCGATGACCGTTTGAATCGCGATATTGGCGAGCTGGCAGGCTGCTGCGCGTGCTCTCTGGCAGGTACGACCAGGCGGCGCGCGCGGCCGCTTCTCTTTGAAAGTTGTGTAATTCAAATGAAAAAACTCTGGCAATTCTGGATCGACCGCGGCGGCACGTTCACCGACATCGTGGCAAAAAAGCCCGACGGTTCGCTGGTCACGCACAAGCTGCTGAGCGACAACCCGGAGCAATACCGCGATGCGGCAGTGGCGGGGATCCGGCATCTGCTGGGGCTCAAAGCCGGTGAGCCGATTCAGGCCGATGTGGTGGACTGCGTGAAGATGGGCACCACGGTGGCCACCAATGCGCTGCTCGAACGCAAGGGTGAGCCGACGCTGCTGGTGACCACGCGCGGCTTTCGCGATGCGCTGCGCATTGCCTACCAGAACCGCCCGCGCCTCTTTGACCGCCATATCGTGCTGCCCGAGTTGCTTTACAGCGCTGTGGTGGAAGCCCGGGAACGCGTCGGCGCGCAGGGCGAGATGATTACGCCGCTCAACGAAGTGCTATTGAAGCAGGAACTGGTTGCGCAATATGCACGGGGGCTGCGCAGCGTTGCGATTGTGTTCATGCACGGCTACCGCTTCACCGCGCACGAAAGGGCCGCCAAACGGATTGCGCAGGAAGTCGGCTTCACGCAGATCAGCACCTCGCACGAGACCAGTCCGATGATGAAGTTTGTCGGCCGCGGCGATACCACCGTGGTCGATGCCTACCTCTCGCCGATTTTGCGCCGCTATGTGGAGCAGGTGGCTAGCGAGATGCCGGGGGTCAAACTGTTTTTCATGCAGTCTTCGGGCGGCCTGGCTGACGCGCATGTGTTTCAGGGCAAGGACGCGATCTTGAGCGGGCCAGCCGGGGGTATTGTCGGCATGGCGCGCACGGCGGCCATTGCCGGTATTGAGAAAGTCATCGGTTTTGACATGGGTGGCACCTCCACCGATGTGTCGCATTACGCTGGCGAATTCGAACGCGAGTTTGAGACCCAGGTGGCCGGTGTGCGCATGCGCGCGCCCATGATGAGCATCCACACGGTGGCGGCGGGAGGTGGTTCGATTCTGGCGTTTGATGGGGCGCGTTTCCGGGTTGGGCCGCAGAGCGCCGGTGCCAACCCCGGCCCCGCCAGCTACCGGCGCGGCGGCCCGCTGGCTGTGACAGATGCCAATGTCATGCTGGGCAAGGTGCAGCCGCGCTACTTCCCCAAGGTGTTTGGCCCGCGGGCGGATGAAGCGCTGAGTGAAGAAGTGGTGCATGAGAAGTTCAATGAACTGGCCGTGCAGATCGGCCGCAGCGCCGAGGATGTGGCCGAAGGCTTTATCAGCATTGCCGTGCAGCAGATGGCCAACGCCATCAAGAAAATTTCCGTGGCGCGCGGCTACGACGTGACGCGCTACACGCTGCAGTGTTTTGGCGGAGCGGGCGGGCAGCACGCTTGCCTGGTGGCCGATGCGCTGGGCATGACGCGGGTGTTTGTGCATCCGCTGGCGGGTGTTTTGAGCGCCTACGGCATGGGCCTGGCCGACCAGAACGTGATACGCGAGCAGGCGGTGGAACTCAAGCTGTCTGCAGCCGCCCTGCCCGAGGTTGCCGCCACGCTTGACGGCCTGGCCGCTACCGCCGAAGCGGAATTGCAGCGCCAGCAAACCAGCAGCAGCGCCATGACCATGCACCGCCGCGTCCATGTGCGCTATGAGGGAAGTGATTCAGCCCTGATCGTGCCTTTTGGCAGCCTGGACGAAATTGAAGCAGATTTTGAAACCGCCTACCGCCAGCGCTATTCCTTTTTGATGCAGGGCAAGGCGCTGGTGGTGGAGGCCGTGTCGGTCGAGGCTGTGGTGGCAGGAGATGCACCGGCCGAGCCACGCCACCCGATCCATGAGCCGCGTGAGGTGCCGCGCCGTGAAATCGTGCGCATGTACTCGGGTGGGCAGTGGCATGACGCCGCGCTGGTGGTGCGCGAAGACCTGCAGCCCGGCGACGTCATGTCGGGCCCGGCCATCATTGCCGAGAAAAATGCCACCACGGTGGTCGAGCCCGGCTGGGAGGCGACCTTGACGGCGCTGGACCATTTGGTCCTGGATCGGCGGGCCCAGCGCGCTATTCAATTTGCAGCGGGCACGACGGCGGACCCGGTACTGCTGGAAGTGTTTAACAATCTGTTCATGAACATTGCCGAGCAGATGGGCCTGCAACTGCAGAACACCGCCTACTCGGTCAATATCAAGGAGCGGCTTGACTTCAGCTGTGCGCTGTTTGATACCGGGGGCAACCTGATTGCCAACGCACCGCACATGCCGGTGCACCTTGGCTCCATGGGTGAAAGCATCAAGACGGTGATTCGGGAGAACGCAGGTACGATGCAGCCGGGTGACGTCTATGTGCTGAACGACCCCTATCACGGCGGCACACATTTGCCGGACATCACGGTGATCACACCGGTCTATCTGGGGACGGCGGGGAAAGACACGCCCACGTTCTACGTTGGCTCGCGTGGTCACCATGCCGACATCGGCGGCACCACGCCGGGCTCGATGCCGCCTTTCTCAACGCGGATTGAAGAGGAGGGCGTGCAGATCAACAACTTCTTGCTGGTCGAGCGCGGCGTTTTGCGTGAGGCCGAGATGGTTGCGCTGCTCAAGAGTGGGGAATACCCTTCGCGCAACCCGCAGCAGAATATGGCCGACCTGCAAGCGCAGATTGCCGCCAATGAAAAAGGGGTTCAGGAGTTGTGCAAGATGGTCGAGCAGTTCGGCCTGGAGGTGGTGCTGGCCTACATGAGTCATGTGCAGGACAACGCCGAAGAGTCGGTGCGCCGGGTGATAACGCGATTGAAGGACGGCAGCTTCACTTTGCCCCTGGACAACGGCGCGCAGATCAGGGTGGCGATTCGCGTGGACACGCAAAACCGCAGCGCCGAGATTGACTTCACTGGCACGTCACCCCAGCAGACCAACAACTTCAACGCGCCCACTGCGGTGTGCATGGCCGCCGTGTTGTACGTGTTTCGCACGCTGGTGGATGACGATATTCCGCTCAACGCGGGCTGCCTGAAACCGCTCAAGGTCATCATTCCAGCCGGCTCCATGCTGAACCCGAACCCGCCCGCGTCGGTGGTGGCCGGCAACGTGGAAACGTCGAGCTGCATCACCAATGCGCTGTATGGCGCGCTGGGCGTGATGGCATCCAGCCAGTGCACCATGAACAATTTCACCTTTGGCAATGAGCGCTATCAGTACTATGAAACCATTTCGGGCGGATCGGGTGCTGGTGACGGCTTTAACGGTACCAGCGTGGTGCAAACCCACATGACCAACTCGCGCCTGACCGACCCCGAAGTGCTGGAGTTTCGCTTCCCGGTGCGGTTGGAAAGCTACGAGATTCGCCGGGGCTCAGGTGGTGCCGGGCGTTGGCACGGCGGTGATGGTGGCGTGCGGCGCGTGAAATTTCTGGAGGCCATGACTGCCAGCATCTTGTCCAATGGCCGCAAGCATGGCGCATTTGGCATGGCAGGCGGCGAGCCGGGGCAGGTGGGCCGCAACCTTGTCGTGCGGGCCGGTGGGCGGATTGAGGCGCTGGAACACATCGGCCAGGCCGAGATGCAGCCTGATGATGTGTTCGAGATTCAGACGCCGGGTGGCGGCGGGTTCGGAGAACCCTGAGTAGCTACAACTTATGAGTGAATATAGGCTATAGCCGGTTGATGACAAAAAAACACTCACAAAAAAACCCGCCATAAGAGGCGGGTTTTTTTGGGATAAGGGTGCAGATTACTTCTTGGCGGCGCTGGCGGCATCCTTGGCTTTTTCGGTGATCGGCTTGCCGGTTTTCTTGGCATCGGCTTTGGCCTTGGCTTCGTCAGCTTTTGCCTTTTTGTTGGCTTCTTTTTTGGCTTTGGCTTCATCAGCTTTGGCTTTTGCTTCGGCCTTGGGGTCTTTTTTCTCAGGCGCAGCAGCCGGTGCGGCAGGCTTGTCATCCTTTTTAGCCGCGGCAGGGGCAGCAGCACCCTTGAAGGTGGAGCCACCGACCGTCAAGCCTTCTGCGGAAAATTTGGCCGCATTGTTTTCACCGACGCCTTTGACGCGTTCAATGAAGTCGTTCCAGTCCTTGAAGCTGCCTTTTTTGCGCTCCTCGATGATCTTGCCCGAGATGGCGGGGCCGATGCCTTTGAGGCCATCCAGCTCGGCTGCGGTAGCCTTGTTGACGTCAACGGCAGCAAAAGATACTGCCATGTACATGGCGGCGAAAAACGCCAGCAATTTCTTGAACATGGAAAAACTCCTCAGATATTGGATTAAGTAAGGGACATGAGTCATCCTTGTGAATAAGGACGTCCCGGATAGATACTAACAGCTGTTCCAGCCGTCTGGCTGACCGGCTCCGGTGTTTGCGCTGGGTCAACGAAGCAGGGCGGGGAAGGGCATAAGCTGCATGATTGTCACCAGGGAGAATTGGCATGCCTACTCGTCTGAAAGACTTTGCAACTGCCGTGGTAGCCGTGGTCGAGCCCGAGACATCGGCGTTTGCCGCGGCCCAGCTCATGCGCAAGCACCATGTCGGCGCGCTCGTCGTTGTCGATGCCGTGGAAAAGAGCCGCCCGGTCGGCATCCTGACCGATCGGGATCTGGTGCTCGCGCTGATGGCCGAAGGGCTGAACCCCGAGGTCTTTACCGCTGGGGACATCATGTCTGTCGAGCTTGTCCTGGCGAATCCCGAGATGGATGCGATGGATGCGGTGGCGCTGATGCGGGTGCATCGGCTGCGCCGCCTGGTGATCGTGGATGAGGCGGGCCGACTGACTGGCATCGTCACAATGGAGGACATCCTGGAGTTGCTGACGCGCGAACTTGCTGATCTGGCAGGAGCGGTGATCGGGGCCAGGGACCGGGAGTTTGAGCAGCGCGGCTAGTGCAATACTGCGCCACAGCAACTCGGCAAACCGGGGATTTTTTGCCTGTAAATCAAGAATATGCCAATCGCACATCTGAATCCCGACGATCTACGCGTCACTATTGATCCCGCTGCGCTCGGTTTCTCCGATACGTCCGAGTTGCTGCAGCAGCCCTTGCCCTGGATAGGGCAGGAGCGCGCGGAAATGGCTACCCGCTTTGGCCTGGGAATGGATCAACCCGACTACAACCTGTTTGTGCTGGGTGATGTCGGCAGCGGACGTTCTTCGCTGCTGCGCCAGGCGATGCTGACGGTTGCCGCCAGCCGGGCGGTGCCGGCCGATTTATGCTACCTGCACAATTTTGATGCGCCTGAACGGCCGCGCGCCTTGCGCATGCCCGCCGGACAGGGGCGCTTGTTGCGTCAACTGATGGCGCAGATGACGAAATCCCTGCAGTCGGAAATCCCGCAGTTTCACCCTTTACCGGGAGTCCGAGGGTCACCTGGTGTTCACTCTCAGAGATGAAAAAGGCCGCGCATTGACAGAAAATGAAGCGCTGGCCTTGCCCAAGGAGCGCCGGTCCGAAATCGACAAGGCCGAGCAGGAACTGCGTGGTGAGATCACACGGTTCCTCGAGAATCTCCGGCCGATGGAGCGGGTGATGAACGAAGGCCTGGCCGCCCTGCGACGCCAGGTGGTGAAGCCATTGCTGGAGCATGCGCTGCAGGAGATCCGCAATGAACTGAAAAAGCAGATCAAGGACTCGGTCAAGCTCGGCGCATATCTGGAGCAGGTCATGCACGATCTGCTAGAAAATCTGGAGCTGTTCGAGGGCGCTGACGAGGAAGACGAACTCCGGCTGGAGGCGTTGAATGCCGTGCTGTCGCGTTATCGCGTGAACCTGGTGGTGGACAACCACGGCTTGAACGGGGCGCCGGTGATTGTTGATGAAAACCCCTTGTTCCACTCGCTGTTTGGCAGCATCGAATACCAGTCTGAAAACGATGTGCTGGTGACTGATTTTTCACGCATACGCGCGGGCAGCCTGCTCAAGGCCCATGGCGGTTTCCTGACGCTGCATTTGCGCGACATGCTGGCCGATGAGCTGGTGTGGGAGAAGCTGCGGCGTTTTCTGCGCAGCGGCAGGCTGCAGATCGAAGAGCCGGGCATGACGCTTTCTCTGCTCGCCGCCGTTTCACTTGAACCCGAGGCGGTGGATGTCCACGTCAAGATCATCCTGATCGGCTCCATCGAACAATACTATGCTGTGCAGGAGGGTGACCCGGAGTTTGCGCGGCGCTTTCGGGTCAAGGTGGACTTTGCAGAAAGTTTTTTGTCGAATGCCGAGACCCGCAGCGCCTCGTCCGTTTTTGTGGCCCACGCCTGCCGCCAGATGGGGCTGGTTCATTTTTCCGCCGCGGCCGTGGCGCGCCTGCTGGAAGACTCGCACCGCGAAGTCGGTGACCAGTCGCGTCAGAGTGCCATCTTCGCCCACACCGAGGCGCTGGTGATGGAAAGTGCGGCGCTGTGCCACGCACGTTCCGGCGCACTGGTTGAAGCACCGGATGTCGAGGCGGCACTTCGGGCCCGCACGCTGCGCCACGATTATCCGGAGCAGCGCCTGCAGGAATCCTTCGCTGAAGGTGAAAGGCTGATGGTTGTGCATGGCGAGAAAGTCGGCCAGCTCAATGGCCTGACCCTGATCGACCAGGGAGACTACCGCTTCGGTTTTCCGATACGTGTCACGGCGCAGACTTTTGCCGGCGATGAAGGTCTGCTCAATATCGAGCGCGAGGTGGAGATGTCCGGGCCGATTCATGACAAGGGAGTTCTGATTTTCCACAGCTATCTGTCCGCGCTGTTTGCGCATATCGCACCGCTTGCCTTTGATGCATCGATTGTGTTCGAGCAGGAATACCATGGCGTGGAGGGAGACTCGGCGTCCTGTGCCGAGTTTTATGTCTTGCTCTCGTCCCTTTCCGGTCTGCCCCTCAAGCAGGGGATCGCCGTGACTGGCGCAGTCAACCAGCATGGCGAGATGCTGCCGGTGGGCGGGATCAATGAAAAAATTGAGGGCTACTTTCGCGTCTGCGAAACGGCCGGACTGGACGGCAGTCAGGGGGTTGTGCTTCCCTGGCGCAACCGCCGGCACCTGATGCTCGAGCCCAAGGTCATAGCGGCCGTGGCCCGCGGATTGTTTCATATCTACACCGCAGAGCATGTGGCCGATGGCATGGAATTGCTCACCGGCATTCCCTTCGGTGTGGCGGATGCGGCCGGCGACTATACTCCCGGCAGCGTGCTGGGGCGGGCCCAGAAACGCCTCCAGGCCTATCGCCACGCCTGTCAGCTGGCAGGGCGTCAGAAGCCGGCGCGCAGAACCTCACGCGGAACTAGGGGCACGGCATGATCCAAAAATATATTTTCCTGGTCGTGCTGGCCTGCCTTGGAGGGGCAGGGCTTGCGCAAGCCCAGACAAAGACTGATACTAATTTGCCTTCAATGATATAGATGTTATCCATTCGAAGCCTGTCAAGCTTTGCATTCTGGTTGGATCCAATTCAAGAGATAGCAGCCCCTCGCTGAGGGCCTTATCTGCTGCGTCCAGCGAACTGAAGACGGTGTTGCCGATGGCGTTCTCGCGCAAGGTGTCCCAGATATGCTCGGCAGGGTTGATCTCGGGGCTGTAGGGAGGCAAAAAGACCAAACGCATGTTGGGCGGCACTTCAAGCCCGCTGGCAATGTGCCAGCCCGCCTGGTCCATGACCACGATGACAAACTCGTTCTCGTGGCGCTCAGAGACCATAGACAGAAATATCGACATGGTTTCCGTATTCACCCAAGGCAGAACCAAGCTATCCATGACGCCGTCATGTGGGCTGACCGCAGCGAACGCGTAGCTGAACTTGCGCAGCAGTCGAGCGCCCACACAGGGCCGGACGCCGACGGGAGCCCAGCAGCGTCTGGGTTTACCCAGCAGACCGAATCGCCCCTCATCCTGGAACATTAGCCGTACTGGACAGCCCCATTCAGCCTGGCGCTCGACCTCTTGGCGTACCACTCTGCGCAGTTTTTTTAAAGGCGGCCTGCGCTTGGAAATCAGCCTTTGGGTGACGCGGGCGAGGCACCACCT
>DHWX01000129.1 GCA_002413395.1 Polaromonas sp. UBA5171 | reverse complement strand
AGATGTGTATAAGAGACAGCATCGCCGTCTTCATTGAACTGGTCGCTGGCGAGTCGTTGACGGAGGCCGAGTTGCGTGCCCACGCCCAACGCGCGATGCCGAAATTCATGCAGCCGCTGTATGTGCGCTTCGTCGAGGCGCTGCCAGTGACGGCGACCAACAAGATCGAGAAATACAAGCTCAAGCGGCAGTTGCTGCTGGAGCTTGGCCTTGCGACGGCCTGAAGCCGGGCGCCTCTACACTGCGAACAAGTCCCCAAAAATGAATAGTCAAGACGACCCCTCCCTGCGCGAACTGGCCGACCTGCAGCGCCGCCATTGGCCCGCCGGCATTCCGCTCGAGCCGGTGTACCCCCACGGCGAAATCCCGATCACGGAGTACCTGCGGCGCTGGGCGCAGGTGCAGCCGGACAAGGCCGCCGTCATCTTCTACGGCACGACCTTGAGCTACGCGAAGCTCGACGCGTGGAGCGACCGCTTTGCTGCCGTGCTCGCAAACCATGGCGTCGCGCGCGGCGACCGGGTGGCCGTGATGCTGGCCAACTGCCCGCAGTTCCACATTGTGTTCTTTGGCATCCTGAAGCTGGGTGCCGTGCATGTCCCGGTGAACCCCTTGTTCAAGGAGCAGGAAATGCTCTACGAACTCAGCGACAGCGGCGCCAAGGTGCTGGTGGTGCTCGACCAGCTGGCGGAGATGGCGCACAAGGTACTGCCCAAGACCTCGGTGCGAACAACCTTCTTCACCAGCTTCCACGACCTGCTGCCGGACGATCCCACGCTGCCGGTGCCGGCCAGCATCCTGGCCGAAGCGTCAGGTGCCGGTCGGCATGCTTGACCTGATGCCGGCGCTGCGCGACGACTCGCTGTCCGTGCCGCGGGTGGCACCCAACCTCGATGCCCCGGCCGCGCTCAACTACACAGGCGGGACGACCGGCATGCCAAAGGGGTGCGTCCACACCCAGCGCGACATGATCTACACGGCCGCGACCACCTGCAGCGTGGCCAACGACATCGGGCCGAACGAGATCGCGCTGAACTACATGTCGCTGTTCTGGATCGCCGGCGAGAACGCCGGCATGATCTTTCCGATCTTCACTGGCAGCACCGTGGTGCTGCTGGCCCGCTGGGACCCGGTCGGCGCCATGGCAGCGATTGAGCGCTACGGCGCCACGCGTGCCAGCATGGTGGTCGACAACGCGGTCGAGATCATGGACCACCCGCAGGTCGGCCAGTATTCGCTAAGGTCGCTGAAGGCGATCCGCGTCTCGTCCTTCGTGAAGAAGCTCAATCCGAGCTACCGCGAGCGCTGGCACCGGCTCACTGGTTCGGTCATGAGCGAGGCCGCGTGGGGCATGACGGAGACGCACACCTGTGACACCTTCACCACGGGCCAGCAGGAGGGTAACCTCGACCTGATGGGCCAACCCGTCTTCGTGGGGCTGCCGGTGCCCGGAACGATCATCAAGATTTGCGACTTCGAGACCGGGCGCACGTTGCCCATAGGTCAAGAAGGCGAGATCGTCGCCCACAGCCCCTCACTCCTGAAGGCCTACTGGAACAAGCCAGAGGCGACCGCCGAATCGCTGCGCGGAGGCTGGTTCTACACCGGCGACATCGGCGTGTTCGACGAGCGCGGCTGCCTGCACTTCCTGGGCCGACGCAAGGAGATGCTCAAGGTCAAGGGCATGAGCGTGTTCCCGTCCGAGATCGAAGCGTTGCTCGGCCAGCACCCCGACGTGCTCGGCTCCGGCGTGATCGGCCAGGTCGATCCCGACAAGGGCGAGATCCCGATCGCGTTCGTGCACACGCGCGAAGGCAGCACGCTGACCGAAGCCGCACTGACCGCCTGGTGCCGCGACAACATGGCGAGCTACAAGCTGCCGCAGATCCGCTTCGTCGCCGAGCTGCCGATGACGGCCACCGGCAAAGTGAAAAAGCACGAGCTGCAGGCGCTGCTGACGCCGCAGCGCGGCTGAACGGAGAGCCCTTTGAACGCTTCTGACCACAACGAAGAACTCGCTCGGCGCCGCGCCCATGCACTGGGCATGGGCGGCGCCGACAAACTGAAACGCACGCGCGAGCGCGGCGCACTGAATGCGCGCGAACGCATCGCGCGCCTGGTCGACGAGGGCAGCTACTTCGAAATCGGCCTGCTGAACCACTCGGACGTGCCGGGCATGGAGGCGCGTACGCCAGCTGACGGAAAAATCTGCGGCGTGGGCCGCATAGACAGTCGGCCCGTGCTGGTCAAGGCCGACGACGTAACAGTTCTCGCAGGCGCCGGCGGCCGCATCGGGTCACAGAAATCGAAGACCGCCGTGCAGCTGGCCATCGACAAGGGCTATCCGATCGTCAACCTCGGCGAGGCCGGCGGTGCGCGCCTGCCCGACATCCAGGGCTCAGATGGTCTCTCGTCGATGACGGTTGGCACCACGTTGTCGATGCGGCGTCGGCAGGTACCGATGGTGGCTGCGATCCTCGGCGAATGTTTCGGAAGCCCCTCATGGCACGCGGCCTTCGCGGACTTCGTGGTGCAATTAAAGGGCTCGTGCATGGCCGTCTCCGGCCCGCGCGTGCTGGAGATCGCCACCGGCGAGAAGGTCGACAACGAGGAACTGGGCGGCTGGAAGCTGCACGCCACGGTGACCGGCCTGGTGGACGTGGCAGTCGACACCGAAGAACAGTGTTTTGCACTGATCCGCGAGTTCCTGGCTTTCCTGCCCTCGCACGCGCAGCAGCTGCCGCCGCGCGCCACGCCGGAAGCCACCGACAGCGCCGCCGCACGCCAGTCCAAGCTGCTGACGATGGTGCCCGAAATGTCGAGGCGGGCCTACGACATGCACGAGGTGGTGCGAACACTGGTCGACGGTCAACACCTGTTCGAACTCAAGCCGCTGTTCGACCGCAGCGTGATCACCTGCCTCGCGCGCATCGATGGCCACCCGGTGGGCATCGTCGCGACCAACCCGATGTTCTCGGCTGGTGCCATGGGCCCCGATGGTTGTGCCAAGTGCACAAGCTTCATCTGTCTGTGCGATTCGTTCAACATTCCGCTGGTGTTTCTGCATGACACGCCCGGTTTCTTCGTCAGCAAATCGGCCGAGCAGCGCGGCATGCCCGGCAAGATCATCAATTTTATCGAGGCCCTGTCGCTGGCCACGGTGCCGAAGGTGGCCGTGGTGGTGCGCAAGTCCTACGGCATGGCCTATGGCAACCTGGCGGGCCCGGGCATGGGCGCTGATTTCGTGTTCGCCTGGGCCGGCGCGGACATCAGCTTCATGTCGCGTGACGTGGCGGTCAACGTGGTCAGCCCGGTCGACCAAAGCGCCAGCGCCACGGTGCAGGCCGAACAGGCGCTGCGGCGCGAGAAGCTGCGCGAAGAGTTGCACACCACCAGCGCGCCGTGGCGCGCGGCCGGCCTCGGCTACCTCGACGACGTGATCACGCCCGACCAGACCCGGCAAGTGCTGATCGATTCTCTGGCGCTGGCCCGCGGTGCGCGCAGCAACGGCCTGAGCGAGCACGCGCTG
This sequence comes from Polaromonas sp. UBA5171, assembly GCA_002413395.1. Lineage (GTDB taxonomy): Bacteria > Pseudomonadota > Gammaproteobacteria > Burkholderiales > Burkholderiaceae_C > Polaromonas. The sequence continues at coordinate 6,579 of DHWX01000129.1, read as the reverse complement.
GCTGGATGGCCCACGAGTTTTTGAAGGAACAAATGTTCAAGAAGGTTATGGTCGCCAACCGCGGCGCTATCGCGGCCCGCGTGATCCGTGCGCTCAAGCAGATGCAGATCGCGAGCGTCGCCGTGTTTTCAGAGGCCGACCGCGGCCTGCCTTACTTGGCCGAGGCCGACGAAGCGCATGCGATCGGATCGGCCGAGCCGCAGCAGAGCTACCTGAACCAGGCTGCGCTGCTGAAGGTGCTGCGCGACGCCGACTGCGACGCGCTGCATCCGGGCTATGGCTTTCTTTCGGAGAACCATGTCTTCGCGAGCGAAGTGGAGCGCGCGGGAGCATGCTTCATCGGCCCGTCGCCGCGCTGGATCGAGGCGATGGGCCACAAGACCCGCGCCCGGGCGCTGATGGGGCAGCACGGCATGCCGCTCGCGCTATCGACTGGCGTGCTGTCCGCGATGGATGATGCCGCGCTCGCGCAGGCGCGCGCGATCGGCTTCCCCGTGCTGGTGAAGCCGGCCAGCGGCGGCGGCGGCATCGGCATGCTGCCCGCGCGCGATGAAGCTGAGCTGATCCGTGCCTTCGCCCAGGCCACCTCGGTGGCGACGCGCAGCTTCGGCAGCGCCGATCTCTACCTCGAGCGCCTTGTCGAACGGCCGCGCCACATCGAGTTCCAGATCCTCGCAGACCGCCACGGTCGCGCATGCCATGTATTTGAGCGCGATTGCTCGGTGCAGCGCCGCCACCAGAAGGTCATTGAGGAATCGCCGGCCCCTATGCTACCGCGCGGTGAGATTTCCGCGATGGCCGAGCGTATTGCCGCGTTGCTCGGCGGTCTGGGCTACGACGTGATCGGCACCGTCGAAATGCTTTACACGCCCGAACTCGGTTTTTTCTTTCTCGAGATGAACACACGCCTGCAGGTCGAGCATGCGGTGACCGAGGAAGTCTGCGGTATTGACTTGGTCCGTGCGCAGATCCGACTTGCGGCTGGCGAGCGGTTGCGGGAAGTGCTGCCGACCAGGATCGAGCCGCGAGGGCATGCGATAGAGGCACGTATTTATGCAGAAGATCCTGTTCGATTCTTTCCGTCACCCGGCACCTTGCGATCATTTACGCTGCCGTGCGGCGATGGCATTCGCGTCGAGACCGGCTATGCGTCAGGCGCAGTCATCACGCCGTACTACGACCCGATGATCGCCAAGCTGATCGCACATGCCGAAAACCGGCCGACGGCGATTGATCGGCTTGTGCGGGCCCTGCATGCGACCGAGATCACCGGCGTAAAGACCAATATTCCCTTCCTAATCAAGGTGCTCATGCACCCCGACTTTGCGGCTGGGCGGGTGCACACGGGCCTTGCGGCCGAAATAGTCAAAACAACCTGAAACTTGGAGTACACACATGGCATCCACTAACATCGAATCGATCGTCACCGGCAAAGTTTGGAAGATCGAGAAGCAGATAGGGGACGCTGTCGCCGCTGGAGAACCGATAATGATTCTTGAGTCAATGAAGATGGAGATTCCGATCGAGTCGCCTGTCGATGGCATTGTGCAGAGCGTTTCGGTGGCGGAGGGCGAAAGCGTTAACGAGGGGCAGGTGCTCGCTATAGTGGTATAGAGGCTGGGCACACCGTGGCGGCCGGCGCCGGGTTCTCTCGGGCCTCAGGATCGGTGAAGCTGTCCTGGGCTTTGTCCAAGGGAGTGCCAAAGTCTCTTTAATAAGGCCTGCCACCGCGCGGATTGCCGACCTTGTCGCGTGGAATGCGTTTTGCGCGCGGTGCCAATACCGCCGATGGTTTCGCGAATGCTGGTGCCCAGCACCACCAGATCACAGCCCGCGGCTTTGAGTTTGGCGATCTGCGACGAGAAGTCAGTGGCACCACGCTGCACCTCCAGACCGAAGTCGTCGTCCTGGTACATCGAACAGACCTTCCTGGCATTTTTTTCCTTGACCAGTTTGGGCACGGCGGTTTTCATCTGGTCGTAATAGGTGGCCGCAAACGAATACTTCAACTTGTTAAAGGGTTCATACATCTCGCGGGCTGCCGTGACCGGGAAGAAGTTGATGACATTCTTTTCGAACTGCACCGGTACCGGCAGCACGTAGGTCTCGGTGCCGATGCCAGGAATCATGGTGATAAGGCCGGGCGCCGTGTAGCCTACGCCGATGGTCAGCATGATGATGGAAAACGCGGGCTGCCCGAGGATCGGACGGATCACCAGCCGCTCCAGCGCCATGCCAAAAAGCGCCATGCCTGCTGCGGCACAGGGCATGGCCAGCCAGAAAGGAAAACCCAGCAGCGTCATGCAGGCCAGTCCGGCAAAGGCGCCAAGCATCAAATATTCGATTCGGCAGCGGACTTGGCGGGCGGGGAGATGCCGCATGACAGTGCGTGTGGAGCAGGACGGCGACGTGACGGTGGTGACACTGGATCGCCCTGATGTGCGTAATGCAGTGGATAGCTCGCACGCCCGCGCCCTGTACGAGGCTTTTTGGGCTTTCGACGCTGACGCCAGTGCGAAGGTGGCGGTGTTTCATGGCGCGCACGGACATTTCTGTGCCGGCTGGGATTTGCAGTTTGGCGCGAAGCTGCTGAGCGAGTCGCAAGCTGATGCCGCGAACGTGTTCGCCGAGCTGGACTTTCAGACGGATGCTGCCAACCCGTTGGGGCCGATGGGACCGTCGCGTCTGCTGCTGTCTAAACCGGTGATTGCCGCTGTCAGTGGCGCGGCGGTGGCCGGCGGGATGGAACTGGCGCTGTGGTGCGATCTGCGGGTAATGGAAGACGACGCTTATTTCGGTGTTTATTGTCGCCGCTTTGGCGTGCCGCTGATCGACGGCGGAACGGTGCGGCTACCGCGTCTGGTCGGCATGGGCCATGCGATGGATTTGATCCTGACCGGCCGCAAGGTGGAGGCTGCCGAGGCCTTGCAAATGGGCCTGTGCAACCGTGTCGTTCCCAGCGGCTCGGCGCGCGCAGCGGCCAGCTCGCGGCATTTCCGCAAAAAATCATGCGGGCTGATCGTCTGAGCGCCTACCTGCCTGTGCACACATTCCTTGTAGTACTGAACTGCCGCCGCATGGTGGGTACGGGCCGGATCACTCAGGCTGATCAAGAAGCTGGTGTCCAGCAGCACGCTGTTCAATGCGTGCCTCCGCGCAGTTCATCGACCCAAGCCGTTGCGTCAGGCACATCCCGCCACGCCACCGCACCACGACGCGTCAAGCGTGAAAGCGCTTCTTCATCCACTGTCGGGGCATATTCCACAAACTCGACCAGTCGGGCGTTGCGCAGATCGCGCGTCAACACGTTGTACTCAGCCTTGATACGCAGCATGGCCAGCTTGTAAAGTCGGTTCACTGTGTCATCACGCAAGACATCGCGCTCGGCAGTCACCTTCAAGGTGCGACCATCAGGCAATTTCACATGGGCATTGGCCTTTGTCACCCCTCCCAAATCCTGAATCTCACCGCGGATGTAGCGTTCAACCTGTACCCACTGGTCAGCATCATCAGCGTGGTAGTCCGACTCGGCATTGACAACAATGGGCCGGTCCAGAAACGGCGCCGATATGCGGTAGGCCACTTGCCGGGTCTGCCACGCAGCCTTCTGCCAGCGCTCCATCACCTCGCGCCGCTTGGCGTCCAGGTTGTCCAACAATTCGCCGACTAGCAGGGTGCGCAAATCACGAAACAAGCCGGGTGCGGAAAGCAGCGGCACCGTTTCGATGGCCAAGGAACCCTTGCGCACGGCCACCTCCAGTGTTTTGGTCTCGACGTCCTTGTCCTCGCCACGCAAAAACGTGGCAACGTCTGCCGAAAAATCAGCCAAGTCACCCAAACGTACCCGCGCCGGCGTGGCTTCAAAGCCAGCCGAGTGGTCAATCAATGCAACGGTGATGCGCTGGGCTTCCATAGATCAGAACATTTTAGCCCGCATTGCGGAGCTGTGCCTCCTACCGCCTTAGCTGCCCCACACCCGGTCAACGGCGCACTTGACCTTGGCCTCGATGCGGCAAATCATCCCCCATACCAGCTTCGGTAGATAATATTGGACCGATCATGAATGCATCACCTCAGCACCCACGTTTTAGCTTCCACATTGAAAGTGGCGAATCGCAAGGCAATGTTGTTCCTGCCTCAGTGCTCGTGCAGATTTTGCAGAACGCACAGCAAGCCTTTGAACTCATAGGTGTGCACGTCGAAGGCCGCAGCATCAACCAACGGGCACGGGTATCTGCAACAACCAGTCAACGCTTTCAGCTCATTTGTCAGTTGCCAGAAACCGGATGCTATGCGTTGCCCGTTACTGTTGGCAACGCCACTGAATTGTTTGAGCCTGAACACGCTGAAAAAGCATTCCGCATCTTTCATGACCTCATGTCGCGCATTTCTGATCGCAGTGCTTCAGGATTGACTGAAATTCTTCCAGACGAGCGCATCCGCCGCCGTGTCCTCGAAGCCGTCAAAGGCATGGCACCACGAGCTGATGCCAAATGGACACTGAGCCTGCACGACGCCACAGACACTGCTTTCGCGTCTTTCGATGTTCTGACCATTCCATTTGTGCAAGAAACGCTGGTACCTGCGGCGCAACGTGAGGCATCGCGCGTGGTCACTGGCGAGTTAAAGAATATCGACTTTATTGAACACAAACTCACCATCATCTACCCCCCCACCAGTAAAGAGCTCGATTGCCTTTATGACGAGGCCTTGGAAGACCTGCTCTACGAACGCCGACGCGATCTGATTCAGGTCACCGGGCGGGTATTATTGGACGACCAAGGCAGCCCCAAGAAGATCATTGATGTCACCGATATTCGGGATGTGGATCTTTCCCCTCTAGAAATTTCGATAGTGCGGCACGGCGCAGTCACCCTGCAGGTCTCCCCGCCACTTTCGTTGGAACCTGCACTTGACGAAAGCAAGCAACTGCTGTGCGCTGAGAACCTCGATTTTGATATATCAGTGTTTGCACCTACACGTGAAGCCTTACTTGCTGAACTTCACGAGCATTTGGCGATGCTATGGCAAGAGTATGCGCAAGCGCCCGATGACGCACTAGACGCGCCCGCCCGCCAACTCAAGCAAGCACTGCTGGCCCGTATGACCGAGGTGGCGCATGCCGCGTAAGCAGGACGATGTTGAGAAAAGCCTGCTGAAAAAGGGTTTTCTGTCGGGTGGCGGCGACCACAACTTCTTTTTTTACCATTCCAAGGCTGGGAAAAAAACCATTGTCCGCACCAAAACCAGCCACGGTGGCAAAGACATTGACGACAACCTTCTTTCGCTGATGGCGGGACAGTGCAAGCTCACAAACAAAGATTTTCGGCTGCTGATTGACTGCCCATTGAGCCGCGACGACTACGAAGTCAAGCTCATCGCCGCAGGTGCTGTCGAACAACCCCCTCCCGAGCAACCCTAAACTGCCTTGCCCCAAACCCAGTCAATCGCGCACTTGACCTTGGCCTCCATGCGGCGGACCAATTCGCGGTTGGCGTTGACGAGGGCCTGCTCGGTTTCGATCTCGGCCACGATAGCGCGTTGGGTGGCGAGGTCGGGTGAAATTGGAATTTGACCCAAATTACCCGGGAAATGAACAACATGCAGTTTCGCGAGTACGGCTATTCGTCTATATTGGGACGTAGATCACAGTGGCGTTGGCTCAAACCAGCGCTCACATTACTGGCTTGGAGGTAAAGGTACACATTGAAATTCACGTTGCAATCTCGTTTGGGTTGGAAATCTTCGCTTCTGTTTTTGGTGCTATGGCAATCGCAATGGAGGTAATTATGAAAAACTCAACCGCTATGTTCAGTCAAGAGGTGGCATGTGTTTGGTGCGGAATCGCGTTCCTGCGGAGCTCTGGTGAGAAAAAATTCCAACCCGAATGAGAGATAAACGTGTTCTTAAATGTGTTGCCTTCCAGGAGTGAATGCAGAGGGTTCGATTCCCTCGCTCCGCACCATGTTCCAGTGTTGGGCAATGAGCGCTGGCACATCACCGCTGAAGGGTGCGCCAGAAGTGGCGCGCCCTCCTCTGTTTAAACTCGCCACCCGTGCGCCAACTCATCCCTGCACCCGTTATTTCTGTCTGCGCTGAGATCATGTCTCAACGCGAGACCCACGCGTCTCTCGACAATTTGTTCATGTACGCCGGTGCCCCTGGTGATCCTCCCGAGGGAAGTAAGCCAGTTAAAACTCAAGAATGGCTACGTCGAGTGAATAAAGACGACGCCATCCAACCTCTGCAGGTTCTCGGCCGATTGATAGAGACCTATATGGAAGAGCTGCCCCAGGAAGGAAGCCCTTTCGATGACATTCCGCCGCCCACACAAACCCCAGAGCAGCAGAAATTCGCCAAGGCCCTTGCTCGCTACGACCTCCAGTATGTTCGTGGCGGCTCAATTGCGGGAGCGCTTGGCAGCCCGTCAAGGACGCTTGAAGAGTTCATTCGAGAGATGGACGTGACTGCCCTTGAACACGAATTCAGTCGTGCTCTTTCAAACGTCGACGCCAATCCGCGAGAGGCGGTTTCTGCCGCAAGCAACATCCTTGAGACGTAAGCGCCCGACGAATACCC
>DHWX01000122.1 GCA_002413395.1 Polaromonas sp. UBA5171 | reverse complement strand
CTTTGGCTTGAGTGGCTTTGTCGCCACCGGCCAGCAAAATGACCAGTTCCAGCCCACGTTGGGTGAAATACACCCGATAGCCAGGGCCAAAGTCAATGCGCATTTCAGACACTCCTTCAGCCACCGGCTTGACATCGCCAAAGTTGCCCCGCTCTGCACGGTCGATGCGCACCTGAATACGCACCAGGGCCTGCCGGTCTTTCAGGCCCACAAACCAAGCATCGAAGATTTCCGTGGTCTGAACGCTGCGCATGGGCAAAATTGTATTAAATGGGATACATGCTGTCAAGGCCTGCATGCCAGCTTTGCCGAACGGCGTGGGATGGACCTTGGCTTGCGTTATTCCGGTAAGCGAGCAGGCGAGCGTCAGATTAGCCTTCGGCCCATACGCGATGGGCGAAAGTTGCTAATTAAACTAATAGCTGGTTTGTGCAGGCCCTGAAGAAATTGAGGCCCGACTTCCCGCGTACCGCATCACCAACAGGTTGGCGACCTCAATGCCCGGCGTGCAGTTTTTTGTGAATGCGCCTTGTGGTTCGCCACACCGCCCAGAGCACCAGCGGAATCAGTGCGCCCACCGCAATTTCGGGGTTGATTGGCAGACCCATGCCCTTGAGCGCCTTGCCGAGGTACAGCAGCAGACTGACCACGTAGTACGAAATGGCGGCGATGGACAACCCCTCCACCGTGGACTGCAGGCGCAACTGCATTTCCTGCCCGCGCGTGAGTTTTTCCAGTAACTGCTGGTTTTGCGCCTCGGCGGCAATGTCCACGCGTGTGCGCAGCAGTGCGCTGGTGCGCACAACGCGCTCGGACAATGAAGCCAGGCGCTGCGCGGTGGCCACCACCGTTGCCATGGCAGGCGACAGGCGGCGTTGCATGAAAACACCCAGGGTCTGCGTGCCCGGAATGGGGTTTTCGCGCAGTTCCGCAATGCGCTGGCCCACCAGTGTGGCATAGGCGCGCGTGGCCGAAAAGCGGTACACGTGCTCGGCCGTGGCGCGCTCCACGCGCGCGGCCAGCGCCACCAGCGTGTCCAGCAATTCCTGGTCAGAGGCCGACTTGTTTTCGAGTTGCGCCATGATGTCGGCGAGGGTGCGCTCGGCCTCGGTCAGCATCGGGCCGAGCTGCTTGGCCACGGGCAGGCCGCGCAGCGCCATCAGGCGGTAGGTTTCAAGCTCCAGCAGGCGCTGCGCGATGCGGCCGACACGCGTTTCAGTGGTGCCGGGCGGGGCGATCACCAGCATGCGCTCAAAGCCGTCAGCGCCAATGCGAAATTCCGTCAACGCCCAGGAATGCTCATCGCCCAATCTGGAAGCCACCACGGTGCGCCCGCCAAACCAGGTCTGCGCCCGTGCCATCAGGGTCGGCGGGTCAGACAGATCCCCTTCGGCCAGGGCCAGCTGGATGGCCGCCACGGTGCGCCCGGGAATGCTGCGCAGCCAGTCGGGCGCAACCGCCAGGGTGGGCAGCAACTCGGGCTCACAAGCGCCCGGCAGCGCGCTCGTGGGCAGCGGCTGCACGATGGAATAGCGCGTGAACTCGGTGTGCCGCTCCCACTTGACGGTATAGCCGGCAAAGCGCAGACGCAGGAAATTACCCTGCAGGCTGTCCAGCGGCAATTGCTGCTGACCGGGAAGGCGGCGCAGATGCTCGCACTCCTGCTCGTGCGTCACGCCCTCGTTGAGGACAGCAACGTAAGTGATGAGAGCCGGCAGCCGCAGGTGCTCCGAGGGCCGCGCATGGACCTCATTGTGCAGGGTGACGCGCAGCGGGTCGTCGGGCGGCAGCAATGCGGCCGGGATGGGCCTGGCGGAGTCGGTGGCGCGAGAGTCGCTGTCAGTCATGGACGAATACTACTATTTCGGTGGACGCCCCATGATTTTGGCGCTGCGCCTGAAAGTACACCGCCAGCAGTCCCAGCATTTCACGCGGTCTTGCAAATTTCTTCAACCCGGCAACGGCTGCTTGCCCTACAGTGTGACTTCAAACCGGGACTCACACCATGAACGTACCCCTTTCGCAAAAGCCGCATGATTTAATGACAAGATCAGAGCGCCAGTCGCAGGTCGCGCAGGCGCTGACGGCCGTGCTGCCCAGGCACGCCGTGCTATGGAACACCGAAGACACCACGCCTTATGAATGTGACGGGCTGACGGCATACCGCGAGCGGCCGCTGGCTGTGGCCTTGCCCGAAACCTACGAGCAGGTGCAGGCGGTGCTCAAAACCTGCCACGCGCTGGATGTCCCCGTGGTGGCGCGCGGCGCGGGAACGGGCCTGTCGGGCGGTGCCATGCCGCACAAGCTGGGCGTCACGCTGTCGCTGGCCAAGTTCAACAAAATCCTCAAACTGGACCCGCTGAGCCGTACCGCCGTGGTGCAGGGCGGCGTGCGCAACCTGGCGATTTCCGAAGCCGCAGCACCTCATGGCCTGTATTACGCCCCCGACCCTTCAAGCCAGATTGCCTGCACCATAGGTGGCAACGTGGCTGAAAATTCGGGTGGGGTGCATTGCCTGAAATACGGCCTCACCGTGCACAACGTGTTGAAGGTGAAAGGTTTCACGATTGAAGGGGAAGAAGTCGAGTTCGGCAGTGACGCACTCGATGCCGCGGGCTACGACTTGCTGAGCATCATCATTGGCAGCGAAGGCATGCTGGCTGTCACCATGGAAGTTACCGTCAAGCTGGTTCCCAAGCCGCAACTGGCGCGCTGCATCATGGCCAGCTTTGACGATTTGCGCAAAGCCGGCGATGCCGTGGCGGCAGTGATTGCCGCAGGCATCATTCCGGCGGGGCTGGAGATGATGGACAAGCCCATGACGGCGGCGGTCGAGGATTTTGTGCACGCAGGTTATGACCTGAGCGCCGCGGCGATCTTGCTGTGTGAGAGCGACGGCACGCCAGAAGAGGTTGAAGAAGAAATCGCCCGCATGAGCACGGTGCTGCAGTTGCACGGCGCCACCGCCATTGCCGTGAGCCAGAATGAAACCGAACGCCTGCGTTTCTGGAGCGGCCGCAAAAACGCGTTTCCGGCATCAGGCCGCATCAGTCCCGACTACATGTGCATGGACTCCACCATTCCGCGCAAGCGTCTGGCCGACATTCTGCTGGCCATTGCCGAGATGGAAAAGAAGTACCGCTTGCGCTGCGCCAACGTGTTTCATGCCGGTGACGGCAACCTGCACCCGCTGATCCTGTTTGACGCCAATGATGCCGACCAGTTGCACCGTGCGGAAGCGTTTGGCGCCGAAATTCTGGAAACCAGCGTGGCCATGGGCGGCACCATCACCGGAGAGCACGGCGTTGGCGTGGAAAAACTCAACTCCATGTGCGTGCAGTTTTCTGTGCAGGAAAACGAACAGATGTTTGGCGTCAAGCGCGCCTTTGACACCAAGGGGCTGCTCAATCCCGGCAAGGTGATTCCCACGCTCAACCGCTGCGTCGAGTACGGAAAGAAACTGGTGCGCGGCGGGCAGATGGCGCATCCGGATTTGCCGCGCTTCTGATCCAGCAGAAACGGCTTCCAAGATGCAGGCATTACGCGGCTTGGCCTGGTTGCTGGTGCTTCAATCAGCAGGGGAAGTGCTGGCGCGCGGCTTGCGGCTGCCTTTCCCCGGGCCAGTGGTCGGCATGATGCTGCTGCTGTTGGTGCTGCGCTGGCGCGCGGTGCGCGAGCCGGTTTCGGTGTGCGCCGACTTCCTGCTTGCGCACCTTTCGTTACTCTTTGTGCCGGTCGGCGTGGGGGTCATGACGCATCTTTCACTCGTGAGCGAGTATGGCGTGCGCATGGCGGTGGTGATCGTTCTGTCCACACTGGCCGGGTTGAGCGTAACGGTGCTGAGCTTGCACCTGCTGCGTGATCGCTCCGACAGCACACCCAAGGAGGGGCCTGATGCCTAAGTTCGTCGAGCTATGGATCTATCTGTCGGCCACACCGCTGTTTGGCCTGACTGCCACGCTGGTAGTTTATGTGGCTGCCCAAGCCGTTTACGCGCAACTTGGGCAGGCACCGTGGGCCAATCCGGTGCTGTGGACGGTGGTGGTTCTTGCCTGCGGCCTACTGGCCACCGGCGTGCCTTACCCCAGTTACTTCTCGGGAGCCCAGTTCATCCATTTCCTGCTGGGTCCGGCCGTCGTGGCACTGGCCTGGCCGCTGTGGCTGCGGCAGGACGAGTTGCGCCAGCGCTGGGGGCGCTTGCTGGTTGCGGCGCTGGCCGGTGGCGTGGCCGCGAGTGGCTCGGCGGTGCTGCTGGGCTGGGCCCTGAGTTTGCCTGCGGAAGTCATTTTGTCGCTGGCGCCAAAGTCGGTAACGGCACCGGTAGCCATGGGAATCGCTGAACAGATTGGCGGCATTCCGGCCCTTGCCGCCGTGTTTGCCGTGGTCACTGGCCTGGTGGGCGCACTTGGCGGCAAATACCTGTTTGCCGCTTTGCATATTCCAACCGATCCGGCGGGCTGGGCGGCACGCGGTTTTGCGATGGGCACCGCCGCGCACGGCATCGGCGCCGCGCGCGCCCTGCACGTCAATGCCGATGCTGGCGCCTATGCCGGGCTGGCGCTGGGTTTGCAGGTGGTGCTGGCGTCGCTGCTGATACCGCTGGCCTTCAGGCTATTTTAGCAAGTGGCTTTTGCCGCCCCGCGCCTGAAAACTTTTTGATCTCTCAAACCGCCTGCAAACCTGGCTTGCCCAGGCTGGGTGATTTGGCGGCGCCAGCCGTACCAAAGAGGATTTCCCCCGAGAGCTGGCCACCTTCTTCAACCACCAGCTTGCCGTAGCGGATGGTGCCGGTCACTTTGCCGGTTGAATAAATCACCAGCTTCTGGCGCACCGTCAGGTTGCCATGAAATTCGCCACGAATTTCCGCCACGTCAATTTCCGCCGAGCCCTTGAAAGCGCCTTGCTCGGCGATCTGCATCACACGCGAATCCATGGTGGCCTCGACCAGGCCTTCCACCAGCAGGGTGTCGCAGTCGGTGATCTCAACGCCCTTGAGCTTGATGTTAGGCCCGACCGTCAGCTTGCTGCCGCCTTCCTTGGCGCTGCTGGCAGGTGCGGCTGTTTCGCTTGCAGCCCGGGCGGCGTTTTGCGCGCTGGCGCTCTGGGTTGCCGATGGCAGCGTGCCTGATGCGCCTGCAGTCCCATAAGTGCTGGATGCAGCCGGACGCAGATTCGTCAGTGTTTCGTTGTCGCGCTTGCCAAAAAATGGTGTTGCCATGTGACGTCCTTAAAAAAGAACGAATGCTACGTCGCAGGCCCATAAAAAGCTTGCAGCGCATGCAAGAGAGGTAACGAAATTAATTTTTACATTCAGCGGACACCGCGTCGTTCCGTGCATCGACAAAACATGGAACTATTGAAGCCGCCGTGGCTCATGCCCCGCCCTGGCGTCCAGGCCATCGCTCATTGCAACTTCGCATGCCGATTAATAATTTTCTCAAGGAACCTTGGCAAACCGTGTGATATTTCTCAATCAGGTGGATCGAATTCAGTGCGGATTCAACCTGGCTATCGGTTCATATCGGCGAGAACTGACTTTCTGCCCCGGAATAATGACCTACTAGATACAGGGGAATTTCAAGCCAGAAGCCGCAGTTGGCCGCTTAATATCTTCAGGAGTCCCCCGCACGAAACCAGTCCTTTTTGCCTTTGATTCCGTTCCCCATTTTGGTCAAGGCGCTGTCTTGGCGCATGGCGACAATCAGGCCTGCAAGTGCATTACCCGGGACCTATTCGCAGAATAACAATCTTCCTTTGGCGCCTCGACACATAATCTCCCGAATCAGGTCCGCCATGCTGATCCTTGGCCTTGGCGACATGCGATTGTCCATAACCGGAACCGTTGCCTTTCATGCCGCAACATTCCATCACTGATATCGCAGCGCCAGCCTCAAACCAATCCGATCACGCGCCTAGCTTTGACGCGCTGGCCCGGCGGAAGGGCAGTAGCCTGCTGGGCATGGTCGAGCGTACGGCCCACATTGGCAGCTGGTCGATGGACCTGCCAGGAAAGCAACTCACGCATTCGGACGAGTTCGCGGTCGTCCTTGGTGTCACTAAAGGCATGCCGATCACGCCGGATCAGATGGCGGCCCAGTACAAGCCGGAGTTTCGCGCCAGCATCCTTGCCCTGATCCAGAACTGCAGCAAAACCGGCGCCCCTTTCGATGAAGAGATGCAGATCGTAGCGGCGTCCAAGACCCGCAAGTAGGTGCGCACCGTTGGCGAAGCCGTGCGTGACGAAAACGGCCAGATCATCCGCATACAGGGGGTCCTGAAGGACATCTCTGACCAGAAACAGGCCCAGCGCGAAACCCTTCGCCTGGCGATGCGGCTGACCACAACGCTGGCCAGCATCACGGAAGCCTTCGTCACGCTGGATCGCCATTGCTGCTTCACCTACCTCAACCAGGAAGCCGAGCGACTGCTGCAGCGCACCACCGGTGACCTGCTGGGCAAGGAGGTCTGGCAGGATTGGGTAGGCGGCGAAGGGCTGCACCTGAAGCAGCAGCTCCAGCAGTCACTCGCGACCAATCGCCGCGTGGAATTCGAGGACTTCTACCCGCTCATTGGCAAGTGGCTCGAAGTGCGGGCCTACCCGTTCGCCGAAGGTCTGGCGGTGTACTTCCGCGACGTGACCGAGCGGCGCAAATCGCAGGAGCAACTGATGTTGCTGGAAACCAGCATCTCGCGGCTCAACGACATCGTGGTCATTGCAGAGGCTTTGCCCGACAGTGAACTCGCGCCGCGCATCGTATTCGTCAACGACGCCTTCGAACAGTACACCGGATACGGCCGCGACGAAATGCTCGGCAATTCGCCCCGCATGCTGCTCGGGCCCGACCCCCAGCTGGGCGAATTGCGCCGCATATTCGTGGCACTGCAGGCAGCACCGGCAGGTTCGCAGCGAACTGATCATCTACAAAAAGGACGGCAGCTGGTTCTGGGTGGAACTGGAGATCGTCTCGGTGCTCGCCCCCTCGGGCCAGCTCAAGCACTGGGTGGCCGTGGGCCGCGACATCACCGAGCGCAAGGCCGCGGAGGACAAGATTCACCAATTGGCCTTCTACGATCCGCTGACCGGGCTGCCTAACCGGCAGTTGCTGCTGGACCGGTTGGGGCATGTGCTGGCCCAGAGCGACCGCACGCGACACCAGGGCGCGCTGATGTTCATCGACCTGGACAACTTCAAGGTTCTCAACGACACCCTGGGTCATCACAAAGGCGACCTGCTGCTGCAGAAAGTCTCAGAGCGACTATGAAGCTGCGTCCGCAAGACCGACACCGTGGCACGCCTGGGTGGTGACGAGTTCGTCGTGATGCTGGAAGACCTTGGCGACGACCCGGACGCGGCCGCCGTGCGGGCCCGGATTGTGGCCGAAAAGGTACTGACCTACCTGCGCGAACCTGTTGACCTGGACGGCCACCAGCACTATGCGAGCGCCAGCATGGGCGTGACCTCATTCAACGATCTGCAGGACAGTGTGAGCGAACTGCTCAAGCAGGCCGACCTGGCGATGTACCAGGCCAAGGCTCTGGGCCGCAACACCGTCTGCTTCTTCGACCCCGACGTGCAGTCCGCCGTCAGCGCCAAGGCAGCCGTCAGCTCCGACCTGCACATCGGCCTGCAGGAGCAGCAGTTTCTGATGTACTACCAGCCCCAAGTGGACCGCCTCGGCCGCGTCACCGGCGTCGAGGCCCTGCTGCGCTGGAAGCACCCCGAACGCGGGCTGGTCGCGCCGGCAGAGTTTATCCCGGCGGCCGAAGACACGGGCCTGATTCTGCCGCTTGGCCAATGGGCGCTAGAAACCGCGTGCGAACAGCTCGCGGCGTGGTCCGGCCGGCGGGAAACGGCGGTCCTGAGCATTGCCGTGAACGTGAGCGTCCGCCAGTTCCGACACCCGGAGTTCGTGGACATGGTGATGGCCGCGATTCAGCGCACCGGCATCCGGCCGCAGCGGCTCAAACTCGAACTCACGGAGAGCCTGCTGGCCGACCGCATGGAGATCACCCTCGCCAAGATGGGCTCACTCAAGGCGCTGGGGGTCACGCTGGGGGTCACGCTGTCGCTCGACGACTTCGGCATGGTTATTCGTCGCTATCGATTCTCAAGCGTCTGCCGCTAGACCAGCTCAAAATCGACAAGAGCTTCGTGTCCGACGTGCTGACCGACCCGAACGACGCCGCCATTTCGCGCGCCATTATTGCGCTGGCCCATAGCATGAACCTGGAAGTCATGGCTGAGGGCGTGGAAACGCAGGCCCAGCGAGCCTTTCTGATCGAGCAGGGCTGCGGTCATTTTCAGGGCTACCTGTTCTCAAAGCCGCTACCGATTGAGCAGTTGGAGGCCTATTTGCTGGCGCAACGGTCATGAAGCGCCTCGTCGGCCGGCAGCGCCGCATTGCCGCCCCGCGCCTGAAAACTTTTTGATTTCTCAAACTGCCTGCAAACCTGGCTTGCCCAGGCTGGCTGATTTGGCGGTGCAGCCGTACCAAAGAGGATTTCCCCCGAGAGCAGGCCGCCTTCTTCAACCACCAGCTTGCCGTAGCGGAGGTTCTGTCGCCTTGGCGGTCGTACCGTCTGCTCGTTTATGCTGAATTTTTTTACGTCGGATAGGAACCGCGATGCTGGCTACCAAAGGGATGCGCTTCCCAATCGACGCCATTCTGATGTGCCTCCGTTGGTACCGTGCGATAGACAAGCAGGGCAAGACGATCGACTTCCTGCTGACGGCCAAGCGTGACAAGGCCGCCGCCAGGCGCTTCTTTGACAAAGCCATGCAAGCCCGATGTTCCTGAGAAGGTCAACATCAAAAAAAAACAGATCATCGTCCGCCAAGTCAGATACCTCAATAACATTGAGGAACAAGACCATCGGGCAGTGAAACGAGTCACCAAACCTATGCTCAACTTCAAGTCATCTCAAGCTGCCAAATGTGTGCTGGCCGGTATCGAGTTGATGCACATGATTCGAAAGGGGCAGCTCATGCTGAAGGGCTGCAACGAGATGTCGTCTGCCGACCAGTTTTACGCGTTGGCAGGGAAAATCCGTCCAGTCTGAGGAACTGGCATTCGTCCCGTCAGAAGCACGTTCATCAGCCGGCAACGCGACAGAGCCGGATATTTTGAATATCAGTTACCGGGTTATGGCCAGCAGCGCCGCGTTGCCCCCCGCCGCCGTGGTGTTGACCGTCATGATCTGCTCGGCGCAGAAGCGGTACAGGTAGTGCGGACCACCGGCCTTGGGGCCAGTGCCACTCAGGCCTTCACCGCCAAAGGGCTGCACGCCGACCACGGCGCCAATCATGTTGCGGTTGACATAGATGTTGCCCACATGCGCAGCCGCGGCAAGCGCCTGCGCGCGTGAGTCGATGCGGGTTTGCAGGCCTAGCGTGAGGCCATAACCGAGCGCGTTGATCTGGGTGATCACCGCCTCGGGGGTGCCCAGCGCGCCGCTGCCCCAGCGCATGATCTGCAGCACGGGGCCGAAAATTTCGTCCTTGACATCGGCCAGGCTGGCCACTTCAAAGGCGGCGGGCGCCACGCTGTTCGACATCAATGCTTTTAAACCAGGAATTGTCGGCGAGCGTTCTTTGTGAGTGACAAGTACTTTTGATGTTGAATTGAGGCGCTGCAGGTGCCGCTGGATGTTGTCAAAGGCCTCGCGGTCAATCACCGGGCCGAGGTCTGTCACCAGTTCGGCGGGGTTGCCTACCTTCAGCTCTTGCGCGGCGCCCTGGATCATTTCAATCACCGCGTCGGCGATGCCTTCGTGCACGCACAACAGGCGCAGCGCCGAGCAGCGCTGGCCAGCCGAGCGGAAGGCACTTTGCAGCACCGCATCGACCACCTGTTCGGGCAGCGCGGTGCTGTCCACCAGCATGGCATTGATGCCGCCGGTCTCGGCAATCAGCGGAACAATTGGCCCATCCTTGGCGGCCAGCGCGCGGTTGATGAGCCTGGCTACCTGGGTCGAGCCGGTGAACACCACACCGGCCACGCCCGGCGCGGCCACCAACGCCGCACCCACCGTTTCGCCGGGGCCGTGCAGCAGCTGCAGCGCGCCTTCGGGCACACCGGCCTGGTGCAGCAGTTTCACGGCTTCCCACGCCACGCCCGGCGTTTGCTCGGCCGGCTTGGCCAGCACGGCGTTGCCGGTGACCAGCGCCGCCGCCACCTGGCCGGTAAAAATCGCCAACGGAAAATTCCACGGACTGATGCAGACCCAGACACCGCGCGCGCTCAGGCGCAGTTCGTTGCTTTCGCCCGTGACGCCTAACGTCACTCCAAGGTATTGGCCCGGCAGCGCCACCGGTTGCATGATGCGCTCGGCTTCATTGGCGTAGTAGCGCAAAAAATCTACCGCCTCGCGCACTTCAGACACCGCATCGCCCCAGGTCTTGAACGCTTCCTTGACCAGCAGCGCGCAGAACCTGGGCATCTGCTGCTGCAGCGCATCGGCGGCGCGGCGCAGAATGGTGGCGCGCTTGGCCACTGATATGTTGCTCCATATTTGATAGCTTCCTGCGCCATTTTTGACTGCGCTGGCGGCCAGTTTGTCATCAAATTCAGGGACAACAGGCAGTTGCACTGTGTTGAAGGCGGCCAGCAGCGGCGCACGCATGCTTTCGACCGTCAAATCCAGTCCCAGGCTGTTGGCGCGGCCAGGGCCGTACAGCTCAGGCGGCAACGGCAGGGACGACTCCGGCTCCAGGCGCAGCGGCGATGTCAGCAGCTCGCCCATGCCCACCGATTCGTCGGCCAGCTGGTGCACGAATGAAGAGTTGGCACCGTTTTCGAGCAGGCGGCGCACCAGGTAGGCCAACAGGTCGCGGTGCGCGCCGACGGGCGCATAAACGCGGCAACTGATCAGCGGGTTTTTCAGCACCTCACGGAAAATTCCTTCGCCCATGCCGTGCAGGCGCTGCAATTCAAACCTGGTGCCGCCGCCGGTGCCGGGCCGCCCCAGGCCCGAGGAAGCCCCGTGGGAATCAAAAGTCTGCGCGGCCATTTGAATGATGGCAGCAATTGTGCCGGCGTTGTGCCCAGCAAACTGCGGGTAAACCGCATCGGGCGCGGACAGCAAGGCCTGCGCGCACGCCAGGTACGATACATCGGTATGGTGCTTGTGGGTGAACACCGGGTAGTGCGGCAGGCCCAGCTCTTGCGCGCGCTTGATTTCCGAATCCCAGTAGGCACCCTTGACCAGGCGGCACATCAGGCGCAGTTTGTATTTGCGGCCAATGCCAATGACATGCTCAATCAGCTCAAGCGCGCGCGTCTGGTAGCTTTGCATGGCCACGCCAAAACCTTGCCAGTGCGGATACTGCCGCGCCACTTGGGCGGCAAGGGCTTCGAACACGTCAAGCGAGAGTTCCAGCCGGTCAACTTCTTCGGCATCCACGGTGAGGTTGATATTGGCCTGGGCCGCCAGTTCGCACAGGCCCCAGACGCGTGGCACCAACTCGGCCATGATGCGCTCCTTTTGGGCGTCTTCGTAGCGTGGGTGGAGCGCGCTGAGTTTGATGGATATGCCATCATTTTGCTCGGCAGCCCCTGTTTTTTCTGAACGAACTGCGATGAACTTAATAGCATTTGTGTAGCTGTCAAGGTAGTGCAGCGCGTCTGCATCGGTGCGGGCGCCCTCGCCCAGCATGTCGTAGCTGTACCTTAACTTCGGACTTTTCTTGCGTGCCTCGCTGGCTTCCTTCATCGCCTCGTCCATGGTCTGGCCGAGCACAAACTGGCGGCCCAGCAGCTGCAGCGCACGCACGGTGGCGGCCACCACAGTACGCGCGCCCAGACGGCTCATGATGCCGGGCTGGCCTTCTTCTGGCAAAAACTTCTTGGACATCGCGATCGCCGAGGCCGACAGGCGGGCCATGACGCTATTGCTTGCGCTGTCGCCAGCCGCATCGAAATCAGCCCGGCCAAGCTGATCAGCCGTCAACGCAATGGCGGTTTCGGCATCAGGCACGCGCAGCAGGGCTTCAGCCAGCCGCATCAGGGCGAGACCTTCGGCGCTGGAGATCGGGTATTCCTTGAGCAGGCTCTCCATGGCCCAGAACGGCGGCGGGTTATCGCGCACGGCCTGCACCCAAGGCTGGGCAGACCGGGCGGCCGCTGCCCAGTCGAGTACGCCCGCCAGGCTTTGCAACTGGCTGGCCACGATTTGAGCTTCGGGACGATAGGGAAAGGGCAGGCGCGGGGATGCGGACATCAGGGACTCCATCAAGGGTTTCGAAATTTCAAGGCGAACCGGGTGAACCCAGTTCAACGAGCTAATGTTCTATTGAATCAAACAGAATTTTCAGCTAACATTTCATTATTTATAGAATAATTCACTATTCATGCAAGAATATTCGACAGATATTGATAGAATTGACCTGAAAATCCTGAATGTTCTGCAGCAGGATGGACGCACTTCCAACCTCAAGCTGGCCGAAAGCGTGGCCCTGTCGCCCACCGCCGTGCTGGCGCGCGTGCAGCGTCTCACGCGGGACGGCTATATCCTGGGCTACGAAGCGCGGCTAGCCCCACACAAATTGGGCGCCGGGCTGATGGTGTTTGTCGAGGTGCTGCTGGACCGCACCACGCCGAACGTGTTTGAAGCCTTCAAGGCGGCGGTGCAGGTGTACCCGGAAATCATGGAATGCCACATGGTCGCCGGCGGCTTTGACTACCTGCTCAAGACCCGCATGGCCGACATGGCGGCTTACCGCTCGTTTGCCGGCACTGTGCTGTGGCAGTTGCCCGGTGTGCGTGAAACCCGCACCTATGCGGTAATGGAAGAGGTCAAGAACACCACCCGGCTGGCGCTGGGCATTTAGAGCCGCCAATGAAAACCCCGGCTTGAACGGAGCCGCTCCGCGAGGAATAATTCAACCCACCATCAATCAATGAGGAGCCCCTGATGAATTTACGTACTTTTGCCTGGACCGCTGCCCTGCTTGTTGGCGCTGCCTCGGCTGGCGCCCAGACCATGAAGCCGGGCCTTTGGGAAGTCACGACCAAAATGGCTGGGAACCCTGAAACGGACAAAGCCATGACCCAGATGCAAAAGCAGATGGCCAGCATGCCCCCCGCCCAGCGCAAGCAGATGGAAGCCATGCTGGGCAAACAGGGCGTCGGGATGGGAAGCAACGGCGTGACCGCAAAAACCTGTGTTACCCGGGAAATGATTGACCGCGGCGAGATGCAGGCCCGACAACAAGGCAATTGCAAAACCACGATCATCGACAGAACCAGCCGCAGCATGAAAATGAACTTCATATGCGCCAACCCGGCCTCCAGCGGTGAAGGGGTGTACACGTTTCAGGGCGACAACGCTTACACCATGAACATGAAAGTCAGCAGCGCGGTGAAGGGCGGGCCGAAAACCACAACGATTGATTCATCGGGCAAATGGCTGGGCAGTGATTGCGGCAGCATCAAGCCGGTGGCATTGCCCAAGCAATGAATGGGTCGCGCTGAAAGTGCAGTGAAGGGCGGGCCATTTCCCGCCGGGCCGCCCCAAGGGAAAATAGCCCCCTCAGGGGCAGCGCAATACACGCAGTGACAAGCGTGGGGGGCCTTAAACCTCACCGGCTGCCAAAAATTGCCGTGCCCACGCGCACCAGGGTCGCTCCGGCATGAATCGCGGTCTCCAGATCGGCCGTCATTCCCATGGAGAGTGTATCCAGTGGCGCCGGCAGCAAGCCCGCTGCGTTGATCTGATCAAAAATGGCTTTTGTCCTGGCATGCACGGCACAGGCAGCTGCAAAGTCAGGCGCAGGTTCGGGAATCGCCATCAGCCCGCGCAACGTCAGGCGCGGCAGTCGTGCAACCTCCTGCGCCAGCGCCAGGACGTCTGCGGGCGCCAGACCCGATTTATTGGCACCGCCATCCACGTTCACCTGCAGACAGATTTGCAGGGGCGGCAAATGCGACGGCCGTTGCGCGCTCAGGCGCTCCGCAATTTTTAGCCGATCCACCGACTGCACCCAGTCAAAGTGCTCGGCCACCAGGCGGGTTTTATTGCCCTGCACCGGGCCGATGCAGTGCCACTCCAGCCTGCTGTCGGCAGCCAACGACTGCGTTGACTGCCAGGCCCGCAGAGCCAGAATTTTTTCGACCCCTTCGGCGATGTAGTTTTCTCCAAACGCGCGCTGCCCACCGGATGCCGCATCGATCACCGCATCGGCGCCAAAAGTTTTAGAGACGGCCAGCAGGCGCACACTGGCCGGGTCACGCCCGGCGGCGATGCACGCGGTGGCGATGCGGTCACGGACCCGCTGGAGATTGCGCACAATCGTAGTCATAATCGAACTGTAAACTCAGTTTGAATTCGACTTTCAAGGATTCCCGGATGGACATTACGCAGCTGCTGGCCTTTAGCGTCAAGAACAAGGCATCCGACCTGCATTTGTCGGCCGGCTTGCCGCCCATGATTCGGGTCAACGGCGACGTGCGACGCATCAACATTGATCCGCTGGACCACAAGCAGGTGCACGCCATGGTGTATGACATCATGAATGACACCCAGCGCAAAACCTACGAGGAATTTCTTGAGGTTGATTTTTCCTTCGAGATCGACGGACTGGCGCGATTTCGCGTCAATGCCTTCAACCAGCAGCGCGGTGCCGGCGCGGTGCTGCGAACCATCCCTTCCAAGATTTTGACGCTGGAGCAACTGGGCGCGCCAAAGATTTTTGGCGAGCTGGCACTCAAGCCGCGCGGCATGGTGCTGGTGACAGGCCCCACCGGTTCGGGCAAATCGACCACGCTGGCCGCCATGGTCAACTACCTGAATGAAACCGAATACGGCCACGTCATCACGGTGGAAGACCCGATCGAGTTTGTGCACGAGTCCAAAAAATGCCTGGTCAATCAGCGCGAGGTTGGCGCGCACACGCTGAGCTTCAATGCCGCCCTGAAGTCCGCGCTGCGCGAAGATCCGGATGCCATTTTGGTGGGCGAGATGCGCGATCTTGAAACCATCCGTCTGGCCATGACAGCGGCCGAAACCGGTCACCTGGTGTTTGGCACGCTGCATACCTCCAGCGCGGCCAAGACGATTGACCGCATCATTGACGTGTTTCCGGCCGAGGAAAAAGAAATGATCCGCTCCATGCTGTCGGAGTCGCTGCAGGCCGTGATTTCGCAATCGCTGTGCAAAACCAAGGACGGCGCGGGTCGGGTGGCGGCTCATGAAATCATGCTGGGAACCAGTGCCATCCGTAACCTGATTCGCGAAGCCAAGGTCGCGCAGATGTACTCGTCCATCCAGACCGGCAATAGCGTGGGCATGCAGACACTGGACCAGAATCTGACCGATCTGGTCAAACGCAATGTGATCTCGGCTGCGGAAGCACGCAGCAAAGCCAAAATCCCCGAGAATTTCCCGGGTTGAGTGGCCAGAGTTCAGGACAAGATGCCCATGAAAGGTTTACTTGGACTTTTAAGGCAGTCCGCCGCCCACAGCGGTGGCGACCATCTTGATTCATTGATATTCAGCACTGCATTTTCCGATCAGGGGGTGGATCCTTCGATGCTGATCCCTTGGGAAGCGCGTGCCAACGAGGTCGGCGCGAAGCGATTTTCGGCTTCGCGTGGCAGCAAGCTGCTGCAAGAGTTGTGGGCCAAGGACAAATACATGGCGCGGCTGCCCCCCGGCTCGGTGCAGCAGCTGGAGCAGTTTTTCGACTTTGCCACCGTGCCGGCAAGCCGCGACATCATCCGCCAGGCTGAATACGGCAACTTCATGATCGTGCTTTTGACCGGCGCCGTCGCGGTGGACCGACTGCAGCCGTGGGGTGCGCGCCTGCGCCTCACCGAAACGCGACCAGGTAGCATTCTGGGTGAAATGTCCCTGCTTGACAGCGGCATGCGCTTTTCGATATGCACTTCGCTGACTGAATGCACCATCGCCGTGCTGGGTGCGCAGGCACTCGATGAAATGATGGCGGCCGAACCGGCTCTGGCTGGTCAGTGCACGGCTCGTCGATAAACCGGACTGAAGATTCAAAGGACAAGTTATGGAACGCGACCAGGCCAGTAAATTCATCAATGACCTCCTGCGGCTGATGGTCAGCCGCAATGGCAGCGACCTGTTCATCACCGGAGACTTTCCGCCCGCCATGAAGGTGGACGGAAAGGTGACCAAGGTGTCACCTCAACCGCTCAATGCCGGGCACACGCTGGCGCTGGCACGGGCCATCATGAACGACAAGCAGGCGGCAGAGTTTGAGCGCACCAAGGAATGCAATTTTGCGATCTCCCCGCCAGGGGTGGGGCGCTTTCGCGTCAACGCGTTCCTGCAGCAGGGCAAGGTCGGCATGGTGATGCGGGTTATTCCCGCCGTGTTGCCCACCATCGACGGGCTGGGCATGCCGCAGGTGCTCAAGGAGGTGGTGATGACCAAGCGCGGTCTGACCATCCTCGTGGGGGCGACCGGCTCGGGCAAGTCCACCACGCTGGCCGCCATGGTGGACTGGCGCAATGAGCAATCATTTGGCCACATCATCACGATAGAAGACCCGGTGGAGTTTGTTCATGCGCACAAGAATTGCGTCATCACGCAGCGCGAAGTAGGCCTTGATACCGATAGCTGGGCTGCGGCCCTGAAAAACTCGCTGCGGCAGGCACCGGATGTGATCTTGATGGGGGAGATACGTGACCGAGAAACCATGGAGCACGCCATGACCTTTGCCGAAACCGGCCATCTGTGCCTGGCCACGCTGCACGCCAACAGTGCCAATCAGGCGCTCGACCGCATCATCAACTTCTTCCCGGAAGAACGCCGTAGCCAGCTGCTGATGGATTTGTCGCTCAACCTCAAAGCCATGATTTCACAGCGTCTGGTGGCCAAGCAGGATGGCAAGGGCCGCTTTGCAGCGGTCGAAGTGATGCTCAATTCGCCGCTGATTTCTGATCTGATTTTCAAGGGCGAAGTGACCGAAATCAAGGAAATCATGAAGAAAAGCCGCAACCTGGGTATGCAGACTTTTGACCAGGCCCTCTTTGATGCCTTCGAAAGCAACCAGATTTCCTATGAAGACGCCTTGCGCAATGCCGACTCGGTAAACGACCTGCGACTGCAGATCAAGCTCAATTCGCAGCGTGTCAAGTCAGTGGATCTGGCAGCAGGCACCGAGAACTTCGCTATTGTGTAGGCGGATGGACTGAACCCGCCAACACCCTACCTTCAGGAGCTTCATCATGTCCAGCATCCAGCCCAAAACCTACGAATCATCTCCGCCTCGCAATGTCGCTTTTCTGGGCCTAGGCGTCATGGGCTACCCCATGGCTGGCCATCTGGCACTGGCAGGCCATCGGGTCACGGTGTACAACCGCAGTGCCGCCAAATCGGCCGCTTGGGGCGCTGAATTTGCGGTCGCCAATGGGCCGGCATGCGCTGAGACGCCACGTCTGGCGGCAGCCGATGCCGACATGGTGTTTTGCTGTGTCGGCAATGACGATGATCTTCGCTCGGTCACGCTGGGCGCGGACGGTGCGTTTGCGGGCATGAAACCTGGTGCCGTGTTTGTGGACCACACCACGGCCTCGGCCAACGTGGCCCGAGAGCTCTACACCGCTGCAAAAAACATCGGGCTGCAATTCATTGACGCACCGGTGTCGGGCGGCCAGGCCGGCGCCCAGAATGGCGCGCTTACGGTGATGTGTGGTGGCGATACAGCCGCATTCGATAGCGTCAAGCCGGTCGGTATGGCATTTTCAAAAGCCTTCACGCTCATGGGGAAGAGCGGTGCGGGTCAGCTCACCAAAATGGTGAACCAGATTTGTATTGGGGGCCTGGTGCAGGGCTTGAGCGAAGCCATCGCGTTTGGCCAGAAGGCGGGGCTGGACGTCAACCAGGTGCTGGACGTGATCGGCAAGGGGGCGGCGCAAAGCTGGCAGCTCGACAACCGCGGCAAGACCATGGTGGCCGATAAATTTGATTTTGGTTTTGCGGTGGACTGGATGCGCAAGGACCTGGGGCTGGCGCTCGATGAAGCCAGGCGCAACGGTGCCCGTTTGCCCGTGACGGCCCTGGTGGACCAGTTCTACGCGGATGTGCAGGCCATGGGAGGCCAGCGCTGGGATACCTCCAGCCTGATCAGGCGTTTGAAGTAGGCACGCCAGCCGCATCGCGTGCACCGCTCAAACCACCACTGAGTGGGCGGTGATTGGTGGCCGGCAGGCTTCAGTCGCCAGATGGCTTGGCAGCAGCGGGTTGTGGTTTGGCTGGCATGGGCTGCGTGCCCGCCAGTTCGCCCTCGCTGATGATCTCGAAAATCCGGACGACTTTTTGCACCCCAGTGGTTCCACGAACCACCGCAGTGGCACGGTCTGCCTCGCGCCGAGTCACAAGCCCCATCAGGTAGGTGATGCCCCGCTCGGTGACCACCTTGAAAGCACTGGACTGAAGGTCGCGCGCATCCAGCAGCCTGGCCTTGACATTGCCGGTCACCAGCGTGTCAGTTGAGCGCTCGCGCAGGCTGGAGTTGCCCATGACAGCCAACTCGTTGACCACGGAACTCACATTTTCAACGCGTGAAACGATCTGCTCAGCCAGTTGCTTGTCTTGTGCAGTGGGTACTTCACCGGTCAAAAGCACCTGCCGGTTGTAGCTGGTCAGGTTCACATGGGCCCGTTCACCGATGCTGGCGCGAATACGGCTGAGGGCCCGCATTTCAATCCCCTCGTCTTCTAGCTGGGCACCCGACGTGCGACGATCGTTGGCAACCATGGCTCCTCCGGCAACACCTCCCAGGACAAGTGGTATACAAGCCGTGAGAGCGCCACAGAGCACAGCCGCCGCCGCTACGGATAGCAGCAGTGATTTCATCACATTAGGTTTCATATTGAAGACTCCTGATCACCAAGTAACTGAGTGTCCACACCATCGCAAATGCAGTGCAGGACGAGAAGATGTACTTCCTGAATGCGCGCGGTTCGCTCATGCGGCACACAAATATGCACATCGGTTTCGCGCAGGACGCTGGTCATTTTGCCGCCGCCCTTGCCTGTGAGGGCCACCACGGTCATCTCGCGCTCATGGGCCGCTTCGATGGCCGCCAGCACATTGGCCGAGTTGCCGCTGGTGCTCATCGCCAGCAACACGTCGCCAGCGCCGCCGAGTGCTCGCACCTGCTTGGAAAAAATCACGCTGAAATCGTAATCGTTGGCAATTGCCGTAAGGATGGAGCTGTCGGTCGTTAGGGCAATCGCGCCAAGCTCGGGCCGCTCGCGCTCGTAGCGGCCGACAAATTCGGCGGCGAAGTGCTGAGCATCGGCCGCCGAGCCACCGTTGCCACAGGCCAGCACTTTGCCGCCACTGGTGACGCTCGCCAAAATGGCCTGCACCGCTGCCGCAATGGGCTTGGACAGAACTGCGGCTGCCTGGTATTTAAGGTCGGCGCTGTCAATAAACTGTTGTGCAATTCGTTGTTCGGGCATGCTTCAATGATACCGGGTCGGCGTGAAGTTCTGCCCGGAAAGAGGCCTGTACCCGGGAAAACGCAAGGTATGGTTACAAAATTATCTGTCTGACGTGTTGTTGCAGCCGCCGCAAACGCCAGGCTTCAGGACGCGTCGAACGCAGCCTGGAGCCATTCGATGCGCGCTTGCGGTCCCTGGTGGGAGGCTTCATCCATCAGCGCCCCTTGCACCAGCACCACATCAAAGCGGCAAGGCGGCAGCGTGGCAAAGCGCATCAGGTAATGGCGCGCCGCAAAAATGATGCGCCGCTGCTTGCCGGCGCTGATGCTCGCCGCCGCGCCTCCATGCGAGGAGCCGGATCGCTGGCGCACCTCGACAAACACCAGCGTGCCGTCTGGCTCGCGCATCACCAGATCAATTTCACCGCCGCCGCGCCCTGGCGAGCGGTAATTGGCCTCCACTACCTGCAGGCCAGCCCGGACCAGGTAAGCGCGCGCGACAGACTCCGCCGCATCACCACGCGACTTGGTGGTAATCTGCGTCGACAACACTTGAGCGCCCTTCACAACTTCTTGTATGACGCAATTGGGCGGCGACTTGTCCACCTGTTTTCTGGAAAACCACATTGAACGCTTCTTTCGACCTGGCGCTGGATGCGGCACGCACCGCAGCGGGTATGCAACATTATCCCGAAGCGACGCTCTATGTCGTGGCCACCCCCATTGGCAACCTGGCCGACATCAGCCTGCGCGCCCTGCATGTGCTGCAGTTGGTGGATGCCGTCGCCTGCGAAGACACCCGCCACACGCAAGGCATGCTGCACCACTATGGCATACAAACCGGGGCCGGCAAACCCCTGCTGGTCGTCCACCAACATAACGAGGCGCAAGCCGCCGGGCTGGTTGTGGAGCGCCTGCAGCGGGGCGAGCGTGTGGCCTATGTCAGCGATGCCGGTACGCCCGCCGTGAGCGACCCGGGCGCGCGGCTGGTTGCCGCGGTTCGGGCCGTCGGGCTGAATATCATGCCTTTGCCAGGGGCCAGCAGCGTGACCACCGTGCTGAGCGCAGCCGGGGCGACACGCGCAGAAGGCAGCGCGGACAGCGCCACCGGGTTTGTGTTTGTCGGCTTTTTGCCGAGCAAGGCGGGTGAGCGCGACCAGGCCATCCAGGCCCTGCAAGCCGACACAAGAGTAGCCGTCATTCTTGAAGCCCCGCATCGTATTGAAGCCTTGGCGCGCGCTCTGGCGGTACTGCAGGGACGGCTGGTTACGGTGGGCCGGGAGCTGACAAAACAGTTTGAAGAAATTGCGACGGTCCCGGCACAGAACCTGGCCGACTGGCTGACTGCCAGCCCACAGCGCACGCGCGGTGAGTTTGCGCTGGTTCTGCATGCGTCGGCGCCACAGGAAAGTCCGGAGGGCAGCACGCGCGTGCTGAAACTGCTGCTGACGGAATTGCCCCTGAAAACCGCGGTGAGGATGGCCGCCGAGATCACCGGTGCGCCGCGCAACGAGTTGTATGAAGCGGCGTTGAAACTCAAAAAGCAATGAACCCGGACGCCGACCAGCTCTGGCGCGCACCGCGCTGGACCCTCGCCGTGCTGCTGGCGGTGCTGGGCATGCTGGGGCCGTTTTCGATTGACACCTATATCCCCGGTTTTTCCGGTATCGCCCAGTCGCTCGGCGCGTCACCGGTTCAGATGCAGCAAACGCTGTCAGCCTATCTGTTCGGCTTTGCTTTCATGAACCTTTTTCATGGTGCCCTGGCTGACAGCTTTGGCCGTCGGCCAGTGGTGTTGTGGGGTATTGCCATGTTTACGCTGGCATCTGCGGGCTGCGCACTGTCGCAAAGCATCGGGCAGCTGGTTTTTTTCAGGGCCTTGCAAGGCCTGTCAACCGGTGCCGGTGTTGTGGTGTCACGCGCGGTGATACGCGACATGTACCCACCGGCGAAGGCGCAGCAGGTCATGAGCCAGGTCACTATCTATTTTGGAGTGGCCCCGGCCATCGCCCCGATTGTGGGAGGCTGGCTTTTTGTTCATCTGGGCTGGCACAGCATTTTCTGGTTTCTCACGGCGGTAGGCATGGTTCTTTGGGGCACCAACTACCGGCTTTTGCCGGAAACCCTGGCACATAAAGATCGCCAGTCATTCAAGGTGCGGCACCTGATGCGCGGCTACTGGCAGTTGGGCTCGAACCCGCGCTTCTTGTTGTTGGCGCTGGCCAGCGGGGTACCGTTCAATGGCATGTTTCTGTATGTGCTGTCGGCACCGGTATTTCTGGGCGAGCATTTGGCGCTGCAGCCGACGCAATTTTTCTGGTTCTTCTTGCTGACCATTTCCGGCATCATGTCAGGTGCCTGGTTCAGCGGTCGCCTGGCCGGAAAAATAGCGCCCAAGCAGCAGATCCGCCACGGCTTTGTCATCATGCTGGCAACTTCGCTGGTCAATCTGGCCGCCAATCTGGTGTTCACGGCGCATGTCTCGTGGGCCTTGTTCCCGATTGCCGTGTTCGCCTTTGGCTGGGCGCTGATGGTGCCTGTCATCACGTTGCTGGTGCTCGATCTTTATCCCGAGCGGCGTGGCATGGCGTCCTCGCTGCAAGCTTTTATTGGCTCGACGGCCAATGGCATGGTGGCCGGCGTGATAGCGCCACTGGTCATGCACTCAGCGCCTGCCTTGGCCACGGTTTCGCTGGTCATGATGTGCATTGGGCTGGTGGCCTGGCTGTATTTACACCACCGCTGGCCAGAGATAGGCCGGACGGTGTCGCGGGAATGAGTCCGGCCGGCCGGGCTGAATCAATCGCGCCGCATCAGCGTACTTTTCTCCGGATCAGGTCAGCCTCCAGCTCGGCGGTGCCCACGCCCGGCACGATGGCGGCGTCGAGAAAATCGACATTGAACTCCCCTTAAACTACCTTTCTATGCAACTCGCACCCGCCCAACTGCCAGAGCACGTCAAGCGCGGACTCAAGAGTCTCTATACCCTGCATGGTGATGAGACCTTGCTGGTGCAGGAGGCCGCGGATGCCTTGCGCGAGGCGGCGCGTCTTCAGGGCTACACCGAGCGCGTGGTGCACACTGCGACTGGCGCACACTTTGACTGGAGCGAGGTATTGGCCAGTGGTGGCTCACTGAGCCTGTTTGCCGATAAGCAGATGGTGGAAATCCGCATCCCCAGTGGCAAGCCCGGCAAGGACGGTTCGGTGACGCTGCAGCAGTTGGCCGAGCGCGCGCAGGGCAACGACACCACGCTCATCCTGCTCATGCTGCCCAGACTGGACAGCCTCGCAGCCAAGGGAGCCTGGTTTGGCGCGCTCGACCGTTTTGGCGTGACCGTCAAGTTCGAATCGATTGAACGCCGCGCCTTGCCGCTGTGGATTGCTCAGCGCTTGCAACGACAGGGCCAGCGCGTGGCTGAGGGCGAAGAGGGACAGCGTACGCTGCAGTTTTTTGCCGATCGGGTCGAGGGCAATCTGTTGGCCGCGCACCAGGAAATCCAGAAGCTGCGCCTGCTTTACCCTCCCGGCGCGGACGATGCGTCCGCGGTGCTCAGTTTTGACCAGGTTGAAAATGCTGTGCTCGATGTAGCGCGCTATGACGTGTTCAAACTGTCGGAGGCTGTTCTTGGTGGTCAGGCGGTGCGTGTGGCGCGCATGATCGACGGCCTGCAGTCTGAAGGCGTCTCTGAAGTGCTGGTGCACTGGGCGCTGGCCGAAGACATTCGCAGCATGAAGCGCGTAAAAGACGCCCTTCAAGCAGGTCGACCCATGCCCATGGCGCTTCGCGAAAACCGCGTCTGGGGGGTCAAGGAAAAATTGTATGAAAGAGTGCTTCCGCATATCAGCAGCAGCACCTTGGCAAGCTTGTTGCAGGCTGCCCACAAGGTGGACGGCCTGGTCAAGGGCCTGAAGCAACCCGACTGGCCGACGGACGGTTGGCAGGCGCTGCAGCGGCTGGCCGGCATGATGTGCATGGAGTGCATGGAGTGCGTGCTGCCCGTTTCGGTGCGCGGCGCAAGGAACTAGCGCCATGCGGCAGACGGCCTCCCTGTCCAAAAAGCTCGTCCGCATCGGAGTCAGTTTACTGATTGTTGCGCTGCTATCCATCGGATTGACTTTGTGGGTGACCTGGCAGCTTGAGGGTGGCGCCGCGGCGGTCAACGAAGCCGGACGCATGCGCATGCAGACCTGGCGCCTGGTCAGCGCGGTGCAGGCGGGCCTGCCGCGCGCCGAACTGCAGGGACTGTTGGATCAGTTTGATAAAAGTCTGACTTTGTTGCGGGAAGGTGACCCGTCGCGACCGCTGTTTGTGCCATGGGATGCACAGGCTTACGAGCGCTTTGCAGTGGTCGACTCATTGTGGCGTGGCCAGCGTTCGCAGTGGCTGGGTGAGCCAGCGCCGCCCACGCAGGCTTCGCTGCAGACCGCTGGCGAGTTTGTGGATGCCATCGACCGCTTCGTGCTGGCGATTGAGCAGCACCTGTCCCGGCTGACGGCTATTTTGAACCTGTTCCAGTTCGTCATGTTGGCGTTGGCCATTGGCGGAGCGGTGGTGATGCTCTACACCGGTTACCAGTATGTGATCAACCCCCTGGCGCAGCTGCGGCAGGGGCTGCGCAAGGTCGAATCTGGCGATTTTGCCGCGCGCATCGAGGTCGACACGCAGGATGAGTTTGGCCAGGTGGCGGCCGGTTTCAATCACATGGCTGCGACTTTGCAGTCGCTCTACGAAGGCTTGGAATTCAAGGTCGAGGCCAAGACGCGGCGCATCGAGGCGCAGCGCGCGCGGCTTGAGGCGCTTTACGAAGTGAGCGCCTTTCTGGCCCAGGCCAACAGCATCAATGAACTGGCGCGCGGGTTTGCCCAGCGCGTGCGAACCCTCATGAAGGCTGATGCGGCGGCGGTGCGTTGGTCCGATGAGGCCAGCCAGCGCTATTTGATGCTGGCTTCGGACTGTTTCCCGCAAGACCTGGTCGAGGAGGAGCGAAGCCTGCTGACTGGGGCCTGCGCCTGCGGCAACCTGCGGCCGGATGCCCGTACGCGCGTGATCCCAATCCTGAGTCATGACGAAGCGCCGGTGCGCCGGTGCGCCCGACTGGGGTACGAAAGCGTGGTCAGTGTGCCGATCCGGCTGCAGCAACGCCTGCTGGGCGAGTTCAACCTGTTCTTCCGTTCTTCCGTCATGTTGAGCGCGGACGAAACCGAACTGATGGATGCGCTGGCCAGTCATCTGGCCAGCGCCCTGGAGGGCTTGCGCGCCGCTGCCCTGGAACGTGAAGCCGCCGTTGCCGAGGAGCGTGCCCTGCTGGCGCGCGAACTGCACGACTCGATTGCGCAGTCGCTGGCCTTTCTAAAGATCCAGGTGCAGTTGTTGCGGGCCGCCGTCCAGCGGGGCCAGGCGCCACACGTACAGACGGCACTCGACGAACTGGACACCGGGCTGCGCGAGAGCATTAACGACGTTCGCGAGCTGCTGGTGCATTTCCGCACACGCACCAATACCGACGACATCGAGCAGGCGCTGCAGGAAACGCTGCAGAAGTTCCGGCACCAAACGGGTTTGCCGACGCATCTGCAAGTCGATGGCAACGGCCTGCCGCTGCCATCGGACGTGCAGGTGCAGGTGCTGCATGTGTTACAGGAGGCGCTGTCCAATGTGCGCAAGCACGCCGGGGCCACGCATGTCGCTCTTGAGGTGGTCAAGGGCGCGCGCTGGCGCTTTGTGGTGCGCGACAATGGCACCGGCTTTGACGCCCATCAGAGTCGTGGCGAATCTCATGTGGGGATAAAAATCATGCGTGAGCGTGCCGAGCGCATCGGCGCCGAGGTGAGGGTCGCATCCGGGCCGGGTCAGGGAACGACGGTTACGCTGACGTTGCCGCCGCACCCGGTGACGGGCGCAAGCGTGGCGACAACCGGCCTGGACCTCGCGTTCCTCGCCGGACCGGCGCACGGTGCCTGAGAAAAGGACACGATGAAACCAATTCGGCTGCTGGTGGTTGACGACCACACCCTGTTTCGCAGGGGCTTGATCGCGCTGCTGTCGCTGGACGAGCGTTTCGACGTGACCGGCGAGGCTGGCGACATCGGCGAAGCCCTGCGTTGCGTTGAGCGCAGCAGGCCTGACCTGATCCTGCTGGACAACCACCTGCCGGGTGTTCGCGGCGTCGAAGGGATCGCATCGCTCAAGGACGCGGCCCCGGGAGCCCGCATCCTGATGCTGACCGTGAGCGAGAACGAGGACGACTTGACTGCCGCGCTGCAGGCCGGCGCCGACGGCTATCTGCTGAAAACCGTGGAATTGGATCACCTGTCCGAGTTCATCGTCAAGGTCCTCGCCGGGGAGTCCGTGGTCAGCCCGGAAATGATGACCAAGCTGGTCACCGCCTTCCGTGCCAAGGCACCGCCCTCCCCGCCGGGCGAGACGGCAGACACGGATGCCGGCCGTGCGAGTGTTGAGCTGGTACCGGTTCTGCGGGACAGGTCGGCCATTGATCTGCTGTCCGTCCGCGAGCGCGAAGTTCTGACGCTGATCGCGGGCGGCGATAGCAACAAGCTGATTGCGCGCAAGCTCGACATTGCGGAAACGACGGTGAAAATTCACGTACAGCACATCCTGCGCAAGTTGCAGCTGACCTCGCGCGTACAGGCCGCCGTTTATGCGGCCAACGGGGAATTGGGTTGATCTGGATCAACTCCGCTTCATTTTGATTCGGGAGTAGTTCTTCAGAACGATGGCGGCGAGGGCTGGCATCGTTCCTTTGGCGCTTCGTCACGTTCCAATGGCGGATAGTCAAAACCCCGGAAAAAGCCGAAAGTCATGCCATGTCTCTGGAGAAAAATATGGCCTCTGAACTGAGAAATTCAAAAAAAGCCTGGTCGGTTCTGATTGTCAGCACGCTGGCATTCACGGTGTGCTTCATGGTGTGGATGATGTTCGCCGTGATTGGCGTCCCGCTCAAAAAGATACTTGATCTCAATGCAACCCAGTTCGGCGTGCTCATGGCCATGCCGGTGCTGACGGGTTCCCTTGTCCGCGTCCCCTTGGGCATCTGGACCGACAAGTACGGCGGACGTATCGTCATGGCTACGCTGATGGCCATCACGGTGCCGGCGATCTGGCTCATGAGCTACGCCACCGCGTACTGGCATTTCATCGTGATCGGCCTGTTTGTCGGCTTGGCAGGCGGCTCTTTTTCGGTGGGCACACCCTATGCTGTCTCTTATACACANNCACACCCTATGTGGCCCGCTGGTTTCCCAAGAAGCGACAAGGCATGGCCATGGGTGTGTTCGGTGCCGGTAACTCGGGCGCGGCGGTGAATAAATTCGTGGCGCCGGTGCTGCTGGTGGCCTTTGGCTGGACCATGGTGCCGAAGGTCTATGCGGCCATCATGCTCGGCACCGCCGTGCTGTTCTGGCTGTTCAGTTACAGCGAGCCATCTCATCTTGTGCCCCGTCATGTCAAGTTCAGCGACCAGCTCAAGGCGCTGAAAGATCCAAAAGTGCTCAAGTACTGCCAGTACTACAGCATTGTCTTCGGCGGCTACGTGGCGCTGAGCCTGTGGATGGTGCAGTACTACGTGGGCGAGTATGGTCTGGACATTCGTGTTGCTGCGCTGCTGGCGGC
Source organism: Polaromonas sp. UBA5171 (assembly GCA_002413395.1). Taxonomy (GTDB): domain Bacteria; phylum Pseudomonadota; class Gammaproteobacteria; order Burkholderiales; family Burkholderiaceae_C; genus Polaromonas. The sequence goes on along the minus strand of DHWX01000122.1, from coordinate 42,767 downwards.
CTGTTTTTCGCTGCCAGGCGGCGTGTTGCGCGCGCTGGGCGGCGTCCTGTCCGACAAGTACGGTGCACACAGCATGACCTGGTGGGTGTTGTGGGTGAGCTGGATCTGCCTGTTCCTGCTGTCATACCCGCAGATGGACTTTTCTATCGTGACAGCCAACGGCCCGAGCACTTTTCACATCGGCCTGAACGTCTACATGTTCACTGCATTGATGGCCGTCCTGGGTGTGGCCTTTGCCTTTGGCAAAGCCAGCGTCTTCAAGTACATCAGCGACGACTATTCCCACAACATCGGCACCATTAGCGGTATCGTCGGGCTGGCAGGCGGCATGGGCGGCTTCATGATGCCGATCATGTTCGGCGCGCTGATGGACCTCACGGGCATCCGTTCCAGCGCCTTCATGCTCATGTATGGCGTGGTCTGGGTTTCGCTGATCTGGATGTACTGGACCGAAGTGCGCCGCACTGAAGTCATGGGCAGCAACGCGGCTGGCGCGCGGGTTTGAAACCAAACTCTTTTAAAAAAACGATCATGAACACAAAAACCAATCTCACTGTAGATATCACCGACTGGCGTCCCGAGGATGAGCAGTTCTGGGAAAGCATCGGCAAGCGCGTGGCTTACCGAAACCTCTGGATTTCCGTGCCGGCCCTGCTGTGTGGTTTTGCCGTCTGGGGCATGTGGGGCATCATCACCGTGCAAATGCTCAATCTGGGCTTTCCGTTTACCCAGGCCGAGCTGTTCACACTCACGGCCATTTCAGGCCTGGCTGGCGCCACCATGCGCATTCCGGCCGCCTTCCTGATCCGGCTGGCAGGTGGGCGCAACACCATATTTTTGACGACTGCCATGCTGCTGGCGCCGGCCATCGGCACCGGTATCGTGCTGCAGCACAAAGACTGGCCCCTTTGGGCGTTCCAACTGATGGCACTGTGGTCGGGCGTGGGCGGCGGCAACTTCGCCAGTTCCATGTCCAATATCACCACCTTCTTCCCCAAGCGCCTGCAGGGTACGGCGCTGGGTATCAATGCGGGTCTGGGCAACCTCGGCGTAACGACCATGCAAATTGTCATTCCGCTGGTGATGACAATGAGCCTGTTCGGCAGCTTCGGCGGCGAGCCGATGACCCTGGTGAAAGACAGCGGCTGGATTTTTGGCAAGATCGCCGCCGGCACGCCCACCTGGATCCAGAACGCCGGCCTCGGGTGGCTGTTGTCGCTGGTGCCGTTGTCGATCCTGTGTTTCTTTGGCATGAACAACCTGCTGACGGTTTCCCCCAACATCGGCGGCACGATCCCGGCCTTCCTCAAGATCACCTGGCTGTATACCCTTTCATTTGTTCCAACCTTTGTGGGGCTGTATCTGTACCTGCCCAAACCCACGGGCCTCGGCTTGCTGAATATGTGGGTTGACATGCCGCTGATTGTGATCAGCATGCTGCTGGTGATGAAGCTGACGGCATTCGGCACGATGAAGGACGGCATTGCCGCGCAGTTCGCCATTTTTCGCAACCGGCACACCTGGGCGCTGACAGTGCTCTATATCGTCACGTTCGGATCATTCATCGGATTTTCGATGGCGCTGCCGCTTGCGATCACGGTTATTTTCGGAGTCAGCCATGTGCCCGATGCCGCCGGTGTCATGCAACACGTGCTCAAGAATCCGAATGCGCCGTCGGCACTGACCTACGCCTGGATCGGCCCCTTGGTGGGAGCACTGATCCGGCCCGTGGGTGGGTGGATATCGGACAAGGTTGGCGGCTCCATCGTGACGCAGGTTATTTCGGCGGTGATGGTTGTGGCCTCGAGCGCGCTCGGCTATGTGATGCTGCTGGCCTACAAGTCGGCCACGCCTGAGCAATATTTCCTGATGTTCATGGTGCTCTTTGTCGTGTTGTTCGCCGCCAGCGGCATTGGCAATGGCTCGACCTTCCGCACCATTGGGGTAATTTTCGACCGCCAGCAAGCCGGCCCGGTGCTGGGCTGGACTTCGGCCATTGCCGCCTATGGCGCCTTCATCGCCCCGGTGGTGATTGGTGCCCAGATCAAGGCGGGAACGCCTGAGATTGCAATGTATGGCTTTGCTATTTTCTATGCCTTGTGCCTGGTGCTGAACTGGTGGTTCTACCTGCGCCGTGGTGCCGAGATCAAAAACCCTTGACGCGCTGCTCAACTCGCTTTTACCGTATTACCGGAGAATCAAATGAGTCATTTTCTCGATCGACTAAGCCACTTTTCCAGCCCGAGGGAATCGTTTTCTGGCGATCACGGCGTCACCACGGCTGAAGACCGTACCTGGGAGGATGCCTATCGCAACCGCTGGGCCCACGACAAGATCGTGCGCAGCACGCACGGCGTGAACTGCACAGGTTCGTGCTCATGGAAGATTTATGTCAAGGGCGGCATCGTGACCTGGGAGACCCAGCAGACCGATTACCCGCGGACGCGCTGGGACATGCCCAACCACGAACCGCGCGGCTGCTCGCGCGGCGCGAGCTATAGCTGGTATCTGTACAGCGCCAACCGCGTCAAGTACCCGATGGTGCGTGCGCGCCTGCTCAAGCACTGGCGCGAAGCGCGCCTGACGCTGGCTCCCGTTGAGGCATGGGCAGCCGTCGTTCAGGACGACGCCAAGCGGCGCGACTACCAGAGCGTGCGCGGCCTGGGCGGCTTCGTGCGCTCGACCTGGGACGAGGTCAACGAAATCATCGCTGCGTCCAATGTGTACACCATCAAAAAGCATGGTGCCGACCGCATCATCGGTTTCTCGCCGATTCCGGCGATGTCCATGGTCAGTTACGCGTCGGGTTCGCGCTATCTCTCGCTGATAGGCGGCGTGAACCTGAGTTTTTACGACTGGTATTGCGACCTGCCTCCGTCCAGTCCGCAGGTCTGGGGCGAGCAGACCGACGTACCCGAGTCGGCCGACTGGTACAACTCGAGTTTCATCATCGCCTGGGGCTCGAACGTGCCGCAGACGCGCACGCCTGACGCGCATTTCTTCACCGAGGTGCGTTACAAGGGCACCAAGACCGTGGCCATCACGCCCGACTATTCCGAGGTGGCCAAGCTTTCCGACCTGTGGCTGCATCCGAAGCAGGGCACCGATGCCGCGGTGGCCATGGCGATGGGCCATGTGATCTTGAAAGACTTTTATTTCGGCGGCAACGGCCGGCCGCGCTCGGCCTATTTTGACGACTACGCGCGTCGCTACACCGACCTGCCGATGCTGGTGATGCTGAAAGAGCACCAACTGGAAAACGGCGAAACCATCATGGTGCCGGATCGCTACGTGCGGGCGTCCGACTTCAACGGCAAACTCGGCCAGGCCAACAATCCGGAGTGGAAAACCGTCGCATTCGATGCGCTCGGCAAGGTCGTGTTGCCGCATGGCGCGATCGGCTTTCGCTGGGGCCCGGACGGCCGCGCCGACGCCGGGCAGTGGAACCTGGAGGCTAAAGAAGCACGCCAGGGTGACGAGGTGACGCTCAAGCTGTCGGTGCTCGAAGGCGACGATCCGAGCCAGGACAGCGCCAAGGTGGGTTTTCCGTATTTCGGCGGCATCCATCACGAGCATTTTCCGAACAACGAGCAAGGCGATGTGCTGGTGCGCACAGTGCCGGTGCAGCGCATTTCGCTGGGCAAGGCCGGCGAGGAACGCTCGGCCCTGGTGGCCACGGTGTTCGACCTGCAGGCCGCGCAATACGGCATTCCACGCGGCCTGGCCGGTGAACTGGCGGCGGCCGATTTCGACGACAACACCCCCTACACGCCGGCCTGGCAGGAGCAGATCACCGGCGTGCCGCGCGACCAGGTGATCACCGTCGCGCGCCAATTCGCCGAAAACGCCGAGAAAACCGAGGGCCGTTCGATGGTCATCATCGGCGCCGGCATGAACCACTGGTACCACAGTGACATGAACTACCGCAGCGTCATCAACATGCTGATGATGTGCGGCTGCATCGGCAAGAGTGGCGGTGGCTGGGCGCACTATGTGGGCCAGGAAAAGCTGCGGCCGCAGACCGGCTGGACGCCGCTGGCCTTCGCGCTCGACTGGATCCGCCCACCGCGCCAGATGAACTCGACCAGCTTCTTTTACGCGCACACGAATCAGTGGCGCTACGAGAAGCTCGGTGTTGACGAAGTGCTCTCGCCACTGGCGGACAAAAAGCTCTACGGCGGCAGCATGATCGACTACAACGTGCGCGCCGAGCGCATGGGCTGGCTGCCGAGCGCACCGCAGCTGCAGACCAATCCGATGCAGGTGGTGAAGGACGCGCAGGCCCAGGGCCTGGATGCGAAAGACTATGTGGTCAAGTCGCTCAAGGACGGCTCGCTCAAGCTGAGCTGCGAAGACCCTGACCACCCTGCCAACTGGCCGCGCAACATGTTCGTCTGGCGCTCCAACATCATCGGCTCGTCGGGCAAGGGGCATGAATACTTCCTGAAGCACCTGTTGGGGACAAGCAACGGCGTGCAGGGCAAGGACCTGGGCGCCGAAGAAGGCAAGCCCGAGGAAGTGGTCTGGCACGACAAGGCCCCCGAAGGCAAGCTCGACCTGCTGGTCACGCTCGACTTCCGCATGAGCACGACCTGCCTGTATTCCGACATCGTGCTGCCCACCGCGACCTGGTACGAAAAGAACGACCTCAACACCAGCGACATGCATCCCTTCATCCACCCGCTGTCCACCGCCGTGGACCCGGTGTGGCAGTCAAAAAGCGACTGGGAAATCTACAAGGGCTTCGCGAAAAAATTCAGCGAGCTCTGCGACGGCCACCTCGGTGTCGAGCGCGAAATGGTGCTGACGCCGCTGATGCACGACTCACCGGGCGAGCTGGCCCAGCCTTTCGAGGTAAAGGACTGGAAGCGCGGCGAGTGCGAGTTGATCCCCGGCAAGACGGCGCCGCAAATGGCAGGTGGTCGAACGCGACTATCCCAACGTCTACAAGCGTTTTACGGCGGTCGGTCCGCTGCTGAACAAGGTGGGCAATGGCGGCAAGGGCATTTCGTGGAACACCGAGACTGAAGTGCGGCAGCTCGGCGAGTTGAACGGCCTTGTCACCGAGCCGGGCGTGACCCTGGGCATGCCCCGGATCGACAGTGACATTGATGCCTGCGAGATGGTGCTGCAGCTCGCGCCTGAAACCAACGGCCATGTGGCGGTGAAGGCCTGGAATGCGCTCTCAAAGCAGACCGGGCGCGAGCATGCGCACCTGGCGATCCACCGCGAAGACGAGAAGATCCGTTTCCGCGACATCCAGGCGCAGCCGCGCAAGATCATCAGCTCGCCCACCTGGAGCGGCATTGAGTCCGAGACCGTCTCGTACAACGCCGGCTACACCAACGTGCATGAATACATCCCCTGGCGCACCCTGACCGGGCGTCAGCAGTTCTACCAGGATCATCCATGGATGCTGGCCTTTGGCGAGGGCCTGGCCAGCTACCGTCCGCCAGTGAACCTGAAGGCAACGGCAGGCGTGCACGGCATCCGCTCCAACGGCAACTCCGAGATCCTGCTGAACTTCATCACGCCGCACCAGAAGTGGGGTATCCACTCGACCTACACCGACAACCTGCTGATGCTCACGCTCAGCCGCGGCGGACCGATCATCTGGATCAGTGAAGATGATGCCAAGCTGATCGGCGTGGAAGACAACGACTGGGTCGAGCTGTACAACGTCAACGGCGCGATTGCCGCGCGGGCGGTCGTCAGCCAGCGCGTCAAGCCCGGCATGGTGATGATGTATCACGCGCAGGAAAAAATCGTCAACACGCCGGGTTCGGAAATCACCGGCCAGCGTGGCGGCATTCACAACTCGGTGACGCGCATCGTGCTCAAGCCAACCCACATGATAGGCGGCTACGCGCAGCTCTCTTACGGTTTCAACTATTACGGAACCATAGGCACCAACCGCGACGAATTTGTGGTGGTGCGCAAGATGGACAAGGTTGATTGGCTGGACACGCCAAGCGATGACCAACCTGCCCACGCGGTGCAACAACTGGGAGAAGCAGCATGAAGGTACGCGCGCAAATCGGCATGGTGCTGAACCTGGACAAGTGCATCGGTTGCCACACCTGTTCAGTCACCTGCAAGAATGTCTGGACCAGCCGTCCGGGCATGGAATACGCCTGGTTCAACAACGTCGAGACCAAGCCCGGCATTGGTTACCCCAAGGAGTGGGAAAACCAGGACAAGTGGAACGGCGGCTGGGTTCGCAAGAGCGACGGCTCCATCGAACCGCGCCAGGGCGGCAAGTGGAAGCTCTTGATGCGCCTCTTCGCCAATCCGAACATGCCGCAGATCGACGACTATTACGAGCCCTTCACCTTCGACTATGACCATTTGCAGTCAGCGCCCGAGATGAAGGCCACGCCGACGGCGCGTCCGCGCAGCCTGATCACCGGCAAGCGCATGGAAAAGATCGAATGGGGCCCGAACTGGGAAGAAATCCTCGGCGGCGAGTTCTCCAAGCGCAGCAAGGATGCCAATCTGGCGAATTTCGAGCAGGTCCAGAAGGACATGGTCGGCCAGTTTGAAAACACCTTCATGATGTATTTGCCGCGCCTGTGCGAGCACTGTCTCAACCCGGCCTGCGTGGCCTCGTGCCCCTCTGGCTCGATCTACAAGCGCGAGGAAGACGGCATCGTGCTGATCGACCAGGACAAGTGCCGCGGCTGGCGCATGTGTGTTTCCGGTTGCCCGTACAAAAAGATTTACTACAACTGGAAGAGCGGCAAGGCCGAGAAGTGCACCTTTTGCTACCCGCGCATCGAGGCTGGCCAGCCCACCGTGTGCAGCGAAACCTGCGTCGGGCGCATCCGTTACCTCGGCGTGGTGCTGTATGACGCCGACCGTATCCAGGAAGCGGCCAGCGTGGAAGACGACAAGGACCTGTACCAGGCCCAGCTCGACATTTTCCTGAACCCGCACGATCCGAAGGTGATCGAGCAGGCTAGAGCTGACGGCATTCCGGAGGCTTGGCTCGAAGGCGCACGCCGCAGCCCGGTCTACAAGATGGCCGTGGAATGGAAAGTGGCATTGCCGCTCCACCCGGAGTACCGCACCCTGCCCATGGTCTGGTATGTGCCGCCGCTGTCGCCCATCACCTCGGCGGCCAACGCCGGTCAGATCGGCATCAACGGCGAGCTGCCGGACATCGCCCAGATGCGCATTCCCGTGCAGTATTTGGCCAACCTGCTGACGGCAGGCGACACCGCGCCGGTGATCCGTGCGCTCCAGCGCATGCTGGCGATGCGTTCCTACCAGCGCAGCAAGCACGTGGACCAGTTACAGAACCTGGCCGTGCTGGAGCAAGCCGGCCTGACGGTGGCCGAGGTCGAGGAGATGTACCACATCATGGCGATCGCCAACTACGAAGACCGCTTCGTGATTCCGAGCAGCCACCGCGAATACGCCGAGAACGCGTTCGATATGCGCGGCGGTTGCGGCTTTACTTTCGGTAACGGCTGCTCTGACGGCGCCAGCGACGTGAGCCTGTTTGGCGGCAACCGAAAACGCACTATTCCCATCAAGGTGGAGGTCTGAACCATGGCGCTTTTTAACCACCCCACCATGGCGTCCAGGAGCCTGCGCGTGCTGGCTCGGCTGCTCGGTTATCCGGACGCCGAGCTGCGCGGCAAGCTCGCGGAACTTCGCGAAGCGCTGCACGACGAGCGCGCACTGCCGCCGCAGCGGCTGGCCGAGCTGGACGCCCTGATCGATTCGCTGGCGCTTGCGGCGCCGCTCGACGCCGAAGCCGCGTATGTCGAGCTGTTCGACCGTGGCCGCGCCACCTCTCTGCATCTGTTCGAACATGTGCATGGGGACTCGCGCGACCGGGGGCCGGCCATGATCGATCTGGCGCAGACCTACGAGAAGGCCGGTCTTTTTCTCGCCGAAGGCGAGATGCCCGACTTTTTACCGGTGGTGCTCGAATTCACCTCGACGCAGCCGCCACGCGAGGCGCGCGAATTCCTGGCCGAGATGGCGCATATTTTTAACGCGATTTTTTCGGCGCTGCAGCAACGCGGCAGCGCCTACGCCTGCGTGCTCGGCGCGCTGCTGGAGCTGGCCGGAGAAAAAGCCCAGCCGGTGCAAGTCGCAGCCGAGGAGCCGATCGACGCGGTCTGGGAAGAGCCGGTTGTTTTTGACGGCTGCTCGTCCAAGGGCCAGGCCAGGCCTGACCAGCCGCAACCGATTCACATCGTCCGCAAGGGACGTCCTGTCGAAGGAGCGCAAGCATGACCACGCTGAACGATTTTCTTTTTGGTATCTATCCCTACATCTGCCTGACGGTGTTCCTGATCGGTAGCCTGATCCGTTTCGACCGCGACCAGTACACCTGGAAGAGCGATTCCTCGCAACTGCTGCGCGCCGGCCAGCTGCGATGGGGCAGCAACCTGTTTCATGTGGGCGTGCTGTTCCTGCTTTTCGGTCACAGCTTTGGCCTGCTGACGCCGCACTTTATTTACGAGCCGTTCATCAGCGCGGGCGCCAAGCAGTTGCTGGCCATGGTGTCGGGCGGTCTGTTTGGTCTGCTCGGATTCATCGGTATCTCCATCCTGTTGCATCGCCGTCTGACTGACCCGCGCATCCGTGTCAATTCGAAAACCAGCGACATTGTGTTGTTGTGGCTGCTGTGGCTGCAGTTGGCACTCGGCTTGGGAACCATCCCGCTGTCGGCCCAGCACCTGGACGGCAGCATGATGCTCAGGCTGGCCGAATGGGCGCAGCACATCGTGACCTTCCGTGCGGGCGCGCCAGAGCTGCTCGCCGAAGCGGGTTGGACGTTCAAGGCGCACATGTTCCTGGGGATGTCGATCTTCCTGATCTTTCCGTTCACCCGACTGGTGCATGTGTGGAGCGGGTTTGGCTCTGTGGCCTATGTCGTGCGTCCGTATCAGGTCGTGCGCAGCCGCCGCCTGGGTGTCACAGCGCGTAAGCCGCTGGGCAACCGTTAGAACATTGTTTGATCAGCGAGGTAATTTTAATGAGCATCCAGACGTCCACGATCACAGGCTGCGGTAGCAGCGCCTGCCAATGCGCCAGCACGGTGAGCGAGGCGGCATTGCCGACAGCCTGCATCAACGGCATCGCTTTGCATGCGCCCGGGCAGCGCCCGGACCTGGCCACACTGCGCGAATTGGCTTATTCCGAACTGCTGCGCCAGCAGGCGGTGCTGGCAGGCCTGTTGCCGCGCCACGCCGGACTGACGGCGCCCGAGCTTGACGAGGCCGAGCGCGGGATCATCGAGACCATGGTGGATCAGGACGTGGTCACCCCCCAGCCTACAGAGGACGAAGGCCTGCGCTATTACGAAGCCCACAAGCCGCAGTTTGTCGTGGGGCAGGCGCTGCATGTGCGGCACATCCTGTTTGCGGTCACGCCCGGCGTCAACGTCCAGGCGCTCACGGTGCATGCCGAGCGGGCACTGCTAGAGCTCTCGCACAAGGGCGTTCTCCCCGAGCGCTTCGCCCAGCTGGCGGCCGAGTTGTCAAACTGCCCCAGCAGCACCCAGGGCGGTGACCTCGGATGGATCAGTCCGGATGATTGCGCGCCTGAACTGGCCAGCGAACTGTTTCACCAAAAGTACTCCCAGTCGACCGTGGGAGTGCATCCCCGCTTGTTTCACACGCGTTTCGGTTTTCACATCATCGACGTGTTGGAGCGCCGCAGCGGCAAGCAGCCAGATTACGAGGAAGTGCGCGAGCGCATTGCCGCCCTGTTGACCATGCAGTCGCGTGCCAGGGCCCTGCATCAGTACATGAGTCTGCTGGTCGGGCAAGCGCTGGTGGAAGGCATTGATCTGGGCGGTGCCGACACGCCGCTGGTGCAGTGAGCAGCGGCATTGAATAGTGGCCGAATGATCCGGTATCCGGGCGTTGTACCCGTTGCGACAGGTGACCTGATTCACGTTGAGCGTGTGAGCGGGCTGATCGTGCCCGGTGCAATCTGACAAGACCTCCGACAGGTAGCCGTCACATCCTCGCCAAGCCTCTTGCGGGTCAAATTTTTTAGTAGTAAAACAAACGTTCTGGTCGACGCCGAATAAGTGTAAAAAGTTATTACCTTGATAGCGCTTTTTGCTTGATAATTTGAGATCGAGGGAATATTCATTCCTGTTGTTGTATCCTCATAAACACTACCTATAGCGTGCTATAGTCTCTTCGAACGCTGCCGGTAGCGTGTCAGTCCGACACAATTGGACAAGCACTGGCTAGTCGTTTCCAGAGTCTGATGGGCCAGGATTGGTTAGGGGAAAACCAGACTCGCGACGTACCTGGATGCAATTTTTTGACCGGTTTAGGTAGCCCCAGCAGCAGACATTTCCACCAGTTCGAACATGTTTTGATGGTGATACATCTTGAGGATATTGTGATATGAAGCGCGAAAATTTTAGTCAACCGCACGACCTGATGGCAATTCAGCCCATCAGTCATGATGTGCTCAAGGAAAAATACCTCAAATCCGGCGAGAACGGGCTGGAGGACGTGTACCGTCGCGTCGCGAGAGCGCTCGCTTCAGTCGAACCTGAAGCGCAACGCGCCGTGCATGAGGCCCGGTTTCTGGAAAACCTGCACGCCGGTGCCATTGGCGCGGGTCGCATCATGAGTGCCGCAGGCACCGCGATTCAGGCCACCCTGATCAACTGTTTTGTGCAGCCCGTGGGCGACTGCATCCAGGGTGTGGATGATGAGGGTTATCCAGGGATCTACGAGGCTTTGCGCGAGGCTGCCGAAACCATGCGGCGCGGGGGTGGCGTCGGCTACGATTTTTCGCGTATTCGCCCGCGCGGCGCCGAGGTCAAGGGCACAGCTTCCATGGCATCCGGGCCATGCAGCTACATCAATGTGTTTGACCAGTCCTGCTCCACGGTGGAAAGTGCCGGTGCGCGACGCGGCGCGCAGATGGGCGTGCTGCGCATTGACCACCCCGATGTGCAGGAATTCATCACCGCCAAGCGCACGCCGGGGCGCTGGAACAATTTCAATGTGTCGGTGGGCGTATCCGACGCATTCATGCAGGCGCTTGCTGACGATCAGCCCTGGGAACTGGTGCATCGGGCCAAACCTGGTGCAGCGATCATCGCGCAAGGGGCCTTGCAGCGTCCCGACGGTCTGTGGGCCTATCAGACGCTGCCAGCGCGTGAGCTCTGGGACACCGTGATGCGTTCGGCCTACGACTTCGCAGAGCCCGGCATCCTGTTTCTGGACCATATTAACCAGGATAACAATCTGGGCTATTGCGAGTCGATTGCCGCTACCAACCCCTGTGGCGAGCAGCCGCTGCCACCTTATGGTTGCTGCGACTTGGGGCCGATCATCCTGACACGTTTTGTGCGACACCCGTTTGGCTTTGACGGCGTGCCAGCGTTTGATTTTGAGGCGTTCGGGAAATCTGTCGCGACCCAGGTGCGTGCGCTTGACAATGTGCTCGATGTGACCTTCTGGCCGCTGCCGCAGCAGCGCGAGGAGTCCGCTGCCAAACGCCGAATTGGCGTGGGCTTTACCGGCATGGGCAACGTGTTGAGCATGTTGTGCCTGCGCTACGACGCGCCCGAGGGCCAGGATATGGCAGCGCGCATTGCCGAGCACATGCGCGATGCGGCGTACGCCGCATCCGTAGCGCTGGCCAGGGAAAAGGGTGCTTTTCCGAAGTTCAACGCTGACGGCTATCTGGCCCCTGGCACCTTTGCCAGCCGGTTACCCGCCGAGTTGCAGCAGGCCATTCGCGCGCATGGTATTCGCAACAGTCACCTGTTGTCGATCGCCCCTACGGGCACGGTCAGCCTGGCGTTTGCCGACAACGCGTCGAATGGCATAGAGCCGGCGTTCTCGTGGATGTACCGGCGCAAGAAGCGTGAGTCTGACGGCAGCACCACCAGCTATGCGGTGGAAGATCATGCATGGCGCCTGTACCGTGAACTGGGCGGCAACGTGGAGCAGTTGCCCGACTACTTCATCTCCGCGCTCGACATGTCAGCGGACGGCCACATTGCCATGATGCAAGCGGTGCAACCCTTTGTGGATACGGCGATTTCCAAGACCGTCAATGTGCCAGCCGACTACCCCTATGAGGACTTCAAGGGGTTGTACAGCCAGGCCTGGCGTGCGCACCTCAAAGGCTTGGCCACCTACCGACCCAATGCCATTTTGGGCTCGGTGCTGGAAGTGCACGCACCGGCCATGGCGCCATCATCGGCGGTAGCTGTTGACCCCATGCGCACGGTCATTGAAAGCCGACCCAAAGGTGCGCTGTCGGCGGTGGCGGAAAAGGTGGAGTACTGGACGCAGGAGGGACGCAAAACCCTGTACCTTCTGGTGTCGTTTTTACCGGTGCCTGGCGCTGATGGCGTGTCCATGGTGGACCGCGCCATTGAGTTTTTCATGCCGGTGGGTCAAAGCGGCGAGTCGCAGCAATGGATTACGTCAAGCATGCGCTTGCTGTCACTGGCCGCGCGCGGCGGGTTCCTGGAGCGAGCGCTCAGCGACATGCGCAAGGTTGCCTGGGACCGCGGTCCGGTGCGCCTGGGTGTGCACCACAAGACCGATGGCACACCGGTGCCGATGTGGCATGACTCGGAGGTCGCCGCCATCGCTTACGCCATCCAGAACATTCTGGCGCAGCGCGCCACTGGTCAGCAGGCGCAAGATGAGTTGTTGCAGGATCAGGAAGACGCTCCCGCCAACGGTACGCCACCCGTCATGGCGGGAAAAAAATGCAGTGAGTGCGGAGCACATGCCGTCATTCGCAAGGACGGCTGCGACTACTGCACCCAATGCGGTCATTTGGGAAGCTGTGGATGATCCAGCGGCCGGTCATTCCCTCGGGGGTGACCAGGGGTAAGCCTGGCGCCCGGGAGCTGGCCAAGCTGGACCGCCGCTGGCGTATCGGCTACCTGCTGCTCGCGCCTCATCGTTTGGGATTTTTTCTGGCCATGCTGGTGCTGGTGGCGTCGGGGGTCTGGTGGGCGCTGGTGCAGCTGGATCGGGCCAGCGGCGTATTGGGTCTGCCATACGCACTGTCGCCGTCGCTGGTGCACGGGGCGGTGATGACCTTTGGCTTTGCTCCGCTGTTTTTCTCCGGTTTTTTGTTCACCGCCGGACCCAAGTGGCTGGGTGTTCCGCCTCTTGAAGCCCGGCAGTTGCTGGCGCCACTATTGTTGCAAGCGACGGGATGGCTGCTGTGGCTGACGGGTGCACATCTGCATGCGCTGGTGTCGGTGGCCGCGTTGCTCATGGTCTGGGCCGGGTTGTTCTGGGTGACCAGCTTGTTCTGGCGGCTGATCAGGCTCAGCCGGGCTGAAGATCAATTGCATGCGCGCACCATCGGCGTAGCCTGCATCGTGGGTTGTTTCAGTCTGGCGGGTCTGATACTCAGTCAGCTGCTGGATGCCCCTGCCGTCGCGCTGGCCTGCGTGCTCACCGGTCTGTGGGGTTTCGTTCTGGTGGTGTTCGTTTCAGTGGCACACCGCATGATTCCCTTCTTTACCTCCAGCGCGATGCCAATGGTCGCGGTTTGGCGTCCGTTCTGGGTGTTGTGGCTGATGCTGGCGGCTGCCACAGTGGAGGTAGCTGCGGTGTGGGTAGAACTTGATGGCCCGCTGCAAGGCTCGGCTGGCTGGCTGTGGGTGCTCGCGCGCGGCCTCTTTGAGCTGGTGGTGGGCGCTGTGCTGCTTTGGCTGGCTTGGGTCTGGGGGTTGGTGCAAAGTCTCAAGAATCGCCTGTTGGCAATGCTGTATATCGGTTTTATGTGGCTTGGTTTGGCTTTGGTACTGGGTGGCGTTTCGCAGCTGCTGGGGCTGCTGCAGGGTGCACCTGTGCTGGGTTTGGGGGCCCTGCATGCCCTCACCATGGGCTGCCTGACTTCGTTGCTGCTCGCCATGGTCACGCGCGTTTCCTGTGGTCACAGCGGCCGCACACTGGTAGCCGACCGCCTCGTCTGGTCGCTGTTCTGGCTGTTGCAGACGGCTACGGTGCTGCGCATTGCAGCGGCGGCGCAGAGCCCGCTGACAGGTGGGCTGCTGCTGGCTGCAGCTGTGCTGTGGGCCACCGCGATGATCGTTTGGGGCGTGCGCCTGGGTGCCTGGTATGGCCGCCTGCGCAGTGATGGGCGACCAGGGTGACGTCCAACAGCGAATTGGCGAACATGGCTGCGCTGCTGATGCAGACGCGCCAAACCATTTTGCCCAAGCGATTGCAGGCACCCGCGCCCGATGCGGATCAATTGGCCATGATTCTGAGCGCCGCGGCGTCTGCCCCCGACCACGGCCAGCTTTTGCCTTGGCGCTTTGTGCTGGTGCCGCAGGATGCACGGGGCCGGCTGGCCGACGTTTTTGGAGCGGCATTGATTGAGCGCGACGCCGCGGCCACACCCGGGCAGGTGGCGCAGGCGCGGGAAAAGGCGCACCGCTCCCCGCTACTCATGCTGGTGGTGGTTGATGGCGCGCGTGGTGACCCGGAGATCGACCTGCATGAGCGCATCGTTTCCGCAGGCTGCGCGGTGCAGAACATGCTGCTCATGGCCACCGCATTGGGCTATGGCTCGGCGCTGACCAGCGGCAAGGCCCTGAAATCGCCAGGGCTGCGCACGCTGTTCAACTTGTCGCAGGGCGAACACGCGCTGTGCTTCGTCAGCATGGGCACGGTGCAGTCGCGCAAAGGCGAGCGCTTGCGGCCAGTGTTGGCAGACTATTCGAGTACCCTTTCTCCTTAAGAGATGGGGATGACTGGTTTTAATTAACAGGGCCAGCGCATTTCTTGCTCCCCTTTTTCATTATTGGATGGTGCCATGGACATTTCTAGTTTTGATGAGCTCCTTCAGGCCGCCCGCGCCCAGAGTGCTCCGCAGCGCCTGCTGTTTGTATTTACCGCCATCGAACTGCCCGAGGACAGCACTCCCGCGCAGCGTGAGCGCTTCGAGGCTGGCGAAGGGGGTGCATTGGTGCCGCTGATGTATGCAGACAAGCGTCCTTATGAAATTGACTCATTTGCCGAGCTGGTGAACGAGTCTCACCAGTTCGGCCATGAGTGGGGGATTGTCTTTACGGCTGCGCTGTCAGGCACAGGCAACCAGGCCCCCAGCAGCGAAGACGCCGAAATGCCGCTGCAACGCATGGTGGAAGCCATCAAACGCGGCGAGATTGCTGCTTTCATCCCTTTTGATTTGCAGGGGCAAGCCGTGCAACTCGGTTGACCGCCATTCTTATTGCCTGCGATTGCGGGCAAAATGGAGGCATGAACGCTCCTGATCTCCCAAATACCATGGCCAAAAACAGCCCAATCAGCAGTGAGCTCGTGCGCTTGATGGATGCCCTGGGTGCAAAGGCAAAAGTGGCTTCAGCTCAGATCGCACGGGCATCAACAGCCAGTAAAAACAGAGCGCTTTTGGGTTTGGCGGCGCTGCTGCGGCAGAACATTGCGGTGCTGCAATCGGCCAACCGGCTCGATCTGGAACAGGCTGAAGCAGCCGGGTTAGCCGGCCCACTGCTGGATCGGCTCAAACTCAGCCCAAAAGATATCGAAACCGTGGCGCTGGGTTGCGAGCAACTGGCCGCCATGCCCGATGTGATTGGCAGCATCTCCGGCATGAAGCAGCAGCCCAGCGGCATTCGCGTCGGGCAGATGCGCGTGCCGATTGGCGTTTTCGGCATGATTTACGAGAGCCGCCCCAATGTGACGATTGAAGCCGCAGCGCTGGCCATCAAGAGCGGCAACGCTTGCATACTGCGCGGCGGCTCCGAGGCCATCGAGTCCAACAAGGCGCTGGCGGCGCTGGTGCAGCAGGCGCTAACGCAAGCAGGCCTGCCCATCAACGCCGTGCAACTGGTGCTCACCACCGACCGCGCCGCCGTCGGCCAGCTCATCACCATGCCGCAGTATGTTGATGTGATCATTCCACGCGGTGGCAAGGGCCTGATCGAGCGCATCAGCCGCGAGGCCAAAGTGCCGGTCATCAAACACCTCGACGGCAACTGCCATGTGTATGTTGATGACCCCTGCGACGTCGCCATGGCGGTCAAGGTGGCTGACAACGCCAAAACGCAGAAATACAGCCCCTGCAACACCCTGGAGAGCTTGCTGGTGGCGCGCGGCGCGGCAACCGACTTTTTGCCAAAAATTGGCGCCATCTACTCCGCCAAAGGCGTGGAAATGCGTTGCGATGCCGAGGCACGGGCCATTCTCGTGGCAGTTCCCGACGCCAATATCCAATCCGCCACCGAGCAGGACTGGTATGAGGAATACCTTGCACCCATCATCAGCATCAAGGTGGTCGCTGACGTTGACGAAGCCATTGCCCACATCAACCAGTACTCCAGCCACCACACCGATGCCATTCTCACGCGCGATCACATGCACGCCCAGCAGTTTTTGCGCGAGGTTGATTCTGCCAGCGTCATGGTGAATGCGAGCACCCGCTTCGCCGATGGTTTTGAATTCGGTCTGGGTGCCGAAATTGGCATCAGCACTGACAAGTTTCACGCCCGAGGGCCGGTCGGCATCGAAGGGTTGACCTCGCTCAAATACGTGGTGCTGGGGCAGGGCGAAGTACGAACCTGACAGTCTGCCAGCGGCTCTTGCAAGCTCGGGCACCACCCCCATATCACTTAAATCCGTAAAATTTCTCTGTGTTATCGCCACACTGCATAACAAAAACTCTCTATCGAAAGTGGCTGCATGGTCCCGCACCTTATCACCGCCCTGACCGGCCCCATCAACGAGCTTGAACAACGCATCCTTGACACGACACCGGCCATAGAGCGCTGGTTCCGGCTTGAGTGGATGGAGCACACGCCGCCGTTTTACTGCTCGGTCGACATCCGTAATGCCGGCTTCAAGCTTGCTCCGGTCGACACCAACCTGTTTCCTGGTGGCTGGAATAACCTGACCCCCGAGATGCTGCCGCTGGCGGTGCAGGCCGCCATGGCCGCCATTGAAAAAATCTGCCCGGAAGCGCGCAACCTGCTGCTGGTTCCCGAAAGCCATACGCGCAACAGCTTTTATCTGTCGAACCTGCTGCAGCTCAGGCGCATTTTTCACCAGGCCGGTCTGAATGTGCGCCTTGGTTCGCTCAATGCCGACATCAAGGAGCCGACCACCCTGAACCTGCCGACTGGCGAGTCGATCACGATCGAGCCGCTGATTCGCACCGACCGGCGCCTGGGGCTCAAAGGGTTCGATCCCTGCACCATTTTGCTCAACAATGATCTGTCGGCCGGCATCCCGGGCATCCTCGAAGACCTCCACGAGCAATACCTGCTGCCGCCGCTGCACGCGGGCTGGTCAGTGCGGCGCAAGTCCAGGCATTTCAAGGCTTACGAGGAAGTCTCCAAACGCTTCGGCAAGCTGCTGGGCATTGACCCCTGGCTCATCAACCCGATGTATGCACACTGCGGTGCAGTCAACTTTACCGAAGGCCGGGGGATGGACTGCCTGACCACCAACATCGATGCCCTGCTGACAAAAATCAGGCGCAAATACAAGGAGTACGGTATCAACGAAAAGCCCTTTGTCGTGGTCAAGGCCGACAACGGCACTTACGGCATGGGCATCATGACGGTGCGCGACGTGAAAGACCTCGAAGTGCTGAGCCGCAAGACCAAAAACAAGATGAGCACCACCAAAGACGGCCAGTTGCTCTCCGAAGTCATCATTCAGGAAGGCGTGTTGACCAACGAACGCGTCAACGACGCGGTGGCCGAGCCAGTGGTCTACATGATGGATCGCTATGTGGTTGGCGGGTTTTACCGCGTGCACGCCGAGCGTGGCGTGGACGAAAACCTCAACGCTCCCGGCGCCAGCTTTGTCCCGCTGGCCTTTGCCGACAGCGGGCGTCTGCCGCAGCCGGGTGAAAAACCCGGCTCCAGCAGCCCGAACCGGTTTTACATGTACGGTGTGATCGGCCGTCTGGCCATGCTGGCCGCCAGCTACGAGCTGGAAGCGACGGACCCCGACGCCGAGGTGTATGACTGACTTGCAGCGTCTGTCCGGGGAAATTTTGTAAACGCTTAAGCTCTTTTGTTCATGTGCAACGGGTGTTGACAACTATATTAATCATGGCGTTCAACGATCCGCAAGGCGTCGGGCGCATGCTTTGTTCGGCGCGGGGCCATGTTACAAGTTGTTGCGTTGCAACAAAATCCGGATTTGTTGGCCCTGGGGGGTGATTGCTGACCTTCAAACAGGCAAGCTGGGCGCAAAATAGCGTGACCCACACGTAACCCATCTGCGCCTGTTTTTGACCACTCCTGACCGTGTTTTCACCGGCCGACCACCAAGAAGTTGTTGTGGCCAGTAAAAAATCATCACTTGCGGCGCTCACTGTGGGGGCCATTGGTGTCGTCTACGGCGATATCGGAACCAGCGTTCTGTATGCCGTCAAGGAGGTTTTTGGCTCCGGGCGTGTTCCGTTCACCCCGGATAACGTCTATGGCATCCTGTCCATCTTCTTCTGGACGCTGACCGTCATCGTCTCCATCAAGTATGTGACCCTAGTGCTGCGGGCCGACAACAATGGCGAGGGCGGCCTGATTGCCATGCTGTCGCTGGCCTCAACCGCAGTCAAGGACAGGCCCAAAACGCGGCGTATCTTGCTGCTTGTGGGTATTTTCGGCACCTCGCTGTTTTATGGCGACGGCGTCATCACGCCGGCTATTTCAGTGCTGTCGGCAGTCGAGGGTCTGGAAGTCGTCTCGCCCGCCTTCACCGAGGGCGTGATTCCCGTTACGCTAATCATCCTGTTTGGCCTGTTTGCGCTGCAAAAACACGGCACTTCCGGCATCGGCAAGTTTTTTGGACCCCTCACGCTGGTCTGGTTTACCGTGATTGCCCTGATGGGGATCTCGCAGATCGCGACCCACCCTGTCATCCTCAAGGCGCTCAGCCCGTATTACGCGCTGATGTTCATGTGGGCCAATCCGGGGACGACCTTTATCATCCTGGGCGCGGTGGTGCTGTGCGTCACCGGTGCTGAAGCGCTTTACGCCGACCTCGGCCACTTCGGCAAGAAGCCGATCCGGCTGGCCTGGTTTTCAATTGTCATGCCCGCGCTGGTGCTCAACTATTTCGGTCAAGGCGCGCTGCTGCTGGGCAATCCGGCGGCTGTCAAAAATCCGTTTTATCTGATGGCGCCCCAATGGACGCTGCTGCCGCTGGTCGGTCTGGCCACGATAGCCACGGTGATCGCCTCGCAAGCCCTTATCACCGGTGCCTTCAGCGTCACCAAGCAGGCGATTCAGATGGGTTACCTGCCGCGCCTGAAAATACGGCACACCAGTGTGCGAGACACCGGCCAGATCTACCTGCCCTTCGTCAACTGGGCGCTGTTTGTGACCATTGTGCTGGCCGTGGTGATGTTCCGCAGCTCAAGCAACCTGGCGGCCGCTTACGGCATTGCGGTGTGCACCGACATGCTGATCACCACCATCCTGACTTTCTATGTGGTTCGCTATGCCTGGAATTACCCGCTCAGCTTGTGCATTGCCGCTACCGGTGTGTTCTTTGTCGTCGATTTTGCATTTTTTGCCTCCAACCTCATGAAGCTGTTTGCCGGCGGCTGGTTCCCCCTAGCCATAGGCGGCTCGGTCTTCACGCTGATGATCACCTGGAAAGAGGGCCGACGGATTCTCAACGAAAAACTGCGTGCCGACGCCATTGACCTACCCAGTTTTCTGAACGCCGTGTTCGTCAACCCGCCAGCGCGGGTCGAGGGAACGGCCATTTTCATGACCGCCGAGCCTGGCATTGTGCCCAACGCGCTGCTGCACAACCTCAAGCACAACAAGGTGCTGCATCAGCAAAACCTGTTTGTGACAGTGCGCAACCATGAGGTGCCCTGGATCGGCATGAACAAGCGTCTGGAGATTGAATCGCTTGGCCACGACTGCTGGCAGGTAATGGTGCACTATGGCTTCATGAACGACCTCGACCTGCCACGCGCGCTGCAGCAGATCAAGGGCCGCGGCTGCGAGTTGGAACCCATGACGACCAGTTATTTTCTCTCGCGCGATACCGTGGTGCCAACCATTGGCAGTGGCATGGCACCCTGGCGCGAAAAGCTGTTTGCGCAGATGCACCATAATGCCAGCGGCGCAGCGGACTTCCTGAATCTGCCGAACAATTCGGTGGTGGAGTTGGGGAGCAAGATCGAGATTTGAATCCGCCGTATCTATTGGGCCATGGCCAAAAATCACGCCATAAAGTGATCTGAAAGCAGTCGTTTTGGCAGCCATGCCGTCGCAGTCGCAAGGATCGCACCGCACTCATCACTTTTCCTGTCACGCGTCCGGGCAGTGCAATCAGCGACGTTGATTCGGCCTTTGGGGGCGTGGTTCGCGGCGGGGAGGTGCAGTTTGTACAACAATAAGGGCAAGCACGCCACGCACCCTTGCGGGGGTCGGCTGAAACAACCATTGCCTTCAGGTCATCCAATAAATCATGAACATTCTTTTTATCGCCGATCCGCTGGCGTCTTTCAAAATCTACAAGGACACCACCTTCGCCATGATGCGCGAGGCGCAAAGGCGCGGCCACCACATCAGTGCCTGCGAGCCGCAGGACCTGATGTGGCAGCGCGGCACGGCTGTGATGGCCCATGTGCGCGACATCACGCTGACCGGCAATGCGACGACCTGGTTCGAGGAGCGCGGCACACGGTCAACGGCGTTGCAAGATTTCGGTGCCATCCTCATGCGCAAGGACCCACCGTTTGACAGCGAATATTTTTACGCCACGCACCTACTGGAGCAGGCCGAACGGGATGGTGCGAAGGTGTTCAACAAGCCGCGCGCGCTGCGCGATCACCCTGAAAAACTCGCCATCATGGAGTTCCCGCAGTTCATTGGCCCCACGCTGGTGACGCGCGATCCCGAGGACATCAAGCGCTTTCATGCCGAGCACGGCGACATCATCCTCAAGCCGCTCGATGGCATGGGCGGCATGGGCATCTTTCGCGTCGGGCCGGATGGCCTTAACCTGGGCTCAATCACCGAGACGCTGAACCGCCACGGTGCCCAGAGCTTGATGGTGCAGAAATTCCTTCCCGAGATTACCCTGGGTGACAAGCGCGTGCTCATCATTGGTGGCCAGCCGGTGCCCTACAGCCTGGCGCGCATCCCGCAGGGCAGCGAAGTACGCGGCAATCTCGCGGCCGGCGGCAAGGGCGTGGCGCAAAAGCTCTCGGCGCGCGATCGCGAAATCAGCGAGGCGCTCGGGCCGATTCTCCACAGCCGCGGCCTGCTGCTCGCTGGTGTGGACGTGATCGGCGACTGCGTGACCGAAATCAACGTGACCAGTCCGACCTGCTTCCAGGAAATTTTTGACCAGACCGGGTTTGATGTGTCTGCCATGTTCATCGATGCGCTGGAGCAGGCGCTGCGGACCTGAGGAAGAACGCATGGCGGTTAAAGCAGCCGGTAGTTACCCGGCTTGCACCCGTGAGCAGAATGAATGGGATGGATGCTCCCACCCGAATGGCTTATTCTTCCAGATTTTTCATCTGCCAGATGATCCGCGCCAGCTCCGGCCGGAGCTGGCTGCGTGCCTCCTGATCCAGGTTTGAGAGGCTTTTTGGCAGGCTCATGGCGCGTGGCGAAATGGCGCTGCCTCTGGAGGCAAACACAATGCCATTGCTTTTTTCCTCGCAAAGGATTTCGACCGCATTGCCGCTGAAACTGCGGCCGATGCGATCAACCCAAAGCGGGTAATCGGGGTGATCATAATGCAGATTGACTACCAGCACGCCGCCCGCGCGCAGCGCGCCAAGGCAGTCATCATAAAAACGCTGTGAGCACAGCGCGGCCGGCTGGCCTTCATGGCCGAACCCATCAACCAGCAGCACGTCAAATTGCGCTGCTTCCGTCTGCAAATAAAGCGCGCCGTCAGCGGCGATCACCTGAAATCTCGCATCATCATCGGGCACCAGAAACTCGCGTCTCAGGGCAATCACGTAGGGGTTGATCTCCAGCACCGTCATCTGGCAAGCGGACAATTGCCGGTAACAAAATTTGGCCAGCGAGCCGCCGCCCAACCCGATCATGCCGATCTGTCCGGGTGCCGGATTGAACAGCAGAAAGCCCATCATGGTGCGGGTGTAGTCCAGCGCCAAGTGCCAGGGCTGACCGGTCAGCATGCAGCTTTGCAACTCGCCCAGCGTGAAATGCAGCGACCTGGTCGCGCCCTCGTCACGCACAAATGGCCGGGTGTATTGCAGCGACTGAAAACCTCCGGGCTGGACAGTTTCAGGCGCGGCAGCGGGTTCAGTGAGCATTTGTGGCTCCGCTGTCATGGCAAGCCCATGCGGGTTCATGGGACACTGCAATAGTAAGAGCCAAATTGGCTGCCAGCCCTTGATTCATATACAAAAACAGCGATCAAAATAAGAATAATTGCAAGCGGTTGTCTGGATTTTCCAACGCGTGAAGCCTAGCCGCTAAGGGTATTCAGGGAGTGTTTCCCTGCTCAGACGGTCCAGTGCGTTGGCCACCACCCCGTTCGTCTCAACCGGGCGCAGCAACCGCTGCCGAATCAGCCGCACGCAGCTTCGTTTGGTCATGGAGTGCGGCTGTCCGCCTTGGCTCATAAACATGAACAGCGTGCCTTGGGTACTGACCCAGATCAGTTGGGCACGCAGCCAGCGGCGTTTCGAATACAAATCCACCCAATGGCCTGTCTGCAGGCCGAGCAGGGTCTGCTCCGCTTCGGTCAGGGGTATGGTGGTCGGGGTTGTGGCGGGGGGGGGGGGCTCCGGGAGCTCCGCGGCTGCGGCCGGCACGGCAGCCGCAGCCAGCAAGTCCTCTGATTTTTCTTCTTCCTTTTCTTCTTCCTCAAGCGGCGCGAGCTCGCCGGGTGCGGTGGGCTGGGTATCTTCAAAACCGGCGGCGTCCAGGTCGTCGCGGCCCAGCCAGGGATGCGCGGCCGCCTGGACCTGACGCTGCGCAGGGGTTGCGGGCAGATCTTCAGGCTCCAGCGGCATCGCGCCGGACTCTTCGGCATCGCACTGGCTTTTCATGCGGCGCAGTTTGAGCACCGGCCGGTGCAATTTCATCAGGCCCTCAAAAAATGGGGCGCTCTCGTGCGGATCCCGCCCAAGCAATTCCAGCCCGGCGTGCAGCTTGCCAAGCAGGCGCGGAATCATCTCGATCAGCTTGGCCGGCTGCTTGAGGGTGACCTCGCGCTTGACACTCCAGAGCAGGTCGGGCACCACCGAGCCAAAGCCCAGCGGGTCCACCTGGTGGCGCGTATCAATCAGCCTGGCATGCGCCATCGCCAATGCCCACGGGCCAAACAGAAAATCAAGTACCAGACCCGGCACCTTGTCAAGATCCGAACGCAGGCTCATGTCAGAGGCGATCTGCTCGGACTGCGTCTGGCGCACTTCCGCAAAATGCAGCGCCTGCAACACGTTGCCGCGGTTTTCGGCCTCCAGTTGATCCTGCTCGTCCCAGCCGGATTCCAGGGTGGCCAGCACCATGGCAAAGGGCTGCGCATCTGCAATGGTCCGTCTGTTCAGTTCATTGAAGGCGTGTGTCACTGGCTCGAAAAAAGCCGCGAATTCCGGGCTGAATTCGTCGTTGTACTTGAAGCTGCGTTGCGCCACGTGCTCCATCAGGCGGCGCCCGGCGTGACTTTCGTCACTGAAAAAATGCGAATCGACCATCGCCAGGCGCAGCAGCGACGGCTCCAGCGCCACAATGGCTTCGCGTACTGGCACCAGTAGCCGTGGGTCTTGCGCCACCTGGTTCACCAGTTTGCGCACCACCTCCAGACCGAGCACCTGTCCCACGCGCTTGGCTTCTTTTTTGAGTTGGGTGCGGACGATGGCGCGCTCTTTGGGCCGCCCATATGCGCCCCACACCTGCGGGCTCAACTGGCTGCGTTCATCGACAGCACGTTGCGGCCGGTCAGGCACCGGCATGCTCTGGTCGTCGGGTTGCGGCGCGCTGCGAGGCTGGGCCAGCGCTGCCAGCGCCGAATCGGGTGCAGCTTTCAGTGCCGCCAGTTCTTCCTCAATGGTGGCGTAGTAAGCCGGTGCCAGCCCTTGATCGGCATTGCCGCCGTCATGGAACAAAAAATCCTGAAACAACTCGTCCCTGAGTTCATCATTGGACAGATCCGCGTACTGCGAGGGTCGCCGGACCATCGGCTCGTCCGACACATAGCCGCTTTCAGGACCTTCCCCACGGCTGCCATGACTGCCAGTGCCTGTTCCGGCACGTTTGCTGTCAGCGCTGCTCCGTGCGGCGCTGACAGGCGTTTGCAGTACGCGGTAGCTGGCACCCTGCACATGGGCCAGTTCCAACTGGTTGACCAGTCGCTCATAGATTCGTTTAAGTTCGCGTCCCAGCGGTTCTGCCAGATACCTGAGCCACAGCGAGGCGATGCTCGGCTCCACTTGGGCGGCCAAGATCAGTGCGTGCAGCTCCTGCGCAAACGCTTCCAGGCGCAGCGGATTAAGGTCCGGCCGTACATTGGACAAGCCCTGCACGGTGCTGATCAGCTTGTTGAGTTCGGCCAGGCTGTGCTCAACTGTCGGCAGCACCTGCTGGAGCAGCCGCGTGTACTCGATCGCCTGCGAGACATCGGCGTCTGCCACCAGCGAAAAGGTGTCGTGTGACAGGTGCGCACTCATTGAAGTGCCCGTCGAAGCACGGGTCGATGCACCCGGCGAAGGGCGGTTTGGTTGTGCCGTTGCCGGAGACTCGGCAGAAACAGTGTGGGCCGGCTGCACCGCTGCAGCCACGTTGGCCTTGAAGAGCACCAGCAGGTTCGTCGGATACCGGGTGCCCCAGTCCGCCTTGTTCTTCAGCAACTCGTTCCAGGCGGTGCCCAGTGCCTTTCGCTCGACCGCTTGGGTGGTCTGGGTTTCAGCGACCTGAAGCCCGGCAACAGCATCTTCAATGCAGCGTTCCAGCGCGGGTTTGGCCGCCTTGGCGGCCTGATCGAGGCAAGATTGAAGAACAGCAGGTTGCGAAGCCATCTGAAACCAGGATTTTCGGGAAATTTTGAAGATGACGCTCAGCCTGGCCGTCAATGCCTGGGCGAAATAGAAGCTTAGCGTACAGGGCGATAAAGATCGAATAGCGGCCTTTGCAAAGTGTTTCAATTGGTTTCTACTGCACACAGACAACTGCGGCTCTTCTGATCCCGAACATGTCCACAGCGTCCGGCCCAACCGCACATTGGGCAATGCCGCGCACCGTTTTTGTAAGATCACAGTTTGTTTGCCAACGCGCGGTTCGGCGGCAACCTGCGTTGCCGACATAATGCCAGCCTTGCATGGAGTATGAATTGAAGTCTTGTTGCCTGTTTCCCACCTCGTTTTCCTTATCGCGTACGTGGTGGTTTCGGCTGCCGATATTGCTGGCCAGCACCCTGTGGGCGTGCACAAGTGCCTGGTCGCAGACCGTGCTTGAGAACGCCGCCTTGCTCGGCATGAGCCGCCAGCAGGTGGTGCCCGCGCTGGTGGACGCGCAGCCGGTTCGCTCACCCCGGCGGCTTTCGTCGGGGGCCGTCGGATCTTTGCGCGTACCCAACGCGCTGTGCGAGGGTCTGCATTTTCAGCAAACCCTGTATTTTTCGCACCAGGCACTTCAGCAAATGGAGCTGGTGCTGATCAGCCCGGCGGTGCGCACGGGCGCCAGCAACGCCGAGGCCGCAACTACGGCAACTTTCGCCGCCCTGGTGCAGTCACTGCGCAAGGAACTCGGCCCCGAACTCGCCACATTCGCCTCTTCACCGGAAATCATGGCGGACACCGTCTCATGGGTCAGCGCCGGTGCCGATGTGAAGTTGTTCCGCACTGGCACACCGGAACATCCGGGTGTGCGGCTGGTGCTCCGGCAACAGCGCCTGATGGACGCCAGCGAGCTCTGAATTTGTTGAATAAATCAGGCGTTAGACCACAATCTGGTTTTCTGCCAGGCTTCACGGCGACCAAGACCGGTTCAAACGGCTGAAGTGTTGACTTCGATGGCGTCTGGGCTAATTACCCATACGCGAACAAAGCGATTGTGGCTGTCGCGATTCCTCAGGCATTCAGGCGCTTGGCCATGCCTGGCGACAGCCACAGACGCTGATCTGATTCAACGATTAGCGCGTCTACGCCCTTGAGTGGCTCAAGCAAACGGCGACCCGCCTTGGAACCAGCCACCATGATGGCCGCGCCCAAACCATTGATGTCATCGAGCTTGCGCGATACCAAGGCCACACCGTGCGGGCCTACGGTAGGCTGGCCGGTCTTGGGATCCAGGATATGGTGGTAGCGTCGGCCATTGCGCACAAAGCAGCGTTCATAGTCGCCCGAGGAAGCCACAAACCCCTCGTTCAGCCCCAGCACCCCCACAAGGCGCTCCGGCGCTCGCGGATCGCGCAAACCCACGCGCCAATCGCGCCCCTGAAGTTGCCCGCTCACCAGCACATCGCCGCCGCCATTGATCATCGCGTCGGTTACGCCGTGGCGCTTCAATACCTGCATGCCAGCTTGCAGTATTGGGAGCTTGGCAATTCCACCCAAATCAATGCGCATGCTGCGGCGGCGCAAATAGGCACTACCGGATCTCTCGTCAAGTATTAAATCTCTGTAGTTCACCAGCGGCAATTCACGCGCAATTTCTGCGGCATCCGGAATAATTGGTTGCGCCGGGTCAAAATTCCACTCATGAAATGCCCCGACGGTAATATCAAAAGCGCCCAGGCTGCGTTCTGACATCTGCCTGGCAGCTTTCAGCACTTGCATCATCTCAGAGGCTACCGCGACGGGCTGCAATCCCGCAGCCAAGTGCAAGGCGCTCACCGCACTGCTGACGCGGTAGCGGCTCATCAGGTCACTCAGTCGTGCCATTTCAGTGGAGGCGGCTGCCATCGCCGCTTCAGCGACATCACCGTTACGCGCCTGAACGGTGATGTCCAAGCGCGTCCCCATCAAGTTGCGTGAGGCCTGCCGTACTCTTGGATCGGCCAAGGCCGGCCTCAAAAACAAACTGGTGGCAAGCAGCGGCAGACCAGCCAGCCAGCGCCGCCGCCCGTTGTTCAAAGGGAACATGGGCTTCATGGCATGGTCCTTAACGCGCTAGAGAGACCATGTAATCAACGGCTGCCTTGACTTCAGCATCCGAAAGCGATGCGTTAGCACCACGGGCCGGCATGGCACCTTTGGCACCAGTGAAGCCTTCCAGCGCATGTTTGTAAAGAACTTCGTTGCCTTGGGCAATGCGCGGACCCCAATCGGCCTTGTCACCCGCCTTAGGCGCACCAGCGGCGCCGACGGCATGGCAAAGGGAACATGTCTTGCCAAACACCGACTTGCCTACCGTGTTCTCAGCGACGGGGGCTGCCGCAGGTGCAGCGGCAGGTGCAGGCGCGGCAGCCTCCTGTTTCCCGCAAGCAGCCAGCAGCACCAGGCTCAGCGTGGCTAATAGCAGTGTGGGTTTTTTCATGGCGTCTTTCCTCATAAATTGATTAAACATAGATAACACTTGATTTGACGGCAGCCGGTCGCAGGCCTTAAATACCATCTTTTTTAAAGATACATTATAGTTCCATCAATACTTTACTGCCTCTTGAGATAGATCAAACAAGTTGCGCCACTTTTCATCCAACATTCGTGGCACTAGCAATTTATTTACGTAGCCTGCATCTTTTACAAAAAAGACAGCCATTTTTAACGAGCTTCTCATTTTGAGTCAAAACCAACAACCCAAGACACCCGAGACCACGTTAGTGATGGGTTCGCGCAAGTTTATCCATCCCACTGCCCTGGCCAGTCTGGGTGGCGTGCACCCCGAAAAACCAGTTGGCAACTGCGGCGGGCGATCACGCCGCCAGCATTTTCCATCACCCGAAGCTCGGCGAGCTCAATCCCTTCCACGGCACCATGAGGTGTACTTGAGATGCGCTAGCGTATGACTATGGAACGCGGATTTGACTGTTTGACGACTTGGCAGCAAGCGGACTTAGTCTCCAACTCCGCTCTGCGAGCACTGCAAGCAGACAGCACTCGCCAAGAAGGAAGAGTGATGTATTCGCGATACCAATGTTTGGCGGTTAGGATGAACTTTTGCCTGGTCACGGCTTTTATGGTGCTTGCCATGGGCGTGAGCAGCGCGCGCGCGGCCACGGGTTCCTACAACGCGGAACTGCCGCCTGAATTGAATACCACCAAAGATTTGTGTGCTCTGGTCCCGTGCACCGAGGTGTTCCCGGGCGCCAAAAGTTTTTCTGAACGCATGGGCCAGCCACCTTATGTTGAGGCCTATGGCGAGACCGGGGACGACAAGAAGGACACCAAGATCAAGAAGAAAGACGAAACAGAGTCCCATGGTAAGCATGAGAACGGCAAGAAGGAACTGCTGGGCTATGTGATGCTGTCCACCGACATCACCGACATGCCCGGCTACTCGGGCAAGCCGGTAGTCACGCTGATCGGCATGGACCTGAATGGCCGCTTCGTGGGCGTGAAGGTCCTCAAGCATTCCGAGCCCATCCTGCTGCTGGGCATTCCCGAATCGGCGCTGCTGAACTTCAACAAGCAATACATCGGCAAGTCGGTCGCCGACAAGATCGAGGTCGGTCAGTCGCACCCCGATGAGGGCGTGCTGGGTGTGGATGCGATCTCGGGCGCCACTGTCACCGTGATTACGCAAAACCAGGTCCTGATGACATCAGGCGCCGCCGTCGCGCGCCAGGTCGGCATCCTCGCGCCCACGGTACGCAACCCGGCACGCTTTGTGATGAGCGGCCAGCGCCTGAGCTGGGCGCAACTGGTCAAGCAGGGAAGCGTGCAGCGTCTGCTCGTCAAGCCCGAGCAAGTGGGCATGGAGCGCGGCAGCGAGCCCTTTATTGAGCTGTGGTTTGGCGACCTCAACCATCCTGACATCGGCGCCAGCCTGCTTGGGGAGAACGTCTGGAACAACCTGCACTTGCAGTTCAAGGAAGGCGAGCACGCCATCTTCATCATTCGCACAGCGGGTGCCGAGTCATTCAAGGGCTCAGGCTTTGTGCGCGGCGGCATTTACGACCGTGTGCAAGTCAAGCAGGGGGCGGATTCCTTCACCTTCCGCGACACTGACTACCTCAACCTCTATAGCCTTGCAGCAGACGGGGCACCGCCCTTTACTGAATCCGCCATTTTCATCATCCGCCCCAAGAGCTTCTCCGCAGCCTATCCCTGGAAGCTGTCATTCTTGGGAAACCGTGTGGACCGCACCACCGGAAAACGCAGCTTTGCCACTTTCGATGCCAAATACTGGTTGGCACCTGAACTGTTGAAAGGCGGCCGGCCGGTGGTGGAAGAAGCCGAAGCCCCCTGGGTGCAGGTGTGGAAAACGCGCGCCGTGGGGATTGCCCTGTTCGCAGCGTTGCTGATCATGGTCACCGTGGTCTATGCCTTGCGTGAAAAGCTCACGCGCCGCGCAACCCACAAAAACAAGTGGCCGGTGAATGCCTTTAAATACAGCGCTTGGGCCCTGAGCATCGGCTTTGTCGGCTTTGGTGTCATGGCGCAACCTTCCATCACCCAGGTGCTGACCTGGCTGCACACCCTGCTGTTTCATTGGACCTGGTCTCTTTTTCTCTCCGACCCCTTCATTTTCCTGTTCTGGATTTTTATCATCCTCACCGTGTTTCTATACGGGCGTGGCCTGTTCTGCGGCTGGATGTGCCCGTTTGGCTCCCTGTCCGAGGCTTTGTTCAAGCTCGGTGGCCTGATCGGCTTGAAGCGCTTTCAGGGCCATTTGCCGCGCGTCTGGCATGACCGGCTCAAGTGGGTGAAGTACGCGGTGTTCTTCGGCCTGCTGACGGTGTCTTTGTTTTCGCTGGGTCTGGCCGAAATGCTGTCCGAGGTCGAGCCCTTCAAGACAACATTCCTGGTCGGCATCGGCCATCGCGCCTGGCCCTATGGCCTGTTTGTCGCTGCGATTCTGGGCCTGTCGATCTTCATCGAGCGTCCCTACTGCAAATACATCTGCCCGCTCGGCGCCGCGCTGGCCATGCCCAGCACCTTCCGCTGGTTCGGCCTGCCGCGCAAGCAGGACTGCAACAGTTGCAAGGCCTGCGCTGTTGGTTGCGGCTCGCTGGCAATCGACGCAGATGGTCGTATTGACCATCGCGAATGTCTGCATTGCCTCGATTGCCTGGTGCTGTACACCGATGTGAAAGGTTGCCCGCCACTGGCCAAGGAACGCAAGCGACGGGAACGAGACGGACTGGAGATCACGCCAATTGGGCGCGACGGCTATTTCATTCCGATCCACGCTGTTGCGATGGATGCCAAGGTCAGTCAGGGCCCCGACCCGCGCATGCCGACCGACCCGGTGCCGCGGCCGCACAAAACACAGGCCCGGTTTGGGCGGGCACTCTGGCTTGAATTGGTCGACCATCTGTGGCCCTGGAGCGCCGAGGGCTGGACGTCGCAACGGGCGCTGCAGATCGCCGGTTTTTCGCTGGCGCTGGCCGCCACCGTGGCTTGGGTGCTGGCAGCCACGGGTCGCCTGTCGGCCAGCGCCATCATTGGCTGGTGGATCGGCTGGAGCGTTTACGAGGTCTTGATTCGCCTGTCGGGGCGCCGCTATGTGAAGGACGGCCCCTGGTGGCAGGCCCATTACCGTTATGCCAGCGTCATGGACATGTTGAGCTATGTGGGTTTCAAAAACTTGCTCATTGGTGCTGCGTTGTTTCTGAGCCTCAAAGCCGTGGGGCTGCTACTGGTATGAATTCACGTCAAAAAATTTGAACTGTCTTACAACCCAAGAAAGGAAACTTCTCCATGAACAGTCCCAAAAATGAAATCGCGATCCCCAAGGATCTGGGTCGCCGCAATTTCCTCAACAAGACCGCGGTTGCCAGTCTTGCCGGTGCCGGCATGTCGCTGGGTCTGGTTGCCTGCAATAAGTCATCCGGTCCGGCTGCGACCGGCGGCCCAGCAGTGGCGGCCCCTGAGGCGTCCAAGACTGGCGCGGTCGATTACTCAGCCTACGAAGTACATCCCGGTCAACTCGATACTTATTACTCATTTTCTTCCGGTGGCCACTCGGGCGAGGTTCGGATCTATGGTCTGCCCTCGGGCCGCGAGTTCAAGCGCATTCCGGTGTTCAACATCGACTGCCTGGTCGGATGGGGTATCACCAACGAATCGAAGAAGATCATGGGCACCAATGCGGATGGCAGCCTGAAGTACTTCACCGGCGATACCCACCATGTGCATCCGTCCTATACCGATGGCACCTACAACGGCAAATACCTTTTCGTTAATGACAAAATCCATGGTCGCATCGCGCGCGTCCGGCTCGATACGATGGAGTGTGACAAGATCACTGAACTGCCAAACGTTCAGGGATTCCATGGCATTTTCCCCGACAAGCGCGATCCAGTTGACGAAAAAATCAACTACACGACCCGCGTTTTTTGTGGCAACGAGTTCCACATTCCCCAGCCCAACGACGGCCGCGACCTCAACGACCCGAAAAAATATTTCTGTCTGTTCACCTGTGTCGATTCGGAATCCTTGGAGCCGCGCTGGCAGGTCAAGATAGACGGCAACATGGACTTGGTGGCCACCTCCTACGACGGCAAGCTGGCCTGCTCAAATCAATACAACATGGAAGGCGGCGTCCATTATGAGGACATGATGTCGCTCGAGCGCGACTCCTGCATCTTCTTCAACATTGCCCGCATTGAAGCAGCAGTCAAGGCCGGCAAGACATTTCTCATCGGCAAATCCAAGGTCCCGGTGGTGGATGGCACCAAATCCGCCAACGCAGATCCGAAGACCGCGCTCACCTGCTACGTGCCGGTGCCGAAGAACCCCCACGGCGTCAACGCCAGTCCGGACGGCAAGTACTTCGCCTGCTCCGGCAAGCTATCGCCAACGGCTACCCTGATAGAACATGCTTTGGTATTGAAATGGTTCGACGGTGAACTCAAGGAACCCCGCGACACCGTGGTCGCCGAACCTGAAATTGGCCTCGGCCCACTGCACACCGCTTTCGATAACAAGGGCAATGCGTATACGACGCTCTTCCTCGACAGCCAGATCGTCAAGTGGAATGTCGACGCCGCCATCAAATCCTTCAAGGGTGACAAGACGGCGAAGCCGGTGGTGGACCGCATCGACGTCCAATACCAGCCAGGCCACGGATTTACGTCCATGGGCGAGACCAAGAACGCCGACGGCAAGTTCTTCCTGTCTGACAACAAGTTCTCCAAGGACCGATTCCTGCCGGTTGGACCGCTGCACCCGGAAACCGCGCAACTGATTGACATCAGCGGCGACAAGATGAAGCTGGTGGCCGACCATTCGGTTTACTCCGAGCCGCATGACTCCATCATCATTCCACGCGAGCTGATCAGGACCCGGCAGGTCTATGACATCAACGAGTTCCCCAACGCGGTCAAGGATGCCAAGGACTGTCGTGTCGAGCGCAAGGGCAAGAAAGTGACGATCTACCTGACATCCCAGGCACCCGCCTTCGGACTGCGCGAGTGGACGGTCAAAAAGGGCGACGAGGTAACCATCATCCTTACCAACCTGGACAAGGTCGAGGATTTGACCCACGGCTTTGCCATCCCGCTCTACAACATCAACTTTATCGTCAACCCCCAGGAAACCAAGTCGGTGACCTTCAAAGCTGACAAACCGGGGGTTTATTGGTGCTACTGCACCAACTTCTGCCACGCGCTGCATCTCGAAATGCGCTCGCGCATGCTGGTGGAAGCCTGAGTGACGGCGGCACAGCGCTTGGCGCAGAGTCCTGGGGTGCCGCACACGCTGTATGACCCCATAGGACTGAAATGCGTGCACTGAAGCGCGGGTCGTCTGCAAGGCTGGCCCTGGCGGTGCGCACCACGGCGCTGCTCGTCGCTTCGCTGCTGGTCGCGGGCGTCGCAGCGGGCGCAGAGATCCGGGTCCATCCGGGCGATTCCATCTCGGCGGCAGTGGCGCGCGCCAAGTCCGGTGATACGGTGGCGATTGAGCGCGCTCGCTACCAGGACAACCTGCGCATCGACAAGCCCCTGAAGCTTGTCGGCATTGACCGACCGACCATCAGCGGTGGCCTCGCGGGCGACACGATCCGCATCGTTTCGCCCGACGTTACCGTCGAGGGGCTGATCGTCACGGACAGCGGCGACAATCTGACCGACCAAAATGCGGGCATCTACATCCAGCCCGGTGCCGACCGTGCGGCCATCAAGCATTGCGATATCGCCTACAGTTTGTTTGGACTTTGGATCGAGGGGGTCAAGGACGTCCAGGTCATCGGCAACCGGATCACCGGCAAGCGTGACTACGCATCGGCCCAGCGTGGCAATGGCATTCAGCTTTACAACACCACCGGTGCCCAGATCGTCGGCAACGAAATCAGCTTCGCTCGCGATGGTATCTACGTCGATGTTTCCTATCACGCGATTTTCCGTGGCAACAAGATTCACGACGTACGCTACGGCACCCACTACATGAACTCCCACTACAACACTTGGGAGAACAACGAGTCCTATCACAACCGAGACGGTCTGGCGCTCATGATGACGCGCAACCTGATCGTGCGCAACAATCGGACCTGGGGCAATTCAGATGTCGGCATCATGCTGCGCACGATTCAGGATTCGGTCATCGAGGGCAACGTGGTCGCGGGCAACCGCCGCGGTTTTTTTATCTATGACGCTGAATACAACACACTGCGCAACAATCTGATTGTTGACAACGATGTCGGTGCGCATGTGTGGGCCGGCTCGATTCACAACGAGGTCGAAAACAACGATTTCATCCGCAACCGGGAACAGGTGCGTTACGTCGCAGCGAAGGATGTTCCTTGGGGCGTGAAGACCGGCAACTACTGGAGCAACTACGTCGGCTGGGACCGCGATGGCAACGGCATCGGCGATGTGCCCTACGAAGCCAACGACGTGGTGGACCGCCTGGTTTGGCGCCTGCCGATGGTCAAACTCCTGCTCAACAGCCCGGCCATTCAAACCCTGCGGCTGATCGCGCAACAGTTTCCCCTGCTGCGTTCTCCCAGCATCGTCGACGGCAAGCCGCACATGCAACCCACCCACAGCAACTGGAGTCAATGGATTGGCAAACAAAGTAATTGAAGTCCACCAGATCACCAAGCACTACGGCTTGATCCAGGCGGTGGACTGCGTGGACCTTGCGGTCGAGGCCGGCGAAGTGTTTGGCCTGATCGGGCACAACGGTGCTGGCAAAAGCACCTTGTTCAAGATGATGTTGGGCTTGATCCCGGCCACCTCGGGCGAGATCCGGATTGACGGCGCGCCGGTTCGCGGCGAGGAATTCCGCCGCGTGCGCCGCCACCTCGGCTACCTGCCCGAGAACGTCGTCTTCTACGACAATCTCAGCGGCCTGGAGACCCTCGCCTTCTTCGCCCGCCTGAAAGGGGTTGACCTGGGCGAATGTGCTCCGCTGCTGGAGCGGGTCGGTCTCACCGCTGCAGCCAACCGGCGCGTCAAGGGCTACTCGAAGGGCATGCGCCAGCGCCTGGGCTTCGCGCAGGCCCTGCTCGGCAAGCCCAAACTGCTGTTCCTCGATGAGCCGACCACGGGGCTTGATCCTGAAGGTATTCGCGAGTTCTATCGCATCCTGCGGGAGATGAGGAGCGAGGGGGCGACCATCATCCTGACCTCCCACATTCTGTCGGAAATCCAGGAACGGGTCGACCGTCTCGCCATCATGAAGACCGGCAAGATTCAAGCCATCGGCACCGTCCAGTCATTACGGGAGAAGATGGCGCTGCCCCTGCGGTTCGAACTGCGGCTCGCGCCGGGCGCGGAAATCGAATTGCGGCGGATTGTCAACACACTGGAGGGTGCCGAGCTCAGCGAAGACGGCGAGCGGGTCACGGTACATTGCCAGCGCGAAGCCAAAATGCCGGTTCTCCAGGCCCTGGCAGCGCTCGATGGCCGGATAACCGATTTGCACATCCGCGAGCCGTCTCTTGAGGACGTGTTTCTCGGCTATTCAGAATGAGAACATCATGACTTTCGCAATCGAACCAAAACAGATCGGCATCATCGCTGCCAAAGAATTCCGCGAGCGCATCCGCAACCGCTGGGTGCTCGCGGTGACCACCGTCTTTACCGCTTTCGCTTTGGTCATCGCCTATTTTGGCTCTGCGCAGCAGGGGGCCGTCGGCTTCAGCAGTATCGAAGTCACCATTGCCAGCCTGGTCAGCCTGGTCATCTACCTGATCCCGCTGATCGCACTGATCCTGGGCTTTGACGCCATCGTTGGCGAGCGGGAGCGAGGCTCTCTGGACCTGCTGCTGTCGATGCCGATCACGCGCCTCGAACTGCTGCTGGGCAAGTTCCTCGGCCTGTCTGCAGCCTTGGCCTGTTCCACCGTGATTGGCTTCGGCTTGGTCGGTCTGCTGCTCGGGTTCAAGCTGCCGCCCTCTGCCTGGTATCACTACGCCGGCTTCATGCTGAGTTCGGTGCTGCTTGGCCTGGCCTTCCTCAGCCTGGCGGTCATGGTTTCGGTCTTCGCGGCGGACCGTACCCGGGCCAGCGGCGGCGCCATTGCCCTGTGGTTTTTCTTCGTCCTGGTCTACGACCTGATCTTGCTGGGCGCGCTGGTCGTCAGTGGCGGTGCGGTCGCCACCGATGCCTTCCCCTATCTGCTGTTGCTCAACCCGGCTGACGTCTTTCGCATCCTCAATATCTTTGGGCTTGAAGAGGTTCGAACCCTTTACGGCTTGGCCACGGTCTTCCCCGAGCGGCTCGCCAGCCCGGGGCTACTCGGAGCGGTCATGCTCGCCTGGATCACCCTGCCCTTGGGGCTAGCCAACTGGAAATTTCGCCAATGAAAACATGTCACACCCAAAAACTGCGTGCTACCGTTACCGCATTCACCATTGCCTTGGCATTCACCGGGGCGGCTGTCCTCGGCGGCTGCAGCAAGAGCGAACCGGCTTCTGTCCAACCGATCGAGATCACCCGCGACACCAGCTGCAGCCTCGACGGCATGACGCTGATGGACTATCCCGGACCGAAGGCGCAGATGCAGTACGACCATGGTGAGCCTGACTTTTTTTGTGACACGGTCGAGATGTTCTCGATCTACCTGAAGCCCGAGCAGCAACAGCGCGTGCGCGCCGTCTTTGTGCAGGATATGGCGCAAGCCGACTGGAACAATCCGGCGGGCCACTGGATTGATGCCAAGACCGCCTTCTACGTCGCCGGCTCCAAACGCCTCGGCTCCATGGGGCCAACGCTGGCGTCATTTGCCAGCGAGGCCGACGCCGGCAAATTCGCCGCCAAGGAAGGCGGCAAGGTCTATCGATTCGACCAGATCACCCCCGCCATGGTCATCCTCGACGGCGGAGTTCTCAAAGATCAAAAAATGTAAAAGGAATTTCGTGAGCAACTTTTTTGAAAAAATACCGTTTGAGGCGGCGCAGCAGTTGGAACAATTGAGCCGCATCGCATTCGAACTGCGCGAGAACCGTAAGCGTTTGCTGCAACAACATGATGCCGACAGCGAAGAGGCTTTGCTGGCGCTTGTTTGCAGCGGCGCCGTCGCTGAACACCCTGGTTACGACCATTACCTCGGAGCCCGTATTCTCTCAAAGACGCAGGAAACGGTACGCAACCAGTTGAAAGTTGTCATGGTGGAACTGGGAGGCCAATGATGGTACACAACGCCCTCAAGGAAGCCATCGACGTTCAATTCGCCGAAGCAATAACGGAACCCACCGAGCTTTGCCAGGATGCGCTGCTGGTGCGCCTGAACAACGGCGTCGTCATCGAACTCCGGATCGCCAGTGCAGAGGAATATTCCATCGGTTGGCGTTGGGGTGATAGCGAACTGCGCATCGACACGGCGCCCCTGCATCCGCAACTCGCCACCTTCCCAAACCACTTACACAACGGCGAAGGTCAGCTGCTGCCCGATCCGTTGACCCACCCCGGCCGCGATCTCTGGGACAACGTTCACAGTGTGATCATGGCGCTCATCGACGATCCAATACTGCAGTCACAACGCAAGTAGGTTTTGCTGCGCTATACGGAAGTCAAACCCGAGATGTCGACCCAAAGCGGCGGCACGCTGCATGACACTCGGGTGTAAATCAGGCATGAGACACTATCCTGTCGGCATAGGCAACAGCAGGTGCTGGCAGTGCTGACGCGGTGTCTGTTGCCGACCATAAAGAACCCGGTATCGGACCAGCCACTGGCCGCGCACCGCGCCGTGCCCGCCGATGCGCACGGATAATCTTCCAGCTTTTTCCAAAGCCACTGTGGCGCAATCTGACTTTGTGGACCGGCATTATCGGCACACCTGCAGCGCCTTGCCTTCAAGCTGCGGCTTGAGTGCGTCAAGCTGTCCCTTGAGTGATGCATCGACCGCGAACAACTTGAGCAATTGGCCGCGCGCTTCGGGCTGCTCCAGTACCACCCTGGCGGTGCGCACGCCGCGCTGGACGACTTTGGCTAGCTCGCGCTCGGCATCACGCTGCGCGCTGAAGTGGCCCAGTGAAAGCCCGGGGCCAAGCGCCTGACTGATCAGCGGCTCAACCAACAGACCCAACTGGCGCAGTTCGCTGCGTTTTTTGGCGAGCGCTTCTTCATTGGCGTATTTGCCCATATAGACAATCCAGCGGCCCGGTTCTACAGTGTTTTCAAGCGACCAACTGCCTGCGGGCAGGCTGTTCTCCAAACGGCGGCGCAGTACGCTGGCCTGGCTCTCGGTGAAGAGGCCCGCCTGCAGACATTGCGTTGTGGTGGTGCTGACCACTGCCGGGGCGGCAGGCGGTCCATTATCAAACTGGCGTGCCTCGCCGGCGGGAATCAGGCGCATGACCTCTGGCCGGATTTGTTGCGCCAGGCGCTGCGGCTCTGACTGGATGGCAGGGGCAAAACCGTAGTCGACCAGCAGGCCATGCGTCCAGGCAAAGTAGCCGGTATTGGCCAGTAGCAGCACCAGCACCAGCAGCCTCAGCATGGAGGTGCGCCTTCGGGTTTGCTGGCAGGCGCCGCGGCAATTGATCGGCAAACCGGCCGCACACTGACTTCCGAGCTGGTAATTTCTTTCATGCCAGCCGCAGTATGCACCAGCAAGGCACCGTTTTCACCTGCCCCGTGCGCCGTGCCCTGGCTGCCGTCCGAGAGCTGCACGGTCCGGTTGGAGAGCACGTCGCGCGCGGCAAAGCGCGCCTGAAACGGCGCAAAGCCGAATTGCTCGAAGGCCTGCACCGCCTGCACCAGCGGTGGCACCACGCGCAGCAGCGTCGCAGGAGCATCAATACCGGGAAGCAAATCCTGCAGGTTGCCCGGCGGAATCGCAGGCATGGCTGCCATTACCGTGGTTGCAGAGCTGAGTTGCACGGTTTGGATATTGATGCCGATCCCGATGACCACATAGCGAAGGCCTTTCCAACTGGCCGTTTCAACCAGAATGCCGCCCAGTTTGCGCTCATCTCCCTCCTTGCCATCCTGGCCGCAAAGCCACAGGTCATTCGGCCATTTCAGGCCAATTCTGACACGACCGGAGTGGCTGCCTGGTTTCGGATCAAGGCTCTCGGCCAGGCTGATGCCGACCACCAGCGACAGACCCGACCAGTCGGCCGGCTGCAAAGGAAGGCCCAGTGAAAATGTCAGGCTGTCGCCGCGCCGGCCGTGCCAGCTGCGGCCCAGGCGCCCGCGCCCGGCGCTTTGCTGCTCGGCCACCAGCAGCACCGGCTCGGGCCGGGACGGCGTGCTGGCGTTGCCCCTGAAGCGCCGCATCAGCTCGGTGTTGCTCGAATCGATCTCGGGCAGTATCTCGACCGTGAAACCCGGCAAGGCGGGTGCCAAGGCCTCCCAAATAGCCTCGGCAGGCCAGCGAATGGGGTCGGTCAATGAAGAGATCACGAGCGTTCGCAAAGGGCCACGGCAAATTCCTGGCTCAGCCCTTCTTGCTCTTTTTCTTGCCGACTTTCTTTTCAGGCTTCTTTTCGGATTTCTTTTTATCTTTGTCCTTGGGTGCCAGCAGGGTGCCCCGGCAGCTTTTGGCGCCGCACCAGCAGGGGTATTCGGCCAACAGCTTCTTGGTGTACTTGGCGTCAATGATCAGGCCGTAGTCGTAAAACAGCTCTTCACCCGCCAGGATGTTGCGCAGCGCCTTGATGAACACGCGCCCGCCCTCTTCGTCGGCCTCGCAGTTGGGTTTGCAGCTGTGGTTGATCCAGCGCGAGGAGTTGCCACCATGCTTGGCATCGATCACATGGTCTTCGTCGATGTGAAAGTAAAACGTGTGGTTGGGATCGGTCGGGTCGTGCGGGTGGCGGCGCAGCGCCTCTTTCCAGTTGATGACCTCGCCCACGTATTCAATCAGCGTCTCGCCCTCGGCCATGTCCTGCAGGGCATATACGCCCTTGCCATGCACGCCCGAGAGTCGGGTTTGAATGCGGCGGCTGTCGCTGCTCCTTGCCCGCTGAGCGGACTTTGCAGACGGGGAAGGGGGTGCGGAGGCCTGGATTTTTGACACGACGTATTTTTTTGGTATGGTTAATTCATGCATGTGCGCGTGTGCGTGCACACCCGCGAGCGCATGCGCGCGAGAAGTCGTATTGTAGTGAGGCGCTTGAGGCGCCGCTGTAGAAGCTTTTTTTGACGGGCAAGATGAAAAAAGTCATCGCTACGGAAAGTGGGAAAATTTTTCCCGCAGAAGTAATAAATTTGAAGAAGTACTTATGAAAACTCTGGTCATTGCAGAAAAACCCTCGGTGGCACAAGACATTGTGCGTGCCATCACGCCCACTGCGGGCAAGTTTGAAAAGCACGACGAGTACTTTGAAAGCGACGACTGGCTGGTCACCTCGGCGGTCGGCCACCTGCTGGAGATCCAGGCGCCCGAGGAGTTTGACGTGAAGCGCGGCAAGTGGAGCTTTGCCCACCTGCCGGTGATTCCGCCTTACTTTGACTTGAAGCCGATCGACAAGACCAAGACCCGGCTCAACGCCATCGTCAAGCTCGCCAAGCGCAAGGACGTGGGCGCCATCGTCAACGCCTGCGACGCCGGCCGCGAGGGGGAGCTGATCTTTCGGCTGATCCAGCAGTACGCCAAAAGCACCCACCCGGTCAAGCGGCTGTGGCTGCAGTCCATGACGCCTGCCGCGATTCGCGACGGCTTTGCCTCGCTGCGCACCGATGCGCAGATGCGGCCGCTGGCCGACGCGGCGCGCTGCCGCTCGGAGGCCGACTGGCTGGTCGGCATCAACGGTACGCGGGCCATGACGGCCTTCAACTCGCGTGACGGCGGTTTCTTTTTAACCACCGTGGGCCGCGTGCAGACGCCAACGCTGTCGGTGGTGGTGGAGCGTGAAGAAAAAATCCGCAAGTTCGTCAGCCGCGATTACTGGGAAGTTCACGCCACGTTTCTGGCCGAAGCCGGTGAATACAACGCCAAGTGGTTTGACCCGAAGTGGAAAAAGTCCACTGCCAATGCGGACAATGCCGATGCCGAGTTGAGGGCCGACCGCGTCTGGTCCGAGCGTGAGGCGCGGGCGATTGCCGACGCCGTGCGCGGCAAGACCGCCACGGTGACCGAAGAATCCAAACCCACCACGCAGGCGGCGGGGCTGCTGTTTGACCTGACCTCCTTGCAGCGCGAGGCCAACGGCAAGTTCGGCTTTTCCGCGAAGACCACGCTGTCGATTGCGCAGAGCCTGTACGAGCGCCACAAGGCGCTGACCTACCCGCGTACCGATTCACGCGCGCTGCCCGAAGACTACGTTCCGGTGGTCAGGCAGACCTTTGAAATGCTCGCCAACAGCGGCATGAAGCACTTGGCGCCGCATGCGGCAACAGCGCTCAAGGGCGATTACATCAGGCCCAGCAAGCGCATTTTTGACAACGCCAAGGTGAGCGATCACTTTGCCAT
Organism: Polaromonas sp. UBA5171; assembly: GCA_002413395.1. Classification (GTDB taxonomy): domain Bacteria; phylum Pseudomonadota; class Gammaproteobacteria; order Burkholderiales; family Burkholderiaceae_C; genus Polaromonas. The sequence goes on along the minus strand of DHWX01000122.1, from coordinate 1,892 downwards.
CATCCCCACGCTGCAGGCTCCCAGCGGTTTGTCCGAGGCGGAGCAAAAAATTTATGACCTGGTGGTGCGCCGCTTCATGGCGGTGTTTTTCCCGAGCGCCGAATACCTGGTGACGACGCGCATTTCGTTGTCGGTCGGCCACAGCTTCAAGACCGAAGGCAAGGTGCTGGTCAAGCCCGGCTGGCTGGCGATCTACGGCAAGGAAGCGGCCGAAGAAGTGGCTGACGCCAAGGAAGGCGACAAGGGGCAAAGCCTGGTGCCGGTCAAACCCGGCGAGCGGGTAGCGGCCGAAGCGGTGGACGCCAAAGGCCTGAAGACCCGGCCCCCGGCCCGCTATACCGAGGCCACCTTGCTGGGCGCCATGGAAGGCGCGGGCAAAACCATTGACGACGACGAGCTGCGTGAAGCCATGCAGGAAAAAGGCCTGGGCACGCCGGCCACCCGCGCCGCCACCATCGAGGGCCTGATCGCCGAGAAGTACATGCTGCGCGAAGGCCGCGAGCTGATCCCGACCGCCAAGGCCTTCCAGCTCATGACGCTGCTGCGCGGCCTGGGTGTGGAGGAGCTCTCCAAGGCCGAGCTGACGGGCGAGTGGGAGCACAAGCTGGCGCAAATGGAACACGGCCAGCTGAGCCGTGAATCCTTCATGGCCGACATCGCGACCATGACGGAGCGCCTCGTCAACAAGGCCAAGGGCTACGACAAGGACACCATTCCCGGTGACTACGCGACGCTGCAAACCCCCTGCCCCAACTGCGGTGGCGTCATCAAGGAAAACTACCGGCGCTACACCTGCACCGGCAAAAACGGCGAGGACGGCTGCGGCTTCAGCTTTGGCAAAACCCCCGCAGGCCGCACCTTTGAAACGGCCGAAGTCGAGCAATTTTTGCGTGACAAAAAAATCGGTCCGCTGGAGGGCTTTCGCTCGAAGGCGGGCTGGCCCTTTACCGCCGAGATGGTGATCAAGTTTGATGAGGAAACAAAAAACTACAAGCTGGAATTTGATTTTGGCGACGACAAAAACGCCGAGACCGGCGAGATTGTGGATTTCAGCGGCCAGCAGTCGCTGGGCACCTGCCCCAAGTGCGGCAGTTGGTGTGTTTGAACTCGGCAAGAACTACATCTGCGAAAAGTCAGTGCCCACACTGGCCCAACCCACGCCCAACTGCGACTTCAAGACCGGCCAGGTCATCTTGCAGCAGCCGATTGAGCGCGAGCAGATGAGCAAGCTGTTAGCCAGCGGCAAGACCGATCTGCTCGACAAGTTCGTCTCCATGCGCACGCGCCGCCCCTTCAAGGCCATGCTGGCCTGGGACAAGGAAGCCGGCAAGGTGAACTTTGAGTTTGCGCCGTCCAAATTCCCGCCGCGCAAACCGGCTGCCGCCAAAACGGGCACCGTCAAGACGCCATTTGGCAAAACCGTGGCCGTCAAAGCTGCCGGGGCTCCCGCCGCTAAAAAGGTTGCTGCGAAAAAAGTGGCTGCGAAGGCTGCCAAGCCCAAGGTCGCCCGTGTGGCCAAGCCTGGCGCCGGGCTCAAGCCTAGCGACGCGCTGGCTGCAGTGATTGGCGCCGAGCCGGTGGCGCGCACCCAGGTCATCAAAAAGCTGTGGGACTACATCAAGGCCGAGGGCCTGCAGGATGCCGTCAACCGGCGCGCCATCAATGCCGACGCCAAGCTGCTGGCGGTATTTGGCAAGCCGCAGGTGACGATGTTTGAGCTGGCCGGGATTGTGGGCAAGCACCTGAGCTGATGCCTGCAATCGGCCGGGAACCGGGGCAGAAATTGCATCAGCAACGATGTTATTCATAGCTGTTGATGTGAGACTAAGGAAACGCAGATTGATTCACCAAATTTGCCAACCTGGGCAGGCGCCCAAACGTTATGGGAGGGT
>DHWX01000047.1 GCA_002413395.1 Polaromonas sp. UBA5171 | reverse complement strand
CGCAACAGCACAAAACATTTATCGTGCGCTACCATCTGGCGAAAACTTGATGGCTTGATGTCTCCTCGTCCCCTGACCTTACTGCTGATCGTCCTGGCCTGCTGGCATTCGCGGGCAATTCGTTGCTGTGCCGCCTGACGTTGAAACACACCAGCATCGACCCCGCCAGTTTCACCACCGTGCGCATTGTCTCCGGGTGCACTGACGCTCTGGCTCATCGGCCAAACGCGCAACCGCGACGCCACGGGAAGCGAAAACTGGCCCTCCGCACTGGCGCTTTTTNNGTTTTCATATGTCTACGTGGGTCTGTCAGCGGCGTGCGTTGGCTGCTGCCTGGCTTGTCGGCGCCACCGCTGCTCGGCTCAGCCCTGATGTTGGGCGCTGGCGTTGCCTGGGGCGTGTATTCCCTGCGCGGCAAAGGAGCCGATAACCCGACCCGCGTGAGCGGCGGGAATTTCTTGCTGGCAGCCGCCTTGGCCGTGCTGCTGAGTCTGGTCACGGTGCCATGGCGTTCCGTGGACAGGGCCGGATTGGGCTACGCGCTGGCCTCCGGAGCCCTCGCCTCTGGTGCCGGCTATGCAATTTGGTACACAGCCCTGCGTGGGCTGAAAGCCAGCAGCGCAGCAACGGTCCAGCTCAGCGTACCGGCTCTGGCCGCCCTGGGGGGCATCATGTTTCTTGGTGAAACCGTCACACTGCGGCTGCTTCTAACCTCTGCCGCCATCCTCGGCGAGATAGCACTGGTCATGGTTTATAAACCGGGGAATCGCCGTTGACCGCTTGGTTTCCGTGACAAAGCCGCATGGAATCTGGCGCTTTTGTCTTCAATGACGTTCACCTTTTGGGTGAGCGCGCTTCCCTGATAGCACTCATGACACTTTTCCCAAAGCGTGGACAAAGGTCAATGTCAATGCAAACGCTTTTGCCTTTGCTACTGCCGCAGCAGATCCGCACCCTGCGGCGGCTTGAACTTGAAGAGGTCTGAGGGCAGAGTCGGGTTGACCTCGACCTTGCTGAAGCTCAGTACCGAGCGCTGACCAAAACTGTCAAGAATTTCCAGCATAGCCAGTTCGGTCGATTTTCCGGCAGCACTCTCACGCGCGCGAAAACCAACGCGCACCATCTGTAATTGGCCGTCCTTGGCCTTGGGCGTAGCCACCACCCACTGCAAACCATCCTGGTCAGGCGCGGCGGCGAGCGTGAAATCGGCCTGCAGGGCACGCAGATCGGGCGCGGCGGCAATCAGGGCGGCGGGTGTGGAGCCCAGCGCACCAGCCTGTTTGCGCTCGGTCACTTGATTCAGGTCAGCGTCGTACAGCCACAGCGTCTGGCCGTCGGCCACGATGCTTTGCTTGAAGGGTTTTTTATAGATGAAGCTGAAGCGGTTTGGCCGGGCAAACGCGAAAGTGCCGCTTGAAGTCTTGCTGTGCGCGCTCTGACCTTCCCGGGTCGGCGCTGTGACCACCTGGGTAAAGTCGGCGCGACCGCTGCGCACCGTCTTGACAAAATTTTCCAGACTTTCCAGACCGTCGGCCCAGACAGAATGGGCACATGCAGCCATTAAAAGCATAGCAAACAAATTTTTCATCAACTTCACTCCACGCGGTTGGGCACTAGGATTTCGCGCTGGCCGCTGCCGCTCATTGCGCTAACCAGTCCGGCATTTTCCATGTCTTCCACCAGTCGCGCGGCGCGGTTGTAGCCGATCTTAAGGTGGCGCTGCACCAGAGAGATGCTGGCCTTGCGGTTTTTCAGAACGACTGCCACGGCCTGGTCGTACATCGGATCTTTTTCACCGCTGGCCTTGCCGGCCAGGTCACCGTCCTCGCCATCAACCGCGCCGCCTTCGAGCACGCCTTCAATGTAGTTGGGCTGACCCTGCTGCTTAAGGTAGGCCACCACACGGTGCACCTCATCGTCGCTGACAAAGGCACCATGCACGCGGATCGGAAACCCCGTACCGCTTGGCATGTAAAGCATGTCACCCATGCCCAGCAGAGCTTCGGCACCCATTTGGTCAAGGATGGTGCGGCTGTCTATCTTGCTGCTGACCTGGAACGACAGCCGCGTCGGGATGTTCGCCTTGATCAGGCCGGTGATCACATCAACACTGGGCCGCTGCGTGGCCAGCACCAGGTGAATGCCGGCGGCTCGGGCTTTTTGCGCCAGCCGCGCAATCAGCTCTTCAATTTTTTTGCCCACCACCATCATCAGGTCGGCCAGCTCGTCAATCACCACCACAATGTAGTGCAGACGTTCCAACGGCTCAGGCTGCTCAGGCGTCAGGCTGAACGGGTTGTAGATGAATTCGCCACGCGCCTTGGCTTCATCAATCTTGACGTTGTAGCCCGCCAGATTGCGCACGCCGAGCCGACTCATCAGCTTGTAGCGCCTTTCCATTTCCGCCACGCACCAGGTCAGTGCGTTCGCGGCTTGCCGCATGTCGGTCACCACCGGGCACAACAAATGTGGAATGCCTTCATAGGCGCTCATCTCCAGCATTTTCGGGTCGATCAGCAGCAGCCGCACCTCACGCGCATCGGCCTTGTACAGCAGGCTCAAAATCATCGCGTTGATGCCCACCGACTTGCCTGAGCCAGTGGTGCCGGCAACAAGGCAGTGCGGCATTTTTGCCAGATCGGCAACTACGGCATGGCCGGCGATGTCCTTGCCCAAACCGAGCGTGAGCATGGATTTGGCTTCGTGATAGACCTGCGAGCCCAGAATTTCACTGAGCCTGATCGACTGCCGTTTGGCATTCGGCAACTCCAGCGCCATGCAGTTCTTTCCGGGAATGGTCTCAATCACCCTAATCGATACCAGACTCAGGGCACGCGCCAGATCCCTGGCCAGGTTGACCACCTGCGAGCCCTTCACGCCCGTGGCAGGCTCGATTTCATAGCGGGTAATGACCGGGCCCGGTGCCGCGGCCACCACACGCACCTCGACACCAAAGTCCCTGAGCTTTTTCTCGATCAACCGCGATGTCATTTCAAGGGTTTCCGGGGTCACGCTCTCCTGCCTCATCAAGGCCCCGTCAAGCAGGTCCACTTGCGGCAGCCGGGAGTCGGGCAGTTCGCTGAACAACGGTTTCTGCCGCTCCTTGGCCACCCGCTCGCTTTTCGGAATATCGGCCAGCGTGGGCTCAATCATTACCGGCGCCGGATGATGCTCTTCAATCTCGATGCGCTCACCGGTCAGGGTTTCCTCCCGCTCGCGGGCAGCCAGTCGGCCAAGGGCGAGGTCTTCGGCGATCTCGCGCTTTTCACGGCGCGAGTCCAGCAGGCCATCGATCCAGGCACCCAGCACCAGGGCCACACGCGCCCACGAAAAACTGAAGACGACAGACACGGCAATCACACCTAGCGCGATGAAGACCAGGCCTGAGCCTGCAAAACCGAGCCATTTCACACCCAGGCCGCCCACCAGATACCCAAGCACCCCGCCCGCATGGCCGGGTAACCGGTATTCAAAACGGTAAAGCCGGGACCATTCCAGCGCCGCACTGGCAACCAGCAGCAACGCAATGCCCAGCCAGAACCTGGCGCGGCCAGCGCGCCGTGACGCCGCAGCAGTTCGCGGCTCGCTGCGCAACCCGCGCGCCAGCGACTGCAGCCAGACATGACAGCCCGCAGCCAGCGCCCACCAGACAGAAAAACCCAGCAGGAAATAGCTGATGTCGGCCACCCAGGCTCCGATACGGCCGCCCCAGTTGTGGGCGGCTGCCTGCGCGCCGTTCACAGCCTCGGCGCTGCCGGAGGTTGACCAGGCAGCATCCTGCGGCGAATAGCTCAGCATTGCCACCAGCCAGAACATCAGGCCGAGCAGGCCCAAAATGAGGCTGACTTCGTGGGTAAAGCGTTTGATGCCGCCGGCTGCGCCCGCAGCATGGGAATTTCTGGTGTTCAGGGTGTCTAGTGAGTAAGTCATGGCCTGTCTGAGAGCTTACCGCAGTTGGGTAAGGACGGGACGACCGGGCGGGCCGTCAACCCAGGGAATTGAGTCGCTCTTTCACCAGCAACGCGCCGTCCTCGCGGGTTTCAACGAAACCGCGGTCTTCGAGATCCTTCATCACCCGGCTGACCATCTCGCGTGAAGCGCCAACCATCTTGGCCAGATCCTGGCGCGAGACCTTGTCGCGAATCACGGTGTTGCCATCGCCGTCTTCGCTGGCAGACTCCAGCAGTGCATGGGCCACGCGGCCATACACATCCATCAGCGCCAGCGACTCGATTTTTCGGTCTGCATGGCGCAGGCGCTGCACTAGCCCCCGCATCACCGCATAGGCCATGGAACTATTCTCGGGCAAGCAACGCGCAAACTCCAGCCGACCGAGTGTCAGGACATCCGTTTGAACCTCGGCACTCACCGTGGCTGAATGCGGCGCATCGTCAATCAGGCTCATCTCGCCCACATAGTCCCCAGGGTGCATGGTGGCCAGAATGACCTCGCGGCCGCGGGCGTCGGTGGTGACGACACGGACGCGCCCGGTCAGAATGATGGACAGCGCGTTGGATTTCTTGCCCTGCTCCACAATCGGCTCTCCTCGCTTGAAGCGGCGCTTGACCACCGCGCTGGCCACTGATTCCGCCTGACTGACCGTCAGCATTGAAAAAAGTGGCACACGGCGAATCAATTCCAGATTGGACACCATTGTTACCATATCAACTCCTCCAAACCTCACAGCGCAACGACGCGTCGCGCGAGTTCTTACAATAACAATCCCCTGACAGCCAATCACCGCAGTGAAGGCTTTGCCTTGTGCGACCTGACTCTACATGAGTTCCAAAATTTTCCCAATCAGTTTTTCATCATGAAACATTCTAAAGTTCTTATTCTCGGTTCGGGCCCCGCAGGCTACACCGCGGCGGTGTATGCCGCGCGCGCCAACCTCAGCCCGGCGCTGATTACCGGCATCGCGCAAGGCGGCCAGCTCATGACCACCACCGACGTTGATAATTGGCCGGCTGATGCACAAGGAGTACAGGGGCCGGACTTGATGCAGCGCTTTTTGGCGCACGCCGAGCGCTTCAAGACGGAAATTATTTTTGATCAGATCAATCAGGTCGATCTCGGCAAGCGCCCCTTCACGCTGACGGGTGACAGCGGCACTTACACCTGCGACGCGCTGATCATCGCCACCGGGGCTTCCGCCAAATACCTGGGGCTGCCATCGGAAACGGCATTCATGGGCCGCGGCGTCTCCGGTTGCGCCACCTGCGACGGGTTTTTCTACCGCGAACAGGAGGTCTGTGTCATCGGTGGCGGCAACACTGCCGTGGAAGAAGCGCTGTATCTGTCCAACATTGCCAGCAAGGTCACGCTGGTGCACCGGCGCGACAAATTCAAGGCCGAAGCCATCCTGATCGACAAACTGCATGAAAAAGTGGCGGCCGGCAAGATTGAACTCAAACTGCATACCACGCTGGACGAGGTGCTCGGGGATGCTTCGGGCGTGACTGGCGTGCGGCTGAAAAGCACCCGAAATGGCATCACCCAGGACATCGGGCTCAAGGGCTGCTTTATCGCCATCGGCCACCAGCCCAACACCGAGATTTTTGCCGGGCAACTGGAGATGGAGGGTGGCTACATCCTCACCAAAACCGGGCAGCAGGGCCTGGCCACCATGACCAGCGTGCCGGGCGTGTTCGCCGCTGGTGACGTGCAAGACCACATTTACCGCCAGGCCATCACCAGCGCAGGGACTGGCTGCATGGCGGCGCTTGATGCCCAGCGGTTTCTGGAGCAAGGCGCCTGAATGGCCGTGCGGCAGCCGCGAAAGCGGCACTTTGAACAAATCAGTTTTCAGGCTATAATTTGAGGCTTGGCTGGGCTTGGCAGGAATTGCGCCGCGAGCCAGCATCCAAATTATTCATTTTTTTACGGAGAGTGCGCATGGCACGCGTCTGTCAGGTCACGGGCAAAGCCCCGATGGTGGGAAACAAGGTTTCCCACGCCAACAACAAAACCAAACGCCGGTTCATGCCTAATTTGCAGTACCGCCGCATCTGGGTCGAAAGCGAAAACCGCTGGGTGCGTTTGCGCATTACCAGTGCCGGTCTGCGCTTGATTGACAAAAAAGGCATCGACGCTGTCCTGGTGGACCTTCGTGCCCGCGGGGAAATCTAAATTTATTGGGGAACAAGCAGCAGTCGCACAGCGGCCAGCTCTGTTCTCAACTGACTAGGAAAAATCATGGCTAAAGGCGCACGCGAAAAAATCAAACTGGAATCGACTGCCGGCACCGGTCACTTCTACACGACCACCAAGAACAAAAAAACCACGCCCGACAAGATGCTGATCATGAAATTTGATCCCAAGGCACGCAAGCATGTCGAATACAAGGAAATCAAACTGAAGTAATTCAGCCCGATTGCGCAGCGTCCCGCTGCGTTGCCCATCAAAAAACCCGCTGAATCACAGCGGGTTTTTTGTGTCCGGGATTTTTCTCCGTTCAGGCACGGGCCGCGCGCAGCTTCATTGAAAACTCGCGCAGCGCGGCAATACCGCTTTCCTCGGCACGGTGACACCAAACCTGCAGATCAGAGGTTAGTTGCTCACGCGATGCCGACGTGCTCAGCCACATCTGGCGAAGCTCTTCGCGCATGATGACCATCTTGTCGAGCACCGGGTGCTCGGCTCTGGCCAGGGCGAGTTGCGGCTTGGCCGCTGTCGGCACCCGATCATCGTCACGGTGCAGCCAGCGATTGGCCGCACGCAGCAACGATACATCCGCCTTCCTGGCTTTCATCGCTTCAATCTCGGCTTGGCCGGCGCGGCGCAGTTCACGCGCAAAACTGGCCATCACCTCGTAACGGTGGGCGATCAGAGCTTCAAGTGTTCTTTCATCGGCCACCGGTTGAATGGTGCCCAGATGAAGCTTGGGCGGGACCTTCTTGACGGTCGCCAGCCCCACTTTTTCCAGGGCGCGAATATAAACCCAGCCGATATCAAATTCGTAAGGTTTGACAGAAAATTTGGCCGATGTGGGATAGGTGTGGTGGTTGTTGTGCAGTTCTTCACCGCCAATCATGATGCCCCAGGGCGATACGTTGGTGCTGGCATCAGGTGATTCAAAGTTGCGGTAGCCCCAGTAGTGCCCGATACCATTGATAATGCCCGCCGCCGTGACGGGTATCCAAGCCATTTGAACGGCCCACACGGCCAAACCCGCCACGCCGAACAGCGCCAAATCAAGAATCATCATCAAGCCAACACCTTGCCAGCTGAAACGCGAATAGACATTGCGCTCAAGCCAGTCATCGGGCGTGCCACGGCCAAACTTGGCTATGGTTTCCATGTTTTTCGTTTCAGCACGATAGAGCTCGGCCCCTTTCCAGAACACGGTTTTGATGCCGTGCGCATAGGGACTGTGCGGGTCTTCCATGGTTTCGCATCTGGCGTGGTGCTTGCGGTGCACCGACACCCACTCTCTGGTGACCTGGCCAGTTCCCAGCCATAACCAGAAACGGAAAAAGTGCGCCGGAATGGCGTGCAAATCCATGGCGCGATGCGCCTGATGACGGTGCAGGTAAAGCGTCACACTGACTATGGTGATGTGAGTGGTCACCAAGGTGTACAGCACAATTTGCCACCAGCTTGCGGCTATCAATCCATGGGCCAGCCAGTCGAGGGCGGCATCAAAAAAAATCATAAGAGTCCTGTCAATAATCTGCACCCGCCCACCTGTCCAAAACGTTCAAAGATCCGGTTGCAGCGGGCTACGCCATAGCTCTGTTTATTTGTAGGCCGATGACCCAAAACATGCGCCAGATATAAAGCCTCTTTGCAATGTTCTGGCAGCCCGAAAAATTTCACGCTTTTTGCCAAACAGCGGCAAAAAAACCGTCAGTCTGATGCAGATGTGGCCACAGCCGCAGGTAGGAACCTCTGCAAAGCGTCTCGGCATGTTCAACCCCCAGATGGGTCAATAAAGGCCCAACTTCAAGAACGTTGAAGTCTTTATTTGCAGCGCTGAAGGCCTCGGCAATCGCCTCGTTTTCCTCGCGCAGGATGCTGCACGTGGCATAAACCAGTCGTCCGCCGGGTTTCAGAAGGCGTGCGGCGCTTTGCAAGATCGCGGTTTGCTTGGCCGAAAGCTCTTCAATCGCCTTGGGGCTCTGCCGCCACTTCAGGTCAGGATTGCGCCGCAAGGTGCCCAGCCCCGAGCACGGCGCATCCACCAGCACCCGGTCAATCTTGCCTGCCAGCCGCTTAATGCGGTCATCGCGTTCGTGGGCTATGGCCACCGGATGGACGTTGGACAAGCCACTGCGCGCCAGCCGCGGCTTGAGGGCTGCCAGCCGGTGACCCGAGGTGTCAAAAGCATAAAGCCGCCCGGTGTTGCGCATGGAGGCACCCAGCGCCAGCGTCTTGCCGCCCGCACCGGCGCAAAAATCAACCACCATTTCGCCGCGTTTGGCATCGACCAGCAGGGCCAGCAATTGAGAACCTTCGTCCTGCACTTCAATGGCACCGCGCGTGAAGGCGTCCAGTTTTCCGAGTTGTGATTTGTCGGCCAGCCGCAGGCCCCAGGGTGAGTACGGAGTTGCTACTGTTTTAATAGCCGTCTTGGCAAGTTCTTTCTGGATGTCAGAACGTTTTTCTTTCCAGGTATTGACGCGCAGGTCGAGCCCCGCGGGCGCGTTGAGGCTTTCAACCAGTGGCCAGAAGTCCTCACCCAGTTGCGCCTTGAGCGGCTCGACCAGCCATTGCGGCAGGTTGTGGCGGTGCAGTTCCATCAGATCCGAGGATTTGACCTGATCACAGCGCGCCAGCCAGTCTTTCTCAGGCACGGTCAGCGCACTCAGCAGAAAATCGCGTTCAGCCGAAAAACCCAGAATCGCCAAGCGACGCTCCGGTGGGCCGCTGCCATGCTGGGCCAGGTAGGTGTAGAGATTTTTTTTGCGCAGCACGTCGTAAATTGTTTCGGCCACGGTGGCGCGCTCGCGGGGACCGAGCCGGAACTCGCGAAAATAACGCGACACCACCATGTCGGCGGGCTGGTCAAATTTAAGAACCTGCTTGAGAAGTCCGGAACAACAGTCGAGTAAGGCGTTGGGATGCATAGCACTCTATTGTCCCACTGTAGCCCCGCTTCATACGTTCGGAGGGCCATCGCTGTCGCCATGGCCTGGTCGGCGGCGCCCGGCAGACGCCAGCGTCGCCGATAATCAAAAATTATGTCCGAAACCTCTGAAACCTCCGAAATCGCCAAACAAGTCAAGCGCCGCCGCACGTTTGCCATCATTTCCCACCCTGACGCCGGCAAGACCACGCTGACTGAAAAGCTGCTGTTGTTCTCGGGCGCCATTCAGATTGCTGGCAGCGTGAAGGCCCGCAAGGCTGCGCGCCACGCCACCTCTGACTGGATGGAGATTGAAAAGCAGCGGGGTATTTCGGTGGCCAGCTCGGTCATGCAGATGGAATACCGCGACTGCGTGATCAACCTGCTCGACACGCCCGGCCACCAGGACTTCTCGGAAGACACCTACCGCGTGCTGACGGCGGTGGACGCCGCGCTGATGGTGATTGATGCCGCCAACGGCGTTGAGCCGCAAACGCGCCGCCTGCTGCAGGTCTGCCGCGCCCGCAACACGCCCATCCTGACCTTTGTCAACAAGATGGACCGCGAAGTGCAGGACCCGATGAGTCTGATGGACGAGATCGAACGCGAACTCGGCATGACCGTGGTGCCCTTCACGTGGCCGGTCGGCATGGGCAAGCTGTTTCACGGCGTGTTTGACCGGCGCGAAAACCAGATGCGCGTGTTCAGCCCCGGCGAAGACAAGCGCGGCGGTGACGAGGAAGTCCTGTCAGGACTGGACAATGCAGAGGCGGCCCAGCGCTTTGGTGCCGAGTTCACGCAGGCGCAGGATGAAATGGAGCTGCTAAACGGCGCTTCGCCCGAATTTGACCGCACCGAATTCCTCGGCGGCAGGCAAACACCCATGTTTTTCGGCTCTGCCATCAACAACTTTGGCGTTCGCGAAGTGCTCGACGCGCTGGTGGACCTGGCCCCGCCGCCCGGGGAGCGCCTGGCCCTGCAGCGGGTGGTACATCCCGAAGAAAAAAAGTTCTCCGGCGTGGTGTTCAAAATTCAGGCCAACATGGATCCGGCGCACCGCGACCGCATTGCTTTTTTGCGCGTGGTCAGCGGCGAGTTCACCCGCGGCATGCGTTTGAAGGTGGTGCGCAGTGGCAAGGAACTGCGGCCCAACACCGTGGTGAGCTTCATGAGCCAGCGCCGCGAGCTGCTCGACACCGCTTTTGCCGGCGACATCATCGGCATTCCCAATCATGGGGTGCTGCAGCTCGGCGACACGCTGACCGAAGGCGAAGCGCTGCAATTCACCGGCCTGCCCTTTTTTGCGCCGGAAATGTTCCGCGCCGTCGAGGTGGCGGATCCACTGCGCAGCAAACAGCTGCGCGCCGGGCTGACGCAGTTGGGCGAGGAAGGCGCGATCCAGGTATTCCGGCCGCTCGGCGGGTCACTGCTGCTGCTGGGCGCCGTCGGGCAGTTGCAGTTTGAAGTGGTGGCGCACCGGCTGGAGCATGAATATGGCGTGAAGGCCCGCATCATGGGCAGCCAGTTCAACCTGGCGCGCTGGATCACGGCCGAAGACCCCCAAGAGCTGAAGAAATTCATCGAGGCCAACGCGCATCGTGTGGCGCTCGATGCGGTCGATGCGCCGACGCTGCTGGTCGATCACAGCGCCACCTTGCGCGCGGTGGAGCAGCAATGGCCCAAGATCAAGTTCCATGCGCTGCGCGAACACGCGGGTCTGGTGTTTCAGGCAAAAATGTAGTGTTTCACGGTTTTAGCCCAATGGATGCTTGAACCAATAACTATTGGTTCAATAGCAATCTGACGATCGCCAGTCAGCCGCCACGTTCAAAAAAAGACCTGACCGCTTGCGGAAAAATCAGGTGTTCCTGCGTTAACACCCGCGCTGCCAGCGTATCGGCGCTGTCGCCGGGCAACACCGGCACCACCGCCTGCGCCAAAATCTCGCCGTGGTCCAGCTCGGCGGTCACCTGATGCACCGTGGTACCCGCCACTTGGCAACCTGCGTCGATGGCTCGCTGGTGCGTGTGCAGTCCGGTGAAGGCTGGCAGCAGTGAGGGATGAATATTGATCAGTCGACCTGCGTAGTGCGCGACAAAGCCCGGCGTGAGAATGCGCATGAAACCGGCCAGTACCACCAGCGCTGGTGCATATTGGTCAATGCGCACCATCAGCGCCGTGTCGAAGGCCTCACGTGAGTCGAAGGAGCGGTGTGACAGTGTTTCGGTGGCTATTCCCAGGCTTTTCGCCAGCGCCAAGCCCTTCGCTTGCGTCTGATTGCTGATGACGGCGGCAACCCGCAGGCCCCACTTGGCCTGCCAGGCTTCCTTTTCGGCAGCCTTGGCAATGGCGGCCATGTTGGAGCCGCTGCCAGAAATTAAGATGACGATGTTTTTCATTGTTTCAGGATTATCCCTATGAGAGCCCTCACCCTAATTGAAGCCCGCGTGCTTGGCACCCTGATGGAAAAAGCCCGCACCGTGCCCGACAGCTACCCGCTGTCGCTCAACGCCTTGCTGCTTGGCTGCAACCAGAAAACCGGCCGCGACCCGGTGATGGGAATCACCGAGGCCCAAGCCCAGGCGGCGATTGATTCACTCAAGGTCGAAAGCCTGGTATTTGAAGCCAGGTCCAACCGTGTGCCGCGCTTTGAGCACAATTTTCAGCGCAGCTTTAGCGCGAGTGAACCGCAGGCAGTACTCCTGGGCCTGCTCATGCTGCGCGGTCCGCAAACTCCAGGTGAGCTGCGGACCAACAGTGAGCGCTGGTACAAATTTTCCGACATCGCCAGTGTGGAAGATATTTTGGCTGAACTTAAAGCCCGCGGCGAAGACAGCGGCGCAGCCAGAGTGGTGCAGTTGCCTCGGGCTGCGGGCATGCGGGAGCAGCGCTGGGCCCACTTGCTTTGCGGCGAAGGGCCTTTGAACTCTTTTCCCCGCATCAACCTTGGCAATGACGCAATTAATCCAGAAGCAGAGCCGATATCACTGGGCCAGGCCGAGCGCCTGCAGCAGCGCCTTCAAGCCCTTGAAACCCAGGTCTTGCAGCTTCAAGGCCAGTTGGCCTACTTGCAAAAAGAACTGGGCCTGTCTCAGGCCTGACAGCCGGGGGCGAATGATCGTGCTAAAAACACGGCATTGGAGAACTTGCCATGGATTTAGCTTTCACCCCTGAAGAACAAACCTTCCGCGAAGACATTCGCGCGTGGGTTCATGCCAACTTGCCGACTGATATTTCGCACAAGGTGCACAACGCCCTGCGCCTGTCGCGTGACGACCTGCAGCGCTGGGCGAAAATCCTCGGCAAAAAAGGTTGGCTCGGCCACGGCTGGCCCAAGGAATTTGGCGGACCAGGCTGGAATGCCGTGCAAAAGCATCTGTTTGAAGAAGAATGCGCGCTGGCTGGCGCACCTCGCGTCATTCCGTTTGGCCCGGTAATGGTCGCACCCGTCATCATGGCTTTCGGCAATGCGGAGCAGCAAAAGCGCTTTCTGCCCGGCATCGCCAGCGGAGAAGTCTGGTGGAGCCAAGGGTACAGCGAGCCCGGCGCGGGATCCGACCTGGCCTCGGTCAAGTGCCGGGCCGAGCGCGTCGGTGACAAATTCATTGTCAATGGCCAAAAAACCTGGACCACGCTGGGCCAGTATGGCGAGTGGATTTTTTGCCTGGTGCGCACCAGTACCGAAGGCAAGCCACAAGCCGGTATTTCATTTTTGCTGATCGACATGAAATCCCCCGGCGTGACAGTTCGCCCCATTGTGTTGCTAGACGGTGAGGCTGAAGTCAACGAGGTCTGGTTCGACAACGTCGAGGTCCCGGCCGAAAACCTGATCGGCGAAGAAAACAAGGGCTGGACCTACGCCAAGCACCTGCTCAGCCACGAGCGCACCAATATCGCCGACGTGAACCGTTCCAAGCGCGAACTCGAACGCCTCAAGCGCATTGCGAAAGTCGAGGGCGTTTATGACGACGCACGTTTCCGCGATGAAATCGCCAAACTCGAAGTCGATGTGGTGGCGCTTGAAATGCTGGTGCTGCGAGTGCTCTCGGCGGAAAAATCCGGCAAGAACTCGCTCGACATTGCCGGCCTGCTAAAAATTCGCGGCAGCGAAATCCAGCAGCGCTACAGCGAACTCATGATGCTAGCCGCCGGACCGTACAGCCTGCCCTTTATTGAAGAAGCCATGGAAGCGGGCTGGCAAGGCAACTTCCCGGGCGGCGTAACCGCCAATGCCCCGCTCGCTTCCACTTACTTCAATTTGCGAAAAACCACTATTTATGGTGGCTCCAACGAGGTCCAGAGAAACATCGTTTCACAGGTCATATTGGGTTGATCGGACAAGATTTAAAGGACAAGCATCATGGACTTCGATTTCACAGACGAGCAGGAACAACTGCGCGACGCCGTTCGCAAGTGGGTTGACAAAGGTTACAACTTCGAACGCCGCCGCAGCATTGCAAAACAAGGCGGCTTTTCACGAGATGCTTACGCGCAGCTCGCCGAGTTGGGTCTGGCGGGCCTCTATATCCCCGAGGCGAACGGTGGACTCGGTATGGGGCCGGTAGAAGGCATGGTCGTGATGGAGGAACTCGGGCGCGGCATTGTGCTGGAGCCGTTCGTTCAGACACTTATGGCTGGCGCTGTGCTGTCGGGCTATGCACCGCAGGTATTGCAGTCCGCCTGGCTGCCCCATATAGCCTCGGGCGATAGCCTGATGATGCTGGCCTACCAGGAACGGGCGGCCCGCTACAAATTCGAGAATTGCGAAGCAAAGGCGACTCCAGCACATGACAAATGGACGCTAAACGCTATTAAAAGCATGGTACCTGCCGGTGACCATGCGGATGCCTTTATCGTTCCAGCGATGACCAGCGGCAAGATGGCGCTGTTTCTGGTGGAGCGCACGGCCACGGGCTTGAGCACCCGCGGTTACGGCACGCAAGATGGCGCGCGGGCTGCGGAAGTGACCTTTAAGGACACACCAGCTACACTCGTCACGCTGGACGGTTTGACCGCCCTCACCCACGCGATTGACATTGGCATTACCGCCACCTGCGCCGAAGCTGTTGGCGTGATGGACAAAACCCTGGCCATCACGGTGGAGTACCTGAACACCCGCAAACAGTTTGGCGTGGCCATCAGCAGCTTTCAGGCGCTACGGCATCGCGTGGCCGACATGAAGATGCAACTCGAACTGGCCCGCTCCATGAGCTACTACGCGTCGCTCAAACTCAATGCACCCGCATTAGAGCGCAGCGCTGCCATGGCCCGCGCCAAATACCAGTTGGGTCTCTCCATGCGTTTTGTCGGCCAGCAGGCGGTGCAACTGCATGGCGGCATTGGCGTGACCGACGAATACATCGTGAGCCACTATTTCAAGAAACTGACCCAGCTCGAAATGACTTTTGGCGACACGCTGCACCATCTGGGCGAGGTCTCCCGGCAGATGCAGGATACGGCAGGGGTGTTTGCGTAAGATACATTCAGAAGCGGGCGCATACCGCTTATTTCGTAGCTGCTGGCGCACGGTTTGCGCTGGATTGGGAGTGTCAGGATTTCAGTGTGCAAGGCGGTTTGGATGTTAGCTGAAGGTTGACGGTTTTTGGATTCTGGTTTTTTCAAAAAGAGCCCTCAATTGACAGGTGCGGTCGGCATCCGATCCGCCATGATTTCCATCATGGCCTTGCGCTTGGCAATCATCTGACGGTGTGCACCATCTCGCCAGTCATGCACTACATGCCTTTCATGTCGCCTATGTCGGCGCTGGGCAGGCCACCCATCATGACCATGCCGTCCTGCATGATTTTCATGTGTTCGGCCATCAGATTGCTCCGATCTTCCGGTATCTTGGCGTTCATCATCTTCACGTGCATGCCCTGCATGGCTTTCATCTGCGCATCCCTCTTGGCTATTTGATCAGGTGTGGCCATGCTGTTGGCTGCTGTGGTGCCCATCGGCATCGCTGGGCGCGGTATTGCAGGCAATCAATGTGCTGGCGGCGGTGGGGCAATGGCAAGTGGAAAATCGAAAAAATGGATCATCCTGTAACTCTTGGTCAGGTTGGGTGGCGTTTTAAGGTGGCCAATAGTCATTTCGCTTCGTCAACCATCTGGATGGTCTTTACCTCGACCTCTTTGGCAACTTGAACTAACGCCGCCTCCTGAGACAGCGCGGAAAGCATTTGCACTGGTTTGATAAGGCCAATTTTAGTTTTGCCTTTCTCTGTATACACCGAGATACGACACGGCAAAGCCATATTCAGACGCATATCGATAGCCAAAACTTTTGCAGCTTGAGCCGGATTGCAGACTTCAAAAATCTTGCACTCATCATTAAACGTAATGCCCTTGCTGCGAAGTGTGGTCCCCAAGTCGTGGACATGCAGTACTCCGAAGCCATGACGAATAACCGCCGATTCAAGGTCTGATGACGCTTGGTTGAATGATTTGTTGGTGCTAACGATGTAATACATGAAGTTACCTTGACCTTTGCAATTAACAAAAAACTTTAACTCAGCAAAGACCCCTCGCAGGGTCCCGCAAACCTCCCGACCTGCTTATTTCTTTTGCTTGAAAACCCACACCACAAGAGCGACGAGAGCGATAACAATCAAGATCGGCATCCATATTCCGCCGTATCCGCCCATCCAGCCGCCGCCCCAAGTGCCGCCATTCATCATGTTTCCGCCCTGCGCGAAAGAAACGCCGGTAGCCAACAGAAGCACCGTACCAACAGCCATGGCAAGTAAAGTTTTCATGAATTTTCCTTATTAAAACGAAGAAACTATCGAACTACTTTGCAAAGAGCGCGTAAGACCGAAGGATCATCATGTGGCCGGACGAGTCCGGACAATGTAGGCCAAACTCCACAGGTACAGTCGGGCAATTTCCGCTGTCGCCACTTAGAACCTGTTTACCCGGGTTCGACAGTTGAGA
>DHWX01000044.1:22604-23935 GCA_002413395.1 Polaromonas sp. UBA5171 | reverse complement strand
CGGGTTTATGGGGTTTTGCAGAGCCGACTAAGTACTAACGCAGATCGGCAGATCTTCAGGAACGCTGCATGGTAACGACCAATGGAGGACGACGATTGGAAGGTAGGGCAGCACGGTAGGGTTGAATAGTTTTTTCTAGAAGTTCAACGAACTCCGTGCGGCGTGATCGTAACTGCATGATGTCTGCTCCGATGCCAATTGCCATGTGCGGTTGACTTGCCGGAGTGGGAAGTTGCATGGCTATAACGCCAGCCTGTGAATTCACGGTGCCTTCCGTGTAGGCGTAACCCTGCTGTCGAACAATGTCCAGTTCACTCAGCAGGTCACTTTCACTCAACTGTCTGCTGGCGTTGGTTTCTTCGGCATTGATACGGCGAAGCAGGTAGATAACATCCACATCAGTTTTCTGGCTCAACAGAACCCGCCCGACAGCGGCGCGGCAAAGAGGCCTGAGTGATCCGCGCTTGATGTACCAATGCAACTGGCTCCTGGATGCTTGCACCATGTGGATGTATTGAACATGGATGTCATTTTGCATGCCGAGGATGATCGTGGCACCGGTGGCGGCATGCAGTTCGTCGACCAGCTTGGCAAGACTCGTTTCGCTGAAAATCTGATCGTGAATCCAGCTCCCAAGCAAGGCGATACGCAGGGTGGGGACGTACTGCCTGGCGTGTCGGTCGTACTCAAGGTAGCGCAGCTTGGTCAGCGTCTTGAGCAGCATGGTTGTACTCGATTGCGGATACCCGAGCGCCTCGACCACTTCTGCGACGCTAGCCGAACGGCGTCNNCGTTCGGCGAAAAACTCGAATACTTCGAACACGCGCCGCGCGGACTTGATTATTCCATCCTTACCGCGCTCCGGTTGCTCGATGTCAACACGCGGTGTTGATGAACTATTCTTGAGGACTATTTTCATTGATGCGAGGCCTCGCCCTCAGCCGATCTTCAAGCCGGGTTGTTGGGTCAGCGTCCGATAGGTCAGTCAGGTCCGCACTACGAATTTCTTGATTAGCCCCCAAGTTCAGTAGGTTCATGAAAACCTCAAGAAATATCAAAAATCTGCTTGCAAACTTCCGCCGGCTCATCGTAACAGTCAGATATTGGCTTGGAATTCCGAAGATTTGGTGCAGTCGGCATCACTTTAAAGCCAATTTGAACTTGGGCGTTAGTCATGTAAGAGTCACAGTTCGCCGCCCAACCACAAATGGAGCAGCCTCTGAACATGACTTTGACTGCAGGTAATTTACACTACAGCTTTCGTTGCGCCTCTATCCGTTCAAGCAGCAGGTCGCCATCCTTGCCAGCCCCTTCCCTAAACAGCTTGAGCT
>DHWX01000044.1:0-22567 GCA_002413395.1 Polaromonas sp. UBA5171 | reverse complement strand
TTCAGATTGACTACCGTGCCGAAATTGCCGCGACCCCCGAAATTACGCATGTCGTATTTCGCTACTTCATACAATTTGCGTGCGATAAAACTGCTAGGGCCTGTAATTGCCCCGTCGATTGTTCCCAGACTGAGGCCCTGATAAACTTCCGCGGAGCTAATCAAGCTGCTGGCCCCACCCAATGCCAACACTTGAATTGTGTTGTACTCTGTGCTGGCGCGAATTCGCATGCCTTTGAAATCCGCCAGCTTCTTTAGAGGCTTATTCGTAATATAAGTGCCTTCGCCATAATCAATCGTGTTAAGCAGAAGCACATTCTTATTTGCCATTGCCTTGGCTATTACATCTCGAACCACGCTGTCGTCCTGAGTGCGATAAAAGTGGGCCTGATTTTCCCAAATGCCCGTCAAGTCAAATAAAGCAACTTGAGGAACAAGACCAGCCCACTGCCCAAGATTGGCGACGGCCATTTCTATCGAGCCTTTTGGAATCACATCCACCAGATCAACATCCTTGTAGAGCTGGCCCGCAGGATAGACCTGCACTGTGATATTNNTTGCCTTTACTGGCCTCTTCCACCAATTTCTTGAAGTGCTCTTGAGCTTTGGTGATGTGATGCGCCACCGGTAAGGTGCCGGCAAATCGAATCGTGATTTTTTTGGCATCTGCCGCGAGAACGGATGTTGTCGATAGTGCCATGCACAAACCAGCAGCCATCATGACATGGCGAGTAAGAGTGGTCCACCGACCTAAGTAAGTTTTCATAATAAATGGGTTTCTTTAAAAAATAAAAAGATAGAGAACGTATTTCATTTCGATGACGCGGCCGATCTCGGCAACCTCCTTTCCATATAAGTGTCGACTGAGAACTACTATTTATAGCCCATGGTGCTTGGCAGCCATGTCGACAAAGGTGGATATACCGCAATAAGGATTGCAAAGAGAGTAATTAGCACCATAAACGGCAGTGCGGCCACAATAACTGTTCGCATGTTGGTATCGGACATTTGACGCAGTACAAAAAGGTTCATCCCAACCGGAGGTGTGATCAGGGCAAGCTCCATGTTCACAGTCATAAAAATGCCAAACCAGAGTCCGCTAAAGCCCATACCTGTGACCAGCGGATAAAGTATCGGCGTTGTGATCAACATAACGGACACGACCTCCAACATCATCCCGAGAACCCCAAGAATGATCATGATTGCTGCGATCACCAACCAGGGCGGCATCTTGTTATCAACAACAAAAGCAGTCGCCAGCTGAGGCATTTGCAACTGCGTGAATATTGCGCCCATAGATGCAGCTCCTACAATAATGAGCAAAATCATGGAACTGCTTTTGGTGCCATCCCTCATTGAAATATTGAGTTTGAGCCAGGAAAATCTTCCGGTGACAATATTGACGAATATGGCATAAATCAGGACGGCTGCTGCCGATTCGGTTGCGGTAAAGATACCGGTGTAAATCCCGCCAAGGACCAAGACCGGTGCAAACAGCCCCCAGCCTCCCTTTTTGAGGGCGGTCATGCGCTCATTCCATGATGCCTTGGGAATTCTCACACTGGCTGTGCCGGATGTGATATGGGCATAGACGCAATACACAACAAGAATCAGCGTCAAAAGCACACCAGGAACGACGCCTCCCATGAACAGGGCGCCTACCGACTCGTCGGTAATGCTGGAATAGATAATCATCGGCCCGCTCGGCGGTATCAGGATGCCTAAAGTTCCTCCTGCTGCCAGGGAGCCCAGCGCCAGCTTTTTGTCATATCCATACTTGAGCATGGCAGGCAACGCGATTGAGCCGATGGTCGCTATCGTGGCAACACTTGATCCTGAAATGGCGGCAAAAATTGCGCAAGCGACGATTGAGGCAATGACCATTCCCCCTGGCAAGTGGCCGACAAATTTCGCCACCAGGTCAAACAACTCTTCGCCGATGCCGCCAGTGGCAAGGAGAAAACCCGCCAAAATGAACAGGGGAAGGGCTATGAGCGTGAAATCTCCCGAGCTTTTGTAGCCCATGAAGGCCACTTGACTGAGAGAGTCGAATCCGCCAAAAGAGAAGAAGAAGCCGGCCGCCCCCACCAGTCCCAAAGCGGCAAAGACCGGAACGCCACCAAACAACAGAACGGTTAGCAAGAGGATGACTCCCAATATTGGCGAAACCTCTGTCAGCACAAACAAAGCGACTATCAATGCCACCAGAAATATGGCAACCGGTACAAACTGGAACTTTTCTGAGACGAGACCTCTGACGGTGTTGATGTTTTTTGCGGCGACACGTATGGTTTGCAGTACAAGGACCGTGGCACCTATGCCCAACCCCAATTGAATGATCCACACCGGGAGGTGCAGCAAATTGGGTGTTGCTTGATGCCGCTCATACGACTCCAGCACCATTTGCCATCCAAAGTACGCAAATATGACTACGTAAAGAAAAACCAAGGCAATAGATGCCAGGTGCATGATCGATTTGGCGCGGGGGAGAAGCGAATGAGTGAGTACATCCACCTCGATATGACTACCTGATTTCAGACCGTAAGCTGCGGTCATGAAGCAAAACCAAACGAGCGCATAGGTGCTGATGTCGGTCACCCAGATGGTTGGCGCCTTGAACAAGGAGCGCATCATCACTTCATACAGAATAAACAGTCCGACGATAAATACAGACCAACCACTGGCCATGCCTGCAATGTCGGTAACGAAATCGATAGCGCGCCACAAAATGAATTCTTTTTCATTTTTCTGCACCAGGGGCAGAGGCTGATTGATAAGGATGTCTGAATTCATTTTTTGTCTCGTGTAGTAAGTTGCTGCAAACTCAACCATTCGTATTGATTTCAATCACAGTTCGCGCCTATGCTGGCGCTTCTTCCTCAATTGGGAAATTTCTAATACATGTAGTGCCCGCCGTTAACGTGAATCGCCTGACCTGAGACGAACCCACCGCCGTCCGAACTGAGATACGCACAGGCGGCCGCGACTTCGCCAGGGGTTCCGAAACGCCGGACGGGGATCTGTTTTGCAATCTCCTCCTTGTTGAGCTGGTGCGTGTATTGCGTCCAGTCGCGTTCGGTATCGATCGCGCCGGGCACCACCGTATTGGCAGTAATGCCGTCTGGCCCAAACTCGCGAGCGAGCGCCATGGTCAAGCCATGCAGGCCGGCCTTGCAGGTAACGTTATGTGCGCGCTGGGTCATCTGGCCCCAGAACCCATCGAAACCGGAAATCAGGATGAGGCGTCCCCACTTGCGTCGCTGCATGTGTGGGATCGCACTGCGCGCCAGATAGAACGCAGGCGACAAGTTGGTTCCCAGGACACTGTTCCAGTCCTCTATGCTGATATCAAGAAAAGGCTGCATACGACGGATGCCGACGTTGGAGACGACGATGTCGATCGAACCAAACTCGCTCACCGTCCTTTCGACCATTGCGGCCACCTCATCAGGCGAGGAGACATCGGCCATTACACCGACTGCCTGTCCGCCTGCTTTTCTGATTTCCTCAACCACCGCATCAACCGAACTCTTCTCGCGATGACCATTGACTACAACGTTGGCACCCTGCTGCGCCAAAGCGATGGCGATAGCGCGCCCGATATTGCGGCCAGAGCCGGTAACGAGCGCGGTCTTGCCTGCAAACGACGAAGATTGTTGTAGTCCAAGTGTCATCAATTTCTCCTTGTGGGTGCTCTTAAATCGGCGGCCGCGTAGGTCAGACGATCAGTTGATACCGTCTGGCCCGCGCCAGCCTGTTACATGCCGATCCGGTCTGCCCGATCGACCAGGTTTTTCACAATCCGGACGGACGCGATGTCGATCATCTTTCCGCCATACTGGACGGCTCCCAGGCCTTGCGCCAGCGCCTCGTCGTACGCCTTCATCATTTCCCGCGCACGAGCCACGTCCTCCGCACGAGGCGAGAACGCCTGCTGTGCAACCTCCACCTGGGACGGGTGAATGGCCCACTTGCCAACCATGCCAAGGATCATCGAACGACGGCATTCCTCGCGGTAGGCGTCTGGATCCTTGAAATCCGCGAACGGACCATCCACCGAAACGATCCGGTTGGCACGCGCCGCAATGGTCATCTTGTGACGTTGGTAATTCCAGATATCGCCTGGGTAGCCGCCCGAGCCTCCAATGTCGTTAGTCGAAATGCCCTGACTGGCCGAGTAATCGCCCATGCCAAAGATCAGACATTCCAGGCGAGGGGTGGACGCTGCGATTTCCTCGACCCGCATCATGGCCTCAACCTCTTCAATCAGCACATCGATACCAATACGCTTCTTCAGACCGAGCTTCTTCTCCATCATCGTGAGCAACTTGTCGACAAATTGCACGTCGGCGGCGCTCATCGCCTTGGGCAGCATGATGACGTCGAGGTTCTCTCTGGCGCCTTCGACGACTTCGATGATGTCCTCGTAGGCGTATTCGGTCGTCAGGTCATTGACACGCACGCAGCGCGTCGTTCGGCCCCAGTCGTGGGTGTTGAGCGCATGGACGATCTTGGCGCGCGACGCTCTCTTTTCGGAAGGCGCAACAGCATCTTCCAGGTCGAGAAAGACGAAATCCAGATCAAGCCCAGAGGCCTTCTGCATCATCTTCTCGCTGGATCCGGGTACGGACAGCTGACAGCGCCGCAGTCTTGAAGGTCGTTCTTGCATGGTAGGTCCTTTCATTGATTAACTTGCTCTAATGAATCACGCCGTCAGCTCGAAGTTGATCGATATGCTGCGGGGTAAAACCGAAGTCCGCGAGCGTGGCCGTGGTGTGTTCACCGGTCATGGGCGCGCGATGCCGAATTCCGCCTGGTGTATCGCTCATGCGTACCGGAGTGCCGGCAATCGTGAGTGGGCGGGTAGCGCCTGGCTGCTCGGTTTCGACCAGCATCTGCCGCGCGCGAAAGTGGGGATCGGCGAAAATGTCAGCGGCGTTGAAGACCGGTCCAAACGGTATCTCGCCTCCCAGAAGTTCCGTGAGTTCCTTCTTGGTATGGCGGCTGCTCCACTCACCGACGATCTCATTGACCTCTGTTCGCCTGGCGACACGCGCCTCGTTCGTACAGTAACGCGGATCGGTAGCGAGTTCCGGTCGACCCATCAGGGCCACCAGCGGAACCCAGAACCGATCACCTGGAACGCCCAGACTGATGTACCCGTCTTTTGCCGGAAACAGTCCGAAAGGGCAGAGTAGGGGGTGCCCATTGCCTTCCGGCCCAGGAGACTCACCTGAGACGCTGTACTGAAACACTATCCGTTCGCAGACCGCGAGCACGCCATCGACCATCGCAATATCGACAAACTGGCCTTTGCTGGTGCGCTGCGCCCGCCAACAAGCCGCAGCGATGCCAAACGCGAGAAACATGGCAGGGATGATGTCGCCAACGCCCGGACCGATCTTGGTTGGTGCACCACCGGGAGTAGGGCCGGTAATGCCCATGATTCCGCCCATGGCCTGCGCCACCGGATCGTAGGCAGGCCACTTCGCGTAAGGGCTCTCACCGCAGCGTGGATCACCAAAGCCTCGCAGTGTCCCGTAGACCAGCTTCGGGTTGACCTCTGCCAGAGCCTCATAGCCCAGTCCGAGCCGCTCCATCACGCCAGCCCGGAAGTTTTCCACCAGCACGTCGGCTTTACGCACGAACTGCAGCAGTATCTCTTTGCCGGCCGGCGTTTTCAGATCGAGAACCAGCGATTCCTTGTTGCGGTTGATCGAACCAAAATAGGCTCCGAAGCCACCTTGCTCAATCTTGAGCGCACCCTCCAGATGCGGACCGTTGCGACGCGTGAGGTCGCCGCCGGGTGGTTCGATCTTGATAACCCGAGCACCCTGATCGGCGAGCATCATGGTCGCGTACGGTCCGGCCAGCATTTGAGTAAGGTCCAGGACAACCAGACCGTCCAATGCTCCCAACGCTGAAGGGTGAGTGTTCACCGCTTTGCCCAGTGACTCTTGCGCTTGATCTGTACCTTGCGCTCAGCCTCGACGCAAAGCCTGTCATCCTGATTCAGCCCGAAATGCCTGAACCAGACGACACCCGCGTCGTCCCGCCCCGAATCTTCCTTGCCCAACACCTCGGAAAAGGCATAGAGCGTGTCGCCGTGAAACACGGGGTACGATAGACGAATCTTGTCCAGCGAGAGTTCGCACAGGCACTGCTCGGCCGTATCCTGCGCGGCAAGCCCGAGCACCATGGACAGGTTGATTCCGCCAAAAACCACGCGCTGCGCGAAGATGCCTCCGGCGGCTTGCTTCTTCATCACATGCTCGTTGAAATGTCCTTCGGCCGTGTTCATCACCAGATTGGTGATCAGCACGTTGTCCATTTCGGTGACAGTCTTGCCCCGGGCATGTCGGATCAACGCCCCAACCTCGAAATCTTCGAAGTAGTTGTTTGCACTGGTCAACTCGGAGGTAATCATTTCGACGCCCCCTTCCGCGCCACCTGCGTTTCAAACGCACGCGCGGAGATCATGGTCTCGAGTTCAGACTTGCCGAGCAGATTGTTCGCAATGATTCTCTGTTGAATCTCTGATGTGCCCTCGAAAATCTTTGTGAGCCGGGCATCTCGCCAGTAGCGCTCCACCGGGAACAGCTTTGTGTAGCCGGCCCCGCCAAAGATCTGCATCGCCTCCGACGTGACACGTTCTGCCATTTCAGAGGCGAAATACTTGACCATCGACGCTTCCTTGTCACAGCGACGACCGCTATCGATCTCGCTGCAGACGAAGTACAAGAGTTGTCGCGCCGCCTCGACCTCGGTAGCCATGGTGGCGATCTTGAATCGAATCGCCTGGTATTCGGCAATCGGCATGCCGAACTGCTTGCGCTCAAGGGCGTAGGTGATGGAGTCTTCAAGTGCGCCCTGTGCGAGACCGATGGCTCGAGCAGCCGTGTGTGCCCGTGCACCCTCAAGACCCTTGGTCATCAGCAAGAACGCCTTGCCTTCCTCACCCATTAAACAGTCCTTAGGGACGCGCACACCGTCAAGCGCGAGTTCGAATGTCTTCCAGCCGAAATAGCCGACCTTCGGAATCGGGGAGCCCGTCATCCCAGCAGGAAACTTACCGCGTTCCTTTTCAATCAAGAAACACGAGATGCCCTGCCAGCGTTTGGAAGCACTCGGTGGTGCGGAGGTACGCGCAAAGAGCGCCAGATAGTCCGCTCCATCGGCGAAAGTGCACCAGTATTTGTTCCCGGTCAGCACCCACTCGTCGCCCTCTAACACGGCACGGCAGGAGATCGAGGCCAGGTCGGAGCCGGTATCCGGCTCCGAGAGCGCGCTGGCGTTGAGAAAATTACCGCTCACCACGCGCGGCAGGTACTTGCGGCACTTCTCTTTGGACATGCCCGCCTTGATCCATCCACCTTGCGCCCGTGCGAGGATCGACGCCACCGACATCCATCCGCGCGCGAGTTGCTCGGCGACCAGGCAATACTCGAAAATTCCCAAGCCGAGCCCGCCGTACTCCTCGGGGAATCGTGATGCCAAAATAGCCCATGTCAGCCATCTTCTGGCGAAGATCCATCGGGATTTCTCCATCCGGACCATCCAGCTTGTTGGCCACCGGAAGCACTTCCTTCATCGTGAAGTCCCGCGCAGTGTCGCGAATCATGCGACGCTCCTCTGTCATGTAACCCAATCCGTCTTGTGACATGCTTAGCTCCTTGTTTTGACCAGATTCGAACGTTTGTACGTAATCACCTCTTCACCGCGCTGATTCGCGCCGCGTGTGTGCCAGGTGACGATGCCGTAACCAGGACGGTTGGAGGCCAGGCGCCCGGCCATCACTTCCGACCTTGCGTACAGCGTGTCGCCCGGATAAACCGTCTGCAAATAAACGAGCTCATCAACCCCAAGGAAGGGCCCGCCACCTTCTGAAAGGTCTTCAACCGTCAGTCCGAATACGGTGTTGAAAACGAGCAGCGGGTTGATCGGCGTGGTCGGGTGCCCGTGCGCCACCGCGAATGATTCGTTGGTGTAGTGCGGGTTGTAGTGAAGGGTTAATGTTGAAAATAGCGTGTTGTCCGCCACTGTGACTGTTCGGCCCCAGTGGTGCGTGAAGCGTCGACCGATCACGAAGTCCTCAAAACGGTTACCGCGTGACCAGGGTTTTGCATCGGCATTAAGCCGCGCGACAGTGAGTTCATTGGGAGTCATTGAATGGCCTCAAACAAGGGTTGAAGTGACGGGGAATGATCGAGTTGCCCGATCGCTGAAACCAGATTCTTGAAACGCGCCGAACCAATGACAGGCTCGGCAATGTATCGGGCTTTATCCACCAATCGGTCCCATTGCGCGCCAAGATCGGTCGAGGGGATGGCGACATTGGCATCTGCAGTGAGTTCGCGTCCATCGCGGGTCCGGATCGACACGACCGCATCGTTGCGCTCGCCGGTTTCGGCAAACGTCAACGTGACGCGCCTTCGCGCTTGGACGAGGCGCTCGTTGAGCGCCGTCTGTGACGAGTAGATATCCAGGGAGGCGGTATTCGCCCCGTCAAGCGCCAGCGCTGCAAGGTGTTTGATCGAAAACTTCACATTGAGGCCCGTCTGGGGGTTATCGATGTCGCAGACGCCACGATGATTGCCCGCCACTAGGATCGTCATCGCGTCGAGATCCTCCAGACCAACGCCGTGACGCAGGCGCAGCAAGCGAATCGCCTCGATGGTCGAATGCGTGAGGTAGCAGGACGCGTGGTACTTGAACAGCGTGTTTTCGATCGCAAAACCCGCGCTCGTATCGACAAACGCAGGGAAGGGATTGACCTCCGGCGCCTGGGTGCGCGCGAATCCCTGGGCACACTCGATGGCATGCTCGTTGGCGGTAAAACCGCGCGCAGCAAGCTGCGCAGCCATTAGCCCGTTCATCGCCGCCTTGCCAGCGTGCAACGGCTTGGCCATCGTCCCGAACATACACTTCAAGCCAGCCGCCTGGGTGGCGGCCAGTCCCAGCGCGTGCGCCGTCCGGGATGCATCCAGCTTCTTCAGGTTGGCGCACGCCGCGGCAGCGCCGAACGTCCCGACAGTTCCGGTTGCGTGAAACCCGTGCCGGTAGTGACTCGGGCCGACCATGGCGCCCACCCGGCTCTCAACTTCGTGACCAACCACCATGGCACGCAGCAGGTCGCGGCCAGAGGCCCGCTCGACCTGCGCGAGTGCCAGCGCTGCCGGGGCAACGGGCACCGTCGGATGGCCAAACATGTTGGAAGACACATCATCAAAATCGAGTGCGTGCCCTGCCGAACCATTGATCAGCGCGGCCTCGACTGGCCTGGCACGCCCCCCGCCCGCCAGCAGACTACAGGGCAGGTCTCCAGCTTCGCCGTACTCAGCGACCAGCATACGAACCAGCGGCTCCGAGGATCCCGCAATGGCCACCGCTACCCAGTCGAGCATCACATGCCGCGCCCATTCGAAAGCGGCTGGACTGATGGCGGCATCGTCTACCGAACTGATCCATTCAGCTAGCAGGGACGTGCAAGCCATACCGTCGTTCAAGCCTTGTGTCTGTTGGTTCATTGTGTTTTTGATCCGTATTTTCGGGTCGCTACTGGTTTTTTGTGAGGTCAGTATTAAGCAGAAATTCGATACTTTTGATCACATATGTGATGGAATGTCTCTGGTTCAGAGTAATCACATCCGTGATGAAATCACGTTGCTGATTCGGCCACACTTGCCCCGATTCCCCGCCCAGGCTTGATCAAGAGCCTGATGAATCCGATCCAAATCAATCTGGAACCTCGCCCCATGGACCATCACACCCACAGACCCCGCCGCTCCGCAATGTATGTTCCCGCCACCAATCAGCGCGCCATGGCGAAGGCGCGCAGCATCGATTGCGACGCGATCATCTTTGACCTCGAAGATGCCGTGGCGCCTGAAATGAAGGAAACGGCACGACGCAATCTCGTCGAAGCGTTCACGGCTGAACGCTTCGCAAATCACGAGACCGTGATCAGGGTCAACGCCATCGGCACCGCCGACTTCGGCAAGGATCTCGAAGTAGTGGCACGATGCCACCCCGATGCCCTGCTGGTGCCCAAAGTCTCATGCGCCGAAGATTTCCGCTTGCTGTCAGCCGCGGCCGCTGGGCACGGCGTGCCTAACAGCATCGGGGCATGGGTGATGATCGAAACGGCAGCCGCGCTCAGCAACCTGGACCACCTCGTCGCCATAGGCCTTGCCGGCCAGCCGAAACTCGACTGCCTGGTTGTCGGAACCAACGACTTGGCGAAGGAAACCGGGGTTTCCCCCGGTGATCAGCGCCTGTTTTTGTTGCCGTGGCTGATGAACGTCGTGTTGGCGGCCAAACACCATCGGGTCTGCGTGCTCGATGGCGTGTGGAACGATTTCGCCGATCAATCAGGCTTTGACGCTGAAGCTAGCCAATCGGTGAAGATGGCATTCGATGGCAAGACACTGATCCACCCCTGTCAGGTGGAACCTTCGAACCGTGTTTTTTCACCTTCAGATGTCGCCGTCTTGGAAGCACGAAGCATCGTGACAGCCTTTGCCAAGGAGGAAAACCTCAGCGCCGGTGTCATCAATCTGAGTGGAAAGATGGTGGAGAGGTTGCACCTTCTTCAAGCTCAGAGGGTGCTGACAATGCACGACGCGATCCAAACGCGTGCCCAACTCCGTCGATGAACCATGGAGCACCCCGTCGCAGATGTAGTCACCATGCCACGCGTCTGACATTGGGTTTGGGGGGTAGCAGGCTGCGAAATCGGCTTCATGGTACCGGTCACCGGCCAAAGACTGGAAGTGGTCGTCACTCGCAGTAGAAATCGCCCCCGAGCGGCCGTTGGCCGTCCATAAGCAGGGTTCAAAGCTACCGCTACGGTTCGTCGAGTTTTCATCAGTGGCGGAAGGCCATCTTCATGGTGCAGTTCCTTGCAAGAGCGGATGGATATAAGGACGACGAACGCTCGCCAACGCCAGGACTCCATTCTCAATTCAGTCATGACTGACGTGACGTGATACAAGAACGACGCTGGCATCATGTGCACCAGTCCAGAATCCGCATCGACACCGATATGGGCCTTCATGCCAAAGTACCACTGGTTGCCATCGTGGTCAAAAGAGCCAACCCGCCTCAACGAAGAAACAAGCACTTGTGTGCCGACGCAGGCTACACCGGCGCTCCCGCATTGCAGGTCATTGAGGAGCGTGGCTACATCCCTCATGTCAAGGGGCGCGGGCAAGAGGCCGGCGAGCTCAAACGTGATCAAAAAAAAGAAGGCCCGACGCTGGGTTGTCGAAGTGGCACACAGTTGGTTCAATCGCTTTCGCAAGTTGCTGGTGCGATACGAGAAGCTCAATCGTAGCTTTCTAGCGCTCAACCACCTGGCAGCGTCCATCATGGCGTTCAGAAAAATCAAATTTGACAAAAACATTATTTACGGATAAGTTTTTAGTATGGAGCCCTCTCCACCTCTGATACAACATGCACACTGACCTCCATCTCATACCATTTCTGGACGAGCTGGCTTTCCCCGAGTCGCCACGCTGGCATGAAGGTGCCCTATGGTTCTCGGACTTTCACACTCATCGCGTGCAGCGGGTGGACATGGCGGGTCGTTGTGAAACCGTGGTGACGGTGCCTGGTCAGCCGTCCGGTCTGGGTTGGTTGCCCGATGGGAAACTGCTGCTGGTGTCGATGACGGATCGGCGTCTGTTGCGGCTTGATGGCAACGTTTTGACAGAGGTGGCTGATCTGTCTGCGCTGGCGCCTTTTCATTGCAACGACATGGTGTTGGACGCCAAGGGGCGCGCCTACATTGGCAACTTTGGCTTTGACTTTGCTGCCAGGCAGACGCCGCGCCCGACCGGCCTGATCCTGGTGCAGCCTGATGGACAGGCCAGGTTGGTGGCGGAAGATTTGCATTTCCCCAATGGCGCGGTGATCACCCCGGATGGACGAACCTTGATCATTGGCGAAAGCTACGCCTCCCGATTGACCGCCTTTGATATTGCCGAAGACGGCTCACTGAGCGGCCGCCGCGTCTGGGCAACCTTGAGCAACGCTACCCCTGACGGCATTTGCCTCGATGCCGAGGGTGTCATTTGGCTGGCATCGCCCACAAGCCGCGAGGTGCTGCGCGTGCTGGAGGGCGGCGAGGTCATGCAACGCATCGCCACGCCCGGTCAGGCGGTGGCCTGCATGCTGGGCGGGCCAAACCGCTACACCCTGTTTGTATTGACGACCAGGGTCATGGCCACGCCCGAAGAATCGCGCCAGTCATTGGCCGGGGCCATTTATACCCTGCCGGGCGGTGCCCGGTGCCGGTTGGCCCTGAAGGCCATTTCCGCACGGGCAGCAACATGGCCGCCCCAAGCCCGTCAGGCACAGCACCCTGCAAGTCACCCTTTTTGCAGCCGCGCAAACGTCTTGCGGAACTTGGCCACCTTGGGCGCGGCCACTGCCATGCAGTAGCCCTGGTCCGGGTTGCGCTCGAAGAAGTCCTGGTGGTAGTCCTCGGCGGGCCAGTAGTTGGCGACGGGCGCCACCTCCGTGACGATGGGTCGGCTGTACACGCCGCTGGCCGCCATCTCGGCAATCACCTCTTTGGCCGCGGCTTCCTGCTCGGGCGTGAAGAAGTAAATGCCACTGCGGTACTGGGTTCCCGCGTCGTTGCCCTGGCGGTTCAGCGTGGTGGGGTCGTGGATGACGAAAAAAATTTCCAGCAACTCGCGGGTGCTGATCTGCGCCGGGTCATAGGTGAGTCTCACGACTTCGTTGTGGCCAGTGGTGCCGGTGCAAACCTGCTCGTAGCTGGGCCGGTCGACATGGCCATTACCATAGCCCGATTCCACGTCCACCACACCGCGCACCTGCACGTACACCGCCTCGGTGCACCAGAAGCAGCCGCCGCCCAGCGTGATGGTTTGCAAGTCGCTCATGAAGTGGTTTCCCCTGGGTTTGCTGACGCGTTGATTCGGACCGGTTTTCAGGTTGCCACTTTAGTCGTTTCCCGGGTTTTTTGCCGACCGCACGGCACTCACAAACGCCGCCAGCGCCGCATTGTCCCGGGCGGTTTTCCAAAGACAGTAGGTGTCATAGGGAGTGGTAGCGGTGTTTAGCGGCACAAAGACCGTACCCGCCATGGCGGACTGGCGCAGCGCCGCCGGCACCAGCGCCACGCCCATACCTTGCGACACCAGCGACACCACGCTCAGCCAGTGCCGCAACTCATAGCGTATCTCGGGGTAAAACCCAGCCTCCAGACAGATCGCCAGAATGCGCTCGTGGTAGTCGGGCGACACGCTGCGCGAGACCACGGCAAACGGCTCGCCCTGCAATGCTTCAAGCGCCAGCGAGCGTTTGCGCGCCAGCGCATGGCCAGAGGGCAGGCAGCAGACAAAGGGCTGGCTGGCCACCAGCGTTTGTGACAGCTCGGGCGGCACGCGCGTGGTGTGCACAAAGCCCAAGTCCAGCCGGTCATGGGTCAGCTCGATCAGTTGCTCGCTGGAGCTAAGCTCCTTGAGCATCAGCCGCAACAGGGGGTGGCTGGCCTGGAACTGCTCCAGAATTTTGGGCAGGCCGCTGTACAGCATGGTGCCCGCAAACCCAATCGTGAGACTGCCCACCATGCCCTGACCAACGTCTTTGGCAAGATGGGCCGCCTGGGCGGCTTGTTCGATCAGTGCGCGTGCAGCGGGCACAAACGCCAGGCCAGCGGCGGTGAGCTGCACCGACTTGCTGTTGCGCGTCAAGAGGCGGGCACCGATCGAGGCCTCAAGCTGCTGGATATTCAGCGAGAGTGGCGGCTGCGAAATTGACAGGCGCCGCGCGGCCCGACCGAAGTGCAATTCTTCAGCCAGAACCAGAAAATAACGCAGGTGACGGAATTCCATGAATTCAAATAATATATCGTTGAATCGATATTTGATATTAGACAAGAATTTATGCTTATAAAACAATACGCGCGTAAGACAAATTCCGGAGCGCCAGGCTCTACACTTTAAAACCCCGATAAGGACACCTCCGCCATGAAAGCCAAATTCAACTGGGAAGACCCGTTTTTGCTGTCAGAGCAGCTCAGCGATGACGAGCGCGCCATTGTCGAAGCCGCGCACGACTTCTGCCAGGAAAAGCTGCAAACCCGCGTGCTGATGGCCGCCCGCCACGAAAAGTTTGACCGCGAGATCATGAACGAGTTCGGCGCCATGGGGTTTCTGGGTTCGAGCATTGAGGGCTACGGCTGCGCTGGCCTGAACTACGTCAGCTACGGCCTGGTGGCGCGCGAAGTCGAACGCGTGGACAGCGGCTACCGCAGCGCCATGAGCGTGCAAAGCTCACTCGTCATGCACCCGATCAATGCCTATGGCAGCGAAGCGCAGCGCCAGAAGTATCTGCCCAAGCTGGCTACCGGCGAATGGGTCGGCTGCTTTGGCCTGACCGAGCCCAACCACGGCTCGGACCCGGCCAGCATGATCACGCGCGCCAAGCCGGTGGACGGCGGCTTCATCATGAAGGGCGCCAAGATGTGGATCACCAACAGCCCGATTGCCGATGTGTTCGTGGTCTGGGCCAAGCTGGCCGATGCCGATGGCAAGGTCGGCGGCCAGGAAAGCATTCGCGGCTTCATCCTTGAAAAAGGCATGAAGGGCCTGAGCGCCCCTAAGATCGAAGGCAAGATGAGCCTGCGCGCTTCAATCACCGGCGAGATCGTGATGGACGACGTGTTTGTGCCCGAAGCCAACCTGCTGCCCAACGTGTCCGGCCTGAAGGGTCCGTTTGGCTGTCTGAACAAGGCCCGCTACGGCATCGCCTGGGGTGTGATGGGCGCGGCTGAAGACTGCTGGCACCGGGCCCGCCAGTACACGCTGGACCGCGTGCAGTTTGGCCGCCCCCTGGCGCAAACCCAGCTGATTCAAAAGAAGCTCGCCGACATGCAGACTGAAATCACGCTGGGCCTGCAAGCCTGCCTGCGCGTCGGCCGCCTGATGGATGAGGGCAAGGACCAGCCCGAAATGATCTCGCTGATCAAGCGCAACAACTGCGGCAAGGCGCTCGACATTGCCCGCATGGCGCGCGACATGCACGGCGGCAACGGCATTCACGATGAATACCATGTGATCCGCCACATGATCAACCTGGAAACCGTCAACACCTACGAAGGCACGCATGACGTGCATGCACTCATTCTGGGCCGGGCACAAACCGGGCTGCAGGCTTTTTTCTAATACTCATGTAGTTTTATGGCTATAGTCCTCATAAACAGGGCTACAGCAGCTACATGTCTAACCAATGGACCTAGGCACACTCAGACCGCTGCTCACCACTCTGGCTTTACCGCCTTTGGCACTGCTGCTGCTCGCGCTGCTGGGGGTGTTGCTGGCTTTCAAATGGAAACGCCGCGGTCTGGCGCTCACCACGCTCGCACTGGTCGTTCTCTGGGCGCTTAGTTGCCATGGGATGGCGGTGTGGCTGGCGCGTCATGCCCTGCCGCAGTTTGCGCCGCTATCTACCACCGCGCTAAAAACCGGCAAGGTGCAGGCCATCGTGATACTCGGCGGCGGCCTGCTGCCCGAGGCCCCTGAGTATGGCCAACCGCAACCCACCTCCCATACCGCGAACCGGTTGCGCTATGGCATCTGGCTGGCCCGGCAATCGGGCTTGCCGGTGGCGTTTACCGGCGGCATAGGCTGGGCCGCCGAGGGTGTGCAGCACGGCTCCGAAGCCGAGGCAGCCGCACGCATAGCACGGCTGGACTATGGCGTGACGCTGCGCTGGCTGGAGTCCCAGGCGCGCGACACCACAGACAATGCCCGCCTGCTGGCCCCCATGCTGCGGCGTGACGGCGTGCAGCGCATTGCCCTGGTGACCGATGCCTGGCATATGCCGCGCGCAGTCGCCGCCTTCAAGCGGGAGGGTCTGACCGTGGTGGCTGCTCCGATGGGCTATGTCATTCCGGTCGAGCGCCGCCTCCTGGAATGGCTGCCATCTGCCTACGGCCTGCTGGCTTCGCGGGCGGTGCTGCGCGAGTGGCTGGCGCTCGCTGCAAGCCGCATTATTCCCGTCTGAAAGTTTGCTCTGGCCCAACGCCTTTCCCGAAGGCTTGAGCCGATATGCCCGGGCCTGCCGATGCCCGATCCGGGACGATTGCGGGACAGACTCCTTGACGGCCAGAAGGCAAACCGGTACATTACTAACCAATCAGTCAGTAATTATGCCCCCCTCTAAACCACTCTGCGACCAATCCACCCCATTCGGCGCCAAACGTGAGCGTCGCAAAGAGGCCCGTCCGGGCGAACTGCTCGACGCGGCGCTGGACCTGTTTGTTGAAAAAGGCTTTGCCGCCACCCGCGTCGAAGAAGTCGCCGCGCATGCTGGTGTTTCCAAGGGCACGCTGTTTCTCTACTTTCAAAGCAAAGAAGAATTGCTCAAGGCGGTGGTGCGGCACAACATTTCCGGCCATTTCAAGGAATGGAACAACGAGTTCGAGGCCTTTCAAGGCAGCACCGCCGAAATGCTGAGCTACTGCATGTGCGCCTGGTGGGAGCGCGTGGGAGCAACCCGGGCGTCGGGCATCAGCAAGCTGATGGTGTGCGAGGCAAAGAACTTTCCAGACATCGCGACCTTCTACCAGCAAGAGGTCATCGCGCCCGGGCAGGCCCTGATCCGCCGTGTTCTGCAACGCGGCATGGACCGCGGCGAATTCCGTCTGATGGATCTGGATTACACGGTTTACAGCGTGATGGCTCCCATGATTTTTCTGATCCTGGCGAAACACTCCCCCGGAGTCTGCGTTCAGGACCAAGTCGAGATGAACCCCAAAAAATACATCGCTGCGCAATTGAGCACCATTTTGTATGGCTTGAGTGTGCCGCCTGGCGATTTGGCTCAAAGCCCCAAGAAAGCCCGAGCATGAAGCGCTGGATCAAATGGGCCGTGGCGCTGGTCGTTGTGTTGCTGCTCGTCGTCAGCGTGATGCGCGCGCTCTCGGCGCGCAAGGTCCGGGAGCAGGCGCTGGCCACGGCAAGCGCAGTCAGCGCGGCCACAGCCCAAGGGAGCGTGGAACTCGCCAGCACCGATCTGGTCCGGGCCCAAATCAGTGAAATGGCCCAGGGGCTGGCGCTATCGGGGTCGCTCAAGGCCGTCAATTCCGCCATGGTCAAGGCACGCGTGGCGGGCGAGCTTCAGGGCCTGACGCTGCGCGAAGGCGATTTTGTCAAGGCAGGTCAGGTGATTGCACACATTGACGACAGCGACTACAGCTCGCGCGTGCGGCAAGCCAGGGAACAGGCCGAATCGGCCAAGGCGCAAGTGGCGATCGTGCAACGCCAGTATGACAACAACAAGGCGCTGGTGGACCAGGGCTTCATCTCCAAGACAGCCCTTGACCTGTCGCTGGCCAGCCTGAATGCGGCGCAAGCCACCTACAGGGCCGCGCAGGCCGCCACCCAGGTAGCCGCCAAATCACTTGATGACACCATTCTCAGGGCCCCCATGACCGGCCAGGTGTCGCAGCGTCTGGCACAGCCGGGCGAACACGTGAGCGTGGACGCCCGGATTGTTGAAGTGGTCGATTTAAGCCGACTTGAGATGGAAGCGACGTTAAGCGCAGCCGATTCCATGCAGGTCCGCGTCGGCCAGAGGGCCGAGTTGCAAATTGAAGGTAGCAGACAGACGGTTAACGCCAGCGTCGCGCGCATCAACCCCAGCGCGCAGGCGGGCAGCCGCAGCGTGCTGGTTTACCTGAGCATTGACAACCCGGGAGAAAGCACCGCGCTGCCTTTGCGCCAAGGCCTGTTCGCCCAGGGCACGCTTGGCACGACACGCGCATCCCTGCTTTCGATACCGGTCAGCGCGGTACGCACCGACAAGCCCGAACCCTATGTACAAGTGGTTGAAAACGGGCAAGTGGTCGACCGGCCGGTTGAACTCGGGGCGCGCGGCCGCGTCGGCAGCGAGGACGTCATCGCGGTCAAGGGACTGGCCGACGGCGCGCTGGTGATCCGCGGCGAAATTGGCAGCCTGCGTGAAGGCACCAAGGTCAGGTTGACCCAGATGACGCCCGCGCTGTCCGGCGCTGCGCCAACACACCCCGCGGCAAGTGCTCCAGCCAATACGCCAGCAGTCGCCAGGTCGACGCCCTGAGAGACACAAGCCATGTGGTTCACCCAGGTCAGCCTCAAAAATCCGGTGTTTGCCACCATGGTCATGCTGGCCATCGTGGTGCTTGGATTGTTTTCGTACCAGCGCATGCAGGTGGATCAGTTCCCCAGCATCGACTTGCCGGTGGTGGTCATCACGACCGATTACCCAGGGGCTTCACCCGAAATCGTTGAAAGCGAAGTCACAAAAAAAATTGAGGAAGGCGTCAATTCAATTGCCGGCATCAACGCCCTGACCTCGCGCAGCTACGAGGGCCAGTCCATTGTCATCATCGAATTCCAGCTTTATGTGGATGGGCGCAGAGCGGCTGAGGATGTGCGCGAAAAAATCTCGATCATCCGCCCCACCCTGCGCGACGAGGTGAAAGAGCCGCGCGTCTTGCGCTTTGACCCGGCGAGCCTCCCCATCTGGTCGGTCGCGGTGCTTCCCGATGCCTCCAGGGGCAAGGCCATGTCAGCCATCGAACTGACCAGCTGGGCTGATCAGGTGCTGAGAAAACGCCTTGAAAATGTTCGCGGCGCCGGCGCGGTGACGCTGGTCGGTGCGACCCGCCGCGAGATCAACATTTACCTCAATCCACGCGCCATGGAGTCGTTCGGCGTCACGGCCGAGCAGGTGGTCAACGCCGTGAGCAATGAAAATCAGGACTTGCCGCTGGGCGCCATTCGTTCGCTGACTCAAGAGCGCATGGTCAAGATCGATGCGCGTATGAAACGGCCCGAAGATTTTGGGAAAATCATTGTGGCGCGCAAAGGCCTGACTAATACCAGTGGTGGCACGACCATCACGCTGGAACAGGTCGCCCGCATTGCCGACGGTGCTCAGGAGCTTGACAGCCTGGCGCTGTACAACGGCCAGCGCACCTTGCTGCTGAGCGTGCAGAAGGCCCAGGATGAAAACACCATTGGCGTGGTGGACGGACTGAACAAGGCGATTGCCGAAATGCAGCCGCTGCTGCCACCGGGCGCCCGACTTGAGTTGATCACCGACGCCGCGCGGCCGATCCGCGTGGCGGTCGAAAACGTTCGCGAAACCCTGATTGAAGGCGCGCTGCTGACGGTGCTGATCGTGTTTTTGTTTCTCAACTCGTGGCGCTCCACGGTGATCACCGGCCTGACGCTGCCGATTTCCATCATCGGCACCTTCCTGTTCATGAACCTGTTCGGCTTCACCATCAACATGATCACGCTGATGGCGCTGTCGCTCAGTGTCGGCCTGCTGATCGACGACGCGATCGTGGTGCGGGAAAACATCGTGCGGCACGTGCAAATGGGAAAGGCGCCTTATCAGGCCGCGCTTGACGGCACGCAGGAAATTGGCCTGGCCGTGCTGGCCACCACCTTTTCCATCGTCGCGGTGTTTCTGCCGATCGGTTTCATGGGCGGCATCATCGGCAAGTTTTTTCATGAATTCGGCGTCACCATCGTGGCGTCCGTGCTGATCTCGATGTTTGTCAGCTTCACGCTGGACCCGATGCTCTCCAGCATCTGGCATGACCCGTCGATCGAGTCGCATGGCAAGCACCGCGCACCGGTTACGTTTTACGACAAAACCATCGGCCGCGTCACGGGCCTGTTTTCCAGCGCCACCGAACACTTGAGCCATGCGTACCAGGACATCTTGAGCTGGTCGCTGGTTCACAAACTGGCCACGCTGGCAATCGCCATGATCATTTTTGCGCTCAGCATTGTCATGGTGCCGTTGTTGGGCACCGAATTCGTCCCCAAGGCCGATTTCTCGGAAACCTCGATCAACTTTTACACCCCAATGGATTCCTCGCTGGAAGCCACCGAAGCCAAGGCCCGGCAGGTTGAGGCCATCGTGCGCGAGTTTCCGGAGGTGAAGTACACACTGGCCACCATCAACACCGGCAACGCGCAAGGCAAGATGTACGCCAGCATCTATGTGCGCCTGGTGGACCGCAAAGCGCGCACGCGCGATGTGGACCAGATGTCGGGCGTGCTGCGTGATCGGCTCAAGCAGGTGCCCGGTATCACCGTGACCCACGTTGGCCTGCTTGACCCGGTGGGCGGCAACAAGCAGATCGAATTTTCACTGGAGGGCCAGGACCTGAAGGAGCTCGAACGCCTGAGCCGCCTTGTCACTGAAAAAATCCGGCACATTCCCGGGCTGGTGGATCTGGACTCCAGCGTCAAGGCCGACAAGCCGATGATAGAGGTGAACGTGCGGCGCGATGCCGCGTCGGACCTGGGGTTGTCCGTCGCGCAGATTGCCGCGTCGCTGCGCACGCTGCTGGCAGGGCAGACCGTTGGCAACTGGCGCGCGCCGGATGACCAGACCTACGATGTCAATGTGCGGCTGGCGCCCAATGCGCGCAACGAACCAGAGGACCTGGAACGCCTGCCCTTCATGAACAGCACCATCGGCAGCAATCCCGACGGCTCCACGCGCATCGTGCAACTCAGCCAGGTAGCCAGCGTGAAGGCATCGACCGGTCCGAATCAGATCAACCGGCGCGACCTCGCCCGCGAAGTGGCCATCAATGCCAATGCCTATACCCGCTCGGCCGGCGAAGTCTCCAACGACATCAAGACGGCGCTGGAGGGGATTCCTTTTCCACCCGGTTACAGCTACCAATTCAGCGGTTCCACCAAGAACATGGCTGAATCGTTTGGCTATGCGGTTTCCGCACTGGTGATGGCTATTTTGTTCATCTACATGATTCTGGCCAGCGAGTTCAAGAGCTTTCTGCAGCCGATGGCGCTGATGACCTCGCTGCCGCTGACGCTGATCGGGGTGGTGCTGGCCCTGCTGCTGTTTGGCTCGACGTTGTCAATATTTTCGATCATCGGCATCGTCATGCTGATGGGACTGGTCACTAAAAATGCCATTTTACTGGTGGACTTTGCCATTCGCATGCAGGAACAGGGCATGACGCGCCATGACGCCTTGCTGCAGGCCGCCAGGGTCAGGCTGCGGCCCATCCTGATGACCACGCTGGCCATGATTTTCGGCATGATACCGTTGGCCTTTGCGCTCACGGAGGGTTCGGAGCAACGCGCGCCGATGGGCCAGGCCGTGATTGGCGGTGTGATCACCTCCTCGCTGCTGACGCTGGTCGTGGTGCCGGTGACCTATTGCTACATGGACGATCTGGCCCGGTGGTTCAAGCGCAAGTTTGGCAAAAAGGCGTAAGGCACCGCGCCGACTGAAACGGATGAAGTGGCCTGAAGCGCCTGCCACCAAGCTGAAGAACGTTACGCGGCAAGTCTAAAATGAAGAGTGTCACCAATGCCGTCCTTTTCTTCCTTCACCCCACCAGCCAACAGGTCCACCATGAACTTCGAACAAGCCCGCTTTAACATGATTGAGCAACAAATCCGCCCTTGGGAGGTGCTCGACAGCCAGGTCCTGTCACTGCTTGCCGTCGTCAGGCGCGAGGATTTTGTGCCGCTGGCCCACAAGGTGCTGGCCTTTTCGGACCTGGAAATTCCCTTGCCGCCGCAGCACAACCCCAGCCAGTGCATGCTGTCGCCCAAAGTCGAAGCCCGCATCCTGCAGGATCTGGCAGTGCAAAAACACGAAAGCGTACTCGAAATCGGCACCGGTTCGGGTTACATGGCGGCACTGCTGGCGCACCGC
Organism: Polaromonas sp. UBA5171; assembly: GCA_002413395.1. Taxonomy (GTDB): domain Bacteria; phylum Pseudomonadota; class Gammaproteobacteria; order Burkholderiales; family Burkholderiaceae_C; genus Polaromonas. The sequence continues at coordinate 833 of DHWX01000044.1, read as the reverse complement.
GCACAGAAGGTGATCACACTTGAGATTGAACCCATGCTGGCCCAGACCGCCCGCGAAAACCTGCAAAAAGCCGGCATTTACAACTGCGAAGTACGCATCGGCGACGGCGCTGCCGAGCTGGCACCGGCAGTTGTAGGCAACGATCCACTGCAAGGCCCATTTGACGCGATTGCGCTCAGCGGCTCGGTCGCTGAAGTGCCGGCAGCACTGCTGTCCCGGCTCAAGATTGGCGGACGGCTGAGCGCCATCGTCGGCTTTGAGCCCATGATGCGCGCCACCCTGATCACGCGCGTGTCCGAGAACGCCTGGCACACCACTCAGGCCTGGGACACCGTGACCCCGCGGCTGCTGAATTTCCCTGAGCCTTCCAAATTCGTTTTCTGAAATTCATCTCCTGAAAGCCCATGCTGATGATTTCCCAGCTGAGCCCCGCCGGTTTCACCGCCTGGCGCGACAACAACGCCAGCACCGCTGACAGCGCGGTACCAGCCTCCCTGCCGGTGGTGCTTGATGTGCGCGAACCCTGGGAGGTGCAGACAGCATCGGTCAGGGAAGAGGGTTTTAAGCTGGTGCACATTCCCATGCGCGAGATCTCGGGGCGGCTGGCCGAACTCCAAGGAACCCACGGCACCAGGCAGCCGATTGCCTGTCTGTGCCACCACGGCATGCGCAGCCTGCAGGTGGTCCAGTATTTGATGCAGGGCGGATTTACCCAGGTTGTCAATCTGCAGGGCGGCATCGATGCCTGGTCGCAGCAGGTGGACCCGTCAGTGCCGCGTTACTGATGCGCGTCCGGTTTTTCATTGGCTGACTCACTCATTTTTCAGGATCCC
>DHWX01000081.1 GCA_002413395.1 Polaromonas sp. UBA5171 | reverse complement strand
CGACACGCCGGCGGCCTGCTTGACCTCCTCCACCGTCGCGGTGGTCTCGCTCACCGCGCTGGCCGTCTCCGCTGCACTGGAAGCGACCTGCGTCGTGGTGGCGAGAATCTCGCTGGACGAGGAAGCGAGGATGCCGACGCCTTCGTTTAGTTCCCGGGTTGTGCGCCGCAGGCTCTCGACCATGGCGCCGAACGCACGCATCAAGCTGCCGACCTCGTCGGCGCGATTGTTCCTGGGCACCTCGACCGTGAGATCGCTCGCAGCAACCCGTTCGGCGGCGCGCGACAGCTCGCGCAACGGCCCCGCGATCACTCGTTCCATCAACAGCGCCAGCACCAGGCCGATCACCATGGCCGCGATCCCGACAAACAGAAAAACGCGAAATGACTGATTGGCCTGCAGATCGGAATTCGCCACTGCGAGGCGCGCGCTTTCTTCCGCTGCCAGACTCAATTCCTGGGCAATGGCGCGAATTTTCTCCTCTCGCCCCTGCTGCACGCCGACTAATATCTGCCGCGCTTCCGCGACCTTGCCGGCGAGGATCAGCGGAATAACCTCGGCGTCCTTGGTTTGGGCGAATGCCTGCCACACGGATTTCAGCTCCTCTAGCCGCGATAACTGCTTGGGGTCGTTCTTCGCCCGCGCCAGGAGGTTGAGGATGAGGCGGTCAATCTGTTTCGAGCCTTCCGCAGCTTGCGCCAGCAGCGGATCCTGTTCCGCGCGCTTGCTCAAGAGTTGCGCTTCGAGCATCAGAGCCCGCGTCTGGTTTTGATGCACGCGCAGGGCCTGTAGATCGCTCAGGTTGGCGAAGTCTTCGTTGTACAGGCGATGCTGCGACTCGCGGATGGTGTTGATGCCCGTGTAGGCAGTTGCGATCACCCATGCAATCAGCGCGAAGATCAGCCCGAAACAAACAAACAGCTTGTTGCGGGTCGTAAGATCCAGAAACCATTTCATATCTGCTTCTCCTTGTGTGCTTTTCTGCCTGCCATTCTCGATCCGGCCTGAGGCGTCATTGGCCGTCCACTTGTTCCTGCACCACGATTTCCTCGTCGGCGAGCAGCTTCCCGGCATCGAGAACCACCGTGCGCTCCGGGGTGATCCCCTTCAGGTATTTCTCCCGGAGGCCGGTGAGCGTGGGCAACGAGGGCTGGATATCGGCAAGCGCAATGCGGCGCACGCCGAGGATCGCATCTGCGAGGATGCCGAACACCATGTTCCCGGACTCGAGAACGATGACTTTGTTCAGGTCGGGCAAACCGGTTTGCGGGAGGTCGAAAAATTTGCGCACGTCGATGACCGAAACAATCTCGCCGCGCAGGTTGACGATGCCGAGCACGAAGGCCGGCGTGCACGGTAGCGGGGTGAGGTTTTCCAGAGGATAGACCTCGCGCACATAAGAAGATTCGATGGCGTAGCGCTCATGCGCGAGCAAAAATTCCACCACCTCGATGCTTTGATCGAGGGTTTGCGTCCTGCCAGGCTCGGCGGCAAGCGCAAGCGCCCTCTCATGCAGGATGCGTCGGGTCTCATCGGCCCCGGGTGTCCAGGCGTTCGCGTTAACTGGAGTACCTTCGTGCTGCGCACTGCGGTGCGAGCTTGCTTGGGGACGGCCCGGCGCGGCGCTCATGTCGCCAGCTCCTTGTGCACCTTGTGCGCGTGCGGCAGGCTCGCCTGCACGGCGGCGATGATTTCGGCGAGTCGGCCGGCGCTCAGCCCGTCCGACTCCGGCAGCAGGGCATCGGTCGGGCAGGCCCGCAGCAAGGTCAGCGCATTGCCGAAATGCCGTCGCGCTTCCCGCTGGCGCCCCCCGGACAGGCAAAGGTTGCCCAGAGAGAAGTGCGCCAGCGCGAAATCCGGCTCCAGGTAAAGTGCACGTCCGAGCGCGCGTTCGGCGGCCTCGTTTTGCCCCCGCTCTTGCTCAATGGTGGCAAGCAGATAGTAGTGCGCCGGGTTCAGCTTGTCGGCGGCAATCGCCTTCTCGCACCACGCGCTCGCTTCGGCGAGCCTGCCCTCATCGGCGCAAGCGCGGGCTTTGCACTGCGGCGTTTCGCGCTCGTCGTGCTCATCGTGCTCGGGCGAGTTCGCGTCTTCGGATTCCGTCGCCTGCTCAGCGACTGCCTCGTACGGAACTTCCGGCGCGAACGTCGATAGCGCCACGCTGAAAGCCGCAGGCTCCGACGGCTCGGCAGGCGCCGGCGCGCGTGGCGCCGTGGCCTCCCAGTCCCCCTGGTACCACGGAACTGGATGCGTGACAGCGGCGGTCTGCGGCCCGGCATTCACCATCCTGCGATACAGAAACGCGTCGGGAAACGCGACCGCGGTGAATGCGGAAAACAGGACGGTTGAAGTCTCTGCCGGGCTGGTGATCAGCCAGCCCCGATCGACGAGCGAACGGTGTAGCTTGTCGACCACCTTTCTCGCCCTTTCCTGGGCGAAATACATCAGCACATTGCGGCACAAGATCAGATCCATCGCGTTGGTGCTGTTCACCAGCGACGGGTAAGCATCTTCAGCAAGATTGAGATAGGAAAATGTCACCATCCGCCGTATCCGCGGCTGGATTTCGAAGCGTCCGTCCTGTCGCTTAATGAAATACCGCTCCTTGAGCCAGCCGGGCGTGTCGCGAAACGACCATTCGCCGTACACGCCCTGTGCCGCCTTGCGCAGGAACTGTGGATTGATGTCCGTCGCCAGGATGGTCACGTTCCATTTCTCGAGATCAGGGATCAACCGGTCGAGCAGCATGGCGATCGAATAGGGCTCCTCGCCGCTGCAGCAGCCCGCGCTCCAGATGCGAAGATGCTTTTCGGCTGGGGCGCGAGCGCGAAGCAGCTCCGGCAAGATCTGCTGCTCGAGAATGTCGAGGCTTCTTTTCTCGCGAAAGAAATAGGTCTCTCCCACCGTCAGATGGCTCGCCAGCCCCTCAATTTGAGTTCGCGTCAGAGGCGCGGCAAGCAGCCAATGGATGTAGGCCTGCACTTCCTTGTATCCCGACTCGCGCGCTGCGGCGGCGATGCCGCGCTCCAGGTCGCGCCAGCGCTCTCTCGGGAAGTGGAGCCCGATCTGTAATTCGAGGAAATCGCTCAGGCGCGACAGCAAGGTATCGGGCAAGGCAATCGGCAGTTCAATGGCCATTCTTCAGCCCCTTGCCAGCGCCAGATCCAGGGACTGCTCTTCCTCTGGAGAAAAAAACCGGTCCAGATCGTGGATCAGAACCAGGCCATCGCTGGTCTTGAGAACGCCCTCAATATGTTGGATACCACGGGCGATGTCGCCGGTGCTCACCACGGCGTCAGCCGGATGCTCGACCACTCCCAGTACCGACTCCGCGATGATGGCGAGGCGCCTGCTGCGCGCGCGCGCGAGCACCAGACTGTCGGCTGCGCCGACCGCCCGCTGAGCAAGGCCGAGGCGCTTGCGGATGCTCACGATAGTGACCACCTCGCCCTGAATGTTGATGACGCCTTCGACCACGTCAGGGGCTCCTGGCAGCGGTGTGACTTCGACCATGCGCAGGACGCGATCCACCGCCTCCAGATGCAGTGCATAGGTCTGCCCGTCAACCGTCAACAGGACTAATCGAATCAGGGAAGCCAGGTTTTCCACTAAGAAGCTCCTGTATCCGCCGTTGGTGCAATGCCGATGGCCTCTGCGACCGCCGGAATGAGATCGGTGAGCAGGTCGTCCTTGACCACATAGGCACGCGCGCCGGCTTCCAAGGCGTGCTTCACATAGGCTTCGCCGCTCCTGTGCGAAACCACAATAACCTGGATGCCCGGATAGAGGCTTTTCAGCCGGGCGGTCAGCTCGATACCGTCGGCGTCGGGCAGGCACTTGTCCATCAGCACGAGAATCGGAACGTACGTCTTGCAGGCTTGGAGCGCACCCGCGCCGTCTGCCGCTTCACGAAAATTGCAGCTTGGGAAAGCGTCCTGCAGGAAGTTACGCAAGGTTTGGCGCATCAGCGCTTGATCCTCGACAATCAACACGGTCTTTTGGCCCCGGCTTTCGGTTTTGTTCGACATTGACCTTATCTTTACAAACCAAGCGTCACTGCGGAAATTCGTATGACTTGGGAGCGTTTTTAGCAGTAGGCTGCATCGCCGTCTGTAGGGAAAGCATGACAATGTGCCGCCTTTCGGCGAGGCGGAAAAGATCAACGCAAGTTGATGCGGACCGGCCCGCTGCGGCTGCTACTTGGGCGACGTCAGGCCGTGTTCGAGCGCGAACTTCACCAGCGATGGCAGGTCCCTGACGCCGAGCTTCAACATCAGGCGGCTGCGATAGGTTTCGACCGATTTCGGGGATAGGTGGATCATGCCCGCGATCTCGCTGCTCCTGTGGCCTTCGACCACGAGTTGCAGCACTTGCCGCTCGCGTGTGCTCAGTCTGTCGACCGGACCGCGCGCATACCCGGAACCGGGGTCAGGCACCAATTCTGCAAGGGCCGGGCTCAGATACCGCCCTCCCGCATGGACCGTCCGCACTGCGGTAATGACCTCCTCAACCGCCGCTTCCTTCAGCAAGTAGCCGCAAGCGCCTGCTTCGAAAGCGCGGTACACATATTCGGCCGTCGCGTGCATCGAAAGCATCACTATCCGGACCGCCGGGCATCTCAGGTGGATCACCCGCGCCGCTTCGATGCCGTTCAGGTCGGGCATGGCGATATCCATGAGTACGACGTCGGGATTAAGCTGCAGTACCTGCCGTTCCGCTTCGCGTCCGGTGCAAACCTCGCCCACGACCTCGATGTCGGTGGCAGCGGTGAGCAGCGCTCGCAAGCCTTCGCGCAACAGCGCATGGTCATCGGCAAGCAGCACCCGGATCGTCATGTTGCCGCACGCTCCGCTTCGAGTGCGATCCGGGTGCCGGCGCCGGGGGCCGATTCCAGGCGAAATGCGATGCCTACCGCCTCCGCGCGCTCGCGCATGGTGATCAGGCCCCAGTGTTGTTGGTCCGGCGGCGTTTCATTCGCATCAAAGCCGACACCGTCATCCGTAATATCCAGCACGACCCGGTCGGGAGCGGCAAAGAGGCTGACTTCCACATTCTTCGCCTGCGCATGCTTGGCGATATTGTTGAGTGCCTCCTGGCTGATGCGAAACATCGCCGTCTCCACGATGGACGGCAGGCGCGGCAGCAAGTCAACCCCGCTCAACTCTGCTGCAATCCCGCTGCGCCTGCCAAACTCGATCACGAGCTGTCGCAGCGCGGCGAGCAATCCATAATCGTCCAGCACCGGCGGCCTGAGCTCGGCCATTACGTCGCGCACATTCGCGACCATGGATTTGAGCAGGCCTTGCATGTCCTGCAACTGCTTGTGGACCGCTCGCAGCGACTCCTGCGAGAGCTTGGCACCAAGCGACCCCAATATCAGGCCAAGCGTGGACAGCTCTTGCCCGATGCGGTCATGCAGCTCGCGTGAAATCGCATGCCGCTCAGCCTCTTCCACGGTCCGCAATCGATGCGATAGTTCACGCAACCGGGTAGCGTAGCCGCGCAGTGCTTCCTCCGCACGCTTGCGTTCGGTCATATCGCGCACCGCCGCCGCAACCATAATGCCATTCTCCGACTCCATCGGGCTGAGGCTGATGTCCACCGGAAAGACCGTTCCGTCTTTGCGCAAACCGAGCAAATCGGAACGGTCCAGGCCCATCGCCCGTGGCATGGCGTTCTTCAGGAACCCTTGGCGCAAGTCCGCATGTGCCAGACGGAAAGCCTCGGGCATGAGTATCTCGAGTCGCTGACCGAGCAACTCGTCCCGCGGGTAGCCGAACACGGCCTCTGCCTGGCGGTTGACGAGCCTAATGATGCCCTGTTGGTCGATCATCATGACTGCATCCGGCGCGAACTCGAAAAGGGTATGGAACCGTTTCTCCGCACGCTTGTGTTCGGCGATCTCCGCGGTGAGCATCTCGGTTTGCACCTGGAGTTCCGTGTTTTTCTCCTCCAGCTTGGACACCAGCCGCTCGCTGTATTCCTTGAGCACCTCGACTTCCACCAGCGCCTCCGCGCGCGGTGCGATGTGTGGCTGGGTGATGACCACGTGCAGCGCGGCGACGAGGGTCTCGACGGACGCGGGCTTGGTCATGTATTTGTCCGCGCCCACGTTGAGCGCCAGTTTCTCGTCGCCGGGAGAGGTGTAGGTGGACGTGTAGAGGATGATGGGCAGGTCGTGCAGGCGCGCATGCTTGCGGATTTCGTGGCAGAGCCGGTAGCCGTCCATGCGCGGCATGAGGACGTCGGAGACGACTGCGTCCACGCGCTGACGCTCCAGCAGAGCGAGCGCGTCCATGCCGTCATGGGCCTCGAAGACCGCGTGGCCTTCGGCTTCGAGCTGCGCGCGGAGCAGCTTCAGGTTGATGGGGGTGTCGTCAACGATGAGGAGGTTCATGGGGTGCCTGCTTCGGCAACGGCGGTGAGTTGGCCGGACAGTTCACGTGTGTTGATCGGCTTCAGTAGGTAGGCATCGCACCCGGCAGCCAGGGCGGCGGCCTTCGGATATCGTTCGGAACAGAAGGTGACAGCGACGATGTGGATTTCGCGCATTTCGAGGTCAGCCTTGAGCTGGCGGGCCAGCGCGAGGCCGTCCATGCCCGGCAGGTCGAGGTCGAGGTCGAGGTCGAGGAAGATGAGCTGCGGGCGATCTTTTTGGATGGCGGCCAAGGCCTGCTCGGCAGCTTCGACCGCACTGACATTGTGGCCGTCAGTGCTCAGGACGAGCTCCGCGAGCTTGCTATCCACAGCGTGGTCTTCGATGACGAGGATTTTTATGCGGCTTCTCCGTGATTGACCGCTTGCGCGAGCCAGAAACTCGGCCACTTGGTCGGGCAGCGTGCGCGTGTCAATGGGCTTGGTGATATAGCCGTCGCAACCGGCGTCGAACGCCTTCTGGTCGTCGCCTTTCATGGCGAAGGCCGTGAGTTCAACGCTCAACGCTTTGGCGCGCGCAATCACTTCCTGCGGATCAGAAATATCGGCCGGCGTGATCTTGTTCATTACTTCGGCGGCCGTGTAGCCCAGCATGCGCTCAGCGCCGACGTTGAAAATCTGGATCACGCCTTTTTCGTCGGTGGCGATACTCGAGAAATTGGCGCTGTTGAAAATCGCGCTCTGCAGGGCGCCTGCCTTGAACAGTGTTTCTTGGCGCCGAAATTCCATGACGCCGTCAGGGCCACCCTGGTTTTCGCCAGCGCCATCACCAGAACCGATGTTATGCATAAGCTCTTTCGCTTGAACAATCACACATCAGCAGATTTCATGGCCACGCCGGTGTTGCAAAACATTGATCGTGGCGACGACTTTCTCACTCACCAGTTCCTGGGACATCTTCAGGCCGACGTCCGGATTGACTTGGTCGTCCTTGCGCACAATTTCGAGCTCGCGTCCCAGATAGACCCCGACCGCGCTGATGTAGTCCACAGCCAGATGGAGGCCATTGAGCATAGGCATGCCAAAGTCGCCCGACGGACCGGCGAATGGGCCGATGACTCCGACTCTCAGGGCGACGATGCGAGCAAGGAGAACGGTAGAAAGCATGGATCTCTCCTAGGTTGGCTTCAGGATACTCCTCGGTAAAATTTGGCGACACCTGACGTTCCCGTAGTTACCGGCCTTATGTCACGGAAACGCCACTGGAAATCAGCCGACTAGACGCGCCCGACCATCAGCGACGAAGCGGCCGCCTGCTTGAGCGCCGCGGTCAGCGCGTCCAGCACTTCCGACTCCAGATTCCAGCAATGCCAGTACAACTGGATAGGCAGTGTGTAAGTGGGCGCAATATTGACGAGCAGGCCCTGATCGAGCAAGCCCTGCACGAGCAGGCGCGGCACTACGCTGGCGCCCCAACCCGCCAGCACGGCACGCACCTGGCCTTCCGACGAGGGCACAAACAACTGGTTGAGCGTGACCCGCTTGAGCCCGAAGGCTTTGGCGACAAACTCGCTTTGCATGTCGTCCTTGCGGTTGAACGCCACGAAATGCATGTCGCGGAAATTGTGGGCGCTCAGCAGCGATGTCGAAGCCCTGTCGCTGGCACTGCGGCCGCGGGCGGCACCCCTGGCCAGCCGTTCCTGCGCAAATGCAGGGGAGGCCACGGCGACATACTCCATGGCACCGAGCGCCACGACCTTGCAGCCGCGCAAGGCCTGTTTGAGCGTGGTGACGCAGCCCAGCACCTGGCCCTCGCGCAGCCACTCATGGGTGAAGTCCTGGTCGTCGGTGATGATCTCCACCGACAGGCCCTGCCGCGCCAGCCCGGTCAGCGCCGGCAAGGCCCAGGTGGCAACGCTGTCGGCGTTGATGGCGATCGAGATACGCTCTTCCTCGCACGCGCCGCCAAGCGCGCTGGGCGCCAGCTCTTTCAGGTCGCGCTCCAGATCGGCACGCAGCAGGCGCAGCATCTTGGTGTGTTTGAGTAGCAGCCGACCCGCGGATGTCGGCTTGAGTGGCCTGCTGCGCACAATCAGCACAGTCCCGACCTGGGATTCCAGCGCCCGTAAGCGCTGAGAAACTGCAGACTGGGTGATGGACAGGCGCTGGGCGGCGCGCTCAAAGCCGCCTTCTTCCACAATGGCCGCCATGCATTCGAGCGCATCGGGGTCAAAAGTACTCATCGAGAGCCTTCCTGTATTAGTTGTTCTGATGCTTTCCCAGACAGTTTAATTTGCTATCCATTGAAACCAGCCACGCGCTCCCGAGAAAGTCAGAAAGAGGTCTTTATGCTGCAGATGACACGAGCTGCCGCATAACCCCTCGCCTGCGCGCCGGAAGCCAAAAGAGCGTATTCTTTGTTGCACTGCAGCAATTTCTGCACAATGGAGAGTTTTAGTGAGTATTTCAATAAGAGAATTTTTGAAAGCAGCGCCATCGGACCGTCATGTCCGGCTGCTCGGCGCAATGCGGTTGATCCGGGGGGCACTGGGGCTGGCCGACGCCCAACCCCCGCAATCTCAGCTTCCGGTTGCACCTGTCGCCGCACCAGTGCCGGTGCTCAAGCCAGCCATGCGAATGGACGTTTCCATCCAGCCACGGCCAGCCAGCTTCACCGAACATGTCTTCATGTTTGGTGATGAGGGCTATGCCTACCGGCTTTATCTCCCGGCCATGGCCGCGCCGGACTCCCAATCCCTGTCACCCTTGCCCCTGGTGGTCATGCTGCATGGCTGCAAGCAGGACGCGGCCGACTTTGCGCAAGGCACCGGCATGAACGCGCTGGCCGGGGAAAAAGACTGCATCGTGCTTTACCCCGAGCAGTCGTCCAGGGCAAACCCGATGCGTTGCTGGAACTGGTTTGAGCCCGCCAATCAAGACAAGGAGGCCGGTGAAGCTGCCATGATCGGCAGCACTGTCGCAACAGGTGCTCCAAAACCACGACGCGGACCCGGGCCGGGTCTATATCGCCGGGCTCTCGGCGGGTGGGGCAATGGCTGCGACGGTGGCAGGGCTGTACCCCGAGCTGTTTTCGGCAGTGGGGGTGCACTCGGGAATCCCGACCGGTGCCGCCAGCAACATAGTAGCGGCCTTTAGCGCCATGCGCCGGGGTGCTCACCGTTCCACGCTGGCGCAGGAGCAGGACAGCGGCATGCCGACCATTGTTTTCCACGGCAGCGCTGACACAACCGTTCACCCCGGGAACGGCGACCAGATCGCGGACTCAGCGCTTGCGGCCTTGGCCGCTTCAGGCCTGGTGCTGGAAAAAATCCAGCGCACCGAGGAAAGTCAGGTCAGCACGGACCCCCGCCGAAGTGCCCTGCGAACCATCTACAGCGCGGCCAACGGAAAGTCGTACGTCGAGCACTGGTCCATCGAGTCAGGGCCGCACGCCTGGTCAGGCGGAAGCGAGGCGGGCTCGTTCACTGACCCGCAAGGCCCGGGCGCGTCCCTGGCAATGCTTGAATTTTTTCTGCAGCATCGCCAGTAATTGACTGATAGGGCGCGCGCGGCAGCATCTGAAAACGCGCATTGCCCGCTTGAGTTAAATTACACGGCTATGTTGTCCCCCTCCGCCCTTCGCCACGCGCGCAGCCCGAGCTTTTCTCCGCGGGAATTCCGCGCGTCACTGGCCATGTTTGCCACCGGGGTCACCATCGTCACCGCGCGCACGCCAACAGGCGTTCTGGTCGGCCTGACCGCCAACTCCTTCAATTCAGTGTCGCTCAATCCGCCGCTGGTTTTATGGAGCCTGTCGCAGGCCGCCGGCTCGATGGCGGCACTGAGCACCGGCTCGCATTACGTCATCAACATTCTCGCGGCCGACCAGAAAGAGCTGGCTGAACGCTTTGCCGGCAAGCGCGATGACCGCTGGAAGGACGTCGCCTTCATCGAAGGCGCTTGCGGCTCGCCCGTGCTGGCTGGCGCAGCCGCCACCTTTGAATGCTTCAACCGCAGCCGCTATGAGGAAGGCGACCATGTGATCTTTGTCGGCGAGGTGGAGCGCTGCAGCCACCGCACCGGTGCTGCGCCACTGCTGTTTCACGGTGGCAGGTTTTACACCGAGCACCCTTTGTGATGCGATGGCTTGGCGCCCGTGCCTCCGCCCGGTTCCGTCATTTCTGATCAGCGCTGGTCCTGCCGCGGCTTGCGCGCGCGGCCTGCCAGCGCCATGTCAAACAGCGCATTGGGCAGCAGGCGCAACAGCTTGGCCACGACACCCATTTGCCACGGAATGACACAGTACGTGTGTCCCGCCTGAATGGCGGTAAAAGCCTTGTCTGCAAACACCCCGGCTGGCATCAAGAACGGCATGGAATAGCGGTTTTTTCGTGTCAGGGGGGTGTCGATATAGCCTGGGCAAATCGTCACAACCTTCACTCCGCCAGACCGAAGTTCGCCGCGCAAACTCTCGCAATAGCTGATGAGTGCCGCTTTGCTGGCGCAGTAGGCAGCGTGGCCCGGCAGACCGCGTATGCCGGCCACGCTGCCAATGCCGACAAAGTCTCCGCTGCCGCGCGCCACCATGGCCGCCACAAACGGATGAAACGTGGCCGCTACACCGATGACGTTGGTGGCAAAAATCTGCGTCATGACATCCAGGTCTTCGCGTGCGGCAGTATCCATACCGATACTGATACCGGCATTGGCAATCACCACATCCGGCACGCCCTGAGCGGCCATGCAGGCCTGTCCGGCCGCGACAATGCTGTCGATACGGGACACATCAGCCGGGTAAATCCGGTAGCGGTCGCCGCTGAGCCCATAGGTCTCGGCCCAGGATTGAACTTCGTCGGTCCGGCGCGCTGCAAGCGCCAGCCGGTACCCCGCCGCGACATAGCGCAGCGCCAGCGCCTGGCCAATACCGCTGGATGCGCCCGTGATAAAGACCAGTCTGGACATGGTGAAACCCGGCAAAAGGGCGGCGACCGGAAGGCATGCCCTAGCGGGCGCCAGTGCTCTTGGCCAAGCCGGGCACCAGCCAACCCCGCACATGGCCAGTGAGATCGACGACTTGGCTGAGGTTGTCATAGGCAAAGGTGTCACCGGTGAACTGGTCCGCGCCGCGCGTCAAAACAACGGGTTTGTGCGACTTGACGCGCTCATCGTTCAAGAATGCGTCCAGGAACTCACCGCGAAATTCCATGCGCGGCGTTTCCACGCCTGCGGCGTTGCGGCTGGGCTCGCGCACCACCAGCGCATTGCCCACCAGTTGCACTTCAGAGCCATCGCTGTTGGCGTAGGCGCGGTTGGCTGTGGCGGTGGTGAGATGCCCTTCGGCGTCGATGCTGCGAATCCGCACCTGGTCAATTTCCAGAATGTCGGTGTCCGGGAAATGCCGCGCCTCAACACCATAAATTTCGCTTTTGAGCTTGCCGCCTTCGTCGAAGGTTTTGACGCTGAACTTGCGCATGAAATAGTCCACCTCGTGACTGACCTCCTGGGCGACCTCCGGCGTGCTGAAGATCGGTGCGTTGCGCACCAGCCAGTAAGTACCCAGCGCCAGCGCGCCCATCATCAACATCGGCACGTACATGGCCAGGCTGTCCCACAAGCGGGGAACCATGCGCCATCCACTCTTTAAATGCTTCTGCACGCCGTCCTGGCCAATGGAGGCAAGGGAAGGGGCGGTGGTCATTGGCCGAATTCCTGCAGCAAGCTGGCATAGCGACCGCTGGCGACCAGCAACAGGTCGCACAGTTCGCGCACCGCGCCATCGCCACCGCGGGCCTGCGTGACATAGTGGGCCAGCGCCCTGACTTGCGCGTGCGCATTCACTGGCGCGCACCTCAGCGCAGCACGGCGCAGCACGGGCAGGTCGGGCCAGTCGTCGCCCATGGCCGCCGCCGCGCTCCAGTCGAGCCCGAGCGCCTGCAGGGTAATTTCAGCAGCAGGTCGTTTGTCTTCAGTGCCAAAGTGGGCATGCGTGATGTCCAGCGCGCGCAGTCTGGCGCGCAGGGCAGGGCTGTCACGGCCAGTAATGACGGCTGGCGTGATGCCCGCTTGTTGCAGCAACTTCAGGCCATGGCCATCGAGCGTATTAAACCGCTTGAGCGTTTCGCCTCCCTCGGAGATATAAAGACCGCCATCCGTCAACACGCCGTCCACGTCAAAAAACGCGACGCGGATGGCCTGGGCCCTGAGCAGCAGATCCGGCGGGAAATTCAAGGCCGGTTCCAGCGCCGGTAAGGCCAGCGGAACAGATGCCTCGGGGGGCAGCGCATGACCCGGAGTGAAAAGCGTGGCGGTCATTCAGATCACTTTGGCCCGCATTAGATCATTGGTGTTGAGCGCGCCGCACAGCACGCCCACCTCGTCCACTACCAGCACGCTGGTGATGCTGTGCTGCTCCATCAGCGCGACCGCCTCCACGGCCAGCGAGTCAGTCCGCACCGTGCGCGGATGGGCGTGCATGACGTCGCCGGCGGTGCTGCTGCGCAAATCCACGCCCGTCTCAACCAGACGACGCAGGTCACCGTCGGTGAAGATGCCCAGCACGCGCCGGCTCTCGTCCACCACAGCCGAAGCACCCAGCCCCTTGGCGCTCATCTCACGCATGAGTTCGGTAAAAGGTGTGGCAGGCCGGACCTGCGGCACAGCGCTGCCACTGCGCATCACATCGCTCACGTGGGTCAGCAGCTTGCGGCCGAGCGCGCCGCCCGGGTGGGAGCGGGCAAAGTCTTCTTCCTTGAAGCCGCGTGCGTCAAGCAGTGCCACGGCCAGCGCGTCGCCGAGCGCAAGTTGCGCCGTGGTACTGGCCGTGGGCGCCAGATTCAAGGGGCAGGCTTCCTTGGCGACGCTGCTGTCCAGCGTGACGCGGGCATGTTTGGCCAGCGTCGATTGCAGGCCACCGGTAATGGCCACAAGCGGCACCCCGAGCCGGCTCAGCACGGGAAGAATCGCGATGAGCTCCTCACTTTCACCACTATTGGAAATGGCCAGCACAACATCCAGCACGGTGATCATGCCCAAATCGCCATGGCTGGCCTCGCCCGGATGCACAAACAGGGCCGGGGTTCCGGTGGAGGCCAGCGTGGCGGCAATCTTGCGGCCGATGTGCCCGCTTTTGCCCATGCCCATGACGACCACATGCCCGCGGCACGCAAGCATCAACCGGGCCGCCTGGGTAAATTCGCCCCCTACGCGGTTCGCCAGGGCGCGCACGGCGGCGGCTTCTATCTCAAAGGTTTTCCTGGCCAGGGCCAGCGCCTGCCCGGCATCAAAATTCTCGGCGTTAAAGATCATGACTGCATTCTATAGACGAGCGCCATGACGCACGGCACGGGTTCCAGCGGAATACAGCCACCATGCGGGCAGTTCACGGCGGCTGCATCAGCTACCATCAACGCATGAGTTCGCTTGAACTGACCTTGCTGTACCTGCTGGCCGCGGTGCTGGGTGTGGTCGCCTGCCGCTCGCTCAAATTACCCCCCATGCTGGGCTACCTCACGGTTGGCGTGGTGATTGGGCCCAATGCACTGGCGCTGGCGGAAACCGCCGACGGCGTGCGCCATCTGGGTGAGTTTGGGGTGGTATTCCTGATGTTTGTGATCGGGCTGGAGTTCAACCTGTCCAAGCTGCGTTCCATGCGCCACCATGTCTTCGGGCTGGGACTGCTGCAGGTGGTACTCACCGTGGTGCTGGCGACCGTGGGTTCGATGTTTCTTGCCACCCTGGCACCGAGCCTGTGGAAGATGGAGTGGCACACCGCGCTGGCGCTGGGCGGGGCCATCGCCATGAGCAGCACGGCCATCGTCGTCAAGCTGCTCGCCGAGCGGCTTGAGCTGGCATCCGAACACGGCAAGCGCGTGATGGGCGTGCTACTGTTCCAGGATCTGGCCGTGGTGCCATTGCTGGTGCTCATTCCCGCCCTGGGTTCGCCGCCCGACAAACTGTTCATGGCGCTGGCACTGGCCGGGCTGAAAGCGACCGTACTGATTGGCCTGCTGCTCACGGGCGGCCAGCGCGTCATGCGCTGGTGGCTGACCCTGGTGGCGCGGCGCAAAAGCGACGAGCTGTTTGTGCTTAACCTGTTGCTGGTCACGCTGGCGCTGGCCTGGCTGACCGAGCGCGCCGGCCTGAGTCTGGCGCTGGGCGCCTTTATCGCCGGCATGCTGATTTCAGAAACCGAGTACAAGCACCAGGTCGAAACCGACATTCGGCCGTTTCACGATGTCTTGCTGGGCCTGTTTTTTATCAGCGTGGGCATGATGCTGGACTGGCGAGAGGTCGCGGCGCACTGGCCCGTGGTGCTGCTGCTGGTGACCTTGCCGGTCTTCTTCAAGCTGGGGCTGGTCACGCTGCTGACGCGGGCGCTGGGGGCAACCGCCGGGGTGTCGCTGCGCACCGGCCTGTACCTGGCGCAGGCNNATCCTGGCCAGCATGGTGCTGTCAATGCTGGCCACGCCGTTCATCATTATGTACAGCAACCGCATTGTGATGCGGCTGGTCTCAAGCGAATGGCTGCAGCAGTCGCTGCAGATGACCACGATTGCGCGCAAATCGATCAACGTCAACAAGCACGTCATCATTTGCGGCTATGGCCGCTGCGGCCAGAACCTGGGCCACATGCTGGAGCAGGAAGGCATCCCTTATGTGGCGCTGGACCTGGACCCGGACCGGGTGCACAAAGCCATGGCAGCTGGCGACTCGGTGGTGTTTGGCGATGCGGTACGCCTGCAATCCCTGATGGCGGCTGGCCTGGCCCGCGCCAGTGCCGTGGTGGTGACCTATCTGGATACCGCCAGCGCCCTCAAGGTGCTGGCCAACACGAGTGCCCATGCACCCACGGTGCCAGTGATTGTGCGCACCGTGGACGACCAGGACCTGGAAAAACTGCAGGCCGCCGGCGCCACCGAGGTGGTTCCCGAAGCCATCGAAGCCAGCCTGATGCTGGCCAGCCATGCGCTGGCGCTGGTGGGTGTGCCCATGCGCCGTGTGATCCGCGTGGTGCAGGACCAGCGCGATGCCCGCTACAACCTGTTGCGTGGCTATTTCCGCGGAGCGGACGACGATACCGCCGACGCGCTCGATCAGGAACGCCTTTCCACGGTCACATTGCCGCTGAACACCCTGTGCGCGGGCAAACCGCTGAACACCCTGGCGCTGCGCACAGCAGGTGTGCGCGTGGTCAGCCTGCGGCGTGGCAATGGCAAAACACTGGAGCCCAAGGACGAAACCAGGCTTGAAGGCGGCGACACGCTGGTACTCTCGGGAAAGCCAGAAACCCTCGCCCTCGCCGAGCAAAAGCTGCTCGGGTACCGAGCCTGAAAAGCTTGGCTGTTGAATGCTTGTTGCTATAACAATAATAGCTATTAACGCATGTATTTATTCGACAAAAACCATGCTTTGATCCGCGACTTTTATGAACTGGACCACGGTGTGTGGCGCTGCTTGCAAGGTGCGCCTAATTCAGGCTCCCGTACTGGGTATTGCTGAGCGCCGAGTACAAATTTAACATCGGCATCTCGGTTTCCTCAAAGCCGGTGAGCAGGGTATAAGAGCGCGGGCCACTGCGGGTTTTGCTACCCTGCGCCGTGGCAACCATGCCGCCTTGCGGTGAGGCTGTCTGCAAGGCTTGCTTGAAGGCCGCCACTTCATCCGCCTCGATGGGCTCATAGCGCGCCGTGCCCGGATGACCCGGCCGCAACGCGGCGCGGGCAGCCGCCACGGCGTCGCTACCACGCAGCGTTGCCGTTGCCGTTGCCGACTCCTCCCTGGAATGGAGGAAGGACTTGTCGGCAGGCCGCTCATCCAGGCGCCAGTAAACCGCGGGTACCGTGATCTCAAAACGTGCCTTGGCGTTCTGGGCAATCAATTCCTCAATCCCGGCAAGCTCCTCGGGAGAACCGCTGGTGGCTTTCACCAGATCCATCATGACCAGAAATTCGTTGCCGGGCTGGTCCAGGGAGAGCACCTTGAATTTATAGCTGGCGGACAACACGCCAGCCCGCGTCATGGCTTCGCGAATGGCCACATACAACTGCTCGCGGCGAGCATGCCGCTTGAGTCTGCCAACGCCATGGCTTTCTGACACCAGCCGCTGGGGCAGAAAGGCAGCAAGCCTGTCGGGGCTCGTTTGCGAGCGCTGTTGTGTGTTGCCAGGAGCGGCTTTGGCCTCGTGGGACTTACTGGAAAACCAGTTGAGAAAAGACATGTGCGGAGTTCTCGTGATGGATGCGTGTCGCCCTGTGCCGGGTGCTGCAAGGTCTTGTTGCCGCTGTTATCGATGCTGAAGGTTTTGTTTAGCTGTCACTTTAGCAAATGAGTCGCAGCTTAATGCGGGAAAAAATCACGTTAATGGCTGTTTGCGTTGGTTTTTAGCCGCTCATTCCGGGCCACGACAGGCAAGGTCTTGAATTGCCCCCCATGACGCTCAGGTGACCGCCACCCGCCTGGCGCGGTTGTACAGCCGTTTGGCCATCACGGAACCCATGGCCACGGTCAA
This sequence comes from Polaromonas sp. UBA5171, assembly GCA_002413395.1. GTDB lineage: Bacteria > Pseudomonadota > Gammaproteobacteria > Burkholderiales > Burkholderiaceae_C > Polaromonas. Next base: position 71,455 of record DHWX01000081.1, on the reverse strand, counting down.
CTCCAGCGCGATCGGGCTGTGGCGATTGGCCAGTTCCAGATAGCGCACGGGGGTCAGGCACCATAGCTTGCAGGGCGTTGAGGCATGCACCGTGGCAGCGCGCGGCAGGTGCGAGAAAAATGCGCCTTCCCCCAGCACCGTCCCGGCACCCACCAGAGCCATCCGCACGCGTGCTTTTTCGTCTTCATAGTGCACGCTCAGGGTGCCGTTTTCTACGAAATACAGCGTACGGTCGAGTGCCCCCTGTTCCATCAGAACCTGGCCGCTGTTCAAGGCAAACGGCTGCATGTAGCCGGCCAGAATGTCCCAGTGCGGCTGGCTGAATTGGCAACGCAAGGCATCAGTGGCGGGACTATGCGCGACGGCCTGTGCCAGACCCTGAATGTCAAAACGGAGAGTGGTGGGAAGTGGTGCGTTCATGGTGCATCGGACAATACCTTGGCCCCACCAGCGCCACAAGAGATATTAACGCTCCCTTACACCTGATACATGAAAATTCGCTTTGCCGCCACGCTCGGGCAGGCCGCCTTTTCAGCAGCATGTTGTCGCGCCGGGCCGCTCATCTCCAGCCGTCCGTCGTCCATCGTCCATCGTCCATCGTCCATCGTCCATCGTCCATCGTCCATCGTCCGTCGTCCAAGCATTACTTGCCAATGCAGAATCGGGAAAAAATCTCGCCCAGCAAATCGTCCGGCGTGAACGCGCCGGTGATCTGGCTCAGTTGCAGTTGCGCCTGTCGCAAATCCTCGGCCAGCAGATCCAGCGCGGGCTGGAAAGCGTGCAGCTGCAGCGCTGCCTTGGCCAGTTCAGCCTGCACCTCGTGCAATGCGCGCACATGGCGTTCACGCGCCATGAACACGCCCTCAGGCACGGCCTGCCAGCCCACCACCTGCAGCAGTTGCTGGCGCAAGGCCGGCAGACCAGCGCCGGTTTTGGCTGAAATCAGCACGCCATCGCGCACCTTGCGCAAGGTGTCTGGGCCAACACTGTCTGACTTGTTCCAGACGTCGATGACGGCCGTATTTTTTGGAAGTTTATCGGTCAGGACCTTTGCGATATGGGCATCTACAGCCATGTAATGCATGGCGTCCTGCGTCTTGCCAGCGGCATCCTGCCGCGTCAGGTCGTGCAAAAAAAGGACGGCGTCCGCGCTTTCAATTTCAGCCCAGGCGCGCGCCACGCCGATTTTTTCCACTTCATCCAGCCCCTCGCGCAGGCCAGCGGTATCGACCATGTGCAGCGGCACGCCTTCGATCTGGATCAACTGCGAGACCTTGTCGCGGGTGGTGCCCGCAATGGGCGTAACGATGGCCAGTTCGGCACCGGCCAGTGCATTGAGCAGTGAGCTCTTGCCGGCGTTGGGCTGACCGGCGATCACCACCTTGATGCCTTCGCGCAGGATCGCGCCCTGAGTGGCGCGCTGCATCACGCTGTCCAGCGTGGCTTGCAAGCGCAGCAGTTGCCCTTGGGCATCGGCTTTTTGCAGAAAGTCAATTTCTTCTTCGGGAAAATCCAGCGTGGCCTCGACCAGCATGCGCAACTGGATCAGTTGCTCCAGCAACGTGTCGACCACCCGCGAAAACTCACCCGACATCGAGCGTGCGGCCGAACGCGCCGCGGTTTCAGTACTGGCATCAATCAGGTCGGCAATAGCTTCGGCCTGCGCCAGGTCAATCTTGTCATTAAGGAAGGCGCGCTCGGTAAATTCACCGGGCTGGGCCAACCGCAGTTGAGGCAGCCAGGGCCGGCCGGTTGCGGGATTGAGTGCAGCGCCAGCTTCCAGGCAACGCGCCAACAATACCTGGAGCACGACAGGACCACCATGCGCCTGCAACTCCAGCACCTCCTCGCCAGTGGACGAGTGAGGCGCCGGGAAATAAATCGCCAAGCCTTGATCAATCACCTGCCCCTGCGCATCACGAAACGGCAGATAGGTGGCCTGACGCGGTGCCAAGGCGCGGCCGCAAATAGCCGCGATGACCGGGGCAATGCCTTTGCCCGAAATACGGACAATGCCGACCGCCCCGCGACCGGGTGCCGTGGCAATCGCCGCTATGGGATGGTGATGGCGGGCGAGCATGGCGCCACAATCCTGAAGGGCCGCAAAGCGTTGCCTTGTGGCCCCATGAATTACCTGAACTTCGGCAGATGGAATTGCGGGGGAACACCCATTCGGGTATTGATGACCCACTGCTGGGCAATCGACAACGAATTGTTGGTGATCCAGTACAGCACCAGGCCAGCCGGGAAGAAAAAGAACATCACGCTGAATATAAGCGGCATGAACCACATCAGCTTGGCCTGCATCGGGTCTGGTGGCGCCGGGTTGAGCGCCGTCTGCAGCAGGCTCGTCATGGCCATGATAACCGGCAGGATGAAGTAGGGATCCGGCGAAGACAGGTCGGTGATCCACAGCATCCATGGCGCGCTGCGCATCTCCACACTGGAAAGTAACACCCAGTACAGCGCAATGAATACGGGAATCTGGATCATGATCGGGAAACATCCCCCCATCGGGTTGACCTTTTCCTCGCGGTAGATTTTCATCATCGCCTGCTGCATTTCCTGAGGCTTGTCTTTCAGACGCTCGCGCATTTCCGTGATTTTCGGATTGATGGACTTCATCTTGGCCATGCTGGCGTAGGCCTTGGCGTTGAGCCAGTAGAACGCGACCTTGAGCAGCAGCACCAGCGCCATAATGGACCAGCCCCAGTTCTGGATAAAACCATGCAGCGTGTCGAGCAGCCAGTACAGTGGCTTGGCCAGGATGGTGAGCCAGCCGTAATCTTTCACCAACTCCAGGCCGGGGGTCAGCGCCTCAAGCTTCTTTTCTTCCTGCGGACCAACAAAAAGTTTCGAGTCAATGGTCTTGCTTGTGCCTGGCGCAATGTTTTGAAGCGGCGTGATCATGCCAACGGCATACAGATTGGTGTCCACCTTGCGAAGAAAAATGTCGCGCGGAATGCCATCTCCCAGAATCCAGGCTGAAGCAAAGTAGTGCTGCACCATGGCCACATAGCCATTGTTCGATTCCTTTGCAACATCGACCTTGCCGTCTTCAATTTTCTTGAAGTCGACCTTTTGGTACTTCTTGGCTTCGGTGTAGACGGCCGGGCCGGTAAAGGTGGAGTAGAAACGCGATTCGCCAGGTGGTTTATTGCCGTCGCGCACCAGCTGCAGGTAAAGCTGCGGGGACACCGGCACGCTGCCAGTGTTAATCACCTCATGGCGCACTGCGATGTCATAGGCACCGCGCTTGAGGGTGTAGGTTTTGACCAGCTTCACGCCACCCATGTCGGGCGACTCAAACCGGACCTGCAGTTCATTCTGGCCAGCATTAAGCGAACGCTCGCCGGGTGCCAGCGTCATCAGCGTTTTGTGGTTGGGCAAGGGGCCGCCAGCACCAGTGGCGATCAGGCCGGTCTGCGCCAGATAGATACGGTTGCTGCTTTCATCCAGCAGCACAAAGTCCTGGTCCTTGTGCGCCTTGTCCTTGAACTTGTTAAACACCGAACGGACCAGCGCCCCGCCTTCGCTGTCAAAGGTCAGTGTGAGCACGTCGGTGCTGACCACCACGTGCTCTCTGGCAGCGGACGGCGTGGTGGAAGGCGCACCCGCAGGAACCGCCCCGGGCATGCCGGGGGTGATGCCGGGTGGCGCCACAATCGGCACCGGGGAGCCCGCCACGACCGGGTTGGACGTGATGGATGCCGTGGATGCGGGCGCCTGGGCGGTCTGCGTGGCCGAGGGGAAGAAGGTTGCCTTGTGACCGTTAAAAACCTGCCACTTGTCCCACAACATGACCATGGAAAAACCAAAAATCACCCACAAAATGGTGCGGCGGATGTCGTTCATGTTCATGACGGCGTCTTTTTAGAAGGGGTGGAAGTCACGGGCGTGACCCGTTGGGTAAAAAGAAAAGTCAGGGCCGGCGCTGCCTGCGGCACGGGATCGTGCCCGCCGTCGCACCAGGGGTGGCAACGCGTCAGGCGGCGCAATGTCAGGTAGCTTCCGGTGGCTGCTCCATGCTGCTGGAGCGCCTGCAACGAGTACGCCGAGCAGCTCGGTTCAAACCGGCAAGCCGAGCCCAGCCAGGGGCTGAGCAACAGGCGGTAGCCTTTCACCAGGCCGATCAGCATGGTTTGAGGCAGCCGCGGCAACGCGGTCATGATCGAGCGGGCAGTGGGGTTCATGCAGCGCTGTCTCCTGCCTGCAGCAAGGTCTGCACTTCCGAGCGGACCGCCTGCTTGAGTTGCCCGGAGCTGGGGCTGATAAATTCCGAGCGTGGAAAACCACGCCGCAGTCGAACCACAAACGCGGCTTGGGGATAGTGCTGTGAAAAATCAGCGCACACAACGTAGATTTGCCTTTTGATGGTGTTTCGCGTAACGGCTTGTTTGGCCCAGCGTTTGGGAACCATCGCGCCTATCCACATGTCTTGAACCGGAAACAGCGCCCTTGCCTTGTCAGGTTTGCCAGAATGCGTTTGCAATGCTGGCGCATTGAGCGCGTTGCGGTGCAATGCAAAGTGCGCCGTTCTTGCAATAATGACACCAGCAAGGACTGCCTGGAACTGGGATCGGGTTTTAAGCCGCTGCACTAGCGCCAAGCGTCAGCTTTGGAGCACGAAGCAGGCTTAAACGGCCAGACGCTTGCGGCCTTTGGCGCGACGTGCGGCAATCACTGCGCGGCCGCCACGTGTTTTCATACGTGTCAAAAAACCGTGTGTGCGAGCGCGCTTGACTTTGGAAGGTTGATATGTGCGTTTCATGATGAGTCCTACTGGCTATAAAACTTCCCGGAGTAATTCAAATCCGCCCGGTCGCTGCACAACACAGCCTGCCAGACAAAGCCGCAGGACAACGCACCGGCTGGCTGCACCCAGGTGATGGATCATTGAAGTGATCTCGCCGGTAGGGCAATGCTGGTGGCGTTAATCCGCAACGAATCAGGGAAACCCGCAATTATCGCAGATTTTCTGGCGGCGGCAACAAGTTAACTTTCATGAACAGGAAATAACCAAAAGGTCTGGAGCCCACTTGGAAATAGGTGAACCCCCGATACTTTTTTGTGGATAACTCATCGTCCAGACTACAATTGTGCGTGCTGAAAATTAACAATATCCACAAGCCGATGCGCGCCATTTTTCCGCAGGCAGCCCGTCTCCACCTGTCATGAACGAGGCTTCCATTCAGGGTCCTGGGCACGACTTGTGGCAAACCTGTGTTGATCATCTGGCCCAGGAACTGCCCGAACAGCAGTTCAACACCTGGATTCGCCCGCTGATAGTCCATGTGGCCGCTGACCTGTCAAAAGTCACCGTGCAGGTTGGTAATCGCTTCAAGCTGGACTGGGTCCGGGCCCAGTATGGGGGCCGTATTTCTGCCCTGCTGGAAAAAATATCAGGTCAGAATATACATCTTGAGTTAGCACTCACTACCCGAGAGACGGTTTTAAGATCAACTCCGTTAATCAGAAAATTTGAAGGTGCAGGTGTTGCGGAGTCAGTTAGTTTGGGTCTACCTGAAGAAAATACCGGCTCACCGTTCAAAAACCGTCTCAATACTGCTCTGACCTTTGACACCCTGATTGAAGGCACCGCCAACCGTATGGGGCGCGCCGCGGCGCTTCATGTGGCCAGTAGCCTGGGTCAGCTTTACAACCCGCTTTTTATCTATGGCGGCGTCGGTTTGGGTAAGACACATTTAATGCACGCCATTGGTAATAAATTACTGGCTGACAACCCGGCAACCAAAGTTCTCTATATCCATGCTGAACAATTCGTTTCGGATGTGGTTAAAGCCTACCAGCGCAAGACTTTTGATGAGTTCAAGGAGCGTTATCACTCCCTTGATTTACTACTGATAGACGACGTGCAGTTTTTGGCCAACAAGGACCGGACGCAGGAAGAGTTCTTCAATGCCTTTGAGGCCTTGCTGACCAAAAAGTCGCATATTGTGATGACCAGCGACACCTATCCCAAGGGGTTGACAGACATTCATGAACGCCTGATCTCACGCTTTGACTCCGGCCTGACGGTGGCTATTGAACCGCCTGAACTCGAAATGCGTGTGGCTATTCTGATCCGTAAGGCAGAAGCCGAGAGTGCAGTCATGCCAGAGGAGGTGGCGTTTTTTGTTGCCAAGAATGTTCGCTCCAATGTGCGTGAACTGGAAGGCGCGCTGCGTAAAATCCTGGCTTATTCGCGTTTCAACCTCAAGGAAATCTCGATCCAGCTTGCCAGGGAAGCCCTGCGCGACCTGCTATCCATTCAAAACCGGCAGATTTCCGTTGAAAACATCCAGAAAACGGTAGCCGACTATTACAAGATCAAGGTCGCCGACATGTATTCCAAGAAAAGGCCTGCCAGCATTGCCCGGCCGCGCCAGATTGCCATGTACCTGGCCAAGGAACTCACGCAGAAGAGCCTGCCCGAGATCGGTGAACTGTTTGGCGGTCGCGACCACACCACGGTGCTGCATGCCGTGCGAAAGATGTCCGCGGAGCGCCAGCAGATGACTGAACTCAATCAGCAACTGCATGTCCTGGAACAAACCCTGAAAGGTTGAAGTTATCTGTTTTTAAAAGGGTGGGGATAACTTTTGAATAAACCATGACTTATCCACAGAAGAAGATGACAATCAAAAGTTGTTCATGTCTGGCAAGACCCTTCAAGGTTGCCTAAACACAAGCTTAAACAACCACTAAGTGATTGATTAAAAAAGAAAAAATAGTGCTATCCACAGATTTGGCCAGCCCTTATCACTACTACTATCTTGAATTAAAGTATTAAAGATAAATACAGAGGAAGACATGATCGTTCTGAAAGCCACTCAAGAAAAATTTTTATCAGTGCTGCAATCGGTTGCTGGTATCGTGGAGCGCAGGCACACCTTACCGATTCTGGCCAACGTGCTGATTCGCAAAACCGGAACACAATTGCAGTTCACCACCAGCGATCTTGAAATCCAGATTCGCACCACCGCCGATCTTGGCGGTGACGCGGGTGACTTTACAACCACGGTGGGTGCCCGCAAACTCATCGATATCCTGCGTTCCATGCCCAGCGACCAGACGGTGTCGCTGGAATCAGCCCAGAACAAGCTGATTTTAAAAGGCGGGAAAAGCCGCTTCACACTGCAGACAATGCCTGCTGAAGACTTTCCGCTGGTGCAGGAAGCAGCCAACTTTGGCCCGAGCTTTTCGGTACCGCAGAAGACGCTCAAGCTGTTGCTTAGCCAGGTCTCTTTTGCCATGGCAGTGCACGACATCCGTTATTACCTCAACGGTATCCTGTTTGTGGCGGAAGGCAAGCAGTTGAGCCTGGTGTCTACTGACGGCCACCGGCTGGCATATTCGTCGGCCACGCTTGATGTTGAAGTACCCAAGCAGGAAGTGATCCTGCCGCGCAAGACGGTGCTGGAAATGCAGCGCCTGCTCAACGACAAGGAGGGAGCCATCGAGATGCAGTTTGCCGGCAACCAGGCCCGCTTCAGCTTTGAAGGCATGGAGTTTGTGACCAAGCTGGTCGAAGGAAAATTTCCTGACTACAACCGCGTAATTCCCAAGAACCACAAAAACATCATCACGCTGGGCCGTGTTCCCCTGCTGGCCAGTCTGCAGCGCACAGCTATTCTCACCAGTGAAAAGTTCAAGGGTGTGCGGCTGAATATTGAACCTGGAACATTGCGCGTGGCGTCCAATAATGCCGAACAGGAAGAGGCCGTCGATGAGCTTGATATTGACTACAGCGGTGACCCCATAGAAATTGGCTTCAACGTGACTTACCTGATTGATGCGCTCACCAATATGGAGCAGGACATGGTGAAGGTCGAACTGGCCGATTCCAATAGTTCCGCGCTGCTCACTATTCCCGACGACGCAGCCTTTAAATATGTGGTGATGCCCATGCGTATTTGACGCGGATCGAACCGTAAAGCGATCGCGCGCAGCGCGCCAGAAGCTACCAACAAACCCGCGAAGATTCGCGGGTTTGGTCATTCAAGAGATTGAAGAAATTACCAGAAGCGGCCCATGACTGAAGAAAACAAACCGAACGACATTGATCAAGTGCACGTCAATAATGGTGCTGCTGGCGAGGGAAGCTCTAATTTTCAACCAAAAATAGACGCCAATCAGGCAGGCGCATCGGAAGCTTATGGTGAAGGCTCGATCCAGATTCTGGAAGGTCTGGAAGCCGTGCGTAAACGGCCTGGTATGTACATAGGTGACACGTCTGACGGCACCGGCCTGCACCACCTGGTGTTTGAGGTGGTCGACAACTCCATCGACGAATCACTGGCCGGTCACTGCGATGACATTGTTGTCACCATTCACACTGATAACTCGGTCAGCGTGGTTGATAACGGGCGTGGCATTCCAACCGGTGTGAAGATGGATGACAAGCACGAGCCGAAGCGCTCTGCCGCCGAGATTGCACTGACCGAACTGCATGCCGGCGGCAAGTNNCCAGAACAGCTACAAGGTGTCTGGCGGTCTGCATGGCGTAGGCGTGAGCTGCGTCAATGCGTTGTCAAAGATGCTGCGCCTGACTATCCGTCGCGACGGCAAGGTGCATGCCATGGAATTTTCCAGGGGTTTTGTGCAGAACCGCATCATTGAGACCATAGGCGGTGTTGAAGTTTCCCCCATGAAAGTGATCGGCCCGACTGACAAACGCGGCACTGAGGTTCATTTTTTACCCGACACCGACATCTTCAAGGAAAACAACGATTTTCACTACGATATTTTAAGCAAGCGCCTGCGCGAGCTGAGCTTTTTGAACAATGGCGTGAAGATTCGCCTGAAAGACGAGCGCACCGGAAAAGAAGACGACTTTGCCGGTGCCGGTGGCGTCAAGGGTTTTGTCGAGTTCATCAATAAAGGTAAAACCGTCTTGCATCCCAACGTGTTTGCCGCCATGGGTGACCGCCAGAGCGACCAGGGTACCAACATCGGCGTGGAAGTGGCGATGCAGTGGAACAGTGGCTACAGCGAGCAGGTGCTGTGCTTTACCAATAACATTCCCCAGCGCGATGGAGGCACCCACCTGACCGGCCTGCGCGCTGCCATGACGCGCGTGATCAATAAATACATCGATGACAGCGAACTGGCCAAGAAGGCCAAGGTTGAGGTTACCGGTGACGACATGCGCGAAGGCCTGTGCTGCGTGCTCAGCGTGAAGGTGCCTGAACCCAAGTTTTCCAGCCAGACCAAAGACAAGCTGGTTTCCAGCGAAGTGCGCGGTCCGGTCGAAGACATTGTGAGCCGGCTGCTGTACGACTACCTGCAGGAACGTCCCAACGACGCCAAGATCATTGTCGGCAAAATCATCGAAGCCGCGCGCGCCCGTGAAGCTGCCCGCAAGGCGCGCGACATGACGCGCCGCAAGGGCGTGCTCGACGGCATGGGGCTGCCCGGCAAGCTCGCTGACTGCCAGGAAAAAGACCCGGCGCTGTGCGAAATCTATCTGGTCGAGGGCGACTCGGCCGGTGGCTCCGCCAAGCAGGGCCGAGACCGTAAATTTCAGGCCATTCTGCCGTTGCGCGGCAAGATTCTGAATGTTGAAAAAGCGCGCTATGAAAAGCTGCTGACCAGCAACGAAATTCTGATCCTGATCACGGCCTTGGGCACCGGCATCGGTAATGCAGGCGGCACGCGGGGAACCGAGGGAGCCGTTGGCGTGGATGACTTCAACGTTGCCAAGCTGCGCTACCACCGCATCATCATCATGACCGATGCCGACGTGGACGGCGCGCACATCCGCACACTGCTGCTCACTTTCTTTTACCGCCAGATGCCCGAGCTGGTGGAGCGCGGCTACATCTACATTGCGCAACCGCCGCTGTACAAGGTCAAGGCCGGCAAGGAAGAACAGTACCTGAAAGACACCGCGGCGCTCGACGCCTTTTTACTGCGCATTGCGCTGAAAGACGCTGTGGTGCAAACCAGTGCCGATGAAAGCGCCGTGCTGGCCGGTGATGCGCTGGCCGAGCTGGCCCGCAAACACCAGCTGGCCGAGTCGGTGATTGAGCGCCTGCGCGGCTTCATGGATGCTGAGGCCCTGCGCGCCATTGCTGATGGTGTGTCGCTCAGTCTGGATACAGTGGCCGATGCGGAGGCTTCCGCCGCGCTGTTGCAAGTCAAGCTGCGCGAGCTCAACACGACCGGCTCACCCGCCGAAGTGGCCAGTGAGTTTGATACCCGCACCGACAAACCCTTGCTGCGCATCAGCCGCCACCTTCACGGCAATGTCAAGAGCAGCGTGATGACGCAGGACTTTGTGCACGGCGCCGACTACGCCACGCTGGCCGATGCTGCGGCCACGTTCAGGGGTCTGATCAGCGACGGTGCGAAAGTCATGCGCGGTGAAGGTGAACGCAGAAAAGAAGAAAAAATAAGCGACTTCCGCCAGGCCATGCGCTGGCTGATCAGCCAGGCTGAAAACGTCACCGCGCGCCAGCGCTACAAAGGCCTGGGCGAGATGAATCCGGCCCAGCTCTGGGAAACCACCATGGACCCGAACGTGCGCCGCCTGCTCAAGGTGCAGGTGGACGACGCCATTGAAGCCGACCGCGTTTTCACCATGCTGATGGGCGACGAAGTCGAGCCACGCCGCGAGTTCATTGAGCAAAATGCCTTGAGGGCGGCGAATATTGATGCCTGAGATTGTAGGTTCTCAAAATTCCTGCAAAAATTCTCACATCGTGCAAAAAGTCTTGATATAGGTCTAGGGGTGTCGGGCGACAAAGTAAGTGAAATCTGTGTGTTGCGGCCGGTCGAGAATTGACCCACGTGCCGGGATTGCACTGACCCATGCATCGGCTATGCGAATCGTTGCCAGCATTAGGATTGACCGTCGGCACCTGGATCAATATCGCATCGGCGCCGGCACCGGCACCAACACCGCGTCGGCAGTAACAGCCATGACGCGCACTCGTTCTCGCCATGCAGGTCGGCCAGGGTATGGCGAAGCCTGATTAACGATGACATTGAATTTCGGGTGGCAGCACGAATACACGTTATGCTCAGATGACATCGATGTAGCAAATCGTTGTCAAGAGCGATAGCAACGTTGGCCAAACGCATTGATTTATTAATGAACATTAGGAGCAACTATGGGAGGTTCAGGATCAAGCGGGTGGGAGCCCACGCCGCCACGTGACCCATGCGGAACGTTGTCATTTCGTGCTTCGCTTAACTCACCGCAGCCGGCGGTTGTCGCTCTGCTTACCGTCGGGCATGTACTATCAATTGGTATGGCTCCCGCGCCACAGCATGCTGTCCAAGTGAGTCATGGCATGTCAGTCGCTGGAACGCTCACAGGTCCCAAAATAAGTAGCCTTATTAATTGCCTCCTGAATGGATACTGTTTTGAGGCTGAGGTTGTCTCGATTTCGGGAGGGCATTGCGTCGTTGATGTGAGGCCGGTATGAGAAGGACCCTAACGGTAGTTGGAGGGGCGTATGGCGAGGAGTGCAGTTTTCCACGGCGCATAGTATTTCGTGGAAGCGGTGCTCGCGCCGCAGCCGTACTTGTTAACCTCGGCCGCGACCGTGGCATTGATGTAGCGCTATTCACTGCTACAGGGCCAACTCTTGGGCCAGAGTTTGTGAGCATTGCGAAACACCTTGGGTACACGCTTCATGCTCGGCAACGCACTTCTGATGTCTGGTTTCGATACCGATATCCACTTGGCCGTCCGGATATTCATCCGTTGTCGATACCAGCGCTTCCTCAGCAACCGCCGGTCGAGGCGGACCGACTCCTGGTCTTTGGGATGGTTGAAGGACGTCCAACGACTCACGCAAAGCGCGTTGTATACGATCCCCAAGATGGCTCACGAGCCCAAGCCTATTCATCAAACGGATCTACGGCGCAGGAATTGGCCGTTGTTGTTTCGCACTCTGAGGGACGGGCCCTTACAGGCGAGCAAGATCCAAACTCAATCGCCAAGGCCCTGTTGCAAGCGCCTGGGACGTCGGTTGCCATTATCAAGTGTGGTCCGCAAGGTGCGCTTGTTCATACGGCAACGTCTAGTGCTTGGATTTACCCATTTCCAACCACACGGGTCTACAAGATCGGTTCAGGCGATGTTTTCTCAGCCGGATTTGCCTTCGCCTGGTTGGTCGAGGAGATCGATCCGATTCAGGCGGCCTGGTTTGCTTCACGTCTGGCGGCAGCCTACGTCGAGTCAGGCCTGGATCGATTTACGCCCGACCAGCTCGAAGACTTCCGCGCGCAAGCTCGTACTGCGCACCATAAGCTTGGGGCATGCGCGCAGCGGCCAATACCTGAAACGCAGATTTATCTTGCAGGCCCATTCTTCAGTACCTCGCAGCAGTGGGCCATCGATGAAATGCGGGGAGCCTTGAAAGATATGGGCTTTCGCGTGTTTTCGCCGATTCACGATATAGGCGTTGGCCTGCCCTCCGAGGTTGCCCCACAGGATCTGAGTGGCCTCAATGCGTCAGGTGTGGTGTTGGCTCTTCTCGATGGCCTTGACCCCGGGACGCTATTTGAGGTCGGGTATGCGAGAGCAAAGAACATTCCAGTCATTGCGGTTGCTGAGTCTGTATCCGCAGACTCGCTCACGATGGTCTTGGGGTCGGATTGCTATGTGACCAACGACTTGACCACTGGAATATATGCGGCCTGCTGGAAAGTCATGGGAGATGTCTGAACTGCTGTTGTTGTCTGGGGGAATTGATTCGATCGCACTCGCCGCTTGGAGGCGGCCGTCCGTCTGCCTGACCATTGACTATGGACAACGACCGGCTCAAGCCGAACTCCAAGCGTCAGCTCAGGTTTGCCAGGATCTTGGTCTAAGACATGAGGTACTGGAGGCTAAGATCCCTGGCCTAGGTAGTGGCCGCTTGGCTGGCGAAGCCGAATCGCCACACTCTAAACACGCGGAGTTCTGGCCATTTCGCAACCAGTACCTGATCACAATCGCCAGCATGATGGCAATGAAAACCGGTTGCGATACCGTCACGATTGGCACTGTGGTGACTGACCGCCGCCATAAAGACGGGTCAGAAGCCTTCTTACACTATCTCCGACTGGTCTTGCTCCAACAGGAAGGTGCGCTTGGTTTGCAGGCACCGGCAGCAAATCTAACCAGCGAACAACTGGTTCGCCAATCGAACGTTTCGCCTTCGGTTTTGGCGTGGGCCCATTCGTGCCATTCAGGCCCATTGGCGTGCGGAACGTGTCCAGGCTGTCAAAAGCACTCCGAAGTTATGGCTGCACTCGGGTGGTCGCGGTAAGACTTAGTGTGCAAGCGGGAGCGGCATCTGCTGCGGTCTAGGTACATTGCTACTTACTGGATCGTCCTGCCCAAATTTGTGCTTGATTGCATCGAGCGCGAGTCTGCCAACGGTGCGCATTTGGTCCCAAATCAGGCAATCAAGAACCGCTGGTCGAACATTCATTGCGTGGCAAAGGTTGATGTATTGCGCCTCCATTTCGAAATACTGTCGTTCAACTTTTTGCTCGGGCGTAAAAAGATCGCAGAGAACCCCTGCTCTAACGATGTGAATATCCAAAATGGCCACATCGTCTGCGTCTAAATAGTTTCGCGCGACCCAGCCTGCGGTTTTTGGACCAACACCGCGTACCCGCAAAAGACTGTCGCGCAGCGCTCGACCTCCCTGTGGATCGATCTGCTTGTTCCGAACGCACTTCATCGCGTCTGCAAGGTAGATTGCCTTTTGATTCGGATACCGGTAATGGATATTGCGGCCACCGACTTCAAGTGGGCGCCTCAGGACCTCAACCCAATTCTCCGTGGAGGCGTTCAGATTGGCAATTAAATCGGCATCGCGGCATGCCTTGAACGCCGCCATGGCCAGTTCCGCTGTGATCCCGTATCCGCCGAGCAGACAGAACACCAACTCCTCGGCCAAGCTTCCTTGCGCCCGATACGGTGAGTGTGCCTTTCCATCCAGGTCACTCATCCAGAGCTGAGACACCCAGTACGCGGGCGTAAATAAGTTCCAATGATCGCCCCAGCAGATGCCTGGAACAACAGGCTCATTCGCATCAGGTAGCTCTCGACGTCTCTCGGTGTCATTGACCCAGTAGCTAACAGTTTGGCTCATGCCCCGCTCCCAGTCGAAATCAGCGTGCCAAGCCATGTGTGTAGAGACGCCTGCTCAGCAAGGGACAGCTTTTGGACCCTTTGGCGCAGACGGTCTTGCCGTCTGCGAATTACCTCGCGCTGACGAAACCCCTCACCGAGATAGCGATCGTCGTGCGGGATGTCAGGCTTTGAATAGTTGTACCAAACGCACTCCTCACGCATCCCAACGCGCGTGCGCATGTGGAACTTGTGCTGATGCCAGCCCGCAAGTCGCTGCTCATAGAGTGGTGACGAGTAGCCCGAAATCAGGATTTTGCATGGGAGCGCGGTCAAACAATCCAGCAAGTGCACATGGTCGTCAACGGTGTAATCGTGCCGGTAGACGCGGGCCCGGCGGCGTGTATCTGGATGGTATGGCGGATCGGCGTAGACCACGGTGTCCGCATCAAGAGGGATGTTCTTCAAACACTCAATCGCATCGCCATGCACAAGCTTGCATAGGCCGCTGAATTCACGCCGCCACATGTCTACGACTGCTTGATCGCGCTCAATGCCGAATTGCTCAAGCGCGGCCTGTTTGTGCCGCATAACAGCACCCCCACCAAGGTGGGTCTCAATATACCGCTTGTGTGGAGGGATCAGATTGATTAGATGGGCATAACAGGTGCCCTTGCCGCCGTCGTATCGCATGACACAAGCATCGTCATTTCTGGCGATGGTGTCAAGCTAAGTTTTAACTGAAGCTGATTGGCCATTCGGACCGAGGTAAGAGTTGGCTCCAACCGTCGTCGATGCCACTGTTTCGATGAAGCGCGGGATTTTTCACTTTTGGTGACACAAATGTTTCCGCCGACCGAAAACTGACCACCTAAAGGCATAAGCGCCGATCCAAAATTGACCAGGGTGTTCCACTGACCTGCTGAAATATTCAGCAGGAGACAAAGGTGATCACCATGGAAATGATAGGCAAGGTAAGGCGCATGAAACTGCGCGACAAACTCTCCAACACCGCAATTGCAAAGCTCACCGGGCTGTCACGCAACACGGTCAAGAAATGGCTTAAGGCACCCGGCGACGTTGTACCCAAATACAGCAGGGAAAGTCCCGCAGGCAAGCTCACTGCCTTTGAAGCAACGCTGGAACAGGCCCTCACGGCCGACTCCCATCGGCCCAAGCACGGCCGCCGCACGGCCAAAGCGTTGTTCACACAAATCCAGGCCCAAGGGTACCTGTTCGATCCCGACTTCTGCAACGTGGCATCCGGTTGGGAGAAAGGCGTGGTGGAGAAGAATGTGCAGGACAGTCGCCGACGTATTTGGATCGAAGCTGGTACCCGTCGCTTTGGCTCGTTCATTGAACTCAACGCCTGGCTGGGCGAGCGCTATCGCTCGATCTGGGCGGACACTCAACACCCTGTTCACAAGCAGTTCACCGTGGCCGAGATGCTGGAATTGGAGCGTGCTCACCTCATGAACATGCCCGCGCCGTTTGATGGCTACGTGGAGAAATCGGCACGGGTGAGCAGCACCTGTCTGGTGGCGGTGGCGCGCAACCGCTACTCGGTGCCTTGCGAATGGGCCGGTCACATGGTCAGCACCCGGCTGTATCCGAATAGGGTTGCTGTGGCAGCCGCAGATACGCTGGTTGCCAGTCACCCCAGGCTGACCGGCAGTGGGCAAACCACGTATGACTGGCAGCACTACATTGACCTGGTGCAACGCAAGCCCGGCGCCTTGCGAAACGGAGCGCCGTTTCTGGACATGCCACCACCCTTGCTGCGTCTTCGCCAATCCCTCTTGCGCCACACCGGTGGAGACCGTGTCATGGCAGAAGTGCTTGCCGTGGTGCCACTGGCCGGACTTGAAGAAGTGCTGGTGGCGGTTGAACTGGTGCTTGAAGGTGCCGCGCCCAGTGGCAGCATCAGCGCCGAACACGTAAGGAACGTGCTGGCACGATTGAATACGCCAGCGACACCCGAGCAGGCCCAGACCTCTTTGCAACTCAATGAGGCCCCTCGAGCTGATACCGCACGCTATGACCGACTACGCCCCACTCATCAAGATGGGCAGGAGGTGAGCCATGCGTGATGCTAAACGTGACATACAGACCGAACTCAAAGCACTTCGCCTGAACGGCATGGCCACTGCCTGGGCTGATTTGACGGCGCAAGGGGGCGACTCAACACTGGATTCTTCGCGCTGGTTGATCGAACATTTACTGCAGGCCGAAGACGTGGACCGGGCCTTGCGTTCCATTGCGCACCAAATGAAGTCGGCGCGCTTTCCGGTGCATCGGGACATAGCGGGCTTTGACTTTGAGGCGTCCATTGTTGATAGGGTATTGATGGGCAAACTGGCTAACCTGTCGTTTACCGAAGATGCGCAGAACGTGGTGTTGATTGGTGGACCGGGTACCGGCAAGACGCACTTGGCCACCGCCTTGGGAATCTCTGGCGTGACCCACCACAGCAAACGTGTTCGGTTCTACTCAACGGTGGATCTGGTCAACGCACTGGAACAAGAGAAGGCACAGGGGAAGGCGGGTCGGATTGCCATGAGTCTGCTGCGCATGGATCTGGTCATTCTGGATGAGCTGGGATATTTGCCATTCAGTCAGGCCGGCGGCGCCTTACTGTTTCATTTGCTGTCCAAGTTGTACGAGCACACCAGCGTGCTGATCACCACCAACTTGACGTTTGCCGAGTGGTCCAGCGTGTTTGGCGATGCCAAGATGACCACGGCCTTGCTGGACAGGCTCACTCACCATTGCCATATCCTGGAGACCGGCAATGAGTCTTACCGCTTCCGGCACAGCTCCAATGAAGCCAAGGGCCGCATCAAGTCCAGAGAGCAATCCAGAAAGGCAGAAGCACGCCAGGGTTCAGTGCCGAAAGAGGATGTTGAACAGCTTTGATGTGGAGCAAATCAATGGGCAAGCCGCTTCGGGCTACGCCCTACGCAGCTTGCCCATTGATGATGAATTCACACCAACAGCCAATTCAAAAGGAGTCAACGAAACCAGCAAAGAGCTATAGTTATCCACAGTTGACGTTCAAGAAGTCAGCTTTAGCCCCTGGTCAACATTCAATCGGCACAGGTGGTCAATATTGAATCGGCGCCGACAACCATGAGCACACAAGTCAACTGGATAGCTGCATACAACTACTTGTTCCCAGTCTTGGACAGAAGGGACACGCCCGTCTATTGCAGTGGTCCGGGTTTTTGCCGCATGGTTCAGCAGGTAGATCAGGGTTCGCCAAGCTATGACCAGTTGATTCCATTGTTGAACAGCCGGGGCAAGAGCACATCCCGCAAGTCTTTCTACTGGGAAATGATTCAGGCATTGCCTGAGCCCCAACGGCTTCAGCTCTACCGCATCTTCATTGATGGCATAGAGCCTCACGACAAGGAAGCAGCGGACACCATCAGGAACATCGTGTTTGGTGGCGGCAAGGCCGTTCCAACGACCATTGTTCCGGTTGACCTTTGGAACTCGGAGAAACTGAACAACAGTCTCAAGGACATCGACCATGCCATCGATGCCCACCAGTACAACCGAGCCACGACATTGACCTATACATGCCTTGAGGGCTTGTACAAGACATATATCCGCAAGCATATCCCTGACCAAGCTGGGCTGTCAGACCTCATGCCGCTCTGCAAGGTCGTGAAGGATGACATAGCCAAGAAGCTTCAAGCTCAAGGCCAGTATCCTGAGCAGATCGTCAATGCCATCCCGACCTTGACTAACGCGGTTGCCAACTCAAGGAACGGCTTCAGCGAGGCTCACTTTGCTGACGACTCGCAGCGATGGCTTGCCTTGTTCGCAAGGGATATGACCAACTCAATTGGTCGATTGCTATTGAACTTCATCTAAGGCAGACCATGGGTAGCTTTGCAGTCTTCAGCATCTCCGGATATGACGTTGATGAGTCCAAGAACCACCTGAATACTTGGTACTTCAAGAAGTCAGATCGCACGTTGGGACGTATGGCTGAGAACTCGGATGATGTGATCGAGGTTCATAAGCTAGACGAGGCGGAATTTGCTGATGGTGAACTGCTTCACTATTTCTACAAGACCACGGCCAAAGTCATGAAGACTAGGGTCGAGCTTCAAGGCATGACGATGGCTCAGCTCCGCAAGGAGTTCAATGAAAGCATTGCGTCATACCTCGCTTCATTGGAAGATTGGGAGCATGAACAGAACGGAGACTACAGGGCGCACATTCCGTTGCTGAAGTCAGCTACCTTCGAGGTATGGCTTGAAGGGCTCAAGGCCATAGTTGATGGGAACCTAAAGCAAGACTATTGGTCGCAGGAGCGGACGAAGCACGAGAGCCTTGTTGTTGAATGGATGCTCAACTCGACCCCGTACATCCCAGACGAATCAGGCCCCTTCCTTGGTTGCTTCCCTTGCAAGTCGCCTGAAGCCTTCATCCGTGCTGTGCTGGAAGTCGTTGGAGACGACGATGTTTGCCTGCTGGATGCGACCGACTTGGTTCATGGTGGTTGGACGGATGCCTTTGATGACCTGGTCGAGTTCAGCCAGCCACACACCAACATCTTTGCAGTCTTCACAACAGCACTTGACGAGCTGAACGGCATTCTTGCTCTTGCGGATGGCAACCCTTCGCTCACACGGCTCTTGTATGCCAATGCGATCACTGCGATGGAGTCCTACCTTTCGGACACCATCAAAAAGAATGTCCTGAATCGCCCGCCGTTGCTTCGTCGGTTCGTTGAATCCAATCAGCAGCTCAGGGAGAAGAAGATTACCACTGCCGATGTGTTCCGAACCGTTGACGGTATGAAGGCAACGGTGGCGACTTTGATCGAGCAGACCCTGTTTCACGACCTGACAAAGACCATAGCTCTATACCGCGATGTCTTGGCTGTGGAGTTCCCGCGAGAGCACCTTGGAGCACTTCAGCAGGCAATCACGATCCGCCATGACATCGTGCATCGAAACGGGCGGGACAGTGCTGGAAAGTTGGTTGAATTGACCATAGGTGATTTGACCAACCTAGTCGGCATCATCAGCCTCCTGATCGAGGCTGTTGATGCGGAAGTGAAAGATGGTCTGATCGATGATGACGATGAGTGACTTCTTTTGCTCTTGCTGGTAGGTACTCATGCTCAGTTCCCACACTCACGCGGTAGCCAAGACGCTAACAAAAGAATAGGGTAAAAAATCCAGTATCTTCGGTAGGATTTACTCATAATGGAAGGTGGATGAACACATCCCAAAGTTTGGGATATTTTTCCACTGAAATAACGTGGCTAGGATTTTTGCAAGGATTTTGAGAAAATTGGCACTAGCTTTTGCAGAATCACTGCAAAAGTCATTGATTTACCATCTGTCGTTTTTGCAGTAATTCTGAGAACCTACAGAGATGAACATGTACACCCGTCCCGCCACGCCACTTTCCACCGACGACATGACTCGCATTGATGACACCCGCATCAGTGCGGTGCGACCGCTGATTACGCCCGCGCTGCTGGAAGAGTGGCTGCCTGTGCCCAAGGCCACGCTGGCGCTGGTGGAGCAAAGCCGCGCGGCCATTTCGCGCGTGCTGCACGGCAGCGACGACCGCCTGATTGTTGTGGTTGGCCCCTGCTCGATCCACGATCATGAGCAGGCCATGGATTACGCGCGGCAGCTCCAGCGCCAAGCCGAACTTCTGTCTGACGCCCTGTTGGTGGTGATGCGTGTTTACTTCGAGAAGCCGCGCACCACAGTGGGCTGGAAAGGCTATATCAACGACCCGCACCTGGACGGCAGCTTTGCCATCAACGAAGGGCTGGAGATGGCGCGCCGCCTGTTGCTCGACGTGCTGGCGCTGGGCCTGCCGATGGGCACCGAGTTTCTGGACCTGCTGAGCCCGCAATTCATCAGCGATCTGGTGAGCTGGGGCGCCATTGGTGCGCGCACCACCGAGAGCCAGAGCCACCGCCAACTGGCCTCAGGCCTGAGCTGTCCGGTCGGCTTCAAGAACGGCACCGACGGCGGCATCAAGGTGGCCACCGACGCCATTCAGGCGGCGCAGTCCGCGCACGCTTTCATGGGCATGACCAAGATGGGGCAGTCCGCGATTTTTGAAACTCGCGGCAATAACGACTGCCACGTGATTTTGCGCGGCGGCAAGCAGCCCAACTATTCAAAAGCCGATGTGGACGTGGCCTGCGCGCTGCTTAAAAGCGCCGGCCTGCGCGAGCAGGTGATGATTGATGTGTCGCATGCCAACAGCAGCAAGCAATACCAGCGCCAAATCACCGTGGCGGCGGAAGTGGCGCAGCAGATAGCCGCCGGCGACCAGCGCATCACCGGCATCATGATTGAAAGCCACCTGAACGAAGGCCGCCAGGACATCGTGCCCGGCGTGCCGCTCAAGCACGGCGTGTCGGTCACCGATGCCTGCATCAGCTTTGCGCAGACCGTGCCGGTGCTGCAAGGCCTGGCAGCGGCCGTACGGGCGCGGCGCAAGCTTGCACCGATCAAGGCATAGAGGTTGATCCTTTTTGGTGCAAGTCACTATCCGCCGCATCGTGCTGAACCGGGCGCTCAGGCGACAAAAAGCCGGATCACAGTTGAGTCCGTCAAGCTGGATTTGGTAACCGGTTCAAGGGAACTCCGTCAACTGTCTAATGCCTCCCTTATTCCATGCCACCCATCGCCGTCATCGACTTCGAAACCACCGGTCTCTCGCCCGACTACGGTGACCGCGCCACAGAGGTGGCGATTGTGCTGGTCGAGGGCGGCCGGGTGGTAGACCGTTTCCAGAGCCTGATGAACGCGGGCGTGCGCATTCCGTCTTTCATCACCCAGCTCACCGGCATCAGCAACGCCATGGTCGCGTCTGCGCCTGATGCCGCCCGGGTGATGACCGAAGCCAGCCGCTTTGTCGGCAACGCGCCGCTGGTGGCGCACAACGCATCGTTCGACCGCAAGTTCTGGGTCGGGGAACTGGCGCGCCTGGGGTTGCCCGCGCCGCAACCCTTTGCCTGCACAATGCTGGTCTCGCGCAGGCTCTACCCGCAGGCGCCCAACCACAAGCTCGGCTCGCTGGTGGACTACCATCGCCTGCCTCGCGCTGGCGCGGCCCACCGCGCGCTCGCCGATGCCGAAATGGCGGCAGAGTTGTTGGGCCAGATCCAGCAAGACCTGCGCACCTGCCACCGCGTGGCCAACCCCAACCACGCCCTGCTGATGGCCTTGCAGCGCTGCGCCAGAGCCGCCGTCAGCACGTTCATGGCGAAATACGCGAACGCGTGAGTTGGATGGTTATCTTTGTCTAAGCGTCATTTGGTCGCGAGACAAAACGATTTCGAATTTGGACAGGAAACTCTGTCCCAGTAAAGCGTCGCCAACTTCCGCTCCTGCAAGGCCGACGCCGACCTTCATACCAGACACATTCATTGGCCCTAGCGTGATGGGAATGTCGGACACGATTCGCCCTGGCAAAGCTCCATTTGCAGTCTGGAACGTCGTCGGTACACCCGCTGAAAACCCAGCGCTGCGCGCGAATTGTTCACTGACGGTCACGAGCGAAGCGCCCGTATCCACCAGGAAATTGACAGGTTTTCCGTTCACCGTGCCGGATGCATAAAAATGGCCGTCCCTTGTTCTGGGAATCACCAGACTACCTGATGCGGACACTAAGACCGGCTTGGGTTTCAAGTATTGCGTCATAACTGCATAGAGCAAACCCATGACTGCAATCCAGAAGACCATAATTGCAAGTGGCCCCCATTTGAGGCTGGTGGGAAGCGCGGCGGGTGCCCTCATTTTTTCTGGGCTCCGAATATTTGATCGATTTTCTTTTCTGGCGCGCTCTTTTTGAGCCTCCCTCCACCAATCTCGATCTTCTTGGCCCATTGAACTTCTTTCCAAAAATGCTTTGATCGAGTGTAGCGCTGGCTGGATTCGTGCGTCGTTTCAACAAGCCATAAGATACCTACATTGCAAGTCGATAAAAACTTTCAGGGGATTTGATGGATTGGTCGCGTGAAGAGGTTGAGGCCATCGTTGCGGACTATCTGCAAATGTTAACGTTGGAGCTTGCGGGACAGAGTTACAACAAGACAGAGCATCGGCGGCGGTTGCAGGGAAAGCTGGATGATCGCTCTGATTCCTCCATAGAGTTCAAGCACAGCAATATCAGCGCGGCGATGATTGACCTTGGATTTCCCTACATTCGCGGTTATCAACCCCGATCAAACTATCAAACGCTTTTGGGAATAGTCGCGGAGGAGCAGGTTCGCGGCAAGACGACTCTCGATCAAGCCGCCCTTGCCGCTGTGCATCAACCGGCAGTTGCACCAGTCCAAACCGACTTCAAAAATGTTAAGTCAGATGCGCCCAAGAGGCAGCACAAGATAACTGAGTCAGCAAATCCCTTGTTTTTCAGAGCCGTAAAACGCGACTATCTTGAACGCGAAGCCCAGAATCGGTCACTGGGCTTGGCCGGTGAGGAGTTTGTTGTTCAATTCGAGCATTGGCGTCTTATCGAATTGGGCCAACATCGACTTGCAGACAAAGTTGATCATGTGTCCCAATCCAAAGGAGATGGTCTTGGCTACGACGTTTTATCATTTGAATCCAATGGCAAGGAACGCCTTATCGAAGTTAAAACAACGACATTTGGTCGAGATACACCATTTTTCGTTTCCCGAGGTGAGTTCGCCCTCTCCCAAGGTGCAAAAGATCAGTTTCACCTTTACCGTCTGTTCGACTTTAGAAAGACCCCGCGCCTTTTCGACCTTCCCGGTGCGCTCGACCAACACTGCCGATTGGACCCAGTGACCTACAGAGCTAGTTTTGGTTAGTCTCGGCGCTAAAAGTGGCTCTAGCTCCGACTCCTCAAACTACGCAAGGCTTTAGCTGTTTGCGGGGCGTCGGCAGGCAAGACTCGGCCGCGATGAAGCAAATAAGGGCCTGCAGCCCTTGCGCAAGGCGCCACATCATAATCAAGCCACTTTTTCTGGGTGTGCACTCCACGCGCATCGTGGCCGATGGCTGGTGCATGGCCATGGTCGGGCGGCTGGGCGTGGGCCCCTGGAAAGGGCTGTATGCGCTGCTGTCCATCGTGGGCTTTGTGTTGCTGGGATGGGGCTTCGGCCTGGCACGGCAGCCGCCGGTGGTGCTGTGGTTGCCGCCAGTGGCGATGCTGATGCTGGTTGCTTTCATTTTGCTGGCGGCCGCCTATGTGCCGCGCAATGCGGTCAAGGCGCGCTTGCACCACCCAATGGGGTGGGGGGGGTCAAGGTGTGGGCCGTGTTTGCGTTCTGGGCGCACGGCGTGTTGATGGGTGCTCGGCCGTTTTAAGGGGTGCGCGGATCACTCGCCCCCCTGCTTGGCCTGACATGAGTGTGAAGCGTTGCCTTCAGGCGGCTGCGAGCCAGTAGGCGGCGTTGAACGGGCTGCTCATGCGCAGCGCTAGCGGCGAGACGTCAAGCAGTTTATCGGTAGGCATGGGTTCTTCACCTTCTGCAATGATTTGCGGGGCCTGATTCGCCCGATCCCCTTGGCCAATGTCTGGGGAGCGGGCTACAGAAAAGAATAGAAGCATCTGAACGGGACCTTGCGATCCGCCCAGTAGTCTGCGGCATCTCTGAAGATGTCGAGCAGTTGCTCTCTGGCTTCTTTGTCAAACTTGGCATGGGCCGGAATCTGCTCAAGCACGACGATAAAGCCCGGCTGCGGACCTGATTTGTGCACCAGGTCGGTCATGCAGTCATAAAGGGCGTCAAAGTTCTTGCCGAAATGTGCCGGGAAGGTGTATTGCGCCGCGATCATGTCCAGTAGCTCCTGCTTGCTCTGGGCGCTGCTCAGGTTGGCATACAGGAAATGCTGGTTCAGTTGCGTGGCGGCGTCCTGCAAATCCTGCACGCGGAAAGCGCGTATGGACTGCACGATATTGGGCCGCACGCCACGCAACGGTATTTCGTCATTTTTGCGAAGGAGCGTCTCGTCATGCTTGCGCAATGGCGTTTCGTGGTCCTTACGAAGTGGTGTATCCATCTCCGCATCTCTTTCTCTTAAGTCAATGAAGTCAAAATTCAAAATAATCACCCTGCTTCAATTTACTGAACAATCCTGCGAAAACTCGCATAGTGATCGGCGCTGTAATAGCAAGCATCAGGCGTTGCGGGTCTCAAGCCGCCACAAATAATGCGCCGGGCCCCCCGGCTGCGATCGCCGGGCGTTCTGACGGTATATTCACGGTAATAGCCACGGTATTTGGCGGGAAGTATTCGTTCCCGGTTGCCAAACACCACGCCGTCTTTTTCATGCCGGAACGGCCCGCCCTGGTATATCAGCCCTATCATGCTGCGCCCTTGCGGTGGCAATTGAGCGATTGCAATCGTGTCGGCCGAAACCAGATACGCTGGTTCTTTGGCCTGTACCACGCTGGGAAATAACCCGCCAGAACTGGCCGACAAGACCAGCAGCACAACCGTAATTGCGGTGCGCCGAAGCTCCCATCCTTTGCACAACATGAAAAATACCTTTCCTGAATTCAGGGTTAACCTGCCGATGTTTCGGGTTAACCCTTAAATTTCAAGAGGGGTAGTTTGCCGTATGCGGGCGGAAAACGCAAGTGTTTGCTGAAAAAGAAGGCACCAAATAGAGGGTATTAAATTTTTTATAAGTTAGTGCTAGCTATCTAAGATTAACTTATCGAACCGCGTTGGCATCTGCAACGGTCAGCGCTGTCATGTTGACAATGCGGCGGACGGTGGCGGTGGCCGTGAGAATATGCACGGGTTTGTCGGCTCCCAGTAGCACGGGGCCAATGGCGATGTTGCCACCCGCGGCGGTTTTGAGCAGGTTGTACGAAATATTGGCCGCATCAATGTTGGGAAACACCAGCAGGTTGGCTTCGCCGGCCAGCGTGCTATGGGGCATGATGACTGCTCGGGCCTTGACGTCGAGCGCCATGTCGCCGTGCATTTCGCCTTCGACGTCGAGCCAGGGGGCTTTGTCCCGCAGCAAGGCCAGCGTGTGGCGCATCTTCAGGGCGCTGGGCTGGCTGGACGAGCCAAAGTTGGAATGCGACAGCAAGGCTGCTTTGGGCTTGATGCCGAAGCGCATCATTTCTTCGGCGGCCATGGTGGTGATCTCAGCCAGTTGCTCGGCGGTGGGATCGTAATTGACATGGGTGTCGACCAGGAACACCTGGCGGTCGGGCAACAGCAGGCCGTTCATGCAGGCGTAGGTGTGGACGCCTTCGCGCTTGCCAATCACCTGGTCCAGATAGTCCAGGTGGTGCGCAGTGGTGCCCCAGGTGCCGCAAATCAGACCATCCACATCACCCTTGTGCAGCAGCATGCCGCCAATCAGCGTGAGGCGGCGACGCATTTCAATCTTGGCCATTTGCACGGTGACGCCGCGGCGTTCCGTCATGCGGTGGTAAGTTTGCCAGAAGTCGCGGTAGCGGCGATCTTGCTCGACGTTCACCACGTCGTAGTCGAGCTCCTCGCGCAGCCGCAAACCAAAATTTTCAATGCGCTTGGCAATGACGGTGGGGCGACCAATCAGGGTTGGGCGCGCCAGTTCCTCATCGACCACGATCTGGCAGGCGCGCAGCACGCGCTCTTCTTCGCCCTCGGCATAGGCCACGCGCTTACGGGTCGCCAATTTGGCCGCCGAAAAAATCGGTTTCATGACGATGCCTGAGGCATAGACAAAACTCTGCAGCCGCTCACAGTAAGCCTGCATGTCCTTAATCGGTCGCAGGGCCACGCCGCTGTCGGCCGCCGCCTGGGCAACCGCTGGCGCAATTTTCATCATGAGACGCGGATCAAATGGCTTGGGGATCAGATAGTCGGGTCCGAAAGCCAGCTTTTCTCCTGCGTAGGCAACGGCCACCACTTCGCTCTGCTCGGCCTGGGCCAGTTCGGCAATCGCGTGTACCGCTGCAATTTCCATCTCAATGGTGATGGTGGAGGCGCCGGCATCCAGCGCGCCGCGAAAGATGTAGGGGAAGCACAGGACGTTGTTGACCTGGTTTGGGTAGTCGGCGCGACCGGTCGCCATGATGGCGTCATCACGCACCGTTTTGACTTCTTCCGGCGTGATTTCCGGGGTCGGGTTGGCGAGCGCAAAAACAATGGGCCGGGCGGCCATCTTGCGGACCATTTCTGGCTTGAGCACGCCGCCGGCCGAAAGGCCCAGAAAGATGTCAGCGCCGGCTATGATTTCGCCCAGCGTGCGCGCCGAGGTTTTTTGCGCAAACTGGATCTTGTCTTCGTCCATCAGTTCGGTGCGGCCTTCATAGACCACTCCAGCCAGATCGGTGACGTAAATGTTTTCGTGCGGGATGCCGAGCTTGACCAGCAGCTTGAGGCAGGCCAGTGCCGCGGCGCCAGCGCCGGAGGTCACGAGTTTGACTTTTTTCAGATCCTTGCCGACGACTTTCAGGGCGTTCAGGATTGCCGCACCCACTGTAATGGCGGTGCCATGCTGGTCGTCATGGAACACCGGAATTTTCATCCGCTTGCGCAGTTCGCGCTCCACATAAAAGCAGTCGGGGGCCTTGATGTCTTCGAGGTTGATGGCGCCGAAGGTCGGCTCCAGCGCGGCGATGATCTCAACCAGCCGAGCCGGGTCTTTTTCGTCGATTTCGATGTCGAACACGTCAACGCCGGCGAATTTCTTGAACAGGACACCCTTGCCTTCCATCACCGGCTTGGAGGCCAGTGGGCCGATGTCACCTAGCCCCAGCACGGCGGTGCCGTTGCTGATGACGGCAACCAGGTTGCCGCGGCTGGTGTATTTGAACGCTGCGTTCGGGTCCTTGACAATTTCTTCGCAGGGCGCCGCCACGCCGGGCGAATAGGCCAGGGAGAGATCGCGCTGGTTGAGCAGCTGCTTGGTCGCCGCGATGGCAACTTTACCGGGCGTTGGAAACTCGTGGTATTCAAGCGCAGCGCGGCGCAGTTCGGCGCGGGTTTCTTCGTGTTGGGCAGGCGTCGCGGTTGATGGTGTTGACATTGAAAGGTTCTCCAGCTGGAACGGTCTACGCGCGGCCGTCAATTTTTATCGGGGCTTGAATTGTAGGTCGCTGGAGGAGAGCAACCTGGAGTCAGTGCGGCTACGCGGAACAGGGCGCTGTGCTCGGCTACCATCGAGGTATGAGCGCGCGCAAAAATCACCTCGACGGCCTTGCCATTTCCCTGCTTCTGGCTTGCTGCCTGTTTTGGGGGTTTCAGCAGGTGCTGATCAAGGCAACGATTGCCGAGATTTCGCCCATGTTCCAGGCCTCCTTGCGCCTGCTGGGAGCCACGGCTTTGTTGTGGTTGTGGTGCACGTGGCGGGGCATTCCCCTGTTCAGGCGCGACGGCTCGTGGCGCGCGGGCCTGCTCGCGGGCGCGCTGTTCGGCGGGGAATTTGCCTGCATTTACCTCGGACTGCAGTACACCACGGCATCGCGGCTGACGGTGTTCTTGTACACCTCGCCATTCTGGGTGGCGCTGCTGGTGCCCCTGTGGGTTGGGGCCGAGCGGTTGCGCGGCATGCAGTGGGTGGGTTTGCTGGCGGCCTTTGTGGCGGTGGTGTTTGCCCTGCGCGAGGGTTTCACGGGCGACCATGCTTCCACTGTGCGTGGCGACATGCTGGGGTTGTTGGCCGGGATGTTTTGGGGGCTTACCACGGTGGTGATTCGTTCATCTGGCCTGACCAGAATCTCCGCGGAAAAACTGCTTTTTTACCAACTGGCCGTCAGTGCACTGGCCTTTCCGGCGTTCTCCCTGGCGATGGGAGAGGTCTGGGTCTGGCGCTTCAGTCCGTTTGCCATCACGTCGCTCCTGCTGCAGACGGTGATCGGCGCTTTTGCCAGCTATCTGGCCTGGATGTGGATGCTCGGGCACTATCCGGCCACGAAAATTTCGGTGTTTGTTTTTTTAACGCCGCTGTTTGCCCTGCTGTTTGGGGCGGTGTGGCTTGGTGAAAGCGTGACGCCGGGCTTGCTGGCCGCCTTGGCTACTGTCGCGGTGGGTATTTTGGTGGTCAACGGAAAGCCGGGTGGGCGTCTTGCCGAAGACGGTGCTGTAACACGGCAGGTGCGTGACAACGACATATCGCTTTGAAGTAAAAATTGAATCAGGTCAGGCGTACCCTGCTTTGCCCCCATCCCAAGGCAAACCAAAAGCCGAGTTGTCCTGAAACCGCGGCCACTGCCAGGACGCAGGCGGCGGCCAATGCCGGGTTCTGGCCGATCCCGACTGCGAAGGTGCAAAGTGCTCCCACAGCCATTTGCGTGAACCCATAGAGGCCGGCCGCTGAGCCGATGAGTTTTGACTCGACGCCAAGCGCTTTCGTCAAGGCTGCCGGACTGGAGGCCCCTGCCCCCAGCGCAAAAAGAAACATGGGGCCCATGACATCAGCCACCGTCAATGCACCGATGAGTGTGACTACCAGCAGGGCCAAGGCACTTGCCATGCTCACCACGTTTGCGGCAATCAGCAGACGATCAATACTCACCCTGCGGATCAGCTGACGCGTGAGGGCATTCCCCAGCGCCATGCCCACCATCAGTAAACCAAGATACAAACCGACTTCGTGCAGGGGGCGATGCAGTTGTGAGGACAGGATAAACGGCGCCGCGGCGATAAAGGCATAAATGGAAGTTGTCGCACAGCCACCTCCCAACGCAAAGCCCATGAACCGTGGCGAGCGCAGCAGCAAGGCGTAATCACGCACGAGTGCCGCAACGCTGAGGTTCCCGGTCGGTCGACTGGTTTCTGGCAGCAGACGCCAGGTGAACAGGAGCGTGACGCCACCCAGTGCGGCCAGCAGCAGGAAGATGGAACGCCAGCCAAATGCCACTGTGAGCCCCGATCCCAGCAAGGGTGCCAACCCCGGCCCGACCATCATCATGAGGTTCAGCAAAGCAAGGTCTCTTACCGCCTCGTCTGCCTGAGCCCTGTCGCGCACGATCGCACGCCCCAGAGCCAGCCCGGCACAACCGCCCAGCGCCTGAAACAGCCGCGCGGCGACCAGGATTTGCACGCTCGATGCTAGCGCAGCGGCAAGTCCCGCCGCGGTATACAGGGCAAGTCCCAGCATCAGCATGGGCCGCCGTCCAAGGCCATCGGAAAGCGGCCCATAGACCAGTTGTCCGACTGCGAGCCCGAGGATGTAGACGCTGATCGTCATCTGCATGGCAGCCGTGCTGGCACCCAGTGTGCGGGCCGCCTCCGGCAAGGCCGGCACAAACATGTGCATGGCCAGGGTGCCACTGATGGTAATTAACACCAGCAGCCAGAGGGGTGGTTTTTCTTTCGAAGCCGACCGTGGCATTACGCATGCCTTTGCAGGTCATCGGCGGGCGGTCTCATCGATCAGGGCTCTGCTCTATTGAAGCAAGGGATTGCGCGAGGCGTTCGAGAACATGAAAGGCCTCTTCAAGTTCGCGCTCCGGCACGCAGGCAAACACACCGTCGCGGCCTTCGCTGACCAGTTCCTCAACATGTTTCACCGTGGTTTTACCGAGGGCGGTCAGATGAATTGTTTTTGCCCGCCGGTCCGCGCCCTCCGATCGTTCTACCAGCTTGCCGGACTCAAGCCCATCCAGCAGACGTACCACCGAGGAACTGTCCAGCGAAAGGGAGGCTGCAAGATCTTTTTGCCGCATCGGTTGCGAAGCCCGGGCGAGATGCAGCAGCGGTAACCACATTGCCTCTGTCAAGCCGAGAGGTTGCAATTTGCGGTCGATGACGCGCCGCCACTGCCGGTTGATCTGGGCCATGAGGGGCATGAAACTTCTATGGACGCGATCGATTGGGGAAGATGCTGGAATTCTCATGAATGCATGCCGTCAGAAAATTGATGACATGTAAATTATATGTACTACATCAAATCATGTCTATCCCGGGAAAAGCTCGTCCGGCATGCCCTTCCTCTACGTCACCCCGTCTGCCCCGCCCGCCGCTTCGCTGCAAACGCCACATACCAGTCCAGACACCCTGGATTGGCCATGGCGTCCTTGTTCATGACCTTTTCCAGCGGCTGGCCGAGCAGCAGTTTCTTGATCGGCAGTTCCTGCTTTTTGCCTGACAGGGTGCGCGGAATTTCGGTCACTTGAAAGATGTCATTGGGCACGAAGCGCGGGCTGAGGGCGGTCTTGATGGCGTTGTTGAGTTTGGCCTTCATTGCCTCGTCCAGCGCCACGCCTTCGCGCAGCACGACGAACAGCGGCATGTAGCTTTCCCGGCCGAGGTATTCCAGATCGACCACCAGGGAGTCCAGTACCTCGGGCAGCACTTCGATCGCGCTATAGAGTTCGCTGGTACCCATGCGCAGGCCGTAGCGGTTGATGGTGGCATCACTGCGGCCGAAGATCACGCAGCCTTCGCCGCCCTGCTCTTTGGTGCCAATGCGCAGCCAGTCGCCGTGACGCCAGACGCCACCGGCTTCGGGGCCGAGGTCCCGGTCGCCGGGCCGCCCTATGGCCGGGATGGCCCCCTCGGGGGGTAGCGACCCACTCGCAGAGGGGGAGCGTGGGGGCACGGGCAGGCCGCCGCCGGGCTTGCGGCCATGGCCGGGCGGGTACATCTCGAAGTAGCTGGCGAGGTAGCGCGCATTGTTTTGGTCGCCCCAGAAGTACAGCGGCATGGAGGGAATCGGCTGGGTGCAGACCAGTTCTCCGACTTCGCCCAGAACCGGTTCGCCCGCTTCGTTCCACGCCTCGACGGCGCAGCCCAGCAGGCGGCATTGCATGACACCGGGCTCCTGAGGGAGTTCGCGATTGCCGCCAATGAAAGCGCCGCAAAAGTCAGTGCCGCCGGAAATGTTGCACCACCAGATTGGAGCCCCCACGCTTGTCGCTTCGCGTACTGCGCTGCCCCCCAGGGGGGCTGAACTTGCTTGGGGCGGCCCGGCGCTGCGTTCGTTGGCACTCGCGTCCTGCCCGGCTCGCAATCCCGCAATGCGCCGGAACTGCTCGGTGCCCCAGGCTTGTGCTTCGGGCGAGAGCGGCGAGCCGGTGGTGCCGAGCGCGCGAATTTTCGACAGATCTCCGCATGTTGACAGGTCGATTCCCGACTTGAGGCAGTTGGCATAGAACGCGGCACCCGCGCCGAAGAAGGTCACGCCCAGTTCAGCGGCAAAGCGCCACAGGGTACTCCAGTCAGGAACGTCCTTGTTGCCGCCAGGGTTGCCGTCATAGAGCACGCAGGTGGTGCCATTGAGCAGCCCGGCCAGTTGTGCATTCCACATGACCCAGCCGGTGGAACTGTACCAGTGAAAGCGCTCGCCCCAGTTGTTGGCATCGTAGCTGCTGCCGATGTCGTTGTGCAGGGTTTCCAGCGCCAGCGCCACCAGTACGGAGCCGCCATGGCCATGCACGATGGGCTTGGGCAGCCCGGTGGTGCCACTGGAATAGACGATCCACAACGGGTGGTCGAATGGCAGCCAGAGCGGCTCAAACGCTGAAGTTTGTGCATCATCTCTGGCTGTAGCCCATGTAAAACGCAGGCAAGCAGCTATTGAATTGTCAGCGTTCTGCGGCGCATCCGCAGTGCCCAGGTTGTTGTGCAGGAGGATATGCTGCAGCGTCGGCAGGGCTTCGCGCAGCTCCTGCACCACGGCCATGCGGTCAAAGTCGCGCCCGCCGTAGGTCACGCCATCGCAGGCGATCAGCACTTTGGGCTCAATCTGCTTGAAGCGGTCGAGCACGGCGTTGGTTCCCATGTCGGGTGCGCAAATGCTCCACACACCGCCGATGCTCACGGTTGCCAGAAACGCCACCATGGCCTCGGGAATGTTGGGCAGGTAGGCGGCCACGCGGTCGCCGGGCTGCACACCCTGCACTTTCAGGTGCAGCGCCAGCGAGGCGACCTGGCGACGCAGCTCGGGCCAGCTCAATTCGCGATGCTCGCCCTTCTCGTTGCGGCTGATGATGGCCTGGAACCCGGCTGCGTCAGCGGGTGCGACATGACGAAACACCTGCCGCGCGTAATTGGCCTGCGCGCCGGGAAACCACACCGCGCCAGGCATTACGTTTTTGGCCAGCACCGCCGTGGGCTGCGTGGGCGACTGCAGGTCAAAGTAGTCCCAGATGCTTTGCCAGTAGGCGTCGATGTCGGTGACGGACCAGTACCAGAGTTCGTGATAGGTGCCGAAGGAAAGGCCGCGCTGCTCGCGCAGCCAGTTCTGGTAGCGGTGAATTTGGGGAATGTGGGGCGGGGTCGTTGTCTCGCTCATGCGGAGTTCTTTCTTGGTTTCGTGCTGTTAGCGTAGCAGACCAAAGGCTGACACGGATTGCCCGGAAGAGCCGTCCCCGGCTTACTTGACGGGGCTGCTAGCATTACCCCACTTGCAACCAGGAGAAGGTGATGGGAATGCTGAACTGGAAAGAAAAAAGCAGCGCGGTATTGCTGCAAGGCGGGGTCATCGGGCCTGACGAGCGCCTGCCGTGGCCGCAAACCGCCGTGATGGGGGTGCAACACGTGATTGCGATGTTTGGCGCGACCGTGCTGGCACCGATTCTGATGGGATTTGAACCAAACATTGCCATTTTGATGAGCGGCGTTGGGACGCTGATCTTTTTTGTGATGACCGGCGGCAAGGTGCCCAGTTACCTGGGCTCAAGCTTCGCCTTCATTGGGGTGGTGATCGCCGCCAGCGCCTATGCGGGCAAAGGCCCCAACCCGAATATCGGCGTGGCGCTGGGCGGTATTATTGTCTGCGGCGTGGCTTACACGCTGATTGGTGCGATCGTGCAGGCTGTGGGTACCGGCTGGATAGAACGCCTGATGCCGCCCGTGGTGACTGGCGCGGTGGTTGCCGTGATCGGCCTGAACCTGGCCAGCATTCCGATCAAGAACATGGCGGCGAGCAACTTTGATTCGTGGATGCAGGTGGTCACTTTTGTCAGCGTGGCGCTGGTGGCCGTGATGACGCGCGGCATGCTGCAGCGGCTGCTGATTCTGGTCGGCCTGCTTGTGGCCACCGTGATTTATGCGCTGCTGACCAATGGGCTCGGCCTGGGCAAAGCGGTGGATTTGTCGGGCATCATCAACGCTGCATGGCTGGGGGCACCCACCTTCACCGCGCCGGTGTTCACTGCCAATGCCATGTTGCTGATTGCGCCGGTGGCCATCATTCTGGTGGCGGAGAACCTTGGCCACATCAAGGCAGTGACCGCCATGACCGGGAAAAACCTGGACGCCTATCTGGGCCGCGCTTTCATGGGTGACGGCATCGCCACCATCGTGTCGGGCAGTGCGGGCGGCACCGGCGTGACCACTTACGCCGAAAACATCGGCGTGATGGCGGCGACCAAGATTTACTCGACCGCGGTGTTTGTGGTGGCGGGGCTGATCGCCGTGGTGCTGGGTTTCAGCCCCAAATTCGGTGCGCTGATTCAGGCCATTCCGTTGCCGGTGATGGGCGGCGTCAGCATCGTGGTGTTTGGCCTGATTGCGGTGGCCGGGGCCAGGATCTGGGTGGACAACAAGGTGGACTTCTCAAACAACAAGAACCTGCTGGTCGCGGCCATCACACTGGTACTGGGCACCGGCGACTTCACGCTGAAATTTGGCCAGTTTGCGCTGGGCGGCATCGGCACCGCCACCTTTGGAGCGATTCTGCTGTACGCGCTGCTTAATAGCAGGAGCAGGAGCAGGAATCAGGAACGCTGACCTCTGGTCTGGCTCAGGGCGGCTCTGGTTGCCGCCAGCTCGCGCTCCAGGTCGGCGCGTGCTTCAACTTCCTGCTTCAGGGCGTGGTTGATCTTCGCCAGATCGTCGGCGGAGGCCTGAATTCTTCCCTCCAGCGCATCGGTTTTTTGCAGCGCTTGCGCGACCTCCCCCGTTTGCAGGGGGCCGGGAATTTTCTGCTTGAGCACCGCATTGACCACCAGCAGCTCATCAGCCGCCTGTTTCACGGTGTCCTTGACGGTTGCAGTCTTATCAAGCGCGCGCTTCAGTGGCGTGGATACGGCGGAGGTAGGTAGCTGTTTGGACATGGGTGGCGATCCTGGCTGGACGACAACAAGCATAACCGAAGAACCGGCTGCGCCTGGCAGGCCAGCCTGACTGCAAAGGGCTTGCGGTGAATAGATCGCGCTGCTCCGGAAATGGGAAACTCCCCACCGCTACAGGATTCAACAGGGAGGCGCGCTTCCGCCGGGCGCATGCGCGACATGCTCGCCCGTGCATGGATGGCTGCAACCTTATAGTGGAGGCGTTTATATATTCATGAGATTTTTTATGCGCATCTGGAAGCAACCCATTACCGTCGAATTGCTCACCGCATCCGGCGTCAACACCGCCGCAGCCCATCTGGGCATTGAGTTCCTGGAGGTCGGCGATGATTTCATTCGCGCCCGCGTGCCGGTGGATCACCGCACGGTACAGCCCTACGGACTGCTGCATGGCGGGGTGTCGGTGGTACTGGCTGAAACACTGGGCTCCTGCGGAGCCGCCTTCACCGCGCCCGCAGGCTACCGCACGGTTGGGCTCGATATCAACGCCAATCACCTCAAGGGCACAAGCAGTGGCTGGGTGACGGGTA
The DNA here is from genome assembly GCA_002413395.1 of Polaromonas sp. UBA5171. Classification (GTDB taxonomy): domain Bacteria; phylum Pseudomonadota; class Gammaproteobacteria; order Burkholderiales; family Burkholderiaceae_C; genus Polaromonas. The sequence continues at coordinate 36,850 of DHWX01000081.1, read as the reverse complement.
TCACACGGCCGGTGCATATCGGCCGCACCACCCAGGTCTGGCAGATCGAGCTCAGCAACGACGCGGGCGAGCTGACCTGTGTGTCGCGCATCACGATGGCGGTGCTGGCACCAAAATAGTAGTCAAATCTGGCTTCAGCGCATGGTGGACGGGCATAAAAAGCTATTTATTTTGTAGCATTCAAGAAATCTCAAGACGCCGCAGGTTGGAAAACCCGGATGCGTGGTGCGATCTTGCCGCCACTATCACGCATCACGATGCGCATGTCGTATTCGGTTTGCAGGTTCAGCCAGTAACGCGGCTCCATGCTGAAAAACAGACCCAGGCGTAGGGCCGTGTCCGCCGTGATAGGGCGCGCGCCGTTCACGATATCGCTGATATCGGCTGGGCGGCACATCCATGTCAGCTGAAAGTTGCCGGGCCGTGATGCCCATCGGCTTCATGAATTCTTCGAGCAGGATTTCGCCAGGGTGAATCTCATCAAGTAATTTTTTTGTCATGTTGGACTTCCCTGTAACGGATTTGGTATTTTAAAGAACCCAGAAAGAGAAGTCCTACCGTAACCCTTGGTTTAGACTCACGCCATGTCTGCCAAGGCCCACATCAATCCGAAAATCCTTCGCTGGATGCGTGAGCGCGGTGGACTGGACGTGGGCGATGCCGCCCACGCCGCCAGCATTTCGCCAGACCAACTGATCCGTTGGGAAGCGGGCGAAAGCCAACCCACATTCATTCAGGCGCAGAAACTGGCGCAGGCCCTGCACGCGCCGTTTGGTTACCTGTTTCTGAGTGAGCCACCCGCTGAAAATCTTCCTCTGCCCGACCTGCGCACCGTGGGCGGCGCCCCGGTGCCGCGCCCCAGCGTAGATTTGCTGGACACCATCCGCCTATCGCTGCAACGGCAGGCATGGTATCTGGACCACCTGCACGACGAAGGCGCCGATCCCCTGCCCTTTGTGGCACGCTTTGCAACGGACGCCCGGGTGCGAGCGGTCGCCGCTGATATGCGGGCCGTGCTAGGCATTGACGTAGAAAATGGTCAGCGCACCTGGGAAGTTTATTTCCGCCAACTGATCGATGCGGCTGAGGCCGCTGGCATCCTCGTCATGCGCAGCGGCATCGTTGGCAACAACACGCACCGCCCGTTGGACGTAGCCGAGTTCCGAGGCTTTGCCGTCAGCCATCCGCTAGCCCCCCTCGTGTTCATCAACAGCGCCGACGCCCCGGCCGCTCGCCTGTTCACCGTGATGCACGAACTGGCCCATGTGTGGGTGGGCAGCAGCGGCATATCCAACGGCAGCCCCGGCAATGCGCGGCGTGAAGAAGTATTCTGCAACGCCGTGGCCGGTGAGTTTCTGGCCCCGCATGACGTGTTCACCCCCCTGTGGACTGCCAGCACCACCAGCCTGCCCGAGCGCCTGGCCGAACTGGCACTGCGCTTTCATGTCAGCCGTCTCGTCATCATGCGGCGCGCACTGGACCTGGGCCTGGTGGACCACGCCACTTACCAGCAACACTACCAGGCCGAACTGGCCGCCTTCCGGGACAAGCCAGGCGGTGGTGGCAGTTTTTACCGCAATGCCAGCGTCAAAAACAGCAAACGCTTTGCCCGCGCTGTGCTGGCAGAGGCACTGAGTGGCAGACTGCTGCTGCGGGATGCAGGCCGCCTTCTGGGCATGCAGCCAGGCAAACTGCGGCTGCATGCTGTAAATTCCTAATCCCCACCGTCGTTTATCAGCACTTTGGGGTGCCGTTTGTGGATACGTTTGAGCTGCTGAATGCATTGGACGCACGGTTTGTGTTGGAGGGACTGAAATCGACCCAAAGCAGTCGTCGCTCAGGTAGGCAACCATGGAGAATGTATTCGATCCCCTTGATCAGGTCTTCCCGCAGCTTGGCAGCCTGGACTTGTCGCGACGGCTTTAAGCAACATTGCGTACCTTTTCCACGATCATTCTGATGTGATGGCACCTGAAGGTCGAGCTATGCATACGGTCCGGTCCTGCAAGCTCATTCTGTTCTCGACATCCCTTGGCCCCAACTGCCGATCAGTTCGCCAACGCAAATCTAATCTCAGGAAGCGGGTCAGAGCTTGACTCGATCACTGCGGGCTGCAGTTCATCGCTCTTCACCTGTCCTGATTCCAGTAGTGTCTTCGCCATGCGTAACACTTCGGCTCTCACTAACGAGAAATAGGCTTCGTCGTCTGCACCGTGCTGCACCTCGTCGGGCTGGGTGCGCTTCAGAAGCAGTTGGGTCGCCTTGGTGAGGCGGTCTGCATTTGCAGGATCAAGATTCTTCGCGAGCACCGCATGCGCGGTTTTGACCACTTCCAGCGTTGATTGACTGGAGCTAGCCGTCAGAGCGGTGAACAGAAGTTCCTGGAGATGGGATATCTGGGCGCTCGAAAGGCAAGCGCGCAGATTTGCTTTGCCCAACCAGGTGCGAACTGCTTCTGCGCCACCGGCGATGTCCCCACTCACTGCGCTCAGCAGAGCGACCTGAACTCGATAGAGCAGTCGGCCCACCTCGCCCGGATGCGCCGCAGCAAAGTACGGGAGTGCAGTCACTGCATTGGCGCTGTTCGTTTCGTCCATCAGATCAAGGAGCTTGTCCAGTCTTTCGGTCGTCAATTGGGTGGTTTCCATGACTGGCACCAAGGCCCGGCCAACAACTTGTCCTAGCCAATCGCGGCGGAGTCGGATGAGATATGGCGGTTCATCTGAGGAACCTTCAAGCCATATTCGCAGCCATGGATGGAGTAACAGATAGTCGTCTAACAATTCGGTCGCCGAGGACGATGTAGGGAGCACTGGGTCTGGAACTGTAGTTGCGGCGATTATCTCGACAATCGCGTCATCGTCCGGGCGTGCGTACTTCGAGACAGTGAATAGCTTTTGGCAAATAAGAGCGACGACATCGACGGAATGCGGCGCAGGCAGACCCCGGAGCGCGTGTATCCGAAAGGGAAACTCCGAAGGCAGCGGAGGGCTGCCGTTGTCAAGGTTTGACCATAGCGCCTCTCCAAAGGCGACTTTATGTTCGGGAGACAGCAGGCCCAGGCGCAGTAATGCACTTAGCCGGGTGAGTGCCTGCGTCCGTTCGAAGCCGGAGTGCCGTGCGATTCTGAGCAAGTGTTCGATTCTTCCCGTATTGACAGGGGAAAGCTCCATACCCTGGTTGGCTTCAAATCTGGTGAGCCATTGGGTGGGTTCGGGCCACAAGTTTTCCAGAATGCGCTTTCCGGAAAGCTCCGAGACCAACGGCATGGATGCACAGCGCAGGGCCAAATCAGCATCGTGCAAAGGAAGCGCGCTGATGGCACCTTCAAACAGATCGCCCAAAGCCTCATGTTGGCGCCACTCAATGTCTCGATTGCTCTCAGCCAGGTCGAATGCGAATTTGAGACATTTTTGTGCGGCATGAGCATCGGCGGCTACGACGAGTCTGCCAAGAACCGACATAACTTCCCCCAGGGTCGCCTGATCGGCATGCATGGCATCCTCGTCGGACTCCCGGGTGATGCGTTTCCTCCAGAACTCACATACGTTCAGCAATGTCGATATGGTTTCATCCCGGACACCCTTGGGCAATTTTGCAAGAGTCAGCCGGGTGAAATGTCGATTCAGGTAGTTTTCCTTGTCGCTGTAGATTCCCCTGACCATCCGCAATATCCAAGATAGTGAGGGCTCGAGTGCGAGTGCCGAGGCTTCTGCGACGAGATGTGGCAGGCGACGAATTTTTGAACCGATTCGGAATTCCCGACCATTCTGCCCAACGCTGAATTTCCTTGCAGAGTTCCCGTGCGCCAGTGATCGAAGGGTCTTCGGTGCTGTTTCTCACTCGAAAGGCTCCCGGGTTGAACGCCAACTGCCGCGTTTCATCGCGCAGTTGTTGGCGTGTTTCGTGAATATCCTGAATCGCCTTCCGTGCATGCTCCACTTGCTCCCAAGGGTCGCAATGGGATACCCGATCCTGAATTGAACGTACACGGGATTCGGCGTAATCCGTATTCCTACGGCTCTCCCAGTCGATCATTGAAACGAAGTCGAGCAGGGCGCGGCGCGACCGTACCCATATCGACTGTCGGTCTGCCTGTTCGCGTCGCCGGATATCGGTAGCTGCCTGGAGCCATTGCTGGCGCGCGTGGTCCCACATGTTCAGATCACATGCCAATGCAGCGCGGCGCAGCTTCCACATGGGGTCTTCGCCTTCGATTTTTTCAAGCAAGGGGCGAAGGTCCTCCAGGCGCATCAAATCGCGGGCGTGAAGAGCCCGTTCATAGTTCAAGCGGCTTTGTTGGTCAGCCGTGAGTACCGCACTTTGGATCTGGGTTTCCAAATTAGCAAAGCTCACTGTATTTCCGGCATCTCTGTAGGTGCTCAGAATCAACAGCGCGCATTCGATCTGGCTGGCGGACAGGGGAATAGAAGCATCCCCTTGAAGGAACTGTTCAATGCACTGATTTTGCTCGTCGCTTGGACAACAGAAAGCTGTGCGGCAGCGCCAGACAAACTCCGTGAGGAAACTGGCTTTCTCGCTCGCTTCCAGGGAATCCAGCGCGCGGCGCATGTCCCGACTTGCCGAGAGGCAACTGCGTTTGAGACGGTCGCGGTACTCCTTGGGGCACACAACCCATCCGGGATATTGAAGGCGGTCCTCGTGCCACCGCGCCGTTCGGCTGCGAAGGTTTTCCAGTGCCGCCAGGCGATCGCGTTCGGGCTGGGTATCGGCGCTGACGAAGGCGTCAAGTGGCTGGTCGTCAAGCTTCCATTCATAGGCGGGGGCAGGCTTCGACTGTTCAAGGAACTTCAGAAGAAGTGTGGTGGCTGCTGCATGTTGATCCGACTTCGGGAGGTCTTGAACCAAGGGAGTCAGATCGATGGGCGCGATGTTCCTTTCTTCCAAAAGTCGGCGTGCCGATGGAGACAAGCGAAGGACACCCACTAGGTAGATTTTTCGATGGGCACCCTGCAAGTGATCCCGAACCCAGCCTGTCCACTGCAGAAAGTTCGGGTCGTCGCCTGAGAAGCCGAGCAGGCACAGCTCATTCTCGATAAAGACCTGACGGGCCAAATTGACCATGGCTGCGTTTCGGCTTGGGTAGGTCCGGTAGTCTTCTTCCGTTAGCACCAGTGGTGAGTCGTCGCCAATGCTGCCGTGGAGCTTGACGATGCGGGGCTGGCGAGCATGAACCAAGTCCGTCGCCGATCTGACGAGGTCGTACGCTGGTGAGAGAACCTCGGCGGCCGCTCGCTCAAGCAGCGTGTCATAGTTTGTGGTCAGGACATCCGCCCAAGGCAGCTGCAGGAGCTGCTTGTGGGTGGGCGAAGGAAACCACGCGTTATCGGTGATCTGTTCCCGGAGATGCGCATTGAGCGCTGCCTGACCAAAGTACGACAGAAACTCCTGCGCAAGCCTGAGGGAGTCGGTGGGTGCCAAGTCTGGGTTCGTTGGATAGAGCCGTGTCTTGAGGGACTGGGCCAGGTCCTTCCACAGCGGGGGTTTCGGCGTATGTTCAGAAGCGGTTTGAGCCATGGTGCTCACGCCGGCTCCAACAATGAGCGCTGCGCCTCGTGCCTGTCCTTCCCGGCGCCAAAGCGAGGCTGCCAAGTGCTTTGCCTGTGGGTAGTCTGGGAGAGTCTCGAGCATGGGAGATAGCTTTCTGAGTTTCGAGCGACATCCGCTACAAAGAGGAGATTGTCCGTTGACTGCCAAGGCGTACGCAAGCCGTCCGAAACTGATGCCTGGTTTGATCGCACCCTAGCCGTTGCGCGGCAGTCACGTCCGCTTATGGCCCTTTGCAGCCATTGAGTAACCGCCAGGAACGCAGTGACTGATCGTCAGTCAGTCCTTGCCCCGCACGTCCGGCGTATCAGTGCTGGCATGGACCTTAGCAAAGGTCAGGATCACTTCGCGGATGAGTTTGCGTTGGGGGGCGGGGCAGCTTGAGGAAGGAATCGAAGGTTTCGCGCTCCAAGTAGCCGATGCCCTCCTCCCAGCGCTTGCGGTGCTGCTGCACCGATTGCCGCACCGCCTCGCCAAAGCGCAGAACCTCGGGCTCAATCTTGAGGATGCCCGCCAATACCAGGAGCTTGTCCTGCTCGGGAATGGCTTCACCCCGAAGCCATCGAGATACAGCCTGAAAGCTCACCGAACGGCCCCAGTAATTGGCATTGAACTGGTTCAGCAGTACCCCCGGACGGGGTTCCAGACCAGCAGCCACCATCGCAGCTTGCAACCTCTGGGCAAATTCGAGCTTGTTATTCATGCCACGGAAATTAAATTTCGGTGGCGAAATTATTAAACTTCGTGTTGTATTATTGATTGAATACTTTGTTGAACTTTCGATTGAACAAGGCATGTCGCTTGTTCTGTGGGTGATGTGTCATCAGCAACACGCCCCATGCCCAAATCCCTGCTCGAACAACTCCCTGAAATCGTGGCCAACGGCCGCAAAGAGGCTGAAAAAATTCTGGAGGGCATTGAGAGTCGCCACCGTGTGTCACTGCAGACCCGTGAGGTGGTGTTACCCGCCAAGGACTCGGCGGCGCAGGACTGGGTGACGGCGCAAAATCGGCAGGCACAACAGGCCAACCACGATGACGCCTGGACCAACCGCCTGATTTACGGCGACAACCTGCTGGCGATGGCGGCGCTGCTGGCGGGCGATGAGAACACGCCCTCATTGCGCGGCAAGGTTGATTTGATCTACATCGATCCGCCGTTTGACAGCAAGGCCGACTACCGCACCAAGGTGATATTGCCCGCGATTGGGAACGGCACAGGCGCCGTGGAACTGGAGCAAAAGCCCACGGTGATTGAGCAATTCGCCTACTCCGACACCTGGAGCGACGGCACCGCCTCGTACCTCGCCATGATCACGCCCCGGCTGATTCTGATGCGCGAGCTACTGGCGGATACCGGCTCGATTTATGTGCATCTGGATTGGCATGTGGGGCATTACGTGAAGCTGGTGCTGGATGATGTGTTTGGCAAAGACCACTTCATTAATGAAATTATTTGGAAGCGTAAAGGTGGGAGCGCAAATCCATCAAACAGATTGGGCGTAGTGACGGATAGCATGTATTGGTACTCGAAAGGCGATGCGTGCATCGTCAATCCCATTCACGTAAAAGACACCCCCGAAGTATCAAGGTACATCGAAGAACGTTTCACGAACGTCGATGAATTTACCGGTAGGCGATACATGAAGTCACCTATCGTTAGCCCAAATCCAAGACTAAACCTTACCTACGATTACAAGGGGTACAAACCACCAAAAAATGGCTGGTCAATCTCCGTTGATGTGATGACGGCGTGGGACGAGCAAGGCAAGCTCTATTTCCCACCGGTAGGGCAAGGTGAACGCATCTATCGAAAGATTTTCATAGATGAATATGAAGGACAACCAGTACAAAACCTATGGACTGATGTGTTCGTCATTAATCCCGTCGCCAATGAACGGCTCAACTTTGACACGCAAAAGTCAGAAGCACTTCTCGAAAGAATATTGGCGCTTAGTACCAGAGAGGGCGCGCTGATTGCCGACTTCAACGGCGGCTCCGGCACCACCGCCGCCGTTGCCGAAAAACTGGGCCGCCGCTGGATCACCACCGATCTCGGCAAACCCGCTTGCATGATCATGCGCAAGCGGTTGATCGATCAGGACGCGAAACCCTTTCTGTACCAGGCCATCGGCGACTACCAGGTGGAGGCGGCCAAGGCCACGCTGGGGCGGGACTTTCGCATCGGCGATTTGTCGCAAATCGTGCTCTCGCTCTACGGCGCATTGCCACTGCCGGCCGACGTCAATCCGCAGCGCAACCTGGGGCAGATTGCAGGCATTGCCACCGGCGCAGGCCGGGGCAGCAAGACGCTGGTGCTGGCCGATTCGCCCAACAAGCTCACCGGCATGGCCACTCTCAAGAAGGCGATTGCCCAGCGCGACAACCTCATGGGCGGCTGGGACCGGGTCGTGGTGCTGGGCTGGAACTTTGAGCCCTCGATTGGCGAAACCATCACCGCGCTGAACGACAGTCGGCTCGAAGTGCTGGTGATTCCGCCCGACCTGATGGACCGGCTGAAGAAAAAGGGCGGCATCGACAAGCTGCGCGGGCAGGTGCGATTTTCTTCTCTGCAGTATTTGACGATTCACCCGATTGAGCACAAGACCGAAGGCGAACAGGAAACGTTGACCGTCAAGCTCAAAAATTACGTGCTGTTGTCGCCCGAAGCCATCAACCTGGACGACGCCAACCGGATCAAGCTGCAGGCCGTCATCAACCAGGAACCTCTGGCGCTGATCGAATACTGGGCGGTAGACCCGGACTACGACGGCCGGGTGTTCCGCTCGGTCTGGCAGGACTACCGGGGCAACACGGCCAACGATGGCGATGCGCTGCGGGTGGTGACGCAAGCGGTGGTGACAACCCCAGCCAAACCCGGCCCGCGCAAGGTGTGCGTGCGGGTGGTCGATGTTTTCGGCTTTGAGGCGGAAGTGGTCAGCAGCGTGGGGGTGGCGTGAGTTGTCGCGGGGCGAGAAACTGCCAAGAGAACCGGCGGGAAGCCTCAGGCCAGCGCCAGTTCCCGCACATGACGCAGGCTGTCCTTGAACGCGGCCTTGGCTATTTTCAAATCGTAGTCCGCTTGCAAATTCAACCAATATTGCGGGCTTTGCCCAAAGGCTTTCCCCAAACGCAGCGCAAGCTCGGCAGTCACAGGCCGCTCCTCTCGCACCAGATGCGAAATGCGCATCGCAGAAACCCCCAAGGTTTTTGCCAATGCCACCTGCGTCATACCAAGATCTTCCAGCACTTCACGGATGTATTCACCAGGGTGGATAGGCGGCAAGCCGTTGATTGTGCGTTTCATATTGCAGACTCCTCAGTGATAGTCAGTGATTGCTACTTCAAAAACATCGCCGTCGATAAAGCGAAAGCACACACGCCACTGGCTGTTGACGCGGATGCTCCATTGCCCATCTCTGTCTCCGTGCAATGCCTCCAATCGGTTGGCTGGAGGAAACCGCAATTCATCGACAGAAATGGTGTGTTCGAGCTGATTCAAACGCAGTATCGCGCGGCGCAGGATGTCGGGCGGCAGTCGGCGGGATTTCCCCGTGCGAATCATGCGTCAAATTATAAACAATTTGTTTACAAGACAACAGATTCAGGGATAAGCAATGCTTGAAAAAGACAACCAACTCGCCCTCTCCACCGGCCTCACCACCAAAACTAACCAACTCTGCCTGGGTCTCGAATCCGGCGCAGCCGACATTCTGGAACTGGTGACACCCACCACCGCCGAGCTGCTGATGTGGTGGTTTGGCGAAGACATGGTGCTGGCACGCGGCGGGCTGAACTTTCATGCCGGGCAGAAACAGGCCATTTTGAATGTCATCGTCGCGCATGAGGTACTGGGCCACGGGCATGCGCACTGGACGCTGCTGGATCTGTATCGAAACTGCGCGCCCGACGCGCTGCTGTCCGGCACGCGGCTGAACGAGGTGGCGCAAGCCAAACACGCGCACCCCAAATACTGCTTCAAGATGGCCACCGGCACCGGCACCGGCAAGACCTGGGTGCTGCAGGCGCTGATGATCTGGCAACTGCTCAACAAAACGGCGGCTCTGGCGGAAGGTATCGACGACGCGCGCTTTACGCGCCAGTTCATGGTGGTGGCGCCGGGGCTGATTGTTTACGAGCGGCTGCTGGACGCCTTTTGCGGCAAGCTGATTGAAAACGGCAATGGTTCGCGGGACTTCGCCAAATCGGATATCGCGCAATTTGCCGATCTGTTCATGCCCGATGCACACCGCGATGCGGTCTTTGCCTTTGTGCGCGGCAACGTGTGCAATAAAAACGAGATTGGTCTGAAAGCCACCGGCAACGGCATGATCGCCATCACCAACTGGCATCTATTGACGGAAGGGGAGGTGCCGGAAGAAGTGGAAGAAATAGAAGCTCCTGGCGCGCCGCTTGACCCGCAGCAAGTGATAGACGCCGTGCTGCCGCTCACACCCGGCCGCGCCACCGGCAACAGCCTCGATGTGCTGGACCGTCGCTACGCACGCGGCAACGTGCTGGAGTTTTTGGCAGGCTTGCCGGAGCTGATGGTTTTCAACGACGAGGCACACCACATCCACGAATTCAAACGCGAGGGTGAATCGACCGAGGTGGAATGGCAAAAGAGCCTCTCGAAGATTGCCGAAACCAAGGGGCGGCGCTTTGTGCAGCTGGACTTTTCCGCCACGCCGTACAACGACGTCGGTACGGGTAGAACCAAGCGCAAGGTGTACTTCCCGCACATCATCACGGACTTTGATCTGAAAAGCGCCATGCGCGCCGGGCTGGTCAAGTCGCTGGTGCTGGACCGGCGCAAGGAGATTGGCGCGCTGCCTTTGGAGTTCAAAGCCGAGCGCGATGAACAAGGCAATCCGGCTTTGAGCGAGGGCCAGCGCGTGATGCTACGTGCTGGCATCAAGAAACTGCGCAAGCTGGAAGCGGACTTTGCCAGGCTCGACCCCACGCGCCACCCCAAGATGCTGGTGGTGTGCGAGGACACGACCGTGTCGCCGCTGGTGGCTGTTTTTCTGCAGGAGCAGGAAGGGCTGACCATAGACGAGGTGATGACCATCGACTCGGGCAAAAAAGCCGAACTGGGCGAGAAAGACTGGGCGCCAGTGCGCGAGCGCCTGTTCAGCGTGGACCGGCACGCCACGCCGCGCGTGATCGTCAGCGTGCTGATGCTGCGCGAGGGTTTTGACGTGAACAACATTTGCGTGATCGTGCCGCTGCGCAGTTCGCAAGCGCAGATTCTGCTGGAGCAGACCATTGGCCGGGGGCTGCGGTTGATGTGGCGCGATGACGAATACACCGACCTCAAGCGCGAGAACCGCGAACGCATCAACGCCGGGCAGGAACCGGGCAGCCTGCTGGATGTGCTGTCGATCGTGGAACATCCGGCTTTTCAGTCGTTCTATGAGGACCTGATCAGGGAGGGCCTGGCGGGCACCACGGGTGACGATATGGACGACACGTCCAGCACGGGTGACGTGATCGCGGCCGAACTACGCGATGGATTTGAAGCGTTTGACTTTGGCATCCCGTTCATCCTGCAAGAGGCGGACGAGGTGCGCGACCATCATCCGCTGGACCTCACTGCCCTGCCCGCTTTCACCGGCATGTCTGTGGAACAGCTCACCGGGCTGCTCGGCAAGGGCGATACTTTCATTTCGCAAGACCTGCAAAGCGCCACCCTGTTTGGCGACTATCGGGTGGATGGCGCGGTGATGAACGTGGGCGGCTACAACGAGTACCTGTCGCGCCTGACGCGGCGCATCAGTCAGGCATTGAGCGAGCCCTTATCCAAGTTCGCCAAAGGCAACAAGGTCGCCACACACTTGGCCAAGCCCTACCTGCAGGTGAACACGGCCGAACTGACGGGCTGGCTCGACGACTACATCTGGACGCAGCTCTTCGGCGCGACCTTCAACCCGCTGGAGGGTGAAAACTGGCGCGTGTTGCTGCTACAGCCGGTGGTGGACCACATGACCAAGGTGTTTGCCGTAGCGCTGCTGGAGTCGGAACAAAAGCACATCACCGGCCAGACCGAGGTGCACCTGCGGCATTTGAGCGAAGTGCCGCGCCTGATGATGCGCGAGAGCCATTCGGTGGAAGTGTCCAAGTGCATCTACACCCGGCTGGCCTGGCCGGCGCGCAACGGCGGGCTGGAACGCGCCTTCATCCACTGGGCGCAGGCCGACACGCAGATTGAGGCGTTTTGCAAGATCAGCGAAAACCGCCACACCTTTGCCCGGCTGCGCTACGTGAAGGACGACGGCCTGCCTGCGTTTTATTCGCCCGACTTTCTGGTGCGCACGGCGGGCGCGGTGTATCTGGTGGAAACCAAGGCGCAGCAGCAAACCATTCATCCCAACGTGCAACGCAAGCTTCGGGCGGCGCTGGCCTGGTGCGAGCGCATCAATGGGTTGAGCGCTGAGCAGCGCGGCGGTGCCCCGTGGTATTACGTGCTGCTGGCTGAAAACGTGGTGCTTGAGTGGCAAGCCAAAGGCGCTCGCCTGGCCGAGCTGCTGGACTACGCGCGCTTGCGCCCGCTGGCGGACGCTTCGCTGCAGGGGCGGCTGATTTAATGAAAAAAATCAGGCTTTCGCTCTTGACTGACGGGCGCAGGTAGCTATAAAAAAATAATAGCGTCACTCCATCAATTTCGAGGCGCTGGCGCGACCCCGGGCAGAGGTGCGTGAGGCTGCCGGGCCGACGCTTGTTTCGCTGTGACGGAAACAGCCGGCCCGCACCATGGCGCCCGCACTAGGGCTCACCCTTATCTTCCGGCGTCGGCCTGCTAAAATTACAGGCTTATGTCGTGCGCTGTTGCGCCGTCGCCCTCACCCGGAGCCAGCCCCTTCATGCCTCTTGCCGATCGCGTGCGCAACCCTGCCCTGAAAACAAAAATCATGTCGGCCGCCGCGGCCGCCGCGCTGATTCCCGCCAGCGCCAATGTCGGCATGAGCGGCTTTACAGGCGCGGGTTACCCCAAGGCGGTGCCCCAGGCGCTGGCGCAACGCATTGAGCGCCTGCACGCCGCAGGCGAGGTATTTCGCATTGGTTTGTGGACCGGTGCCTCCACCGCGCCCGAGCTTGACGGGGCGCTGGCCCAGGTCGATGGCATCGAGATGCGCCTGCCCTATCAGTCGGACCCGACGGTGCGCAAGCAGATCAACGCCGGGCAGATGCAGTACGCTGACATGCACCTTTCCAACGTGGCGCAGTTCGTCTGGTTCGGCTTTCTGGGTCATCTGGATGTGGCCGTGGTCGAGGTTGCGGGCATTCTGCCGGACGGACGCCTGATTCCCTCGTCCTCTGTTGGCAACAACAAGACCTGGCTGGACCAGGCCGACAAGATCATCCTGGAAGTCAACACCCTGCAAAACCCCGGCCTGGAGGGCATGCACGACATCTACTACGGCACGCGCCTGCCGCCCCATCGGCGGCCGATTCCGCTGGTAAGCCCCGGCGACCGCATTGGCGAGGCCTACCTGCGCTGCGACCCGGACAAGGTGATTGCCGTGGTTGAGACGCACCAGCCCGACCGCAATTCGGCCTTTGCCGCGCCTGACGAGACCTCGCAGCGCATCGCGGGACACATCATCGGGTTCCTGCAACACGAAGTGAAATGCGGCCGCCTGCCTGCCGAATTGCTGCCGCTGCAGTCGGGCGTAGGCAATATTGCCAACGCCGTGCTGGCAGGCCTGAACGAGGGCCCTTTCAACAACCTGACGGCCTACACCGAGGTGCTGCAGGACGGCATGCTGGACATGCTGCGCTCGGGCACGCTCACCATGGCGTCGGCCACCGCGCTGTCGTTCAGCCCCAAGGCGCTGGCCGATTTCAACGCGAACATCGATTTCTACAGCAAGCGCATCGTGCTGCGCTCGCAGGAGATCAGCAATCATCCCGAGGTGGTTCGCCGCCTGGGAGTGATTGCGATGAACGCGATGATAGAAGCCGACATCTACGGCAACGTCAACTCCACGCACCTGATGGGATCGAGCATCATGAACGGCATTGGCGGCTCGGGCGACTTTGCGCGCAACGCCTACCTGTCGATCTTCATGACGCCTTCGGTAGCCAAGGATGGCGCCATCTCCTGCATCGTGCCCATGGCCTCGCACGTGGACCACACCGAGCACGACGTGGAGGTGATCGTGACCGAACAGGGCCTGGCCGACCTGCGCGGCCTCTCGCCCACGCAACGCGCGCGGCTCATCATCGAAAAATGCGCCCATCCCGATTACCGCCCCGCTCTGCTCGATTATTTTGAACGCGCTCAGCGCGATGCGCCGGGCAAGCACACGCCGCATCTGCTGGATGAGGCGCTGTCCTGGCACGCGCGCTATGTTGAGACCGGACACATGCTGCCTGACGCGAATCCGGAGCGGCGGCTGCGGCGCGCCTGACGCGAGGGGTTCAGTCGTTATCGAGGTTCGCGGCACATCGGCGGCCCCGCATGGCAAGGCTGCCTTGGCCTGAGCTATTCGGCAGTGTTGCGCGCCAAGCGCTCGCTTTTCCAGTACACATCATCACCGCCGTTCATGCGGTTGAGCACGCGCGACAGCACAAACAGCAAATCGCTCAGGCGGTTGAGGTACTGGCGCGGCGCATCGTGGAGCGGCTCGGCCAGTCCCAGCGCCACCACTGCGCGTTCGGCGCGGCGCGCCACGGTGCGGCAGACATGCGCCAGTGCGGCGGCACGAGAGCCGGCCGGCAAAATGAACTCGGCCAGACGCGGCAGTTGGGCGTTGTGCTCTTCGAGGGCGGCATCCAGCCGCGCAACGGCTTCCGGTTTGAGCAACTCAAAGCCCGGGATGGACAACTCGCCGCCCAGATTGAAAAGCTGCTGCTGCACTTCCCCCAGCAATTCGCGCACGCCCGTGGGCAGCTCTTCGCAGAGCAGCACGCCAATGTTCGAGTTCAGTTCATCGACATCGCCCATGGCGTGAACACGTAGGTTGCTTTTGGAAACGCGCGTGTTGTCGCCCAGCCCGGTGGTGCCGTTGTCGCCCGTGCGGGTGGCGATTTGTGAAAGTCTGTTGGCCATATGGATGATGTGCGTTGAAGTGCCGTGAGTGAGTTGAAGTCTAGCCCGGAGCGGGCGTTACGCTGGGCAAAAAAATGTGTCGTCGTGTCCCCGCATGTGAGCAAGGAAACACCCTGCAAAACTGCTGGCCGACCCACGCTGGCTGGGTTGCAATGGGCACCTTTTCAATTTTGAAGGTGCTTTGCATGACCGTACACACGACCGGAAACAAAAGTTCAAAACATTCTATTCCCAACTTTGAGGTCTGTAGTGTGTTGCTGTTTGCCGCGTTGGTCATGGGGCCGCCACCGCGCAGGCGCAGACGTCAACCCGCGCCCGCGCCAACCGTCCAAGCGTGCAAATGGTTTTCTCAGGCGTGGCTGACACGATGCCTCCCAACAAGACCATGAGCCAAAATCTGGAGGAAGCATTCAACTAGGCCGCCGGGTTCTGAGCCTCCACAACCTCCGATCAAGCAGCCAGGGCCGACAAGTCGTAAACTCTGCATTCGATTCGGAGACTCCATGAACGCACCATTGCCCAAACACCTGCTGCCAGAAATCCAACAGCGCGAAACGCCTGCTGAACTGCTGGATGCGCTTAAAGCCCGTTTCCCCGGGCGTTGCTCGACGGCCCTGGTGGTGCGCGAGCAGCACGGACGCGACGAGTCGTCGTTCGCGGCGCCGCCGCCCGCCGCCGTGGTGTTTGCCGAAAGCACGCTTGACGTGGCCGATGCCGTGAAGCTGG
Source organism: Polaromonas sp. UBA5171 (assembly GCA_002413395.1). GTDB lineage: Bacteria > Pseudomonadota > Gammaproteobacteria > Burkholderiales > Burkholderiaceae_C > Polaromonas. The sequence continues at coordinate 21,502 of DHWX01000081.1, read as the reverse complement.
CTAGCCAGTACAGCGTGCCGGTGATTCCCTTTGGTGTCGGCACCTCGCTTGAAGGCCATTTGCTGGCCGTGCAAGGCGGCATCAGCATCGATGTAAGCCGCATGAACAAGGTGCTGGCTATCAACGCGGAAGACCTGACCGTGACCGTGCAGCCCGGCGTGACGCGCAAGCAGCTCAACGAAGAAATCAAAAGCACTGGCCTGTTTTTCCCGATCGACCCGGGCGCCGACGCCACGCTTGGCGGCATGAGCGCTACGCGCGCCAGCGGTACCAACGCCGTGCGTTACGGCACCATGCGCGAGAACGTGCTGGCGCTCGAAGTCGTCACCGCCAGTGGTGAAGTCATTCGTACCGGAACTCGCGCAAAAAAATCATCAGCCGGCTATGATTTAACCCGCCTGATGGTGGGCAGTGAAGGCACGCTGGGCGTGATCACCGAAGTCACGGTGCGGCTTTACCCGTTGCCCGAAGCGATTTCAGCGGCGATCTGCTCCTTCCCCAGCGTTGAAGCGGCCGTACGCACCACCATCGAAGTGATCCAGCTGGGCGTGCCGATTGCGCGCGTGGAACTGATTGACCACAACACCGTGCGCATGGTCAACGCACACTCCAAACTGGGCCTGCGCGAAGAGCCCATGCTACTGATGGAATTTCATGGCACCCCGAACAGCGTGAAAGAGCAGGCCGAGCTGGTGCAGGAACTGGCCAGCGGCCACGGCGGCCAGGCGTTTGAATGGGCCAGCACGCCCGAAGAGCGCACGCGGCTCTGGACCGCCCGCCACAACGCCTATTTCGCAGCCATCCAGAGCAAGCCCGGCTGCCGCGCTATTTCCACCGACACCTGCGTGCCGATTTCCCGCCTGGCCGACTGCCTGCTCGAATCCGTGGCCGAGGCCGATGCGAGCGGCATTTCGTATTTCCTGGTGGGCCATGTGGGCGACGGCAACTTCCACTTCGGCTACATGATCGACCCAACCAGACCCGAAGAGCGGGAAGTCGCCGAAGGCCTGAACCACAAGCTGGTCAGCCGCGCCCTGGCGCTGGAAGGCACCTGCACCGGCGAGCACGGCGTGGGCCTGCACAAGATGGACTTTCTGGTGACTGAGACGGGTGATGGCGCGGTGGCGATGATGCGCAGCATCAAGCGCGCGCTGGATCCGAAAAACATCATGAACCCGGGGAAGATATTTTCTCTGTGAGCCTTAGCGCCAGCAGCGCGTGCGAAGGGGAAGTAAAAGCAGGCTCATGGTGGGCTCCTGCAAATGGCCCACCAGCAAACGTGCTGCCAGTTCCGTGTTCAGGCTGAGCGCAGCCGCTCGATCAGGCCATTGAGTTCGTCGAGCGAACCAAAGTTTATGACGAGTTCGCCCATTTCCTCCACCCGACCATAGCGTTTGACCCGTTTCTTTACGCGTACCTCCACTTCGGCCATCAACAGGTCGGCCAGCTCTTCTTCGAGGCGGCGCGTATCGCGAGACTTTTCCTTGACCGCTTTCTGCGGTTTCAGCGAAAATTCGGCGCTGAGTTTTTTGACCAGACCTTCGGCTTGGCGTACCGACATCTTTTTGGCCGATATCTGGTTGGCCGCGGTAATTTGTTCGGCACGATCCAGGCTTAGCAAAGCGCGTGCGTGGCCCATGTCGAGGTCGCCAGCCATCAGCATGGTTTGCACTGGATCGGCCAGGTTCAGCAGGCGCAGCAGGTTGGAGGCGGCGCTTCGAGAGCGGCCTACGGCTTGCGCCGCCAATTCGTGAGTGAGTCCAAACTCTTTTACCAGACGTTGCAGGCCATGGGCTTCTTCCAGCGGGTTGAGATCTTCACGTTGAATGTTTTCAATCAGCGACATGGCGGCCGCCGATTCGTCCGGTACGTCGCGCACCAGCACTGGCACGCTGTCCAAGCCAGCCAGCCGGGCCGCGCGGAAGCGCCGCTCACCCGCGATGATTTCATATTTGCCGTCGTTGGCTCCGCTACCCAGACGCCGCACCAAAATCGGCTGCATGATGCCCTGCATCTTGATCGATTCGGCCAGCTCGTAGAGCGCGCCCTCGTCCATGCGGGTGCGCGGCTGGTACTGGCCGGGCACCATGTCGACCAAGCGCAGCGAGGCGGGCTGGCCCGGGCTGGTGGCACTGCTGTTGGCGCTCTCGGCGTCTGCGGCGTCAGTGACTTTGGGGCCGAGCAGCGCTTCGAGGCCGCGGCCCAGGCCTTTTTGTTTTCTGGTAACCATGTGGGTAGCCTGTCTTTCTTGAATTCAAATTGGCGAGGCCGTGTCTTGCAGGGGTGCCGCAGAGCCATCGCGCATAAGCTGCAACAACATCTCGTGGGCTTGCGGCCAGTTGCCCAGACCACTTTCGGCGTTCAGGTGGCCGCGCGGCCCGGTCGCAATCAATTCACTACCCCAGGCGGCGGCGAATTGGTGGGCCCGCTCCAGCGCGCAGAAAGGATCGTTGCTGCTGGCGAAAACCATGGTTTTGAACGGCAACGGCCGGGTCGGCACGGGCAACCAGCCTGGCAATATTTGGCGCATGTCTTCGCGTTCCACATCGGGCGGAGCCACCAGCAGTGCCCCTTTGATGCGGTGCGTGTTTCGGGAGTGCGCTGCCCACGCCGCAATAAGCATGCAGCCCAGACTATGCGCCACCAGCACGGCAGGTTCGTCATATTTAACCTGGTGAGATAACAGCACGTCTTCCAGCCGGGCAATCCAGTCGCCACGCAGCGGTCTTATCCAGTCATGCTGCTCCACGCGCTGGTAGCCATGCGCGCGCTCCCAGCCGCTTTGCCAGTGGTAGGGGCCACTGTTTTGCCAGCCGGGAAGAATCAGGACGTTGCCAGGGTTCATGCGATGTGAGATGTTAAAAGCACTATCGTTTCATAGGAATATTGCTGGACTTTATGTGGGCTGAGAGCATTATTTATTGATAGAAAGCGGGTCTTACATACTCTTGATGCGTGCCACCATTTCGTCGGCAAAAGCCACGAAAGCCTGTGCTCCCTTGGAGGCCGGATCAAACACCACACCTGGCAAGCCGTAGCTGGGGGCTTCGGCCAGGCGCACATTGCGCGGAATCACGGTATTGAACACCTTGTCGGCGAAATGCTCCTTGAGTTGTTCGCTGACCTGTTGCTGCAGTGTGATGCGCGGGTCAAACATGACGCGTAGCAAGCCGATGATCTGCAAATCCTTGTTCAGGTTGGCATGCACCTGCTTGATGGTGTTGACCAGATCGGTGAGGCCTTCGAGCGCAAAGTATTCGCACTGCATGGGGACAATCACGCCATGTGCGCAGCACAGTCCATTGAGCGTGAGCAGGGACAGCGAAGGTGGGCAATCGATCAGCACGAAATCATAGGTGCTGCCAACTTCGGCCAGCGCCAGCTTGAGACGTTTCTCGCGGCGCTCCACTTCCACCAACTCGACCTCTGCACCGGCCAGCTCGCGGTTAGCGCCCAGCACGTCGTAGCCACAGCCACCGTCGATGAGTTTTTGGCTCTGCACGCGCGCCTCGGTGATTGAGGCTGATTCGAGCAACACGTCGTAGACGGTGAATTCAAGCTTGCGCTTGTCCACGCCTGAGCCCATGGTGGCATTTCCCTGCGGGTCCAGATCAATCATTAGCACTCGCTGGCCAACTTTTGCCAAACCTGCGGCGAGATTGACGGTGGTGGTGGTTTTGCCCACGCCGCCCTTCTGGTTGGCAATGCAAAATATTTTGGCCATGTGTTTTTGATGTGGTTCCGTTGCGTGAATGACAGACTATTTTGAGAGGACCAACCTGATACCGAAACCAATCAGTAACACCCCTGCGAGTTTTCGCAATAAGGCTGAGATATTTGGGTTGGCGCGCAGGCGTTCGGCCAAGGTGTGGGTAAGAATCACAGCCGTCAAGCCATAAAGAAAAGTCAGCACCGCAATGGTCGCAGCCATGACGCCGAAGGTTTTCAGGCCCCGATGTTGGGCTGGATCCACAAACAATGGGAAAAAGGCAAGGTAAAACACGATCGCCTTGGGGTTGAGCAGCGTGATCAGCATGGCTTGGCGCAAGTAATGGTGCGGCTTGATCTGGAGCATCGGGGCATCGCCGGGTTTGGCGAGGAGCATCTTGATGCCCATCCAGGCCAAGTAGGCTGCGCCCATCCATTGCATGACATGGAACGCGGCAGGGTAAGCTGCCATCAAGGCCGACACACCAGCCACGGCAGCCCAAAGCAAAACCTGGTCCCCAAAGATGACCCCGAATATCGCCCCCACTCCGCCGCGGATACCTCCTTTGCCGGTCGAGGTGATCAATGCCAAATTTCCCGGGCCGGGAATCAACAAAAATACGATGACGGCGGTAACAAAAGCACCGTAGTCGGCTATACCGACTACGGTAGCAGATAAGCCCAGCATGAAACCCCCCTGGAAATAGAGGTCTTGAGTTTACGTCAGTGCGGGCCGCTGAATTTTGGCTGAGCGCTGAAAATAGCGACTGATTTCCAAAGGTTGGTGCCTTTCGTTGATTAATCCCGCGTCTTGGGGCGCATCCAGATGATGCAGCGTTCAGCATCCAGGCAGGGTACGGTCAAGTGTTCCACGTGAAACACCTGCACGTTGGAGGGAAGCGCCGTTATTTCATCCGCCGGATACTTGCCTTTCATGGCCATCCAGATGCCCTTTGGCGCCAGCGCGTGGTTCGACCAAGCGGTGAAATCGGCCAGCGAAGCAAATGCCCTGGAACTAACGACATCGAATCGCTGGGTTACGGTTTCCACTCGCGCATGCAGAACTGTGAGGTTGGGCAGCTTCAGCGCCAGAGCAGCCTGCTTGATGAAGGCGGTCTTTTTGGCGACGGTGTCTACGCAAGTCACAGTGACGCTTGGGCAGCAGATGGCTATGACCACACCGGGTAGCCCGGCACCGGACCCGACATCGAGAAATCTGCTGCCCTGCTCCAGGTCAGCTTGTTGCAAGTAGCGCTGCAAGGGCGACACGGTTGCCAGGCTGTCGAGCAAGTGATGCGTCAATATTTCGGCAGGATCGCGCACGGCGGTCAGGTTGTACACCCTGGTCCATTTTATGATCAAGTCCATGTAGGCGAGCAATTGGCTAGCCTGTTGGTCACTCAGGCCCAACTGCAGTGCTGCTAGACCGTCTTTCAGTTTGGCAAGCAGGTCTCTCGCAGCCGCAGGCATCAGAGGTTGACCTGGGTCGCAGACGACGAGGAGAGCCCGGCTTTCCGTGGGTGCCTTTTCAGGTGAACCAGCAGTAGTGACACAGTTGCTGGCGTGATGCCAGAAATGCGTGAAGCTATGCCCAACGTTTCGGGGCGGTGTTTGGCCAGCGTTTGGCGTGCTTCAAAGCTCAGTGCTGTCACCTGTAGATAGTCCAGATCAGCAGGCAGCCGGAGGTTCTCATAATGAGACGCACGCGCTACCTCAATCTTTTGCTGGTCAATGTAACCGGAGTACTTGGCGGTGATTTCGAGTTGTTCAATCACGCTCTTGGTCAAGCTTTTCGGCAAACTTGTTTCATATGGAACATCGTCTTTCATCTCGGCATTGGCATATTTACCGCCATCCAGCGACATCAGTGCGGCGTAGTTCACATCGGGACGACGCAGCAAGTCGAGCAAGTTGTACTCGCGCTCAATCGCTTTGCCCAGAACTCGTTCGGCTTCAGTCACCGGCAGATTGCCGGGGTTGATCCAGAGGGAACGCAAGCGCTCTGTTTCACGTGAAACAGCATCACGCTTGCGGTTGAACGCATCCCAGCGCGTGTCATCCACCAGCCCCAACTCCCTGCCCTTTTCGGTCAGTCGCATGTCAGCGTTGTCTTCGCGAAGCATCAGTCTAAACTCGGCCCGGCTGGTAAACATGCGGTAAGGCTCGGTCACACCCTTGGTAATCAAATCATCGACCAGTACACCCAGGTAAGCTTCATCGCGTCCGGGCAGCCAGACTTCCTTGCCCTGACACTGCAGACCAGCATTGATGCCGGCAAACATGCCTTGGGCGGCAGCCTCTTCATAGCCGGTGGTGCCGTTGATTTGTCCGGCAAAAAACAGTCCGCTGATTGCCCGTGTTTCAAAGCTGGTTTTCAGCGCGCGCGGGTCAAAATAGTCGTATTCAATCGCGTAGCCGGGCCGCAAAATATGGGCATTTTCCATGCCGTCCATGGAGCGGACCAAGGCGTACTGAATATCAAACGGCAGGCTGGTCGAGATGCCGTTGGGATAAATCTCGTGGGTCGTCAAGCCTTCAGGTTCCAGGAAGATTTGATGACTCTCCTTGTTGGCAAAGCGGTTTATTTTGTCTTCCACGCTCGGGCAGTAGCGCGGACCCACGCCATCAATCTTGCCGGTAAACATCGGGCTGCGGTCAAAGCCGGAGCGGATGATGGCGTGCGTGCGCGCATTGGTGTGGGTGATCCAGCAGGGCATCTGCTGCGGGTGCTGGATGTTGCCGCCCATAAAGCTGAATACCGGAACCGGCCCTTCTGTACCTCCCGGCATGCCGTCGCCCAGCTGCATATCGCATTTGCTGAAATCGATCGAACGGCCGTCAATGCGCGGTGGCGTACCGGTTTTCAGTCGACCTTGGGGAAGCTTGAGCTCCTTGAGCCTGCTGCTCAGCGACACTGCAGGCGGGTCGCCTGCCCTTCCGGCCGAATAATTATTCAGCCCCACATGAATTTTTCCGTCCAGGAAAGTTCCGGCCGTCAGTACCACGGTGCGTGAGCGGAATTTGATGCCCACCTGCGTGACGGCACCCACCACCCGTTCACCTTCGACCATCAGGTCATCCACCGCCTGCTGGAACAACCACAGATTAGGCTGGTTCTCCAGTCGGCTGCGAATCGCCGCCTTATACAAAATCCGGTCTGCCTGTGCTCGCGTGGCTCGCACCGCGGGGCCTTTGGAACTGTTGAGAATGCGAAACTGGATGCCACCCTCATCGGTGGCCAGCGCCATAGCGCCGCCCATGGCATCGACCTCTTTCACCAGATGGCCCTTGCCGATACCACCAATCGACGGGTTGCAACTCATCTGGCCGAGCGTCTCGATGTTGTGCGTCAGCAGCAGCGTCTTGCAGCCCATGCGAGCGGCGGCCAGCGCAGCTTCGGTGCCAGCATGGCCACCGCCAACCACGATCACGTCAAATTCTTGCGGGTAAAACATATCAAGCTTCTATCAATTCAGTTTTCAGGCCCACCACTTGTGCCGCCAGCGCCTGTTTGCGATCCGCAGTCACAAACAAGTCAACCCTTTCCGCCTGGGCCGTACCAATGTGCAGCGCATCCATGGCGCGCAAGTGGTTGTGCGCCATCGCGGCGATAGCCAGCGCCTCAATCTCGGGGCTGATGGGCCGAACATCAAAGTCAACAAAATCCTGCATAACCTCGCCCATCGCATGGGCGTACTGGCCCATGTCAATTGAGTTGTCATGGATCTCACGGCTCAAGCTGGAAGCAATTTCAACCTTGCAATGCGCAGCCATCACCACCGTGTCTGCCGCCATCAACAAACGTTCTACCGTGTCGCGACCGCTTTCGCGCTTATATCGCTTGGCGATGGCCGAGGAATCCAGAAATAACTTCATCTCAGTACCGTGCGCTTTCACGTTCTTCAATGATCAGTTGTGCCAAAGTTTTGCCATCAGCGCGCAGATACTCCAGCGGCTTTATCGGCCGCTTCCAGCTCGGAACCTTCTCTGATTCAACCGATTTTGCGGGCACCAGTTCAGCCACGGGTTTGCCATGCCGCAAAATGCGTACGGTTTCGCCCCGCTCCACCAGATCAATCATGGCCGAAGCATGGGCACGGAATTCACTTAAGGCGACAGTGCGCATTTTGTACAAAAGTAGTTATTTTGTACATTTTAACGGGTTTTAGCGCAGTTGCCCGCCATTCAACATTCGCCCTTCGGCATGTGGTGAAATCAGACCCATGAGCAGCGCCACCAAACTCCTGATCTTTGCCGGCAACACCCGCCTGAACTCCTTCAGCCGAAAATTGGCCCATGTTGCCGCAGCCATGATCAGCGCCTCACCCGGCGCGCTGGGCGGCCTGCGCTCGCGAAGTCACCTGGCGTCACTGCTTTCAACGCGCAATGCTGGGTCGCACCCAAGGCTTTTTCCCTGAGCCGTGCCGGGGACGCCGATGGCTGCTTGCTCAATGACGCCCCATCGCAACAGCATACAAGCGGTGGTTGACCGGATGCTGTTTGCTGTCGCCAAGCGTCTGGCGACATGAGTAGCCAGTACTGCCAATATTTGCTATGATTTTTGTAGCTCATGAAAAAAAAATAGCGGTCAGATTCTGACTTTTTTGACGACCCACTCAAGCGCACTTTCCCACCGCTTCCAAGACTATGGACAAACACTACCTCACCCCACTTTTCAGCCCCCAATCGATTGTGGTCTTTGCCGGTCAGGCCGACGACGTGGTTACGCAGACCACCCACGCCAAAGTTCTGCACGAAGCCCTGCGGGCCCAGCGGTTCAACGGTACCCTGGCGTTTCTGGACATTCATGCCAGTGGCACGCTGGCGGATTTGGCGCAAACGCGGGCCGATCTGGCCATCATTGCGTTACCGCCGCAGGACGTGGCTGCCGCACTGGAGATTGCGGGCCGCATGGCCTGTCGCGCGGTGCTGGTGATCTCCAGTGGCATCAACGCCGACAAGGCCGACGAGTTCAAGAAGATTGCACGTCGTGAAGGCATGTCCCTGCTCGGCCCGAATGGCCTGGGGCTGCAGCGCCCGTCATTGCAGCTCAATGCCAGCGCGGTCGGGCCGCTCGCCAAGGCCGGTTCGCTGGCGCTGGTATCACAGTCGGGGGCGCTGACTGCTTCTATTCTCGACTGGGCCAAAAGTAACGCGGTGGGGTTTTCGTCGGTCGTTTCCCTCGGTCCCAACACCTCCGTGGACATTGCGCAGGTGCTTGATTTTCTGGCCAGCGATGCGCAAACCCAAAGCATTGTCGTCTATCTGGAAGGCATTTCCAACGCACGCCGTTTCATGAGTGCGCTGCGTACGGCTGCCAGTGCGAAGCCGGTGGTGGTGCTCAAGGCTGGCCGCAAACCGGCGGGCAATGAGGCGGCACAGACCCACAGCGGGGCCATCGTCGGAAGCGACGATGTGTTTGACGCTGCGCTGCGCCGCGCTGGCGCGGTAAGGGTGCGCTCCTTCGTGGAACTTTTCTCGGCTACCAAGTGCCTGGCTTCCCGCTACCGCCCGGTGGGCAAGCGCCTGGCCATCGTCACCAACGGCGGCGGGCCCGGCGTGTTGGCGGCCGACTGGGTCAATGAAATTTATCTGCACCTGGGAAAGCTCTCGCCCGAGTCTATTCGCGCTCTCAAGTCGCAGTTGCCTGCGCTGGCTTCCCTGTCGGACTTGATCGACCTGTCGGAAGACGCCGGCCCCGAACACTACCGGGCTGCCATTGAAATGGCTGGCAAAGACGCTCAGGTCGACGGCGTGCTTGCGATCTATTCTCCCAAAGCCGGGGCTGACGCCTCGGAGGTGGCTCGCGCGGTGGCCGAGGTCAAGCGTGCGATCGGCAAACCGCTGCTGGCGTGCTGGATGGGAGACACCGCGGTGGTGGCGGCACGCGTTATTCTCAACGCGGCGGCCATTCCCAGTTTCCGCACGCCTGAGGCGGCCGTGGGTGCCTTTGGCAATATCGCCTCCTTCTATCAAAACCAGCAGTTGCTCCAGCAAACCCCGCCGCCTCTGTCTGCGCTGTCCAAGCCGGACATTGAGGGCGCGCGACTGGTCATTGAGAGTGTGCTTGCGGAACGCCGCAAGGTGCTGACCGAGATGGAGTCCAAAACGTTGCTCGCGGCTTTTCATATTCCTGTCACCAAGACCATTCTCGCGCGCAGTGCCAACGAGGCGACGATGATTGCCACGCAAATGGGCTTCCCGGTGGCGCTCAAGATTGATTCGCCAGACATCAGCCACAAATCGGACGTGCAGGGAGTGGCGCTCAACATCATGAACGGCACTGGCGCGCGCGACACTTACACCGACATGGTGCAGCGTGTCACACGCCTAATGCCGAATGCGCGCATCAGCGGCGTGACCGTTCAGAACATGGCGCGCAACCGGCGCGGTCGCGAAATTTGCATCGGCCTCGTTACCGACGACCCGTTTGGCCCGGTGATTGCGTTTGGTGCTGGCGGCACCATGATCGAACTTATCGATGATCGCGCCATGGAGCTGCCGCCGTTGAATCAGTTTTTGGCGCGTCGCCTGATCGAGCGATCGCGCGTGGCGGAAACCCTGGGGGAGTGGCGCGGTGCCAGTGCCGTCAACATGGACGCGCTGGAGCAGGTGCTGTTGCGGGTCTCGGAAATGGTATGCGAGCTGCCCCAACTGCGCGAGATGGACCTCAACCCGATCATTGTCGATGAGTATGGAGCCGTGGCGGTGGATGCGCGCATCGTCATTGACCATGCGTCCCAACCGGCCAGTGGTCACACAAAAAATTACAACCACCTGGCCATCCTGCCTTATCCGGCGCGCTATGAGCAGGTCTGGCCGCTGCGCGGTGGCGGCGAGTACGCCGTGCGCCCGATCCACCCCGATGACGCGCAGATGCTGCAAGATCTGCTGCATCACCTCTCGCCCGAGAGCCGCTATTTCCGTTTTGTGTCGTCAATTGTTGAACTGCCGCCATCCATGCTGGCGCGTTTCACGCTGATCGACTACGACCGTGAAATGGCGTTGGTGGCAGTGTTCAAGGAACGCCAGCCCGGGCCGGACGGTGAGCTACTTGAGAGCGAACGCATCGTCGGTGTGTCGCGCTACGTGACCAACCCCGATCAGTCGAGCTGTGAGTTTGCGCTGGTGGTGGCCGATGACTTCAACGGCAAGGGCCTGGGCTCGCGCCTGATGCTCAGTATCATGGACGTGGCGCGCGACAAGGGGCTGACCGAGATCGATGGTTTGGTGCTGGCCAACAATCCCAGTATGCTCAAGCTTATGAGGGGGCTGGGTTTCGCCATCAAGCCTTTTACCGAAGACCCGGATTTCAAGCTGGTGACCCATGCATTGTGACCGGGGGCCGCGCAGGCCCTAATTTACTATGTATTAAATAGCAACATGTGCCTATTTCTATTGGGCTGAAGGCTTATTTGTCATGTAAGTCGGATTAGCGCAGCGTCACCCGTCAAGTCCGCTTGGCCCCGCTGTCGTTGCCGCGCTGAGGCGCGTCAACTGCGGTGTCAGCCGGATGTAGAAAAACTCGGCCACACTTCAGACCGTCCACTTTTTTAACCCACCCAGGAGAATCCCATGACCCGTGAAGTCGTTATTGTCAGCGCTGTACGCACCGCCATTGGTACCTTTGGGGGCAGTCTCAAGGACAGCCCGCCCACCGCGCTGGCCGCGCTGGTCGTGCGCGAATCGCTGGTGCGTGCCGGCGTCGAGGGCAAGGACGTCGGCCATGTGGTGTTTGGCCACGTTGTCAACACCGAACCCAAAGACATGTACCTGTCGCGCGTCGCTGCGATCGATGGCGGCTGCGCTGAAGGCACACCGGCCTTCAACGTTAACCGCCTGTGCGGCTCGGGCCTGCAGGCCATCGTCTCGGCCAGCCAGAGCATCCTGCTCGGCGATGCCGATGTTGCCCTCGGAGGCGGTGCCGAAAACATGAGCCGCGCGCCCTACGCCAGCCTGAACATGCGCTGGGGTGCCCGCATGGGGGACACGAAAATGGTCGATATGGTGGTCGGCGCGCTACACGACCCATTTCACACCATCCACATGGGCGTGACGGCTGAGCATATCGCCGCCAAGTGGGGTATCACGCGTGAAGAGCAGGATGCGCTGGCAGTGCAAAGCCACAACCGCGCCCAACACGCCATCGAAGCGGGCTACTTCAAGGAGCAAATCGTGCCGGTGATGCTCAAGAGCCGCAAGGGTGAAACCGCATTTGACACTGACGAGCATTTCCGTCCCAACTGCACGCTGGCTGACCTGGCCAAGCTCAAACCGGTGTTTGTCAAGGAAAACGGCACGGTGACGGCCGGCAACGCCTCCGGCATCAATGACGCCGCCGCCGCCGTGGTGCTGATGGAAGCCGCCACCGCCAAAGCCCGCGGGCTCAGGCCGCTGGCCCGTCTGGTCGCTTATGCCCATGCGGGGGTGGACCCCAAATACATGGGCATAGGCCCGGTTCCGGCCACACAGGCGGCGTTGAAAAAGGCCGGCCTGACGGTCAACGACCTCGACGTGATCGAAGCCAACGAAGCTTTTGCCGCCCAGGCCTGCGCCGTCAGCCGCGACCTCGGGTTCGACCCCGCCAAGGTCAACCCGAACGGCTCCGGTATCTCGCTCGGCCACCCGATCGGCGCCACCGGCGCACTGCTCACCGTCAAGGCCGTGTACGAGCTGGAGCGGATTCAGGGCCGCTACGCGCTGGTGACAATGTGCATTGGCGGCGGGCAGGGCATAGCGGCGATCTTTGAGCGGATCTGACTGCGAACATTAACGGCGAGACGATTGCCAGCCTGCATTTGTCGATTTCCGACAGCCGTGGTGACTTGGCCATTTTTCGAGTACATCAACCGCCACCACGCTGCATGTACAGGTCAAAGCGTTTCATGAAGGTATAGCGCCGGCCAACGTCAAGGCCACTAAAGGCAAACCGCACCAGCAGACGAGGAATTCGCGCCAGGCCCAACACGCGGGGCGGAGCCGTTTCCCAGTGAATCCGCAGGGAACCCGGGCCGATGGACACCTTCAAGGACGTGCCGTCGCGCTGCCACGGATTCTGCCCGAGGGCGGCGGGCAGCCAGCCTAGCCACTCGGCCTCGGTGCAGCCCATGTCACGCTCGAACTGCTCGGCGTAGAAGGATTGCACGGTTTAGCCGCCGGCAATCGGTGGCCAGATGGCCAGCACATCACCTTCCGCCAGCGTGGTGCGCGGGCGCTGTGCGGGTTCGATGTAGCGGCCATTGACCAGCACCAGGTGAACCAGCTTGGGTGGTAAACCGAAGGGTTCGATGACCTGGCTGATCGACGCACCGGGGGTCACGTCAAGCTCGATGATGTTGCTGCGCCGCGCTTGAGTGGGCAAATAGTCGGTCAGGGTGGCAAACAGCTTGAACGTGATTTTCATCGCCGCCGCTCATCTGCCGCTCCGCTCCATTCGTCCTGTGCCTGGGCGCTGGCCAGGTAGGCTTCCATCAGCTTGGTGGGATCGCGCTTTAACCGGTCTTTCCAGGGGCCGAGGTGGACGGAGCCTTCCACCAACCCGCGCATCACGCCCACATGCTCGGTCCAGCCGACGCTGTTGCAGCCCACCAGCACGTCGTCCTTGAACTGCAGGCTCAAGTGACGGCCCATGCCGCCGTTGGCCTGACGGTCGGTCAGCGCCACCTGTTCGCCACCGGGCACACCCTCCCAGTTACCAAAGCTGGCGGAAATCAGCCCCAGCGTATCGAGCACATTGATTTGGGTCACGCCTTTGAGTTCGGCTTGAGGTTGACCGGCTGGCGCCACCATATTCAGCGCGGCCACCCTGGCCTGCTCGACCGCGTTGGGCTGGATCGCGCTGACAATGGTTTTGCCGCTCACCTTGTCAAAGGCTTCGGCGCAGTCGCCAGCGGCGTAAATGCCCGGAACATTGGTTTGCAGGTGTTCGTCGGTCAGCACACCCTGCAGGCAGGTGATGCCGGAGCTTTCCAGAAAACCGATATTCGGTTTGACGCCAGTGGCGCTGATGACCAGATCCGCCTCGACCGTCTGCCCGCCCGACAGCCGCACCTTCAGCGGCGAACCAGGCTGGGCCGGAGGCTCGATGGCCTCCACCCGGGTGCCGGTAAAGACCTGCACGCCTTGGGCTTCGCACCAGTCGCGGATCATGCCGCCAGCCATCGGGCCCATCATGCGCGGCACCATCCGGTCACCCATTTCCACCACACTGAGCTTGACATGGCGCGAGGTGAGCGCCTCCATGATGATGCAGCCAATAAAACCCGCGCCCATTTGTAGCACGCGCGCGCCGCTCTGGGCCAGCGCCATGATCTTGCGGGCATCTTCCAGTGTCCAGCAGGGATGCACGCCAGCGCTGTCCATGCCAGAAATCGGCGGGCGCGCCGGGTGCGAGCCGGTGGCGATCAGCAGGCGGTCAAATGTCAGGCTCTTTCCGCTCTCGAATGCTACTGTTTTAGCCGCAGTGTTCACGGATTTAACACGGTCTGTGACCTGATCTATCTTTAAACCCTGGAAATGGGACGGGTCTTTGCGCAGGTAGGTGCCGCGCTCGTCGATGTTGCCCATCAACAAATAGGGAATCGCCATGCGCGAGTAAGGCGGCTCGACCTCGTCGCCGACCAGCGTGATGGCATCAAACGGCGCATGCTTGCGAATGGTTTCAGCGGCAATCACACCGGCGGGGCCTGCGCCCAGAATAACGTGGTGAGTCATGTATCGATCTCCAGAATTAAAAAGGGGCGGGCTTATCCTGAAAGCCCACCCCCCTGCCCTCCGGGGAGGGAACCGTGTTTACAAGCTTAAACGCGCGCGGGTTGCGGCCGTCGGGCGGCCTTCGCTGTCCCAGCCGCGCGCAGCGTAGTACTTGGGCAGCATCTCGGCCAGCATGTTGACCTTGCCCTTGGCCGGACCGGTTTTGCAAGCTTCGGTCAGCAGGCGCTTGGGCAGCGAGTCGTCGGCCTTGGTAAAGCCGGCGGCGTTGTTGAATTCGCGCTCCAGGTTCCAGATGCGCTCGCCGATTTTTTCCAGTTCTTCGGTGGTGTACTGCTCACTGCAGGCGGCTTGCAACTGCGGTGCCAGATCGGCCAGTCCCCAGGCGAAAGTGGTAAACACACACAAGCCGGATGAATCGAATGCTGCGGTGGCATCCTGAAATGCCTTGACCAGTTCGGGTTTGCCTTCATGCTCCAGCGGGTCGGTCTTGACCGGGATGCCCAGCACTTCAGAGGCGATGGTGTAGCCGCGCAGGTGGCAGCCGCCGCGGTTGGAGGTGGCGTAAGCCAAGCCAATACCCTGAATGGCACGACCATCGTAGGCCGGAAATTCCTGACCCTTGGATGACATCGACAATTCGGGGTGACCGTATTTGGCGGTCAGGCGCTTGGAGCCCTGGCCGATTTCCTTGCCAAAACCACGGCTGTATATGGTTTCTTCAGCCAGGAAAGCCAACGCCTGCGCAGAGCCAAAGGTGGCCTCAATGCCGATTTGTTCCTTGGTCAACACGCCCATGTCGTAGAGCTCCATTACTGCGCCCACGGTAGCACCAAAGCTGATCGGGTCGATACCTTCTTCGTTGCACAGCATGGTGCAGTATTGCAGCGCCTCCAGGTCTTTCACGCCATTGGCGGCACCCAGCGCCCAGGCGGCCTCGTATTCCAGCCCGCCCGACGCACCCCAATACTGCGGTTTGTTGGACACCGTGAAATGGCTCTCGTCGATCTTGCTAATGCGGCCGCAGGCGATGGTGCAGCCAAAGCAGGCCTGGTTGGTTACCAACTGCTTTTTGCCGTCCGTCTTGCGCGGCGTGGCCATGGCTTCGGCCGAGATGTCCTTGGCGCTCTCAAAGGCGTTGTCACGGTGATTGCGGGTAGGCAGTGCCCCCATTTCATTGATCACATTCATCAGCACTTGGGTGCCAAATGCCGGCAGGCCCTGTCCGGTAACGGCGTTGTCGTGCAGGATTTTCTTCTTCTCGTAAGTGATTTTCATGAAGGCCTTGGGGTCGCGGATATTGCCCACGCCCTTGGTGCCGCGCACCGCAATCGCCTTGAGGTTTTTGCTGCCCATCACCGTGCCTACACCCGATCGGCCGGCGGCGCGGTGCAGGTCATTGACCACAGCCGCGTACAGCACGCCGTTTTCACCCGCCTTGCCGATGCTGGAGACACGCAGCAGCGGATCTTGCAAGCTTGTCTTAAGCATGGCTTCGGTCTGCCAGACGCTTTTGCCCCACAAGTCGGCCGCGTCGCGCAGCTCCACAATGTCGTCATTGATATACAGGTACACCGGCTTGGCCGACTTACCCTCAAAAATGATCATGTCCCAGCCCGCCATCTTGAGCTCGGCACCCCAATAGCCGCCCGAATTGGAGCAGGCAATGGCCCCCGTGAGAGGGCCCTTGGTGATGACGGTGTAGCGGCCACCGGTGGAGGCCATGGTGCCAGTGAGTGGCCCGGTCGCCCAGATGATTTTGTTGGCGGGCGACAGCGGGTCCACCTTGGGGTCAATTTCGGACACCAGGTATTTGCTGCCCAAGCCGCGCGAGCCCAGATAAGTTTGCGCCCAGTCCATGTTGAGGGGTTCAGATTTAACGGTTCCAGCGGTCAAGTCAACGCGAAGGATTTTTCCTGCCCAAGACATATTCGTTACTCCTTAAGTTCAGTGGGTACGGTAATCAGCTCAGGCGGCTGCCGGCTGATTACCCAATTTGTCAGCCCACTGTTTCATCTTGCCCAGCCCGGTCCAGTTGGCATCAATGAATGTGATGGCCTGGGTGGGGCAAGCCTCGGCGCAGGCGGGCTCACCGCCGCACAAATCGCACTTCTGCACCTTGCCGGTTTCCTGCACGTAGTTGATCGTGCCGAACGGGCAGGCGATGGTGCAGACCTTGCAACCCACGCAAGTGGTTTCGTTGACCACCTTCGCACCCGTGAGCTTGTCCACCGTGATGGCTTCCACCGGGCAGGCGTGCAGGCACCAGGCCTCATCGCACTGGGTGCAGGTGTAGGGCACCTTTTTGCCGGTATCGTGAAAGTCGAACACCTTGATGCGCGACTTGGCGGTCGCGAAGACGCCGTAGTTCTCAAAAGAACAGGCCATCTCGCACTGCAAACAGCCGGTGCATTTGTCGGGGTTGATATGCAATACCTTTTGCATGAAGAGGTCTCCTTGGGTGGACGGCAGAGATGAAACAGGTAACTATGAATAACGTTGCATAGCAATTGTCGAAATCAGCCCTGCGAAAACACCTAGGATAAACCCTAATACAACGCCAGTGCGGCCTGGGAATTCTCAAAATGCGACAGTCGTAGGGCTCCAGAAATCTGTCGGACTTGAAGCGCCGGGTTCCTGAAAGACAAGGGAGGTGAGTATGGAATTGATCGTTGTGTAAAAAAATAACAGGAACAGACCCGCCATCAGGTGGCCCGTATCAGCGCCGCTTGCGAGGACCGGGTTTCTGACGTTTGGCTGCGGTAAACCAGTGTTGGCAGGTCATCAGGACGATGCGAGCAGCGCGCTCCATCACATCAGTAGAAGTTGCCGAAGAGCGGCGCGCACGCAAGCGGAAAACAAGCAAAAATTCCGCAATGCTGGCTGGAAATCCAGTTTGACGCCCGGGCATCAATGGCACTTCCGCTGTCGCTGGGTGTATTGCCAAGTCAATCCCAGGATGCGACCAAGGATGACGAAGCCGCTCCTTGAGCAGGGACACCACCGTGTCTGGCGGCACCGAAACGGGAGAATTCATTTATTTCATCACCTTCTGGATCGCCCTTACCCAGGGCTGTTAGCACCACAAAAATCGCCAGAGCCAGAGCCAGAGCCAGAGCCAGGAACAGACCGAACAGGAGATTGGCCATGCCGACCGCACCTGCCGCCGCCACACCCCCAAAACCGAGGGCACCAGCGATCAGTGCAATCACCGTAAAAATTGAGCATCAGGGTCTCTTTTTCCAGTGCAAGTCCTCACCATGCAACATGAAGCACTCGCCCCAGCTCTGAAAAGTCATGTCCAACGGCTCAATAATAAAAGTGCATGTGCTGCCAAAGAATCAGCAGCGCCCGCACGCCGCTGTAGGACAAGCCCGCAACTGACCGCGCCAAGAGCATGAAATGTGTGCCTGCCATAAGAGGCAGCGCCTGGCGTAGCAGAAAACCTGCCTTGCGGATAGCATTGGGGGCTATTTCACTTTCCCACTTTCCAAAAACCAAGGACAACTCCATGAAGCTTTATTACTCCCCCGGTGCCTGCTCACTGTCTCCTCACATCACCCTGCATGAGTCGGGCCTGAAGTTCGAGCACGTGCTGGCACCCACCAAAACCCACAAACTGGAAGACGGCACCGACTATTACTCGATCAACCCGCTGGGCTATGTGCCGCTGCTCGAGCTTGACGATGGCACGCGCCTGACGGAAGGCCCGGCAATCGTGCAGTACATCGCCGACCAGGTGCCGGGCAAACAGCTCGCGCCGGCCAACGGCACTGTGGCGCGGGCGCAGTTGCAGTCATGGCTCAACTTCATCGCCACCGAACTGCACAAAGGGTTCGGTCCATTGTTTAACCCGGCTACCCCCACGGACTACAAACCGGTGGTTATTGACCGCCTGCTGTCACGTCTGAAGTGGGTGGACGGTGAGTTGGCGGGAAAGTCTTATTTGATGGGCGAGCGCTTCAGTGTGGCTGACCCTTACCTCTTTACTGTCACCAACTGGGCACCACATGTTGGCGTGGACATTTCCGGCCTGGCCCATCTTGCCGCGTTCCGTGCCCGCGTCGCAGCGCGACCCGCGGTGCAGGCCGCCATGAAAGAAGAAGGCTTGTTAAAGTAAGGTGCGGCGCAAAAATATGGCGGCCTAACTTCCGCCGCCGCTTTTTAATTCAGTCATTCGCCCCCATATATTTTTTATGCCTACATTATTTGATCCCATTCAGGTTGGTAACTTGCACCTCGCCAACCGCATCGTCATGGCATCGCTCACGCGCAACCGCGCCCCCGACGCCATTCCGACACCACTGATGGCCGAATATTACGCCCAGCGCGCCAGCGCTGGTCTGCTGATTACCGAAGCCACGGCCATCAGCCAGCAGGGCCAGGGCTATGCCGATGTACCCGGCCTGTATGGCACCGAGCAGCTTGACGGCTGGAGGCGCGTCACCGAATCAGTGCACGATGCGGGCGGCAAGATTGTGGTGCAGCTCTGGCATGTGGGTCGGGTTTCGCACAGCGAATTGCAGCCCGGTGGCGCCCCGCCCGTGGCTCCTTCCGCCATCACGGCAAAAACCAAAACCGTGCTGATCAGGAATGGCGTGCCTATATTTGTGGATACTTCCGAGCCGCGCGCACTTAATGCCGATGAGCTGCCCGGTATCGTGCATACCTACCAGGCCGCGGCCCGCAATGCGGTGGAAACTGCCGGCTTTGACGGTGTCGAAATTCACGGCGCCAACGGTTATCTGCTTGACCAGTTTCTGAAAAACGGCTCCAACCAGCGTACCGATGACTACGGCGGCAGCATCGTGAACCGCGCCCGCCTGCTGCTCGAAGTGGTGCGCGCTGTGACGGGAGCCGTGGGTGGCGGCCGCACCGGCATTCGCCTGTCGCCCGTCACGCCGGCCAACGACGCGTACGATGCCGATCCGCAGCCGCTGTTTGACTACGTGATCCAAAAACTCGCCACGCTGAATCTGGCCTACATCCATATCATTGAAGGCGCAACGGGTGGCCCGCGCGAGCTGCCTGATCGTCCGTTTGACTACGCAGCGCTCAAAGCC
This sequence comes from Polaromonas sp. UBA5171, assembly GCA_002413395.1. Classification (GTDB taxonomy): domain Bacteria; phylum Pseudomonadota; class Gammaproteobacteria; order Burkholderiales; family Burkholderiaceae_C; genus Polaromonas. The sequence continues at coordinate 2,021 of DHWX01000081.1, read as the reverse complement.
ACGTACCGCACAGCGGGTGGCAAAGCGGCCTGGATGGTGAACAACGGTTACGACAAGGCCCTGGCCGAGCAAGCCGTGGCCGACGGTACCGACCTGGTCGCCTTTGGCAAACTTTTCATCGCCAACCCCGACCTGGTGGAACGCCTGCGCCGCAACGCGCCACTCAACAAACCCGACCCAGCCACCTTTTACGGCGGCGGCGCCAAGGGCTACACTGACTATCCACTGCTATATAAATAATAGCTGTTGGTGCCAATAAAGCAAGGGCCTCGAGGCATTCTTATTCTCAGAATCCCTTCTTTCATCACGTCGGCCACCGACGTACAGTGCATGACCTTGAGCCTAGCCGGGTAGACGGGGCCAATGGCCAGGTAAGGGTAATTGAGGTCAGCTTCAAACTTCCTTCGTTGAAGTAAGGCTGAGAGTGCAGCCGCACAGACGCCGGAAGAAGGTCCGCATAGATTCGCTTTAGCGGCGCGGATGCCGATACCCTTTTGTCATGCGCTTTAAGCGACTTAAGCAGATATCGGCTGACGGCACCTGAGGAGTTTGGACTACATTGCCCGGATTTGCCCGGCCGCACAATCAACTGTCGGCGTCACGCGCCCGTGTCGAACTAATCCGCTGGTTTCTTCAATTCAATAAGGAAGATTCATGCAAAATTTTCGTGCTATGGCTGTTGGTACAGTGTCTCTGTTGGCCACCGGCGTCTCTTTCGCGCAGAGCGGAAACATGATGAATAGTGGCACCTGGGGCGGCGGCTGGATGGGCGGATACGGCGGGGCATGGATGCCGATTTTGCTTGTTATCGTGGTTGTCGCTCTTGTGGTGTGGGTCATCAAGCAAAAGAAGTGATCTGAGTGGGGAAGCCTGCAGAGCACTGCGAGGCGTCCTGAATTACAGGCCAAGGCTGCAGGCAAAAAGGTCCGGGGGCCAGGTTCCAGGTNNAAACCAACAAATCATTCAACCAAGCGTCGACAGACCTTGAATCGGCGGTTATCCGTCATGGCTTCGGGGTACTGCATGTCCACGACTTGGGGACCACACTTCGCAGTAAAGGCATTGCATTTAATCAGGAGTGCAAGATTTTTGAAGTCTGCAATCCGGCTCAAGCTGCAAAGGTTTTGTCCACCGATATGCGCCTCAACATGGCGTTACCGTGTCGTATCTCGGTTATACGGAGAAAGGCAAAACGCGGATTGGCCTTATCAAGCCAGCGCAAATGTTTTCGGCACTATCTCAGGACGCAGCGTTAGTTCAAGTTGCCAAAGAGGTCGAGGAAAAGATCATCCAGATGGTTGACGAGGCGAAGTGAATGCGTGCAACCATGACGCCATGGACACCAGCGCATTTGACGCTCTCTCCAGTTGCCAAAAATGCGCTGGGTTACGGCGGACGTTGCACTGTCATGCAGGCGCTGGTAGCGAGGGTATTTGCGTTAACCGGGGATATCGCCAACGCATGTCTGCTGCAGGATGAGGGCCCGGATCACCTGTCTAACCATCAGCCGACGTGGGTGAATACAAAGCATCTTGCAGGCAGCCTTTCGATGACTGGCCGCGGCCCCGCCGGTCGCCATCCATTTTCTGAGCTTGGCGCTTTGGCTCGCTCCAGCCGGTCAGTTCGCGCTCGGACCGATGTCTTTGAGCGCCGCTTGTGCATCGAGTCCGCCTTGCTTCGCAGTTCCCCATGTTCCCAACGTTACCCAACCTAACAAGGAGTTTGCCATGACCCATTTTCGATTCATTCCACTTGCCATTGCCCTCGCCACCGCCAGCACACTGATTGCTTGCAACACCGTCCCGGCGATGCCCATGGGCACCGCAGCTGCCAACAACATGGCCACACCGGACCAGATGGCCAAGATGGATGCCCAGATGAAGACCATGCAGGGCATGCACGAAAAGATGATGAACGCCAAGACTCCGGAAGAGCGCAGCAAGCTGATGGCCGAACACATGAAAACCATGCAGGACAGCATGGCAATGATGGGCGGCATGTCCGGCGCGGGCATGGGTGGC
>DHWX01000107.1 GCA_002413395.1 Polaromonas sp. UBA5171 | reverse complement strand
CGATCTAACCTTATTCGTTATCGTGCCGCTTGAAGTGCAAGGCAATCCATTCGAGCCTCTGCCTCACTACGTCGATAAGTGGCTGCCCCAAGACGAGGTAACGCTATTGGCCGGACACGGCGGCGGCGGTAAATCCTATGTCGCCCTGAGCCTCGCGGTTCATGTCGCCCTTGGCCGACCGTTTGGCCCGCTGCCGATAAAGCAGGCCAATGTGCTGTTCTTTTCAGCAGAGGATGGGGCGCGCGTTTTGCAATCGCGTTTGGCAAAAATCTGCCGAGTGCTGGACATTGGCCTGAGTCAGTTGGAAGGCAAGTTAATCCTGCTGGATGCGTCCGATATTGATCCCGCGCTATTTCGCAAGGGTGCGCTGCCTGCATTGGACGGCTTGGCCGCGCTGACCGACAAGCACAATGCCGGTCTGGTGATTATCGACAATGCCAGCGATGCATTCGACGGTGACGAAATAAAGCGCGCTGAGGTCCGGGGCTTTATCCGTGTCTTGCGCGCCCGGATCGCTCGCCCCGGCCGTGCGGTGCTGCTGCTCGCCCACATCAACAAGGGCAGCGCAATATCTGGCAAAGGCGGTGGCACCGAGGATTACTCAGGCAGTACCGCCTGGCATAACAGCGTTCGGTCGCGTCTGAGTCTCAACCCGGGCGGCGATGACTCACTGACCATTGACCACATGAAAGCCAACCACGGACCAAAGGCCAGCCCGGTGCGCCTGGAGTGGCGCGACAGTGTGCCGGTGGTAGTAACAGGTGCCCTTGTCGATTACGAAGCCGAAGCTGAAATTAGAGAGAATCAAAAGCGGGCACTGGTCGCGTTGATTCAAAAGCTTGAGGCGCAGGGGGACAGGGTCCCAACGGGTCGCCATGGCCCCCACTCGACATTCAATGCAGTACGCACGTTCACAGGTTTTCCCGATGGTCTAGATAAGGAAAGGTTCGGCTACCTGATCGACGAGTTACAGGAATTGGGCTTGATTTTTCGGAAGTGGAAAAAAACACCTGACCGTAAAGAGCGGGAGATATTCTCATGCGTCCCATAATTTTTTTCGCTAATTTTGCGGGGTGCGCCAATGCGCTTAATTGCGCCACAACCGCGCCTAAATTTAAGCGCATTGGGGCGCTGCGGGGTGCGCCACAAAGGCGCGCCTAAAGCCTAGGGGTGTGGGGGTAAGAGCGCGCACACGTTTGGGCGCATCTACAAATTAGCGGTACTCCCCAACCGCCACAAATTAGCGCATCCACAAAATGACCGAGGAAATTATGAACAGTGAAAAATATCTTCTTCAGATAGCAGCAGAGAATCCAGACATTCCGGGTAAAGCCGGGGATGTGTTGCGAGCGCACCTGGCAGAACGGGCCGCACTTGGCTTGATGCGTGACATTCAGCTTGCCCATTGCCGGGCCCGAGAAACTTGGGTTAATCGTGCGACAGCGGAGCTGCGCTGTGGTGCCCTGCTGCTGACCGTGCCTGCCGGTGACCTTGAGCGCGTGCTGCGCGTGGCTGACCTCCCGGCGCAGACCGCGCTTGAATACACCAGAAAGGCTGTGGGGCATCCAGAGCTTGCCAGCATTGCCAAGCGCCGGTTTGGTCGAATCACCGAGGCGCAAGCCTTGAGCGTTTTGCAGGACGCGCAGCCATGAGCGCCGCCGATACAGTGCTGCTGCTGGGCAAGCATCCGGTAAAAATTTCCCTTGAGGGGCACAGGGGGGCCGTGGTCATATGCCTGCGCCGCCATTATGTCGATGCCGGTGGAGCGCTGAAGCCCACGTTTCAGGGAATCAACTTCCCCGCTGATGGACTGCCCGAAGTCATTGATGCGCTAGAGCGTTTGAGGGCGCAAATGATTGGAGATGGCGCACTCGGGGAAGGCAGGCCACCGAAATTCCGCTCAGTCTATCCGCGTGATTTTTAGTAATCGCACAACGTCGGGCGCGCGCGTGAGCGTATTATGACCGCCAAGGCCACCAGAAGGGCCTGCGATGGGGCCATTGAGCCAGACGGTGAAGAACCACAACCAAGGAATCACAATGAAACGCTTACTGGCAACCGGTTTTCTTCTGTTCTCGGCCTTTGCTGGTGCTGGCGGATTCGCACCAGGAGTATGGGCTGGCATCAACGCTTCAAATGAGCAACAGCACAACTACGCCATTGATGCACAGTGGATGCAGATGAGTAAGGCATGGACTGACTGCGTAAATCGAGGCGGTGACGTGTCGTCATGTGGGCAGCCACCGATCCAGCCGCCAGCCCAGCCTCAGTATCAAGCACCTGTACAACCTCAGTATCAGCCCCAACCCAACTATAGTTGCCTGAGCTTGTGCCAGAACGGCAAAAATGCGCAAGGGCAGCTTGACTGTGAATGGCAATGCAGACGCTGACCGACCACCGCAAGGGCAGCTTCAATGCGAAATTCCGTGCAGAAACCGATGAACCTTTTTTTGGTGCGCAGTCGGGCGGACTGATTCGCCGCTTTTAACCCCCCTTGCATACGCGGGCCGGGTGGTCCCGGAGTTGCGCCCCGCACCGCACCCCTTGCACCGTTGACCTTTTCCCGGCGCGCAGTTGGGCGACCTTTTTTTCCATCGCGAACGGGGAGTGGGGGCCGCAAAAGAAATGGCCCCCGTCCGGTGTGGGGGCCGGGTGGTCCCGGAGTTTGCTGGCGTGGTGAATGGGCGACAGCCTGAAATATTGTTGATAGGCCAGTGCTCGGTTTTCAGAGTCCCAGTAAGAGTGCTTACAGCAGGGGTATCAAGGGCAAAACCGGGGAACAAACCGGGGAACGAAACGACATTTTGAAAAGTGAAACCTAGCATTCATGCTGGTTGCAGGCCATCATTCAAGCGGTTTCACACATATGAATACGGGGGTTAGCAGATTAGCGTCTGCTAACCCCTTTGTCATTTCAAGCTGCCGTGTGACACTTTTCGTGACACTTTTGCTAAGAGCCGTTTGTCATCAGAATGGCTTCCGCACTCGCTTACGCAAGTCCAGTTTTTATTTCGCTCTCACCGCACCAGCCTTACTGAAATGGAGCTAGGGACGGGAACCCGCTCCTCGTCTCGCTGCCCTCTACAGCACGGGATTTGAAAGCATTCATTTGTATCACGGTTTTGTATTAGCTGGCGGCAGCCCACACCGTCGAAGCTAAAGGGCGCGGTGCAGTGCAGCCAACCCATCCCTTTAAGTGAAGTGTCAGATTGCTGATCCTTTTCAATGATCGCTGAGACAAAGAGATACCGGATTGAGAAGTCAGTTGATAACCCAACTCTCCCCCATCACCTGCGCCTGCTGCAGCACCAGCTCCACCGCCGCATCCTGCAGGTCCGGCGGATATTTGTATTTGCGCAAAATACGCTTGACCATCAAGCGCAGCTTGGCCCGCACACTCTCGCGCTCTGACCAGTCCACGCTCAGGTTTTGACGCAGGTTCTCGGTCAGTTCGTGGGCAATCTTCTTCAGCGTTTCGTCGGTCAGTTCACGCACGGCAGATTCGTTGTTGGCCAGGGCGTCATAAAAGCGCACCTCGTCTTCGGTCAGGCCCAGCTGCTCGCCTCGGGAGGCAGCGGCGCGGAACTTCTTGGCCATCTCCACCAGCTCTTCCATCACCTGCGCGGTCTCAATGGAACGGTTTTGGTAGCGCGTGATGACGCTGGCGAGCAGCTCTGAGAACTTGCGGTTCTGCACCACGTTGCTGGCAAATCTGCTTTTGATTTCCCCTTCCAGCAGGCGCTCCAGCAGCTCCACCGCCAGATTCTTCTCGGGCAGGTTGCGCACCTGGGCCAGAAACTCGTCGTCCAGCAGGCCGATGTTGGGCTTGTCCAGGCCCACGGCATCAAAGATATCCACCACGCTCTCGGACACCACCGCCTGGCTGATGATCTGGCGGATGGCCAGCTCGCGGGCTTCATCGGTGCGCTTCTTCGCAGTGCTGTCTTTCTTGGTCAGGATGACTTTGACGCCCTGCAGGAAGGCGACCTCTTCGCGCACCGCCTTGGCTTCATCGAGCGTGCAGCACAGGGTGAAGGCTTGGCTCATGGCCAGCGCAGTGTCGGCAAAGCGCTTTTTACCATCGCGGGTTGGGCCAGTTTTGAGGCCCAGCACATGGTTGGCGGCACCCGCCAGCGTCTTGTGGCCGCCGGTCAAAAAGCCGCTGTAATCGAAGCCGTGCAGCATGGCGCGCAGCACATCCATCTTTTCAGCCAGCACACTGAAAGCCTCGTGCGCGTCCACGGTCGGGCGGCCACGACCTTGACTGGCCGTGTACTCCTTCATGGCGGCTTTCAGCTCGTTGCCGATGCCGATGTAGTCCACCACCAGGCCGCCTTGCTTGTCCTTGAACACGCGGTTGACGCGGGCAATGGCCTGCATCAGGTTGTGGCCCTTCATCGGCTTGTCCACGTACAGGGTGTGAACGCAAGACGCGTCAAAGCCGGTCAGCCACATGTCGCGCACGATCACCAGGCGCAGCGGATCGGCCGGGTCCTTGAAGCGTTTCTCCAGCCGCTTCTTGGTCTGGGCGCTGTAGATGTGCGGGCGCAGCAGCGCTTTGTCGCTGGCCGAGCCGGTCATGACGATCTTGATGGCTCCCTTTTCAGGGTCGGCGTCATGCCAATCCGGGCGCAGCTTGACGATTTCGTTGTACAGATGCACGCAAATGTCGCGGCTCATCGCCACGACCATCGCCTTGCCGGTCTGGGCCTTGTTGCGTTCCTCAAAGTGGGCCACCAGATCAGCCGCCACACTGGCCACGCGCGGCTCGGCACCCACCACTTTTTCCAGCGCGGCCCATCGGCTTTTGAGCTTGGCTTGCTGGCTTTCTTCGTCGTCTTCGGCCAGTTCGTCCACCTCTTCGTCGAGCTGCGGCAGGTCGGCCTCATTCAGGCTGAGTTTGGCCAGGCGCGACTCGTAGTAGATCGCGACCGTGGCGCCGTCTTCCTTGGCCTGCTGCATGTCATAAACGTGGATGTAGTCGCCAAACACGGCGCGGGTGTCGCGGTCTGTGCTGCTGACCGGGGTGCCGGTGAAGGCGACAAAGGTGGCATGGGGCAGGGCATCGCGCAGGTGCTGGGCGTAGCCGACCTGGTAACGTTCAACGGCGTACTCAGGCTGTGCGAACTCTGCGCGGTGTGACGTAGCCACGCCATCGCCAGTTGCTACGACATTGGTAGGTCGGGTTAGCGCAGCGTAACCCGACAACGGTTCGTCGCCTTGTCGGGTTACGCCCTTCGGGCTAACCCGACCTACGGGGGATTTGCGCGTCTTAAGTTTGGCCTCGAAGCCGTATTGCGTGCGGTGCGCCTCGTCGGCGATCACCACGATGTTGTGCCGGTCAGACAGCACGGGGAACATGTCTTCGTCTTCCCCCGGCATGAACTTCTGAATCGTGGCAAACACGATGCCGCCCGAGGGCCGGTTGGCCAAAAGGCTGCGCAGCTCCTGCCGGGTGCGCGCCTGCACCGGCTGCTCGCGCAACAAATCCTGCGCCAGGCTGAACACGCCGAACAACTGGCCGTCCAGGTCGTTGCGGTCGGTGATGACGACGATGGTCGGGTTCTCCATCGCCGGCTCCTGCATCACGCGGGCGGCAAAGCAGGTCATGGTGATGCTCTTGCCGCTGCCCTGCGTGTGCCAGACCACGCCGCCCTTTTGAGAGCCGCCAGGGCGCGAAGCCGTCACCACCTGCGCAATGGCCAGCCGCACGGCGTGAAACTGGTGGTAGCCCGCAATCTTCTTGACGATGCCGCCATCGTCTTCAAAGAGCACAAAGTAGCGCAAATAGTCCAGCAGATACGCCGGGGCCAACACGCCGCGCACCAGCGTTTGCAGCTCGTTGAACTCGCCCAGCGGGTCCAGCGTGATGCCGTCAATGGTGCGCCAGGCCATGAAACGCTCCGGGTCAGCCGACAGTGAACCCAGCAGCGCCTCAGTGCCGTCGGAGATGACCAGCATCTCGTTGGTCTGGAACACGTCGGGAATCTGCTCTTTGTAGGTCTGAATTTGGTCGTACGCCTTCCAGACATCGGCGTTCAGGTCGGCCGGATTCTTCAGCTCCAGCAGCACCAACGGCAGACCGTTGACAAACAAAATGATGTCGGGGCGGCGCGAGTGGTGCGGGCCTTTGATGCTGAACTGGTTGACCGCCAGCCAGTTGTTGTGCGCGGGCTCGGCCCAGTCGATCAGCCGTACCAAGTCGCCCCGCGTCTCGCCGTCCTTTTGGTATTGCACTGGCACACCACCCACCAGCAGGCGGTGGAAATGCCGGTTGGCGCTCAACAAAGCCGGAATACCCAGGTCCAGCACCTGCTTGAGCGCGTCTTCACGGGCGGCGGTGGGGATGCCGGGATTGAGCCGGTCGATGGCCTCGCGCAGGCGAAACGGCAGCAGAACTTGGCGGTAATTGGCCCGCTCAGGCGTGGGGCCGTCCGGGGCGATGTCGGGGCCAAAGGCGTGGCTGTAGCCCACGTCTGCCAGCCAGGCCAATGCTTCCTGTTCAAGTTGGTCTTCGGTCATGGCGCGACCTGTGGTTGGCCCTGCAAAACTGCGTTCAATGCCAGATTCACAAAGTAGTTGCCGCGCCCGATTTTCTGTTTCTGCACAAACCCGCCGTCAGTCAGTGCGTCCAGGTATTTGGTGGCCGTGATGCGCGACACTTGCAAGTCCCGCTGCACAAACTCGATTTTCGTGTACGGGTGCATGAACAAGTTGTTGATCAAGTCCTGGCTGTAAAACTTGTAGCCTGCGCGAATGCGCTGCTTGTAGTCAAACAGTGCCGTCTTGATGGCCTGCACGGTGGTGATGGTTTGCCCGGCTGTAAGTTCGACTGCCTCCAGCAGATACAGCACCCAGTCTTCCCAGGCGTCATCCTCGCGCACGGCTTGCAGCAGGCGGTAGTAATCCGCCTTGTGGCGCACGATGTGCTTGCTGAGGTACAGCACCGGAATGTCGAGCAAACCTTCTTTCACCAGGTACAGCACATTCACAATGCGCCCGGTGCGGCCATTGCCATCGTAAAAGGGGTGGATGCTCTCAAACTGGTGGTGAATCAGCGCCATCTTGATCAACGGGTCGGCATCAAACAAGTCCGCGTCGTTCATGAAGCGCTCCAGGCCGCGCATGAGTTCGATGATTTGCGCCGGGTCTTGCGGTGGCGTGTAGATGGTTTGCCCGCCACCGTTCTTAAGCGCGGTGCCTGGCAGTTTGCGAAAACCCGCGTTGTTGCGCTCCAGCTCACCCTGAATCTCGATGATGTGATTGCAGGTGAGCAAACCACTGCCACGCACCCGCTCAAACCCGACCCGTAAAGCCTGCCGATAGCGCAGCACCTCTTTGGCAGCCGGGTTGGCAAAGGCGTCGGGCAGCACATCGTCTTTGAACAACTCATCGTGGGTGGTGACGATGTTCTCGATCTCGGAGCTGTCCTTGGCCTCTTGCAGGCCCAGCGTGTTGATCAGAATGCTTTGGTTGGGAATGGAGACTGCAATGCCCTTCAGCTCCGCCAGTTTTCGGCTGCTGCTGGCCAGCTTCTTCAGAATCGCGGGTGTCTCGAACCGCGTGGGGTTGAGTTGTTCAAGCGGCGTGAGTGCGGGCATGGGTGGCCTTGAAGAGGTGCGACGTGTCTAGAAATTAAAGAATTCTTTACATGGTAGCCTGTATATGTATAGAAAATGCGATTTTTTATACAGATTGCCGGTGACCTGGCGCAATCGGGCAGCGCCTTGCTGCCTGAATGCAGATTTGGTCAGTGGGCTGCTGACCAAATTTAGCATTAAATTCGTGAAATATGTACTTAACAAACCCTTGGTTTAATTTTATGATTCAGACATATCGAAAGTAAATCATGGCTGAACCCCTAATGAACCAACCCCACTTTCAGGATGCAGACGCTGCCCGCGCCTATCTAGAAAACCTCCGCTGGGCCGGTGGTGTTGTCTGCCCTCATTGCGGCGTTATTGGCGGTCACTATCAATTGCAGGGCAAATCAACCCGCCCCGGCGTTTACAAGTGCGGCGCATGTTCCGATCAGTTCACTGTAACGGTCGGTACAGTGTTTGAGCGCTCGAAAATCAAGCTGCATATCTGGCTGCAAGCTGTCCACCTTATGAGCGCCAGCAAAAAGGGCATCAGCGCCAAGCAGATCGAACGCATGTTGGGCGTGTCTTACAAAACCGCTTGGTTCATGTGCCACCGCATCCGCGAAGCCATGACTCCAGATACCAGCACCGACAAGATGGGCGGCCCAAATACCATCGTAGAAGCCGACGAAACCTATTGGGGCAACCTGTACAAAGCCCGTGCAGGTTCAGGCCACAAAATGAAGGTTGTCTCCCTTGTCGAGCGTGAGTCAGGCCAAAAGCGTTCTTTCCATGTGGCTAACGTGACCTCTGACACCGTTGAGGCTGTTCTGAAATCTCAAGTACACGCTGAGACGCACCTGATGACCGATGAATCGTATGTTTACAAGCGTGTGGGCAAGTATTTCAGCGCTCACAGCACCGTGAACCATGGCCGCAAAGAATACGCACGCGGTAACGTCACCAGCAACACCGTAGAGGCTCATTCGCCATCTTCAAGCGCGGCCTGAATGGCACTTTCCACAGCGTGTCTGAGCGCCATCTGCAGCGCTATGCAACGGAGTTCGATTTCAAATGGAACTACCGCTCTGCTAACGGCTTCAATGACGTTGAGCGCGCTGATGCAGCGTTGAAAGCCATCGGCGGCAAGCGCCTGACGTATCGGAGAGTTGACGGCAAGCAAGCCGCCCACCTTTGAAGGCCTCCTTCGCAGGCTGGTGGTGAATGGAAAATGAAAAGGGGCCAGTTATTAGCTAGCCCCTGCTCAGGTTAGTCGAACAGATTCATTTGGCCTGGATGTGTACGCCAGTGCGAGCACACGTTTTCCAGATTGCCAAACCGCGTCCGCACGTAAGAGCGGACATGCACGCCTTTATGGCGCTGTGGGAAGGTAGGCATCGCTACTCCTCGTTAAACGAGGGCGGCATTGACCGAATCCCCTTAAAAGACTAGAATAAAGGTTCCTTACCAAGGAATGGAATCGGTTGAAAAAGGTCCGCTCTCGAATACCCGTTTCATGTTGACGAGCCAGCGGTTCTACCCACTGCTCGTTAAAGCGCCTAAGAAGCCACTCCGGTCTGCACTCAGTTTCCTCTCGCAAAGTTGGACTGGTTGCAGGCCTTTTCTATTTGGGGCGGGCGTCGGTGGCAATGACAAACCCGTCCTCAGAATCATCTCCGCACAGCGGTACTCCTTCAATTTTCAAGCATTATGCGCTACAAGAACAAGTAACGCAATCGTTAGTCTCCATAAGACTGATAAATTCTGAACCGATTCACTGAACCAGCGGATTGATCATATCAGAGATTGCTGTTAAAATGTGACTACGTTAATCAAGGAGTAGTTATGAGCGATGTTCCAGAGACTAAGAAAGCCAAAGACCGCAGCCCAGGGTTTCCATTCATAGACCTGCGCACAGCGCTAGAGCGTGCGCGCCAAATGTACAACGAAGAGAAGCGCGGCATCGCTCCGTTTCTTAGGTTGGCAATGCACTGGAAATACAGCGAGAAGAGCAGCGGCGCATTGCAGACGGTAGCTGCACTCAAGAACTACGGGTTACTCTCTGAAAATAGTAGTGCAACTGGCTCCCGTCAATTCCAATTGACGGAACTTGCGCTGCGAATCATCCTCGATCAGCGTGAAGATTCAACCGAAAGGGAGCAGTTCATCCAAAAGGCAGCGCTGAATCCTCTAGTGGCGCGTGAAGTCTATGCAAAATGGCCAGATGGGCTACCATCCGATGGGACTATTAATCACTATTTGGTGTTAGACAAGAAGTTCACACCATCAAGCGCCCTTTCTGTGACGAAAATTCTTAAGCAAAATCATATATTTGCGAGTATTCGTGCTCTTGATGGTTTGTCTGAGTCTGTTAAGATAGACGAAGAAGATGACAATACTCAAATGGAAGACATGATCGATACACCAACTGTGCAGCGTCGCGAACAGGCCAATGTGCCAGTAAGGCAGACTGCATCTTTACAGCGACAAAATGCCCCCGGAGCTCCAGATCCTGAGCTTGTGTACCTTCCAGATGGGAAGGTTTTCACCATGCAATTTAATAGCGTCCCAGACCTTGCGACCTACGAGATGCTCAAGTCATTCGTGGAGTGGAAAATTAAACTGTTTGCGCCGAATAAGTCTGGCGGAAAGGATAATCCGAGCGATGAAAAAACAGAAACCAAAGACCGGTCCGGAGCCGATCAACCCTGACGATGTGTTGCGGCGTTTGCTTTCTACGCCACCAAAACCAAGACAGACAGCGCCAGTCAAGCCGAAGCCTGATAAGTCAAAGTAGTTTTTACTACTAAGATTTTCAGGCGTTTTCTTTATTGTGGTTTGTTAAGTACATACTTCGCTTAAATTCGACTGTAGCCACCGTGGACCATGCGTGAGCAGCTATCAAAGGCATAGTGATCGCAGGCCATGAAATTCACGCCAGCGCATCAAGCCGCCCGCACCTCGGTCAGCAGGTCGGGATGCCGGTCCAGCACTTTGAGCAGCTTAACCAGCGCCAGCGGCGGCTTGGTCCTGCCATTCTCGTAGCGCGAGAATGCGTTCACGCCGCCGCCAAATATCTCAGCCGCCTCGTGCTGGTCCAGCGCCAGCTTTTTGCGCACACTTATGATGAAGCCGGGGTCCACGATGGAGGCATTCACCTGCTTGGAAAACGCCCGCATTTCACGCATCACGCGATCAGACTCGGCAGCATCCAGAATGGACTCGGCACAGGCCGGGCAAAAGTCACCCGTCACCGCAGGAATGGTGGCCGTCTCACCCTTGTAGGTGTAGGGCTGATCGCGCGTGTCATGGATCAGTTCGGCGGCTCCGCAAACAGGGCATTTCATATTCATAGCTCCTTGAAGGACACGATGGGCGCCAGCTTGCAATGCAGTGTGTTCTTTTCCATGGGCGGTAAATATTAACCTAGTTGGTTTAATTTGGCAAATTGCTTGGTTTGGCTTGTGACGGACTCCGACGCCTTCTGAATGCTGAGATTAGGTTGCTAATCAGCCTGTACCGCCCGTCTGACGTGCGCGAGCAGCTATTAAATGCATAGTGATTGCGGTCGGTTGAATCGCGTCGGTACTATTTGCTCGAATTGATCATCATGCTCCACTTATCATCCGGCGTATTGGGTTAAGCTCGGGCTCAAGTGGATTGGGGGTTCCTGGTCGGCGCTATAGCCTCGGTGGGTTCATCGGGGCTTTTCGCTTTTTTGGCCTCGCTTGCGAAATTCCAGTAAACTGCAACACAGCTCATCTGCCATGTGTAGAAGGAGTATCCGAAGCCCTAGTGCAGCAATGCGTTGGGGCTTTAGTCTTTTCGGGTATTACAGCGCCGCCATTAACGCATCGCAAGCCGCAGTATCGTTGTCTGCGCCAGCAAAGCGAATGTTGAACTCCTGGGCCTCCAGAGCCAACTCCTCTTTGTAGTCTTCAATAGCGTGGCGCTCTTTATCGCTCAAAGTTGGACTTGCGAGCGGTGGGAACCCAAGAATCAGCAAACTTTGGCGACCACTGGCACGCTCGGCCAATGTCAGCTCAGTAATTAAGCCTCGGGTCATGCGCACCGAATTGCGGATATTGCTATTTGGTTGAAGCAAACCAAAATGGGCAACCAATGAATCCGACATAAAACCAAAACGGGTTAAGCGGCGGCTGCTCTTGAGCGCCACGTCCTTGTTGAAACAACTTGCCACCCTCACATCCCGTTTCACGGCCAGATCGCGCACGCGCGTAACGAACTGCCGTGCGGGCTGCGCTTGCTCGGGGCGATCATCCACTTCATCTGCGGCATCCGGGTTATCGGGTTCAGCCAGTGTGGACAAACTCGAACTCATCAACTTGGCGATTTGAAGCAACTCAGCAAATGCGTTAACGTGGCAAACCTCTGCTTCTCCGAAAAACAGGCCACTCATAGGCGGGGTAACGCCGACCAGCGAGCAACCGCTGCCAAGCTGTGCATTCATCATGCGAAACCCACGGTCTAACAACACCTGCACCTTTTGCCCAGCTGCACCAAACAAAGTCGCCAGCAAATCCGGGCGAAGCGTCGGCACTGCCCGTGCTTGTTGATCCCACAGCGTCAAAAACCCCACACAAATCCGCTCTCCCGTCTGCATCACAGGCTCCCAGTAGATGGCGCGCCACTGACCTGCATGGGCAGGAAGTGTGGGAATATCAATCACAGCTGTCTGAGTATTCATAAAAGCCCCTTTATGGACGACGCAAGAGAAGGCAGGCGGCTGGCAACTGCTTGGGCAAACCCCTGTGCATAAGCTGCAACCAAAGTATGGCGGTCAACTTCATGTGAAGCAGGCAACTCGCAACCCGCAGGAAAGGTCAACGCATTGCTAATGGCACTGCTTTCGATGTTGGCACAAACCAACTCATTTGAAAACTGGGAAATAACCCTATACGTCTTGTGGCATTGATATGGGTACAAGTCCAAGGTGCGCCCATGATCTATCGCCCAATAGTCCTGCCCATCGGTCAATAAATTACCGGGATTCCGGTCTGAATTGCGCACCAAAACATCCAGCGCAATCAAGCGCCCCAAGCCCACCCACTGCACCAACTCATCCACCAACACCTGCAACTCGGCGCTGTTGGGTGCATCCGGGTTGATGCAAAACTGCTGCATCAAATTGGGCGCTTGGACATCAATGCTGGCAAACAGGGGCGTTTTCCCTTCAAACACAATGCCAACAGGCGGTGAATTCACGCACAAGGCATCCGCGAGCAAAGCACAAAAACACTCCGCAGCAAGCTCCTGCGGTGGGCAATTTTTAACAACAACCCCTGTGGGCTGCCCATCAAACATGGCTACCCCGCGCCGGGCGCCATTGATGCCCGCACCAAGCAAGCGTGCGCCGGGTTGAAGCACGCCAACAAGTATTCTTGACATTTTCACTCCCTACTGTTTTTGACTCTACTCAGTTTGATTCTATGGTCACCCGCAACGCCCCAGAAATCAGGCGCGGGAGCAGGGTGTCGCGCAGGGTGGCTAGGGTTTGGGCTTGACCCTGATTTTCCGCAACCTTGGCAAGTAATGGAGCGGCGACAACGTGGAAGGTTTCCAGAACAAGCCCGTCGGGCATGACACACTGCAAACCAGAAACAACGTCAGGGCGCACTGCCGGATATGCACCACCATCCGCAACGTGCGCCAAGTGTTCAATGCTTGCGTCTTGTGTAGCTGCCAGATAGACAAACTCTGTGTTTACCTCAGCCGTTGGTCGCAGGACTGCGAAGCCGGTACTCGCCGTCAAGTTACTCGCAGGTTCGTGAATGAACGCAAAGGAACGGTTACCCGGTCGAACGGTGCCAACGATGGTGTCACCGCTGCGCAGCACGCGCCTTGCCCGACTCGGTGCTTCGTCAAACGCGAAGTCGGTGACGGAAGCAATCTCGTTGTCTTTGGCGTTGGCAAGGTCAATGTAGGCAACAGTGTCGGGATGATTCTTTGCAGTCCATGACTCAGGATTGAGATCGGACAAATCAGTCAGCGTGCCAACCCGCCACCCCCTCGGCACCAAGCCCAGCTCCGATTCCTCGAAGTTGTCGGGAAACAGCCGGGCGGTGGCCTCATTCATGCCTTCGGGGGCGCGGCCTTCCTGCTTGGCGCGCACCGGGTCGAAATCGACAAACCACGACTTGAACAGCGCCTGGGCGATAGCTTCCAGCGTGGCGTTGGTCTCGCGCAGCAGGGCGATGCGGTCGTCGAGAACTCGTGCAATATCTCCAATCGCAAGTTGGTCAGTTGCCGCAAGACGCGGTATCCGAACCGAACCAATACCTGTTGTGCTGATGTTTGCCTGGGCACTACCTGCTGATGCGCCCTCGATCAACGAGTCGAAGCCAGGTTGGGTGACAACTGCATAAATGAAATCGTCATATTCACAACCATTCTTGGCGGTGATGCGGGCCACACGTTGGTTTAAATATGCAGCCTCAACTTCCCTAAACCTCCCGACCTTACCAACGGTAGCGCCAGTCATCGCCATGAGCACATCACCGTCACGCAGTCTGAAACGATCGAGTCCAACCAGCTTGTCAGGCTGGATTCTGTCGACGTTAACCAATGAGACCGATGGGGGATGGATATTTGCTATCTTGACGACGGCAACACCAACGTCTTGAAAATCTGCGCCCTTGAAAGCAAAGCCACCTTGGACATTGGCAAGTTGGGAAAGCTGGCAATAGTCAGAACTCATACCCTAACCCTCCCAGCTTGGCGCGAATCAACTGGTCCAGTTCCGCACCCTTGGCCATCTGCTCACCCAGCTTTTCGGTGAGCTGCTGCATCTTGGTGGCGAAGTCTTCATCGTTGTCTTCGACTTCTTCCGCGCCGACGTAGCGGCCGGGGGTGAGGACGTGGCCGTGCTGGGCGATTTCAGCCAGTTTGACGCTGCGGCAGAAGCCGGGGATGTCGGTGTATTCGCTTTGCCCTTCGACAGGCTCAGGGCGAACGGTGTTTGTGGTTTCTCCACGCCAAGCCGCCACGGTGCCCGCGATGCGCTCAATCACCCCGTCGGTCAGCTCAGATTGCACGCGGCTGATCATGCTGGCCAGCTTGCGGGCGTCGATGAACAGCACTTCACTCTTGCGCTGGGTTTTCTGCTTGACCAGAAACCACAGGCAGGCCGGAATCTGGGTGTTGAAGAACAACTGCCCTGGCAGCGCCACCATCACCTCCACCACGTCGGCCTCGACCATGGCAGCTCGAATGGCTCCCTCATTGTTCTGGCTCGAACTCATGGAGCCATTGGCCAGTACGATGCCGGCGCGGCCCGTCGGTTTGAGGTGGTGCAGCATGTGCTGAAGCCAGGCGTAGTTGGCGTTGCCTTGCGGCGGGTCGCCATAAACCCAGCGTGGGTCGCCGGTCAGGCTGCCGTGCCACCAGTCGCTGATGTTGAAGGGCGGATTGGCCAGGATGAAGTCGGCGCGCAGATCAGGGTGCTGGTCGCGGGTGAAGGTGTCGCCCGGTTCGCGGCCCAGGTTGAAGTCGATGCCGCGAATGGCCAGGTTCATGGCGGCCAGGCGCCAGGTGGTGGGGTTGGCCTCCTGCCCGTAGATGGACACATCGCCAATTTTGCCGCCGTGGGCTTCGATGAACTTCTCCGACTGCACAAACATGCCGCCCGAGCCGCAGCAGGGGTCGTACACCTTGCCGCTGTGCGGGCTGAGCACGGCCACCAGGGTTTTGACGATGGAGGCCGGCGTGTAAAACTGGCCGCCGCGCTTGCCCTCGGCACTGGCGAACATGCCCAAAAAGTATTCGTACACCTGGCCCAGCACGTCGCGGGCGGTACTGGGGTTGTCGCCAAAGCCGATGGTGGAGACCAGATCGACCAGTTCACCGAGCTTGCCGTCGGGCAGCTGGGCGCGGGCGTAGCGCTTGTCCAGAATGCCTTTGAGCTTGGGGTTCTCCGTCTCAATCAGGGTCAGGGCTTCGTCGATGCGTTTGCCGATGTCGGGCTGCTTGGCGGCGGCACGCAGGCTCTCCCAACGAGCCGCTTCCGGCACCCAGAAGGCGTTGACTTCTTTGTAATAGTCGCGATCTTCCAGCTCGGCAGCCAGGTCTTCCAGGCTGCCGTCAGGGAAGTAGTAGTCGTCGGCCGGGTTGGTCAGGCGCGTCGTCAGCTCGGCGCGACGGGCGGCAAAGGTGTCGGAGATATATTTAACGAAGATGAGGCCGAGTACCAGGTGCTTGTATTCGGCGGCGTCCATGTTGGCACGGAGCTTGTCGGCGGTGGCCCAGAGTGTCTTTTTGATGTCGTCAAGCATGTGGTGGCGCCCGTCCCTGATGAGATTTTGCTAATTCGCTTCTTTGGATTATGCGGCTCAGTATGGCAGTGCTGCAGCCGCATCCCTGCCTCGATACCCGAAAACGAGAATTTTGCTGTTCGAGGCCGTTCTTGGGGATCACAGCCCATGTTGCGGCGGTGCGATAACGACCGAACGTAGGCGCGTCAACCGTACTGAAAATCACGCTTTAGCTGGCAGATTTGCAATCAGTTCGAGTAGTTTGGCGCGTGGGACTTCGGGGCGCACAAGTTCAGCTTTGCCCGACTCATTTACGCCATGCACGGCAAAAACGTTCTTGGCGAGATCGATTCCGATGGTGATAATGGCCATGATTTCCTATATGGATGCCTCCCGGATC
>DHWX01000127.1 GCA_002413395.1 Polaromonas sp. UBA5171 | reverse complement strand
TAGCGTGTTGATGTACTAGTGTAGTTACAGGGGCTCCATACGAAGCCAAATACAGTTTGGATTTGGGCTCGTTGGGGGAATCTGTGGGTAGTTTTTGACAGTTTTTAGTCCGCCACACATATTTTCCAGCAGATCAGATAGCGCGCCCGCCGTGGACAAGGCACCTGCCCACAGGACAAGCCTGTGTACAGCCGCTACGCGGTGCGTGACTTGCCCACCGCTCCCCGAGTTAAAGCCTTCGGCCTGACGCGCTTATGGTCGTCACGAGCTCGCGTGCTGCTGTCATTCGCTACAAGAAGGGTTTCGATGCGTACATCGCGAAACATCCAGAGCACGCCGGCATTCGATCTCTGATTGCGTTTTCAGGAACCATGACTGGTAAGCAGGTTAAACATCTGGCTGATGAGACTCTTTCAGCTGAAGAATTTCTGATTGATGATAACGAAGAATTCTCTGAACTCATCATGAATCCCGAGGTGACCTTCGCAGGAACACCGCTGGTTTGCATGACTTTGGCAAAGAAGCGCATGGCTGCGGCCTTGTCGCGCTTGGCGGTCAGAAAGATGTCGTTTGCCGACCAGTTTTATGCTTTGGCAGGACCAATCCGTCCAGCCTGAGGAACCGGCTTCGCTCCCACCAGAAACACGTTCGTTAGCCGGCAACACGACACAGCCTTAAATGAAGCGCATGCTGGTGCTGCCCATGCCCTGCACGCGCAGGGTCACGTTGTCGCCCGCTTGCACCGACACGGCTTCGGTGATGCCGCCCGACAGAATCAGCGTGCCAGCCGGAATGCACTCACCGCGTTCAGCGAGGTGGTTGGCCAACATGGCAATGGCGGCGGCCGGGTGGCCCAAGACGGCAGCACCTGCACCAAAGGCCACCGGCGAACCGTTTTTCTCCAGCACGATGCCCACCGTGCGCAAATCCACGCCCGACACATCCATCGGTTGACCACCGACAACAAAACGGGCCGCCGCAGTGTTGTCAGCCACGACACTTTTCAGATCGAACTTGAAGTCGCGGTAACGACTGTCAATGACTTCAATGCCGGGCATGACAAAGTCAGTGGCGGCCAATACGGTGCCGATGTGGCAGCCGGGGCCGCGCAGCTCGGTCTTGGTGACAAAGGCGATTTCGGGCTCAACCTTGGGGTGAATCAGCTCGCTGAGCTTGCATTCACCGCCGTCCGGCACGGCATAGTCTTCGGTCATGAAGCCAAACACCGGAGTGGTGACGCCCATCTGCTTCATCTTGGCGTGCGAGGTCAAACCGGCTTTGAGGCCAATGACGCGTAGGCCTCGTGCTACCTTGCGGTGACGGATTTCATCCTGAATGGCATAGGCGTCGTCCCAATCCATCTCGGGATGGTCGTCGGTGATCTTGGTGGTGTCCTGCTGTTTCAGTTGGCAACCTTCCAGACGGTCGGCCAGGGCGTTGATGGTTTGAATATCGAGTTTCATAGGATTCCTAAATTAAGCCTTGGCGCGTTCACGGGCCAGCGTCATGGCGGTGTCTTCAATCATGTCTTCCTGACCACCAACCATGCCGCGGCGGCCCATTTCCACCAGAATGTCGCGGGCTGACACGCCGTATTTCTTCTCGGCGCGTTTGGCAAACAGCAGAAACGAGCCATACACGCCCGCGTAGCCCAGCGTGAGCGCGTCGCGGTCAATGCGGATCGGGAAGTCCATGATCGGCACGACCAGGTCTTCGGCCACGTCCTGAATCTTGTACACATCCACCCCGGTGGCGATGCCCATCAGGTCCAGCACCGACACCAGCACTTCCATCGGTGTGTTGCCAGCTCCGGCACCCAGCCCGGCCGCCGCCGCATCAATGCGGTTGGCACCGACTTCAATCGCAGCCAGCGAGTTGGCCACGCCCATGGCCAGGTTGTGGTGACCATGAAAGCCCAGTTCAGTCTCGGGTTTCAGCGCTTGGCGTACGGCAGTGAGCTTTTCTTGCACGTCCTTGGGCAGCATGTGACCGGCAGAGTCGGTCACATAGATGCAGTTGGCGCCGTAGCCTTGCATCAGCAATGCCTGGCTGACCAACTTGTCGGCGCTGGCCATATGCGCCATCATCAAAAAGCCCACGGTGTCCATACCCAGTGCACGGGCCTTGGTGATGTGCTGCTCTGACACATCCGCCTCGGTGCAATGCGTGGCGACGCGGATGGTGTTGACGCCGAGGTCCTTGGCCATCAGCAAATGATCGACGGTTCCGATGCCCGGAATCAGCAGCGCCGAGACCTTGGCCTGCTTCATCAGCGGGATCACCGCGCCCAGGTATTCCTCGTCGGTGTGTGCCGGAAAGCCGTAATTAACCGACGAGCCACCCAAACCGTCGCCGTGGGTGACTTCGATCAATGGAATGCCCGCCGCATCAAGCCCGCAGGCGATGGTTTTCATCTGGTCCAGCGTCATCAGGTGGCGCTTGGGGTGCATGCCGTCGCGCAGCGTCATGTCGTGCAGGGTGATTTTTTTGGTTTGAGTCATGGTCGTTCTCCAGGGTGGGTTCAGGCGGCGGTGGCTTTGAGCGTGAGGCGCCCGGCGATGATTTCTTCGGCAAACATCTCGGCGGTTCGGGCAGCGGCTGCGGTCATGATGTCCAGGTTGCCAGCGTATTTGGGCAGGTAGTCGCCAAGGCCTTCCACTTCCAGGAAGACGGACACGCGCTTGCCATCAAACACTGGCCCGTTGACCAGCTTGTAGCCTGGCACGTACTTTTGCACTTCCTTGATCATGGCGTGGATCGATTCGGTGATCTTGGCCTGGTCCGGCTCGGTTTCGGTCAGGCAATGCACGGTGTCGCGCATGATCAGTGGCGGTTCGGCCGGGTTCAGGATGATGATGGCCTTGCCTTTTTTTGCACCGCCGACTTTTTCGACTGCGCTGGCAGTGGTGCGGGTGAATTCGTCGATGTTTTTTCGCGTGCCGGGGCCAGCGGACTTGCTCGACACGGTGGCGACGATTTCGCCATAAGCCACCGGCTGCACACGGCTCACGGCAGCCACCATGGGGATGGTGGCTTGGCCACCGCAGGTGACCATGTTGACGTTCATCTCTCCTTTGCCAACATGCTCCTTCAGGTTAACCGGCGGCACACAAAACGGACCGATGGCTGCGGGCGTGAGGTCGATCATCAACGCGCCCAGGGCGTTGACTTTGCGGCTGTTTTCAGCATGCACATACGCGCTGGTGGCGTCAAAGACGATTTGCACACCATCCGCCACCATGTGTGGCACCAGGGCCATCGACACCCTCTGCGGTGGTTTTGATGCCCATCTCGCGGGCGCGTTCGAGACCGTCTGAATTGGGGTCGATGCCCACCATCCAAACTGGCTCCAGGACCGCGCTGCGTTGCAGTTTGGCCAGCAGGTCAGTACCAATGTTGCCGGGCCCGATCAGGGCACATTTGATTTTTTTCATAAAAACTCCGTCAGTTGAAATTAAGTAAGAGAGCGAACCACGCCGCCTTCGACGCGCAACGCAGCACCGTTGGTGGCAGCCGCGCGCGGGCTGCACACATAAGTGACCATGGCTGCGACTTCAGTGGGTTCAATGAAACGCTGCAAGATCGAGGTGGGCCGCGCGAATTTGAAAAAATCATGCTCAGCCTGCGCCAGTGTCTGGCCGGCGTCACGAGCGAGTTTGGCGAAGAATTCGCCCACGCCTTCGGTGCGCGTAGGGCCGGGCAGCACGGCATTTACCGTGACCCCGGTGCCCACACAAGTTTCTGCCAGACCACGCGACACTGACAACTGGGCCGACTTGCTCATGCCGTAATGCACCATGTCAGCCGGCGGGCAGATGCCTGACTCACTGGAGATAAAAACAATGCGGCCCCAACCGCGCGCTTTCATGCGCGGGAGGTGGTCGCGCGACAGACGCACACCGCTGAGCACGTTCACCTCAAAAAATCGGGTCCAGTCTGCGTCGGTGATTTGCTCGAAGGCTTTGGGCTCAAAAATTCCGAGGTTGTTGACCAGGATGTCCACCTCGCCTGCGGCATCAAGCAAACGCTGGCAACCAGCAGCCGATGACAAATCAGCCTGTACACCGTCAATCGTCGCGTCTGGCATTTCTGCCTGAATGCGCTCGACAGCGCTAGCCAGCCGAGCCGAGTCACGACCGTTGAGGATGACGTGAGTCCCCTCGGCTGCTAATTCGCGTGCCGTCGCCCAACCAATACCAGCCGTGGAGCCTGTAACCAAGGCTCGCTTACCTTTGAGTTGAAAATCCATTTTTATTCTTAAGAGAGGGAAGACGGGTTCGCCGGGTAGAGGAAGGATTTGAACCAGGTGGTCAGCCGCGGGGCGATCACCCAGGTCATGAGCAACACCACCAGCAGGGTGATCACCATCACGCGCGGCAGCAGCGGCCAATTGGCCAGCAAGGGCGCTACCGTCAGGAACAGTACAAACACGGTGGGGAAGATGCCCAGCCAGGTCACTACAGCCACCTTCCACCATGGAGGCGGTTGGTGGACTGCTGCAACCGGTTGGGTGAACCAGTGCCCCAGACCGCTGACCTGGCGCAGCTGTGTGCTGCCCAGCGTGTGCTGAGCGATCACGTTCAGGCACTCGGCACGCTCAGGTGAGGTTTGCCAAGCTTGCAGGTGCTCGGGCGTGTCAAAGGCGAACACCGTGTAGATAGAGGTTGATTTCTTCTTCATCCGCCTGCGCGTCCGGGCGCACCATCTGCCCGCCCAGATAGCCCTGGAACGGCCGCGCTGCCCCCGGCATGGCCTGCGATGCCTGCTCGAAAGCGGCTTCGTAACCCGGCTTGACGCGGCGCGACACCAGCACGGTGACGGCACTGGCGGCTTTGGGGACGGCTGTGGCCATAACGACTCAGGCGCTTTCAGGAAAAACGCACCGAGCAACTGCCCAGCCCGCCAATCGACACGCGGAAGTTGTCACCGGCCTTGGCGGGCGACATGGCGGCCAGTGCACCCGACAAAATCACTTCACCCGCTTTCATGCCAATGCCCAGTCGGCCCAGTGTGTTGACCAGCCAGGTGACGGCATTCACCGGTGATCCCAAGGCGGCAGCCCCGGCACCGGTGCCTATGACTTCGCCATTTTTTTCCAGCACCATTCCGCAGGTGGACAGGTCGATGCGGCGCGGGTTCACCGCACAGTCGCCCAACACAAACACGCCGCAGGAGGCGTTGTCGGCCACGGTGTCCTGTATCTTGATCTTCCAGTCGCGGATGCGCGAGTCGACAATCTCAAAACACGGCATGACGCATTCTGTCGCGGCCAGAACATCAGCGTTACTGATGCCGGGGCCCATCAGGTCTTTTTTGAGGATGAAGGCGATCTCGCCCTCGGCCTTGGGCTGGATCAGCGTCGACGCGTCAATCGACTGGCCTTCGTTGTAAATCATGCCATCGAGCAGGTAGCCAAAATCGGGCTGATACACGCCCAGCATGTTCATGACGGCGGCCGAGGTGACGCCAATCTTCTTGCCGACCACGCGCTCCCCGGACTGCAGGCGCCGTGACAGCATGCGCTGCTGAATGTGGTACGCGTTCTCGATCGTGATGTCGGGGTGGCGTGTGGTGAGCGGGTCCACCACGGTTTGGGTGCTCATGGCGTGGTAAATTTCGTCGCCCAAGGTTTCGATCAGTTTGGTATCCATAGGTAAATAGGTCCTGTTGTTTAAACCGTGCTTATCCGGAGTATGTCCTTGACGCCCTGCTTGACCAGTTTGAGGGGATTTGGCAGCATGCCCCACTCGGGCATGCTGGGCCCGCCTTGGGGACCCGCATTGCGCAGCATCATGATGTGGTCGGCAGTTACGTCGAGGTTCTCATCGTCGATGGCCGCTTTCATGGAGGGATAGTCGTCGAACACCAGCGCCGGGCCGGTTTGCTGGAGATACTGCGGCGCGCAGGCGCTGGGCTTGATCACGCAGCCGTCGGGTGCCAGGTTGCCGCGCAGCACGACCAGCGCCCCTTCGGCATAAATCGGGTTGTCCAGCGGACGGACCACGTCGTGGTTATAGACCTCGGCACCTTGGACGTTCTCGCCCATGGTCTTTCCTGTGACGGTCAGCGCATCGAGCTTGAGATGGTCCTTGAGCACACTCATCATCGCGGTCATGCCGCCAGCGTAATAAAAGTCTTCCATCAGGTAGGTGTCGCCGCTGGGTCGGATGTTGGCGATTACCGGCACCTTGCGGCTGGCGGCATCAAGATCGTCCAGACTGACGGCACAGTGCTCACCGGCGCGGCGCGAGACAGCACCCTGGCCGGCGTCAGGTGTCCAATTGCGTAGGCGAGGGAGAACACCGGAAACGTTCCCGCACCAAAATCAGCGGTATTTGGCCAGCAACTGTTCAGAGCCACGGGCCAAGATGCCAACATCCGACCCCACAGCTGTGTACAAGCAGCCGGCTTCGATGTAGCGACGGATCTCGGCTTCGGCCGCAGTGAGCACGCCCGCTGCCTTGCCCGCCTTGCGGATGCGGCGGATGGCATCCTCGATCATCGGCACTACGGCCGGATTTCCGGTTTCGCCAGGGTAGCCGAGGGAGGCATGCAGATCGGCCGGGCCGATGAAGACACCATCCACACCATCAACGGCGCAAATGGCCTCAATGTTCTCCAGCGCCTGCGGCGTTTCCACCTGCACCAACAGGCACAGTTCCTCGTTGGCGCGTCGGGCGTAATCCTTGATGCGGCCGAAGCGCGTAGCCCGCGTCGCACCGGCCACGCCGCGCACGCCCTGCGGCGGATAGCAGGTGGCGGCCACTGCCGCGCGTGCCTCATCGGCGTTCTGAACGTAGGGAATGAGCAGGCTTTGCGCACCGATGTCGAGGTATCGCTTGATCAGCACCATGTCGTTCCACGCCACGCGCACTACTGCGGCGGTCGGATAGGGTGCGGCCGCCTGGAGTTGCATCAGCATGGACTCGAGGTCGTTGGGCGAGTGCTCGGTATCAAGGAGAATCCAGTCGTAGCCTGCGCCAGCAATCACCTCCACTGTGTAATTGGAGGAGAGGCTGGACCACAGGCCGAGTTGCTGTCGACCCGCCGCCAGGGCGTGCTTGAAATTGTTACGTGGCAGTTCCATGTTTTTTCTCTTTTCCGTGTCGTTCGGTTTCAGTGAATTTCCGGTATTGTCAACTTGTTGAGTCGAGGCCGCTCTAATCCATCCGAGGACGACCAATGCGTTCACGCCTACATCATTGTGGCGCACGCAGCCACATTCCAGGCGGCCAGCGCCTGTTTGCGAAGTTCCCGTTTGACTTTGGCATCTCGGTTGTAGCGGCAGTGCATGAATTGGTTGGCGACTTGGTCGTGAACAGATGAGAAGCGTTGTAGCTGACGGGGTGACTTAAATCGGCGCATCACCTTCTCCCGAACTCGTGTCGGTTGATGTGAATTCTCGACTCGGTTGTTCAGTCCCTTGTGTTGGCGATGCTCGAACTTCAGGCCCATGTCTTTGTTGGCCGCAGCGTAACTTTTGAGCTTGTCGGTGATCATGACGCGTGGCGTTAGGTTGTGCTTTCTGATCAACTTGCGCATCAGTCGCTCTGCTGCGCGCCGGTCGCGACGGCTTTGCACCAGGATGTCCAGAACCAAACCATTCTGATCGACCGACCGCCACAGCCAATGATGTTTGCCATTCATGGTGATCGCCGCTTCATCTAGATACCACCTGTCGCCACAAGCAACTGCACTTGATCGGATCCGCCGCGCCGTGTGTAATCCAAACTTCACCGCCCATCGACGCACTGTCTTGTAGGTCACTTCGATGCCACGAGCGGCCAGCATCTCCTCGACCATTCTAAGGCTCAACGGAAATCGGTAGTACAGCCAAACCGCGTAGCTGATCACGTCGGGAGGAAGTCGGTAGCCAGCGTAAGAGATCGCTTTGTCTGTGGGTGGTGAGTTCATGCCGAGATTCTCACCGCTACCGCGAAGCCGGGCTTAAGTTGACAATACCGCCGCTAGTAGCGATCAGCCTCCGCGCTAAAGAAGGCCTTCTTCGATGAGGGTTTTTACCGTTTCACTGACAGTATCTATGAATATCCGGGCTGGCCTTGAAACTCGTCCATTGGCAGGCATCAGAAGCTGTGCGGTCATCAACGTGGATGAGACTAACTTTATCTTGACCAATCCGTGGCTGTTCGCCCCCAGTAGCGCGAATGGATCGAGAATAGCTAAGCCGACGCCAGCTTTAACCATAGCGCAGGCTGTTGATGATTGCGTGATCTCGACGGCGATTCGCCGATTGAGCCCTTCCCGACGAAAGATTCCATCTATTAGCGAGCCCAAGGGCAGGCTGCGACTGAAGGAAATGAATGGAAATTTGATCAATTCGTGAGGGCTGACTCGATCATATTTTGCGAGCGGGTGATTATCTGGAGCAACACAAACCAGTTCCGATGTACAAAGATCGATCACCCGAGTGTCAAGATACTTTTCTGGGGATAGCACAAACCCGAAATCGGCCCGCTCGGTCATGACATGGTCGGCGACTTCATAGTTGGGCAGGCTGTTGATGGAGATTTGCACCTGCGGACGTGGGGACAGGAAATACTGGGAGGCAATTGACAGCAGATTGTCGGCTAGGATGGGCGTGGCTGCGATCCTAATGAGGCCAACTCTGGAGTCTTTCAGCTCATCAACCAGACGGTGCACACGTTCAACGCCGCCAAATATTCGCTCCAGCTCCGGAAATAACGTTTTTGCCTCGGGTGTCGGTTGCAGGCGACCTTGTTTGCGAATGAACAATGGAAACCCCACACTTTTTTCGCAGGCTTTGACCACCATGCTGACGGCAGGTTGCGAAATTTCAAGAGCCTCTGCAGCATCCGTGACTGACCCAGTGCGGATGACAGTGTGAATAACTTCGAGTTGTCGTGTATTAAGTGACATGAACGGTCAGTAAAGGCAGGCGGATTCAAGTCTGAAGTGCAACAGCCTAATTGTGGCGTTGTTGCACGGATGCTCGGCGGCGACCTGATAGGCTCGTCGGCCCTGATCAAGACATGTGACCAACCGCATG
>DHWX01000102.1 GCA_002413395.1 Polaromonas sp. UBA5171 | reverse complement strand
GGAGGCATCCATAGCATCTCCATTGGGTTGTTTCTCCATGCGTGGTTCAAAGCAGAGTTACACGCGAAGCGCAGGATGATTGGTTAAGGATCGATACTGGTGCCTTTTATTTGAATCGTGGTGCGTGGATGAGGCAATTTTTCGGGGACTCAATCTCGCAATGTCAGTCAGACAAACCCTGATCCAAGAGCTGATGCCTCACCCCGCCTGACTTTGTGCCAGCGTGCGCCGCGCCAGAAGCAATACCGGCGCATCCACCATGCGGCCATCGAGGCTGAACACGCCGCCACCGGCAGTTTCGAAGGCGGCCAGCACGCGGCGCGCCCAATCCAGTTCGGCAGGACTGGGGGTGAACGCGGCATTCACGAGCGACACCTGCGACGGATGGATGCAGAGCTTGCCGCCGAAGCCACCGCGCCGACTGTGCAGGGCGTCGCGCTGCAGTTGTGCTATGTCCTGCGTGCCCACCGTCACACCGTCCACAGGAGCAGCCCGACAGGCGCGGCGCGAGGACAGCACCAGGGCCAGGCGCACCGCCGTCAGTTCGGGCTCGTCGGGCCCGCAGGCCATGCCCGCATCGGCCTGAAAATCCAGGTTGCCAAAGGCCAGCCGCAACACCTGCGGGCTGCGCGCCAGCGCGTCAATGGCATCCAGTCCCGCTACCGATTCGATCATGGGCAGCAGCGCGCATGCAGGCCCCATGGCGGCCGCCACGCGCGCAAGGTCGGCGGCGGATTCGGCCTTGGGCAGCGCCACGCCGACCACGCCGAGCGTGCCCAGCAACACCAGGTCATCGCCATGCCACTCCGTGTCGCTGGCATTCAGGCGTACCAGCACGCGGCCGCGCTGGGCCGCTGGCAGACCGGGCCAGGCCTGCGCCAGCATCTGCCGTGCCGCCGTCTTGTCGACCGGGGCCACCGCATCTTCCAGATCAATGATCACCGCGTCAGCGCCCGAGGCCAGCGCCTTGGCGTAGCGCTCGGGTCGGGTCGCGGGAACAAACAGGAAGGAGCGGGCCCGCGCCAGCGAGGGATTCAACAAGGGCTCGCTCATGCCGCACCCGCCAGCAAGACCCCCACGCGCGGCCACTTCGCCACCTGCCACAACGCCTCCACTGCGGCCTGCATCTCGGCGGGAGTCGCTCCGCCGCTGAAGGCCGCCAGCCGCAGCGCCTTGGCGGTAATCTCATCGCGGCTGAGCGTGTTTCCGGGGTCGCCCTTGGGATCATCCACGCGGCCCTGCAGCACACGGCCGTCGGTGGTGTACACCGTGACCTTGCCGATCCAGCGCTGCGGGTAGGCGGCATCGACTTCGGCGTCGAGTTTCATCGTCACGCGGTCGCGCAGGCCTTGCGTGCCGGCATCCAGAAAATGCTGCTCAAACTCGACCAGGCCAGCGTGCCCAAAACGCGCCACCAGCGCCAGCACAGTTCCCATGGAAAACTTGCTTTGATGCACGGTAGCGGGCCGCACCACCGGCCCCAGCACGTCGATGGCGCCCTGGTGCACATGGGTCACCACGCGCGCCAGATCGTCAGGCTTGAGGCCATGCGCCTGCATCACCTGCAGCAGTGCGTCGGCCGCAGGATGCGTGTGGCGGCAACTGGCGTGGTATTTGAACGAGGTCTCGGCCGTGGCCCAGCGCGTGCCGAGGCGATCGATCAGTTTGGCCGGATCGGCGTCGCTCGACATGCCAGCGGCCATGCCCTGCGGGCCTTCGAAAATCTGCGCGGCGCCAGTGAAGCCGTCCTTGGCAAGGTATGCCGCCATCAAGCCCGCCGCCGAAGCGTGCGCGGTGTGCAGCTGCTTGCTGTCAGCGCCGGTGCGCAAAAACTCCCACAGTCCCGCCGACTGCGTGCCGGCTGAGCCAAAGGCGTGCTGCATCTGCGCCGCGTTCAGGTCAAGCAAATTGCCAACGGCCGCGGCCGCGGCCAGCGTGCCGGCCGTGCCGGTGGTGTGGAACACCTTGTAGTGGGAGCGCCTAAGGAACTCGCCGACGCGGATGCCCACTTCATAGCCTGCAACGCTGGCTGCAATAAGCTGCTGCCCGCTGGCGCCCAGCGCCTGCGCTGTAGCCACCGCCGCCGGGAATACCACCGTGGCGGGGTGAAACACCGCGCCGTTGTGCACGTCGTCCTGCTCGGCCACATGCGATGCGGCGGCATTGGCCATGGCCGCCAGGTAGGGACTGGTGCGGCTGCGGTTGATGATCACTTCGGCGGCGCCCGCAGGCGGCGTGTCGCAGCCCAGCACGGGCTGTGGCCCCATCGCCTGCGCAAAGCGCGTGATGCTTTCCACCGCGCGTGCGCCGTGGCCGGCCACGGCCGAGCCGAACCAGTCCACGAGCAAGTCCTCGGCCCGGCGGACCACGGGCTCGGGAATGACGTCAAAACGCAGACCGGCCGCGAAGGCGGAAAGTTGTGAAGAGGCAGTTGCCATGGCAATTCCTTGTTGAGTTAAATCGACACTTTGCCCTTATAAGTCGGGCGCAAGCAGCTCTACTTTTGATAGCAATTCACCACCGTCAGCTATCGTCAAATGGCCCTGGTGGCGCGCAGCGCAGCCATCTGGGCATCGCCCTGCCCCAGTTCGCGCAGGATGGCCTCGGTGTGCTGGCCCACGGCAGGCACCGGGTCCATGCGGTAGTCAAACGCGTTGTTGCGTCCCGGCGGCAGCAGCGCCGGAATGTCGCCGGCCGGCGAGCCCACGGCCGTCCAGCGCCCACGCGCCTTGAGTTGCGGGTGCGCCCACAGGTCGGCCATGTCGTTCATGCGGGCGTTGGCAATCTGCGCCTCGTCAAGCCGCGCCACCACCTGTTCCGTAGTCAGCTTTCCGAAAACGTCGAGGATGAGGGTTGTCAGTGCGTCGCGGTGCTGGTTGCGGCGAGCGTTGCTGTCAAAGCGCAGATCGCCGGCCAGAGCGGCGTTCTTGAGCACCCCCTCGCAAAACGCCTTCCATTCGCGCTCGTTCTGCAGGCCCAGCATGACGGTGCCGCCATCGCCAGCTTCAAACGGGCCGTAGGGGTAAATGCTGGCGTGCGAGGCGGCGGTGCGCGGCGGTGGCGGCGCGCCGTCGAACGCGTAATACAGCGGGTAGCCCATCCATTCGGCCAGCGATTCGAGCATGGACACGTCGATATGGCTGCCCTGCCCGGTCTTGCCGCGCAGCAGCAGCGCCGATAGGACGCCGGTATAGGCGTACATGCCGGCCGCAATGTCGGCCACCGAATTGCCCGCCTTGCTGGGCGACTCGGGCGTGCCGGTAACCGAAAGAAAGCCGGCCTCGCTCTGGATCAGCAGGTCGTAGGCCTTCTTGTCGCGGTACGGGCCGTCATCGCCATAGCCCGAGATGTCGCAGACGATCAGCCTGGGGTGTTCCTTGCTGAGCACCTCGAACGACAGGCCCATGCGTGCCGCCGCTCCGGGCGCCAGGTTTTGCACCAGCACATCGGCCTTGCCCAGCACCTGCTTCAATGCCGCCAGTGCGTCCGGCTGCTTAAGGTCCAGCGTCAGGCTCTCCTTGGAGCGATTGGTCCAGACGAAGTGCGAGGCCAAACCCTTGACGCGGGTGTCGTAGGCCCGCGCAAAGTCGCCGCTGCCGGGGCGCTCGACCTTGATCACGCGCGCGCCCAGGTCGGCGAGCTGGCGCGTGCAGAACGGCGCGGCAATCGCGTGTTCGAGTGAGACGACGGTGATGCCGTCAAGCGGCCGGATTGAGGGTGGGGACATGAGCAGATCCTAATTAGTTGAGGACAGAGCTTGCCGCTTCGCGGCTGCGGTCTTTCCCGCAAATATCTAAAAGGACCTTGGCAGCCCGAGGATGTGCTCGGCCACGTAGGAATAGATCAGGTTGGTGGAGATCGGCGCCACCTGGTACAGGCGCGTTTCACGGAACTTGCGCTCCACGTCGTATTCGCAGGCAAAGCCGAAGCCGCCGTGGTACTGGATGCACACGTTGGCCGCTTCCCAACTGGCCTTGGCCGCCAGAAACTTGGCCATGTTGGCCTGGGCGCCGCAGGGCTGGTGCGCGTCGAACAGGCGGCAGGCCTCAAAGCGCATGAGGTTGGCCGCCTCGATCTCGATGTAGGCGTCAGCAATCGGGAACTGCACGCCCTGGTTCTGCCCGATGGGGCGGCCGAAAACCACGCGGTCCTTGACATATTTCGTGACACGGTCGATGAACCAGTAGCCGTCGCCGATGCACTCGGCAGCGATCAGCGTGCGCTCGGCATTCAGGCCGTCGAGGATGTACCTGAAGCCCTGCCCTTCCTCGCCGATCAAGTTCTCCGCGGGGATTTCGAGGTTCTCGAAAAACAGCTCGTTGGTCTCGTGGTTGACCATGTTGGGGATGGGCCGCACGGTCATGCCGGATTTTTCAGCCTGGCGCAGATCGACCATAAAGATCGACATGCCCTCGGACTTTTTCTTGACCTCTGCCAGCGGCGTGGTGCGCGCCAGCAGAATCATCCAGTCGGAGTGCTGCACGCGCGAGATCCAGACCTTTTGCCCATTGATCACGTAGCGGTCACCCTTTTTCACGGCCGTGGTCTTGATCTTGGTGGTGTCGGTGCCGGTGCTGGGCTCGGTCACGCCCATGGACTGCAGGCGCCATTCGCCGCTGGCTATTCTTGGCAGATACAGCTCTTTTTGTGCCTTGGAGCCATGGCGCAGCAGCGTGCCCATGTTGTACATCTGGCCGTGACAGGCGCCCGAATTGCCGCCGCTGCGGTTGATCTCTTCCATGATCACCGAGGCCTCGGCCAGGCCCAGGCCAGAGCCGCCATATTCGGCCGGAATCAGTGCGGCCAGCCAGCCGGCCTTGGTGAGCGCATCAACAAAGGCCTCGGGGTAGCCGCGCTCCCCGTCGATCTTGCGGTGGTATTCGTCTGGGAATTCGGCGCACAGCGCGCGCACGGCGTCGCGGATGTCCTGGTACTTGTCGGTCGTGGTTTTGAGCATGAACAGGTCTTTGATGAATCGGTAAAAGGCGGGATCAAGCCAAATCGGCGGTGGCTTGCATGGTGAGCCAGCCTTCGTGGTCTTCAGCCCAGAGGCGCACGGTTTTGCCGTCCTCTGAGAGCTGGCCGTTCAGCCGGAACGGGTGCAGGTCAAACGTCGGCCGCAGCGCCTTGAAATTAAAGCGCTTGATGAAGGCACCCGGTGCATGGCGCCGCACCAGATCGACCAGCAGCGTGGCGATCAACGGGCCATGCACCATCAGGCCAGGGTAGCCTTCGACCTCCGTCACGTAGCGTCGGTCGTAGTGGATGCGGTGGCCGTTGAAGGTGAGCGCGGAATAGCGGAACAGCAGCACGTCGTCCGGGACGATCTCGCGTTGCCAGGCGGCGCCCTTCTCTGCAGCTACGGGCTGCGGCACCGGGTCGCCTGGCTGGGCGGCGGCGCGATAGACGATGTCATGTTCTTCGGTCAGCGCCAGGCCCTTGGCGTTATGAATTTCATGTTGCACTAGAACAAACAGCAAATCACCGGTGCGGCCGGCCTTGTGCGTGACCGACCCGATGCGCGACACACGCCGCACGGCATCGCCCACCAAGACCGGGTTGTCCTGAAGCCATTGCAGCCGCCCGCCGGCCCACATGCGACGCGGCAAAGGCACCGGCGGCAGGAAGCCGCCGCGTTTGGCGTGGCCATCCGGGCCGATCTCGCTCTGGCGGTGCTGCGGCAAAAAATACAGCCAGTGCCACAGCGCCGGCAGCGCCGTTCCGGGCACGGGCGCGGGGTCGTCGCGGTCCAGCGTGGCCGACAAGGCGCGCACTGGCGCGGCGGTGATGTCGTCGGTCAGGGTTTCAGATTTTCCGACCCAGCTCTGCAGATGGGCCAGGGTACTGGGGGCCAGGGTACGGACGTCGGTGTTAGTGCTCATAGGCTGACATGATCGCGGGTTTTTGGACCGTCCGCAATCTGTGATTTCAAAACCAAGGCTTAGTAAAAACCGAACACTGCTCTGCCTTTGCGCTAGCATCCATCCATGCAATTCGACCTGACCGACCTGCGCCTGTTCGTGCTGACCGCCGAGGAGGGCAAGCTCACGCGCGCGGCGGCGCGGCAGCAACTATCGCTGGTGGCCGCCAGCGCGCGCATCAAGGCGCTGGAAGTGCAGACCGGCTTGAGCCTGCTCTACCGCGAAGCGCGCGGCGTATTGCGGCAAACCGAGCAGTTACGAACAGATTTGCAGGAGTACAGCGGCGGCCTGCGCGGCCACGTTCGGGTATTCGCCAACACCACGGCCGTGAAGGATTTTCTGCCCGAAATTCTGCCGGGCTTTCTGTCGAACAACCCGCGTGTCAACGTGGACCTTCAGGAAAAACCGAATCCTGAGATTGCGCGCGGCGTACTCGACGGGCGCGCCGACATCGGCATCGTGGCCGGTCAGGTCGACACGCTGAGCCTGCAGGCCATCCACTTCAGCACCGACCAACTGGTGCTGGTGACGTCCAAAAACCACCCTTTTGCTGGCCGAAAGGCCATCGCCTTTGCAGAAACGCTGGACGAGGACGCCGTGGGCATGCAGCAGGGCAGCACCTTGCAGACCTTTCTGGCGCAGATCACCGACAGGCTGGGCAAGCCGCTGAAGTTGCGGATCCAGCTCAGCAGCTTTGACGCGATGTGCCGCATGATCGGCGCTGGCGTGGGCGTAGGCATCGTGCCCGAAAGCGCGGCGAGGCGAAACCAGGACAGCATGAATCTGGCGCTGATCGCGTTGACCGATGGCTGGAGCGTGCGCGAGCGCTACATCCTGGTGCGGGAACACGAGACCCTTCCCGCCTACGCGCAGTCTCTCGTTGATGCGATCTGCGCACATTACCAGGAACGCATCACGCCCTGAATGGTCGGAAACAGTTCATTTTTTTCATCGGCATGGTGACCGTACGTCATATTTTTGAACAGCGCCAGCGTGCTGGCCAAACATTGCGCGACTACGCCGCCGCGGTCTGCAGCGCAGGCAGTCCCGAGAACGCCTGCAGTCGTGACGGGATACCCAGATGACACTGCAAAAAGCTGGTCAAGGGCACCTCGATCTTTGGCAGGTTTTGAGTGTCATGATTAACGTCGCGATTGACGATCATGTGGTCTGCACTGGTAAACGGCTATCTCATTGAGCCCACTGCGCATGAACCCTGACAGCCCTGTTTGCAATATAGTACGCTCCACCTGCCACGAGCTTGACGCACATCAAGAATGGCGGCTAGCTACAGTCACAGAATAGAGCTGATTTAACAACCTTCAAACAAGGCAACCATGTTCAAACACATCCTGCTCGCTACCGATGGCTCCGGCGCGTCCGAACACGCCGCAAAACTGGCAGTCGACATGGCGCGCATGCACGGCGCAAAACTGACGGCACTTTACGTTGTGGATCCCTATCCCTACCTGGGCATCGGTGAAACCAACCCCATGGGCTTTCAAGCCTACATGGCAGCGGCCCAGGAACACGCTGCGCAGGCCCACGCCAAAGTAACTGAACTGTGCAGCCAGTCTGGTACCCCGGTGGACTTGCAATCGCGCGTGGTCGAAAACGTGACTGCGTCGGTCGGCATCGTTCAGACGGCCAAGGACGATAACGCAGATCTCATCGTCGTCGGATCGCACGGCCGTTCCGGCATCGCCCGGCTCATGCTGGGCAGCGTAGCCGCCAAGGTGGTGGCGGAATCGCCCGTGCCCGTGCTGGTGGCGCGCTGAAGAGTGGGTAGATGAATGACCTGACAGTATCAGCGCCGCGCAAGCTATGGGTGCGCCTGCTGCTGATGGTGCTGATGGCAGCCGCTTTCCAGCTGGCCGCCTCGGTGCTGTTCTTCGTGGCTGTGCCGCAACTGCTGCTGGCCGTGGTCACCGATCGCCCAACGCCCGCCTGCGATTTTTCGGCCGCAGCCTGGGCCGTTACATGGCCCAGATTGCCAACTTTGAATGCTTCGGCACCGAGGCGCTGCCCTTCCCGTTCAGCGAGTGGCCCGCCACTGAAAGTCTCTCTGGTTTTTAATAAAAAAATCGTTCAATAAATACAGGAACGAGAAGCTATTATTTTTTATAGCCAACAAACACGATTGCACCATTGCCAGCCGCACCATCGGCCGGGGGTTTGAATAAAGCACCGCCAGCGCTGTGCGCGAATTAGCGCAGTCGCACCATCTGATCTGACTCGCCATCTTTGACTTCCACCATGGAATCGAACGCCTTGACCATGGTCAGGAAATTGGCATAGCCATGTTCCTTGGGGTCAAAAGTCGAGTCCAGGCGCTTGATCATGTGCCAGATCGACGCCTGGCTCACCCATGCATCGTCATGGGTTTCCGCCAGCAGGCGGATCGCTCGCTTGAAGATTTCCGCAGCTGGATTGGCCGGCAGCTGCTGCGCCGCATCGATGGGCCTGGGCGCGGACTCCAGCGGGCTTTCAACCAGATTCTCATAGTAGCGGAACTCGTGGCAGCTCTTGGCCCAGTGACGGTTGGTGGACTTGCGCGCCCCGACCCCGATCAAGGTGCGGCCTGCCGCCTTGACCTTTTGCGACACCGGCATGAAATCGCTGTCACCGCCCACGATGATGACGGTTCCGATGTGGCTAAAGCGGCCAAGGTCTTCCATGGCGTCCAGGCACAGCTTGATGTCGGCACCGTTCTTGGCTGACCCGCCGGGAGGAAACAGCTGTATGAGTTCCACAGCGCTTTGCAGCAGGGCATCCCGATAGCGGCTGAAATACTGCCAGTTGCAGTAAGCCCGATTGATCGCAATCGGACCAAATGAGGCGGCAAGCTCAACGACTGCCTGAACATCAATCAGTGGCTCCTGCACCTTGAAACGGTTGTCTTGCTTGCTGTAAGCGCCCTCTTGCCGGGCCTCGCACAGGCTCGCGTGCAAATTTTCAAAATCCCAGTACAGGGCAACCGATGGTTCTTCTTCGCTGTTGCGCTTGCGCATAGGGTCTCCTTGAGTGAAGTTGCGATCCTAACGCGCTGGCGCGACTCATCCGAAAGAACCAACCGCACACCTGGAAGCGTGACGCCAGTCGGCAAGACGGTCCCGACACAATTTTTTCTAACGGCGTATGCTGCACTTTTTTCCAAGGAACGCGCCATGCCACCACGTCTGACCGCCCAAGACTTTGACCAGGAAGTACTGATCCTCTTCGATGCCTACGTCCACGGCAACCTGGACCGGCGCGGATTTCTTGCGCAAGCGCAAAAATTCGCCAAGGCCGGCATGACGGCGGCCGGCCTGCTGGCCGCGCTGAGCCCCGACTTCGCGGCCGGCCAGCAGGTGGCCCAGGACGACGCGCGGCTGAAAATCGAACGGCTCAGCTACCCCTCGCCCGCCGGCACCGGCAACGTCAAGGGCTACCTGGTCCGCCCGGCCAGTGCGGGCACGACCAAGCTGCCGGCCGTGCTGGTCATTCACGAAAACCGCGGCCTGAACCCGCACATTGAGGACATCGCCCGCCGCCTCGCGCTGGACGGCTTCATGGCCTTCGCGCCCGATGCGCTGACATCGGCGGGCGGCTATCCCGGCGACGAGGAAAAGGCCGTCGCCGCCTTCGCCAGCCTGGACCAGGCCAAGGCGCGCGAGGACTTCGTCGCCGCCGCCCGCTGGCTGAAGGCACGCAACGACGCAAGCGGCAAGCTGGGCGTGGTGGGCTTTTGCTATGGCGGCGGCATCGTCCACCTGCTGACCACGCGCCTGCCCGACCTGAACGCCGCTGTATCCTTTTACGGCAACACGCCGGCGCCTGCGGAAGCGGCCAAGGTCAAGACCCCCCTGCTGGTGCAGCAGGCCGACGTGGACGAGCGCAACAACGCCGCCTGGCCGGCCTATGAAGCCGCGTTAAAGGCCGCCGGCGTGAAGCTCGCGGTGTACCGCTACCCCGGCACCCAGCACGGTTTCAATAACGACACCACCCCACGCTATGACGCGGCTGCCGCCAAGCTGGCCTGGGAGCGCACGATGGCTTTCCTCAAGGTCAACTTGCAGGCCAGCCCGGCCACCACCGCATCACCTAACACATCACCCGTCGTACGGCTGCGTGGCACCCTGCAGTCGGTGACGCAAGGCAGCGTCACGCTGAAAACGCGCAGCGGCGAAGTGATTGAGCTCGCGCTGCCGGCCAGCCTGATAGTGAACGAGGTTTACCCGATCGAGCTGGCCGACATCAAGGTCGGCAGCTTTGTGGGCGTGGGGGGCCTGCCCCAAGCTGACGGCTCGCAGCGCGCAATTGCAGTGACGGTATTTCCCGAGTCGGCGCGCGGCACCGGCGAAGGCTATCGCCCCTTCGACCTGATGCCGCAAAGCACCATGACCAACGCCACCGTGGCCGATTTGGCAGCGACGCCCGACGGCCGCACACTGCAGCTGAAATACAAGGGCGGCCAAAAGACCATCGTCGTGCCGCCCGGCACGCCTATTGTGACCTTCAAGCCAGCCAACCGCAGCCTGCTGGTGTCAGGCGCCAGCGTTTCGCTGACAGCCCAGACGCTTGACGGCACACCCACGGTGCAACGCATCAACGCGGGACGCAACGGCTTCGCGTTGCCGTACTAGCGCCCGGCTTACAGGCCGATCTCAACCGGGTTTTGGCCGAATGATTATGGGCACAAGCAGCTACCATTACTCAGCAGAAGCTGCTACGCCGTTGCCTGCGCCTGCGCCGCCTTGCGGTCAACCGCCACCTGCTGCGCCGAAGGCCGCTCGCCAATCAGCTTGATGTAGGGCTTATAGTCCACGGCCGCCGCAGCCAGCAGGTCTTCGCCATACACCGCCCTGGTGGCCATGCCCACCAACGGCAGGCTGGCAAAGGCGGCACAGTCGGCCTGAGTGAAGGTCTCACCCGCCACATAGGGCGCAAACGCGGCCAGCCGCTTGAAGGCAGCGATGTTCTTTTCGAGCTGCTTGCGAACGCGCGCCTGGGTGCCTTCGCTCACCGTGCCGCCAAAAAAGGCCTGCGAGTACAAGTCGCGCGCCACCAGCTCCAAGTGCAGATCAATGAAGATAGTCAGCTCGCGCACCTTGGCCGCGGCAAACGCGTCGGCGGGCAGCAGCGGCGGCTGCGGGTAGGCCGCCTCGATGTATTCCATAATGGCCTGGCTCTCGCACAGCGCGCCCTGCCCGGTGCGTATAAAGGGAATTTTGCCCAGCGGCGAGGCACTGAGGATGGCCTCATCGGTGCTGTGCGTGGACGCGAGGACCTCGTTAAACGGCACGCCCTTTTCAATCAGTGCAAGCTTGACCTTGTTGTAGTAGTTGGAGATGGGTGAGCCGAAGAGGGTAAGCATGGGGTGAATCTCATGAAGTTGGGAGGCCAGTTTATGCGCGGCAAACCTGACCCCGTGCAACCGGCGCGACAGCAGCGCACGATCTGGTGAATGCAGCAATGGTGTCGCGCGGCACAGCGTGGTAAATTGCCACCCATGAGCACATCATCGCGCGCACTGTTTCCAGTCGTCATCGTCGCCACGATCATCGCTGCGGCAGCGCTCTGGTGGACCATGTTCAGGGCGGTGCCCCAGGCACCCATTGCTTCCGCACCTGCACCTGCTGCGGCACCAAGCAGTCCCAAGCCGGCCGTAATGCCAGCCGAGTCCGCAATCCAGTATCCAGTTGAAGCACCGGTCGAAGGGCCACCGCTGGCAGCGGCTGATATTGGTACGGCGCTGACCAATCTTCTGGGACGCAAGGCGGTTCTCTCCTTCTTTGAGCTCGACGACTTCCCGCGTCGATTTGTGGCAACGGTCGATAACCTCGGAAGCTCCCACGCACCGCCCATGGTGTGGCCGATCAACCCGACTCCCAACCGCTTCATGGTTGAAGAACGCGCAGGTGGCCCGGTCATCAGCGCCGACAATAGCCTGCGCTACACACCGCTGGTGCTGCTGGCCGAAGCTGTGGATGCGGGCAAGGCGGTCGATCTGTACCTCCGCATCTACCCGCTGCTGCAGCGGGCGTATGAGCAATTGGGTTACCCCAAGCGCTACTTCAACGACCGGCTGATTGAGGTGATCGGGCAGTTGCTCGCCACCCCCGGCACCGACGAGCCCATAAAGGTTCAACTGACCGAGGTCAGGGGGTCGGTTCCGTCGGGGCGTCCCTGGGTCCGCTACGAGTTTTCCGATCCGGCGCTTGAGTCGCTGTCTGCGGGCAAAAAAATCCTGCTGCGCGTCGGGTCGGTCAACGAACGTCGGCTGAAGGCAAAACTTACCGCGATCCGCCAGGAGCTCATCAAGCGCGTGAAACCCCGTTAGTCGGCCACCTACGCGGGTCCCAGCGCGGTGCTCCAGCATGCCCGAGCCCAGCCTCGTTCGCGTGGAAAGAGACGGCCCACCGATTGGCCAGATCCTTTGGTGAGCGTGTGAAAATTTCCCAACCACTTCGCACAAAAATCCCGATGTCTCAACTGATCACCGCCTCTGAAGCAAATTGCTCATGACTTCTGACATCCAGACAGCCGCAACGGTTCCCATCAGCAACGGTCTATTCACCGACGATACCACCACGACCCGCTGCGCCTGGTGCCAGGCCACGCCGCTGTACCGCCACTACCACGACACCGAATGGGGTTTTCCGGTCGCAGATGAACGCCGTTTATTCGAAAAAATTTGCCTCGAAGGTTTTCAGGCTGGGTTGAGCTGGCTGACCATACTGAACAAACGTGAAGCCTTTCGCAATGCCTTTGCCAACTTCGATGCCGAACAGGTAGCCCGTTTTGATACGTTCGACGTCAAACGACTAATGGGCGACGCCAGCATCGTGCGGCACGCTGGAAAGATCGCCTCCACCATCAATAACGCCCAGCGCGTGATTGAGTTGCGTAGTGAATTTGGTTCGTTAGCCGCCTTCATCTGGCGGCTTGAACCCGAGTTCCTCAGCCGGCCGACCCGCATCACACACGAAGCGGTATGGGCCATGACCACATCACCGGCTTCGGTGGCACTGTCCAAAGACCTCAAGAAACGCGGCTGGACTTTTGTCGGGCCGACCACGATGCACGCCTTCATGCAAGCCATGGGGCTGGTCAACGACCACCTGGAAGGCTGCGCCAGTCGTCAGGCAGCGCTGGCACTACGTACCACATTCACACCACCGCTTTGGCTAAAAGGATTGTTTACTATAAAATAAATAGCAAACTGCAGAAGTTGCAATTCGACTGCAGGTCTTTTTTTATCTGGAATTACGCGGTAACGCGAAGCGGCTTCGCTTCGCGTATAGGCAGGTTCACCAGCGCGGCACCAACGGCCAGCACGATGTCGATGTACCAGACCCAGTCGTAGCTGCCGGTCACCTGAAACACGTAGCCGCCAAGGAAGGCACCAAAAAATCCGCCAATCTGGTGCGACAGCATCACGATGCCGAACAGCATGGCCATGTTGGACGTGCCGAACATCTTGGCCACCAGGCCCACCGTCGGCGGAACCGTCGAGAGAAAAGTCACACCCATGACAGCGGCAAAAACCAGCACTACGACGGACGTTTTAGGCGCAAGCAGAAAAATCAATACAGCAAGGCCGCGCGTTGCATAGAGCAGGGTGAGCAGCGATTTCATGCGCCAGCGGCCGACGGCCCAACCCATGGCAAGGCTACCCATAATATTAAATAGACCGATCATCGCCAGCGCCCAGCCACCGATTTCTGGGGCCAACCCGCAGGCAGCAATCACACCCGGCAAGTGCGTCGCCAGAAATGCAACGTGAAAACCACAAACCAGAAAACCCAGGCTCAGGTAACGGTAACTGGGCGTGGCAATCGCCTGCCCGATCGCTTGTCGGGCGCTCAGTGCTTTTTTACCCGAGGCAACGGCGGCTTGCGCAGCCAGGGCGTTCGAATTGCCCTTGAGCACAAACACCGCCGGCAAGGCCAGCAACACCAGAATGCCAAGCCACTGCATCGCACTGGCCCAGCCAACGGCGGTGGTCAGACCAATCGCTATCGGTGCCATGGCGAACTGACCGAAAGAGCCGCCTGCATTGACAATTCCCGTGGTCAGGCCGCGCTTTTCCAATGGCACCAGGCGTGTGCTCGCAGCCATCAGCACCGACGGCCCCGCCATGCCGGCGCCGCCTGCGGCAAGCACGCCTATCGCAAAGATCAAACCGGTCGTGCTGGTCATGAGCGGCGTAATGATGGTGCCGATGGCGACCAAGTCCCACACCCAGGAAGATCACGCGCCCGGTGCCAATGCGGTCCGCCACGGCCCCGGCAAATGGTTGGGTCAGCCCCCACCAGAGTTGACCAAACGCAAAGGCCAGACTAATGCGGCCGACACCGAGCGCCGTCGAGGTATTGAGCGCCGACAAAAACAGACCCATGGTCTGGCGCACACCCATGGTCAGCGCAAAAGTGCCGCTTGCCGCCAGCAGCACCAGCCAGATGGCGAATCTCCGCCCAGCGAAGGGTTGCATCTTATTCATCATCAGTTCCAGAGCCCGTTTCCAGGGGAAATAAAAGTTTGAGGGATTCATTGATCAAGCCGTGCAGGGCCAGCACACGCTCCACGCCCAACCGTTGGTTCAGGCTTTCCTGAGCAACTTTCCAGTGCTGCATCGCTTGCGCGCGCTTGGCCCGGCCCGCTCGCGTGATGGCCACACTGCGGCTGCGAGCGTCGGAACCGGCGGCGAGTTCTACCCACCCGGCGTCAATCAGTGGTTTGAGGTTTCGCGTCAGGGTAGAGGCGCTGAACTTCATCTTTTGGGCAAGTTCACCGGGGCGCAAGGGGCCCAACTTTAGAACATGGCTGAGCAGCGAATACTGAGTGGTCTTGAGCCCCGCCTTGGCCATTTCAAGGTCGTAGAGCTGCGCAACACGGCGCATCAACTGACGCAGCTTCAGGTTGGTGCAGCCCTGCGCTTTGAGCTCATCGCGCATTGACAGATCGGATTTTTTATTCATAATATAATTGTATTTGCAATTATTGCATATGCAATTTAAGTGAATGGCATGACCACACAAGAAACATTGATTCAATGGTTGGAACAAAGCACCGCTGTGCGCGCCCGCATGCTCGCTGGCGGTGGCAAGCCGGGCCTGGCTCGCCCCGAACAGGTAGCAGGAAAAACCGGGCTGGAAATCATGCAGGCCATGCTGGCAGGTGAACTGCCCTACCCGCTCATTGCCGAAACGCTGGACTTTTCGCTTGTGGAAGTCGCCCCCGGTAAAGCCGTGTTCCAGGGCACGCCACAGCTCCAGCACTACAACCCGATGGGCAGCGTGCATGGTGGCTGGTACGCCACGCTGCTGGACTCGGCACTGGGCTGCGCCGTACACACCATGATGCCGGCCGGTCGCGGCTACACAACGGCCGAACTCGGCGTCAACATCGTGCGCGCAGCCACGCATAAAACCGGCCCGCTGCGCGCCATCGGCAACATCATCCATTGCGGCCGGCAACTGGCCACCGCCGAGGCCCGGATTGTCGGGCCCGACGGCAAGCTGTATGCCCATGCGACCACGACTTGTCTGGTGTTTGAAATGACGAATCTGGGGTAACTGGAAGAAACAAGACGTCCATACAAGCAATGC
Organism: Polaromonas sp. UBA5171; assembly: GCA_002413395.1. GTDB lineage: Bacteria > Pseudomonadota > Gammaproteobacteria > Burkholderiales > Burkholderiaceae_C > Polaromonas. Next base: position 8,452 of record DHWX01000102.1, on the reverse strand, counting down.
CTTAGGCTGGCATTTCTAGTCAGGTGCCCCGGACAAAGCCGGGGGCTTGCCTTATCACGAGTCAGAACTCGGCATGCACGCGCAAACCCCATATTGAGACAGGCCCCCGATCGGCGTTGTAGGCAGGATTCTTGACGTATTGGAAGTCCGCCAACACGGTCAGCGCCTTGTTCAAACTCACGGCGTAATAGACTTCCAAAATCTGTTCCCTTGAATAGTGCAGTAATTGCCCATCACCAATCAAAATGCCACTCCCACCAGCAGCAAAATAGGCTTGTGCCTCTTTCGATAAGCCATTGACGACAAATGCAGATCCGAAAGTGTGCGTGGGCTGATTCCAGTAGCTGCCCTTCAGAGACAAACCGGCGGACAGGGATTGGTTGACGTCAGTGAAGTCAAAAGCCTCTGTGTTGCCACTGTTTCTGCTGAACCGTGCAAACACTCCAAAATCTTTCGCCAACTCCTGCTCCACGTTAAGGGCAAAACCCGACTTATTGGCGCTCCTGCGGACCCTATTCACGTCCGCAGGCTGGCCGCTTGCCAGCGCCAACGCAACCGCCTCGCCGTAATTGGCCATGCGTGCCTGATTCAGAAAACCGAGCAAGCGGATTGCGCCGTGATGTGCGTTCCATTCGTAGCGCTGCTCCAACTCGGCCACCCACTCTCGTTGACCGAAAGTCTTGTCGATGGTTTCTGAGTTGGGCTCGGTCGACGTTGCAAAAATGCCACCTCGCAAGGTCCAGTCATGCTCTGTCATTTCGGCTGCCATCCCATAGGTGTAGCCCCATGAGTCAGCGGCATAATCAAACGCGCCACTGTCGATCACAGTCCAGTTCAGGAAGTCGGCACGGGGATCGTGGGCATAGCTGTTATTGTCGAAGATGTCGACCACCGAGAACTTGCCAACAGTCAGCGTTAGATTCCGGTTTGCCCTGGGGCCGGCCAGTGCATTGGGCCCCGATTCGACCATGCTCAGGTCATCATCCAACGAGAAAGTCTGCCTCAAGAAGGCGCGTTGCAGGCGGCCGTAGGCAGAATCGTGCCCTACCTTGTAGGCAGCACCACTTGTGAAGCCGGCCATTCCCGTCGTGTTGGCCAAACCGAACCCCTGGTCAAATTCGGGATTGAGATAGAGTTCCGCGGAGCGCCATACCTTGAGGCCCAGAAACAGGGTGCCATCCACTGTCTCCTTGGCACCTTCCCGGGGCTGCAGACTGTTGGGACCGGCATAGGGCGAGGCAAACGTACCGTGATGTTGCGTCACGATGGTGAACTGCCCGTGGGCATTCCACACTTCAGACACAGGCACATCTGAAGCATTCAATGAGCTGACTGCCTCAGGAGAAATTAGCCCTGGCGCCGAGGAGGCGGGCACAGTTTGAGCACTGGCCAAGTGCGAGATGATGAAGGATGCGAGAAGAACCAGAAGGTGACATGGCCGAGGATGTTCATCGCGCACAGTGGATCGAGTTTCATTCATTGAATACATGGTGTTAAATCAAGGGGAGAAATTGTTCTTGGAGTCACCCTGCTCGCCAATCCTGACGGGAGTGGACCGACACCTTGCTCACCAACTTCAGATATTTGAGCCGTCTCGCATGGCTTTGGGCACCGGACAACCGGTTGCCGAGGCTTATCCTGAGGATGTTGCCAACATCACCAGTTTGACGACTAGCAAGCCTGCAGCGATCACCAGGTAACCGCGCAGAACAAGCATCCACATGCGGCTGGAAATACTCAGGCGCGCCGGTGCAAGCGATTCCAGGGGTGGCATGCGCCATTGTTCTCGCACTGCTTGCGAAACTTGTACAATTTCTTCAGACATCGACTGAACGCCCTCGCGTCTTTCGTAAACTTTGACGCCCAATGCCAACACGGTGCCAGCGACACATCCACCGATCAGGACTCCCAGAATGTGCGCGTCGCTGATGCCCGGGAAGAGCACAGCGGCTGTCAGGATCACAGACAACATCACCAGCACAGCGATGATTGCCGCTGTGAACCAATTGAGTTTGCGCGAGTTGACCCACGGACCCAGCACCGCCTTGTCGTTGCAAAGCAAGAGCAAAAACACTGTCGCACTGGGCAGCAAAACCCCAGCCAAAGTTTGCACCAAATTGGTCAACAGGCCCAGAGGCGTACCTGGCGTAAGCACCAAGACCGCCGCCACAATGATCAAGCCGACATAGACGGCATAGAAAGCCTTTGCGTCGCTTGGCTTGCGATGCAGTGAATGGCGCACGGCAAATACGTCGCCAATAGCGTAAGCGGTCGACAGTGACACCGCCAATGCGCCGATGATGGATGCGTCGATCAATGCGATCGCAAAGAAGACACCCGGTACTCGACCAAAATACTTCTCCAATCCACCGGCAACACCCGCCGCATCGCTGAAGTTGCCAAACTCTGGGCGTCCCGCAAAGGTTTCCGATGCAAAAGCCATCATGGCCACGCCACCAATCACGACCAGCACGATGCCAACCCAAAGATCAATGCGTTGGTAGCGAATAAAGCGAGAGGTAATGCGTTTGTCGATCACATAGCTTTGCTGGAAGAACAACTGCCACGGCGCCACGGTTGTTCCAACAATCCCGATGACGAGCAGCATGACTTCGCTGAGCTTGCTGTCTTTGGGCAGTTGAGGAATCAGAAAATCGTGCGCAATTTGTCCGGGCGCAGGATGCACCATGACCACAATCGGCACCAACAACAGACTGGCGAACACCAGGAACAGCGAGAATCTTTCAAAACGCCGAAAGTCCCCGGTGCTGGCCGCAGCAATGATGATGACTGCGGATATACCCACGCCCCAAAGCCTGGAAACACCCAGATAGTCCAGACCAAGGCTGATGCCAATGAACTCGGTAACAATCGTCAAGGCATTGAGCAAAAAAAGATCAACGACGCTGAACGCACCCCAGAACTTGCCAAAACGCTCAAAAATCAGCCGAGCGTGGCCGACGCCAGTGACAGCCCCGAGGCGCAAAACCATTTCCTGGTTGACATAAAGCACAGGGACCAACAGCAATAGGGTCCAGAGCAATGAAGTGCCGTAGTTCTGTCCGGCCTGGGTATACGTGCCAAACGCTCCAGCATCGTTGTCCCCGACCATCACAATCAGGCCTGGCCCAAGGATGGCCAACAGAGTCTGCCAGCGTTGTTTCCAGTTTGTGCGAGCACCGGTATCGCCGTGTTTGATCGTGCCAAAAGCTCCAAGAATGTCGCCGGTATGGGCGCTATCCAGGACAGCACTGCCGCCGCGATTCACTTGCAAAGTGTCTTGAGTTGCGTTCGATTGCGCCATGATCCTTCTCCGAAATGTCTTAGTGAGAAAGCCGGATCAGCGCAAGCTGACAAGTGTGCCCAGAAGGTAACCACGGGGGGTTTCGGCAGCGGTCCCGTCGTAATGCTGGACAGCGCGAGCGCGCTCAGCGAGTTTCATGCGTGCCCAGGCACGACCTTTGTGCAGTGAGTCCTGTACTGTGGATGCGATAGATTGAATTTTGAATGTCATGACAATACCTCTTGAAGGTCAATCCCTTGTGGGGATTTGACTCACAAGCACAAGACGAGGCTCAACATCGGAAACGCCCTAGATGGGCGTCACAATGCAAAAAACCCTGTGCTCATGCAACTAAATTAGGAGATATGTCCCGATGCCAAGAATTGGCACCAGATGAGAACTAACTGCAACACACCGTCCTGCTGGTATCAGCGAGACGGTGACAGAAAAAGGCTGCCTACGTACTCGCTGATCAGTTCGCCAAGGGCGAACAGGTACTAGGGCCAGATTCCATGGATTGCTCCGTTGTTGAGATACGTGGATTGTAGTAGTGACCATGGGTCCGAGTCAAGAACAACGCTCAGCGCTATTACGAGATTTGAAAGTTTGGCGCCGCTTCGACCATCGTGACGGCTTATTCCACGATCGTGGTAAATCCCGCCTGGTGGGGCAAGCGGCCTGAGGAATACCGCAAAGCGGTACTGAACGCGGCGCGCAAGGCCGAGATAGCGATGACACCAACTACTGATGAGATTAATCCCGAAGATATCAAGCGCCTGCGGGACAAGGGTATGACGGTTGTAGTGCTGAGTAAGGAGCAAGAGAAAGTACTGTCCGCCGTGATGCAACCGGCGGTCATCAAAGCCTTTACGGAAAGCGTACCTGATGGTGCGAAGCTGATCGAGCTCGTCAAGAAGCTCTGAGCCCCGTCATGCCCAAAGCGGATGGAATGAAAGGCCGACACGTCCGATCGAGGACTGCGGCCCCCTCTGTCACGACGGTTCCCCACCTGCGCGATAATCCGTTCATGCGACTCCTACATACCATGCTGCGCGTTGGCAATCTCCAGCGCTCCATCGATTTCTACACCAAGGTGCTGGGCATGAAGCTGCTGCGCACCTCTGAAAATCCCGAGTACAAGTACAGTCTGGCCTTTATCGGTTTCGAAGGCAATCCGGCGCAAGCCGAAATCGAGCTGACCTACAACCACGGTACCGATCACTATGAACTGGGAACCGCCTACGGTCATATCGCGCTGGGCATGCCTGACATTTATGCGGCCTGCGAAAAAATCAAGGCCGCCGGCGGAAACGTCACTCGCGAAGCGGGCCCGGTCAAGGGCGGCAGCACGGTGATCGCCTTTGTGACGGACCCGGATGGCTACAAAATTGAATTGATCCAGCGCGCCGAGGGCGATATGGGTGCTGGCTTGCGTTAGTCGACGCCCGCGGAGGGCTTGCCCCCAGAGGGCACTTATCGAAGGGTTATTTCCACGCGGCGCGCTTCGGCGTTGCTGCCATTGCCAAGCCTCTGCTCGGGCTTTTTGAGGTCGATCTGCTGCTCTGCCACACCCAACGCCTTCAGGGCGCTATGCACCGCCTGCGCCCGCTGCCTAGCAAGTTCCGCATTTTTTCGGGCATCCCCCGTGGCATCATGAAACCCTGAGATTACCAGCATACGGCCTGACTTGGCGGCGCTGACCATACCGGCCAGGGCCTCGCCGGCGCCGGCCGCCAGATCAGCCTTGCCTGAGGCGAAATAAAATTTCACCACGTCCCGTTCGACCGTGACACTGGCCGCATCCGAAGCGGCCTGCGCAGCTTGCACGGCAGTCAGGCTGTGCGCCGGCGAGGCGCTGGCCGGCGGCCCGGGGGAAACCGCAGCACTAGCGATCTCAATGCCTTTCGCCGAGGGCATCAATGGCTTGCGGTGATGAACAGCGACACCCATGACCAACGCGACAACCAGCGCCACCAGAGCAGAAACAACTGTCAACACCAGACCCTGCTGGCCCTCATCGCCCCCAGAAAACATTGCCGACTCCCTTGAAAATAACTTGGCGCATTGTAAAGTCTGGTCATGGCACATGCAGCAACTTCGGCGCCCAGCCACGCGTCTTCCCGCAATCCGGCCCACATGCTGGAAGCGGTCACGCGCGAATGGGGCGGCCAGGACGACCTGTGGATCTTTGCCTACGCCTCGCTGATCTGGCGGCCCGAGTTTGAATTTTCGGAAGAGCGTTTTGCCACCATTTACGGCTATCACCGCGCGCTGAAAATGTGGAGCCATGTCAACCGCGGCACACCAGAGTGCCCGGGTCTGGTGTTTGGCCTGCTGCCCGGCGGCAGTTGCAAGGGCGTCGCGTTTCGCCTGCCGCGAGCGCACGCGATGGCCATCCTGCCGCATTTGTGGGCACGCGAAATGCCAAACGGCGTGTACGACCCCAAGTGGCTGCGCTGCCAGACCACGCTGGGCGATTTCAGGGCGCTGGCCTTTACGCTGTCAAAACGCAGCCCCAGCCACACCGGCGTGCTCAGTGAAGACACTTACCGGCAGATTTTCTCAAGCTCGCGCGGGCGTTACGGCAGCACTCGCGATTACGCGCAAATGACCTACGACAAACTGCGTACGCTGGGCATTCATGACCGGGCGCTCGGCAAACTGTTGCGCCTGGTGCGCGCTTGAGACTGCTGGCGCTGCACCAGCAGCAGCTCGGCCCGGCGCAGATCGTCCAGTGTGTCAATATCGGTGACTGTGCCAAGGTCATCGGTATCGAGAAATGCTACTGAATTAATAGCTTCCTGCGCCTTTACTATATGGGCTGCCCCCTGATTTCCCTCTAAAATAGCGAGCGCTTGGCCACATTCGGCGGCGAAGCGGACTGGATGACCGCGCTGGCCCAGGTAGCGCGGCACCGTGACCACGCTGGCCGGGGCCAGCGCGATGGCGCGCAAGGTTTCACTGAGGATCAACGGTAAATCAGCCGGCAGGATCAGCCAGCCAGGCGCATCGGCTGTGGCCCGCACGCCTGCTGCGATGGAGTCGCCCATGCCCGGGCGCTGTGCGTCAGGGTGCACCACGTGGTGCGGCAGGCCGGTGGCGCGCACGGCGTCAAGGACATGATCAAGTACACGCCTGCCAGCCAGCAGAGCGTTGAGTTTATGCACCTTACCGCCGGATGCGGCAAAGCGCTCGCCCCGGCCGGCGGCCAGAACAATCACAACTGGAAGAATGGAAGAATACATGGGCATACGGGTTGGGCTATTCACAAAGTTGCGTCAACTTTATACTCCCACCATGCCAGATCCAACCTCCTCTATTGCCGACTTGCGAAAAAGCTACGAACGCGCCGAGCTCAATGAAAGTGCCTCGCAGGCCGACCCTTTGAAACAATTCGAGCAGTGGGTCAATGAAGCCATTGCCGCCGAAGTGCCAGAGCCCAATGCCATGACGCTGGCCACGGTGGCCAGCGACCTGCGCCCTTCTACCCGCGTCGTGCTGATCAAGGGCTTTGATGCGCGCGGCATTGTGTGGTTTACCAACTATGGCAGCCGCAAGGGCCTGGAACTGGCCGGCAACCCGTACGCGGCGCTGCAGTTTCACTGGGTCGAGCTGGAACGCGTGGTGCGCATCGAAGGCGTGGTTGAAAAAGTATCCGACGCGGAAAGCGATGCCTACTTCCACAGCCGGCCAATGGATTCACGCATTGGTGCCTGGGCCAGTCCGCAAAGCGAGGTGATTGCCAGCCGCGGCGTGCTGGTCACCAATGCCGCGAAGTATGCTGCCAAATTCCTGTTGCAACCGCCGCGCCCGCCGCATTGGGGCGGCTACCGCCTCAAGCCCGACCACTGGCAATTCTGGCAAGGCCGGAAAAGCCGGCTGCACGACCGTCTGCGCTACACGCTGCAATCCGACGCCATCTGGCTGCGCGAGCGCCTGGCACCCTGAAGACAAGCCCTCACCCCGGCATTCTCCCGGGGAAGGGGGAAACAGGGAAAGGCCCCAGTCGCTCAATCACCTGGTGCGCAACCGCCCCAAGCTGTTCAGCGCTGACCAAGTCCGGCGCAATTTCAACCAGCGGCACCAGCACAAAGGCGCGCTGCAGCATGCGCGGATGCGGCACCACGAGGCGTGCTGATTCAATGCGGGCGTTGCCATACAGGAGCAGGTCCAGATCCAGCGTACGCGGCGCGTTGCGGTAGGATCTTTCGCGCCCGGCAAGCTGCTCGATCCGCTGCAGGTGATCGAACAGCGCGGGTGCCGTCAAGCCGGTTTCAAGGGCCACGACCGCATTGATGTAATCGGGGCCAGGTGCCGCGGCCTCACCGCCTGAATCGGTGGCCAGCGGCGCAGTCTGGTAGAGGCTGGAAGTCTGGTGCACGTCGGTCAAAGGCACACAGTTCATCGCCATGACCGCTTGACGCAGCGCCGTCACGGCATCACCGAGATTGGCACCCAGCGCGACATAGGCCGTCACGGCGCCCTGAGCGTCAAAGCGGCCAGGCAGATTGGCACCTGTGCACATGACAGGGCTTTCCGGCTCAGCGATTCGGGACGGTACCCGATGAAGACGGTTCACTGGCACCTGCGGTGTCTTGCACCGAATCGGAATTGGCCCGGTTGGCGGGCTTGTGGCGACGACGGCGTTTTTTGACTGGCACCATGTCACCATGATCCGGGGAAGCCTCAGCCTGATCGGTTGCCGTGCGGTTGGCGCTGGATGGATTGCTCAATGCGCTCCCCATGTCGGCATCGGTCCGTTTCACCCTGACGCGCGGCGGCTGCGGTTTTTTCAGCTGCGTCTGGCGTACCTCTTCAATCATGGCGTGACGTTCGTCGTCATAGGCAGTGCTGAATTTCTCCCACCATTCGGCCAGTTCCGCGTCGATCTCGCCGGTTTGCGCGCGCAGGCGCATGAAGTCAAATCCGGCGCGAAAACGCGGCTGTTCCAGCAACGAGTACGGCGAACTGCCGACGCGCTTTTCAAAGCGCGGCTGCATGCTCCAGATCTCGCGCATGTCGATGCCCAGCTTGCCGCGGCCCGAAACGTCGCCAATCCGGGCGTTGAAGGAATCATCAATCGCGTCCTGCAGCGCCGACATGACGGGCTCGCCACCCTGGCGGCGCTGCTCCCAGCCGCTGCGCACATCGGTCCACAACACACACGAC